>NZ_HG992749.1:2400000-3079773 GCF_905175385.1 Vibrio sp. B1FLJ16
TTTCAACACGTACAACGTTGAAGGTGCTAAAGACCTTCTAGCTAAAGCGGGCTTTAAAGACGTGAACAAAGACGGTTTTGTTGACACTCCATCAGGTAAGTCTTTTGAGCTTCTGATTCAGTCTCCAAACGGTTGGACAGACTTTAACAACACAGTACAACTTGCAGTTGAGCAGCTAGCTGAAGTTGGTATCAAAGCACGTGCTCGTACACCAGATTTCTCGGTATACAACCAAGCAATGCTAGAAGGTACTTACGACGTAGCGTACACCAACTACTTCCACGGTGCAGATCCACACTTGTACTGGGACAGCGCTTACAACTCGAAGCTACAGTCTGGTGACGGTATGCCTCGTTTCGCAATGCACTTCTACAAAAATGACCAGCTAGACAAACTACTTAACAGCTTCTACAAGACAGCTGATAAGCAAGAACAGCTAGCAATCGCTCATGGTATTCAGAAGATCATCGCAGCAGACCAAGTAACCATCCCAGTGCTGTCTGGTGCTTACATGTACCAATACAACACAACTCGATTCACTGGTTGGTGGAACGAAGAAAATCCTAAGGGTCGTCCAAACATTTGGGCTGGCATCCCTGAGCGTCTACTACACGTACTGGACCTAAAACCAGTTAAATAAGTAGAAGTTCATTTCTAGCGGCATGCATTCCGTATGCCGCCTATAAAATCCCCTCATAACGGAACCAATATATGGCGCACGTCGTCAGGGGATTTTTCGCTCTAAATTTCGCTAGGGGCGACCTGGAACCAGAAACAGAGAAAAATATCTGGGTGAGTAAGGTGTGAGTTATGGGTTATTTTTTAAGACGTTTGTCGTTCTATCTTGTCGCGCTCTTAGTTGCAGCGACGTTAAACTTTATTATTCCGCGAGCAATGCCTGGTGACCCGGTTACCATGATGTTTGCCAACGCTTCAGTACAGGTAACACCAGAACGAATTGCAGCAATGAAAGAGCTGCTGGGATTTGTTGATGGTCCTATTTACATTCAATACCTGTCTTACATTAAGAACATTCTTAGCTGGGAACTCGGAACTTCAATTCAGTTCTACCCGCTTTCTGTAAACTCGTTGCTTGGTAGTGCCTTTGGTTGGTCACTATTCCTTGCCGGCACTGCGGTTGTACTTTCTTTCTCTATCGCATCAGTCCTGGGGATTTTTGCAGCCTGGAAACGTGGCAGCAAATACGATGCTTTTGTTACGCCAGGAACCCTGATCGTTCAAGCTATTCCGCAAATGGTTATTGCAATGCTAGCGCTCTTTACCTTTGCAATCGGCTTGAAGTGGTTCCCATCTGGTTACGCTTACACGCCGGGTACGATACCAGACTGGACGAACTGGGAGTTCATTAAAGACGTAGGCTACCACGCAGTACTACCGCTTTTCTGTGCAACTATCGTTCAAATTGGTGGCTTCCTTGTCAACATGCGTAACAACATGATCAACCTGTTGGCTGAGGACTACATCACGATGGCGAAAGGTAAAGGCCTGAGTGAAAACCGAGTGGTATTCAACTACGCAGCCCGAAATGCACTGCTTCCAAGTGTAACCGCCCTTTCAATGTCACTGGGTATGGCAATTGGCGGTCAGCTAATCATTGAAATGATTTTCAACTACCCTGGTTTGGGTACAGTGCTATTGAACGCTATCCACGCTCGAGACTATCAGGTACTGCAAGGTCAGCTAATCATCATGACGATGTTCATGCTTTGCTTCAACCTAATGGCTGACATGCTGTACATGATTCTAGACCCTCGCCTACGTAAGGGAGGCAAATAATCATGAAAAACTTATTTAAACTAATCTTAGGTAACGCCTTCGCACGTATTGGTTTAGCTATTGTTACGCTATTTATTTTCGTCGCGGTAGCTGCCCCCCTAATTACAAAACACGCCCCAGACAAACGGACGGGTAATCCGCATGAATACCCGAGCTTTGTCGTAAAACAAGCACAAAACAACCCTGATGGCTGGGTTGCAAAAAATCTAGCTGATGACCGTCGTACGTTAATCATGTCTAAAAAAGCTGATCACGTACTAGGTACTAGCCGTATGGGTCGTGATATTTGGTCACAAGTCGCTTACGGTGCCCGTGTATCTCTTGGTGTTGGCTTTGGCGCAGGTATCATCGTCTGCTTCTTAGCGACAGTTATCGGTATTTCTGCCGGTTACTTTGGTGGCAAAGTCGATGACATCTTAAGTGCCGCCATGAACATCATGCTGGTCATTCCTCAATATCCGTTGCTATTCGTACTCGCTGCATTTATCGGCGAAGCCGGACCTCTCACTATCGCCTTAATCATTGCAGGTACGTCCTGGGCATGGGGGGCTCGAGTTGTACGTTCTCAAACCATGGCACTGCGTGAAAAAGAGTTCGTAAAAGCAGCTGAAGTGCTGGGTGAATCTTCATTCCGCATCATATTTGTTGAGATTTTACCAAACCTTATCCCTATCGTTGGCGCAAGCTTTATCGGCTCGGTAATGCTGGCTATCAACACCGAAGCTGTCATTTCGTTCCTGGGTCTAGGCGACGCTAATACCATCAGTTGGGGCATCATGCTTTACAACGTTCAGACCTCTTCAGCAATGCTGATTGGCGCATGGTGGGAAGTGTTAGCACCTTGTATCGCACTAACAGTACTCGTGACAGGTCTTGCTCTGCTTAACTTCGCCGTAGACGAAATTGCTAACCCGCAACTTCGCTCTCATAAAGGTATGAAGCGCTGGAAAAAGCTAGCAGCGAAAGACAAGAAAGAACGTGAGCCTGAACTGGCAACACAAAATGCACTAGTGAGCGGAGATAAATAATCATGACTGCACCACTAATTTCTATCCGTAACCTATGCGTAGATTACATTACCGATGCGGGCGATGTCCGCGCCTGTAATAACGTCAGCTTTGATATTGCACCGGGCGAAGTATTTGGCCTGGCTGGAGAGTCTGGCTGTGGTAAATCAACCGTTGCTTTCTCCCTGATGCGTTTACATAAGCCGCCAGCATTCATTACCGGTGGCGAAGTTATCTTCAATGGTGAAGACATTCTTAAATACAGTGATGACCGTATGCAGGCTTTCCGCTGGAGTGAGATGTCTATGGTGTTCCAGAGTGCGATGAACGCACTTAACCCTGTACTCACTATGGAAGAGCAGTTCTGCGACGTTATCATGCGCCATACCAACATGACTCGCGAACAGGCAAAACGCCGCGCTGAAGGTCTTCTGGAAATTGTTGATATCCACCCGAGTCGACTTAATGACTATCCGCACCAGTTCTCAGGCGGAATGCGTCAGCGTTTAGTTATTGCGATCGCTCTGGCGCTGAATCCAAAGATGATCATTATGGATGAACCAACAACAGCACTCGACGTAGTTGTTCAGCGTGAAATCCTGCAAAAGATTTATGCTCTAAAAGAAGAGTTCGGATTTTCAATCTTGTTCATTACCCACGACTTGTCATTGATGGTGGAATTCTCTGACCGCATCGGAATCATGTACTCAGGGGAACTGATTGAAGTTGCACCTTCGAAAGAAATTCTGCAAAGCCCTTACCACCCATACACAAAAGGTTTGGGTAGCTCTTTCCCTCCGCTCACTGGTCCAAAAACAAAGCTGACAGGCATCCCGGGCAATCCGCTGAACTTGCTTGAGATTCCGCAAGGCTGTCGTTTCCAGGCTCGCTGTGATCGTGTCCATGAAGCTTGTACAAAAGTGCCGACTCAGTTGCGCCAGATTGAACCAGGTCGTTTCTCAAACTGCCATTTGTACGGCGAAACCATTGCTCAAGCTAAGGTTTAACAACCCGAAATCACGCTAGCTACGAACAAAATTACACTGGAGAGAATTATGAGCAAACAACTCGGTGAACTGCTGATTGAGGGTAAAAATGTCGTTAAGGACTTCCCGCTAAATAGCAACTCTATCAAGCAGTCTAAGATGCGTGCGATTAATGACGTATCGTTCAAAATGTATAAAAGCCGCGGTTTGTCTGTCGTTGGTGAATCTGGTTCAGGTAAATCTACGACTGCGAAAATGATCGCAAAAATGTATGCCCCGTCTGATGGCATCATCGAATACAAGGGTCGCGATATTCAAGACATCAAATCTAAACACGATCTGATGACTTACCGTGAAGGCGTACAAATGGTCTGGCAGGACCCTTTTGGTTCGCTAAACCCAACACACAATATCTTTCACCACATTGCGCGACCACTGCTCATTCATAAGAAAGTATCGCCAGGCAACAAGAAAGAGCTGGAAGAACGCGTGTATGACTTACTGGAACAAGTAGGTCTTATTCCACCGAAAGAGACCGCACAAAAATTCCCTCACCAGCTTTCTGGTGGTCAGCGGCAGCGTGTCAACCTCGCTCGTAACATCGCGGTTGGGGCAGAAGTGGTCCTGGCTGACGAACCGACTTCCATGCTGGATGTATCGATTCGTGCAGGTGTTCTCAACCTGATGGAAGAGATGAAGTTCGAAAAACAAATGTCTCTGCTGTACATCACCCACGATATCGCTACAGCACGTTACATCGCAGAAGACTTAGCAGTGATGTACGTTGGTCACATGGTTGAATGGGGCGACACAGAGGAAATCATTCATGATCCTCAACACCCGTACACCCAGCTGCTCGTGTCTGCGGTTCCGGATCCATCGAAATCGATTCACGAGAAACTAAAAGGTAACAAAGGAGAGATACCGCTTTGGACTCCGGACTCAGTTGGTTGTCCATTCGCAGGCCGATGCGTACATGCAACAGACAAATGTCGTCAGCAGTTACCTGGTATTACCCAGCTCTCAGACAACCACTTTGTTCGTTGTTACCTATTTGAAGACTAACCACAAACGCCATTACACATAAGGGTCAGGTTAAAACTGACCCATTTCTATCTTTTTTGTTTCGCGGAGACATTGAATGCTGCTACTCACCAATCACATTGGTTATGAGCGTCTGGGCCAGAAAAAAGCGGTCATCCAGACCGAACAACCTCATTTGTCAGATGACAGTGTTTTATTAATATGTGCTGAAAGCGCGCAAACAGTAGCGACATTTAAGTTACAAGAGCAAGGTAAAGTAGCAAACTGGCATCAGGGCTATTTCTATCTCATTGACTTCTCTTCGGTTGTCACTCCGGGCCACTATTATCTTCAATTTAAAGATGTGTGTTCATCCCAGTTCGAAATCGGTGAGCAACTGTTGCTGGACCGAACCCTGTCTGATGTGATCCATTACTTTAAATCTCAGCGTTGTGGTGGCATTTTTGATCAGAGTGATCGCCAAGCCCCAATCTTAAATTCCGACCAAACTGCCGATGTTCACGGCGGCTGGTACGACGCCTCGGGTGATGTCAGCAAATATTTGAGCCACCTCTCTTACGCCAACTACCTGAACCCTCAGCAAACACCGATGGTCGTCTGGAATATGCTTAAGGGACTTTCTTTACTTGAGGACAGCGAAAGTATCGCTGCGTTCACACGTACACGTCTTGTTGAAGAAGCGCTGTTTGGCGCAGATTTTCTTGTTCGTATGCAAAACGAACAAGGTTTCTTTTACATGACCGTGTTTGATAAATGGAGTAAAGATACCGCTCAGCGAGAAATTTGTGCGTACGAAACGCAACTCGGACATAAGTTCGATGACTATCAAGCAGGCTTCAGGCAAGGCGGCGGTGTCGCAATTGCCTCACTCGCGGCAGCATCTCGCTTAGACGTTCATGGTGAGTTCGATCAGCAGAAATACCTGAATGCTGCAGAGAACGGCTACTGGCACCTGAAAGAGTACAACGAGCAATATCTCAATGACGGAGAAGAAAACATCATTGATGAATACTGTGCTCTGTTAGCGACTACTGAACTGTTTAAAACCACTAAAGAACCCCGTTATCTGGAAGAAAGCCGCCAATGGGCAGCTCGCTTAGCCAATCGCCAGATGAGCGATGAAAATATCGAATACTACTGGTCTGCTAACCGGGATGGCAGCCGACCTTATTTCCATGCAGCAGAAGCAGGATTACCGGTTATTGCGCTGTGTGAGTATCTGTCCATTGAAGACGACGCAGAATTAGTTGAGTCCATCAGCCAGGTTGTCAGTCTGGCCTGTGAATTTGAGTTAGCGATCACCAATAACACCACCAACCCATTTGGTTACCCTCGTCAGTACGTCAAGGGAATCGATGAGGCCAAGCGTGAAGCGTTCTTTGTTGCGCATAACAATGAATCAGGCTACTGGTGGCAAGGTGAGAACGCACGCTTGGGCTCTTTAGCATCAATGGCGTTCCTGGCTATGCCCTATATTAAGTCACCTGAGACACAACAACAGCTGCTGCATTTTGCACAAAACGCACTCAACTGGATCGTTGGCCTCAACCCTTACGATATGTGCATGCTAGACGGACACGGTCATAATAACCCGGATTATCTGCCGCAGTATGGTTTTTTCAATGCTAAAGGTGGTGTGTGCAATGGCATTACAGGCGGCTTCGAAGATGAAGAAGACATTGCCTTCAATCCACCAGCACAAAAAGACGACATGCTGCAAAACTGGCGCTGGGGAGAACAATGGATCCCCCATGGTGCCTGGTACTTACTCGCTATCATGAGCCAGGCGCAACACTGCTCAAGTGTAGCGATAGCTCAAGAAATGAAGGAGCAGTAGTCATGGGTATGTATTTTGTAGGTATCGATGGTGGTGGCACCTCCTGCCGCGCCCGCATTAAAGACGCTCAAGGTAATTTTCTGGGTGAAGCCAAAACCGGCAGTGCCAACATCATGTTGGGTGCTGAAACTGCAATGGCTTCAATAATCGACGCCATTACTTTAGCGGCAGGGCAAGGTGGCTTGTCTCAGCAAGACTTTTCATCCATGCACGTAGGCCTTGCATTGGCAGGTGCTGAGCACAAAGCATCCTGGCAAGCATTTATGTCTCTTCTCCACCCGTTTGCCAGCATGACGTTAAATACCGACGCGTACGGTGCTTGTCTTGGCGCGCATAACGGTAAAGACGGCGCAATCATGATTGCAGGAACCGGCTCCTGCGGTATCTACCTGAAAGGGCTTGAACAGCATGTGGTGGGCGGCCGGGAGTTTCCTATCTCAGATCAAGGCAGTGGAGCAGTAATGGGCCTACACCTGATACAGCAGGTTCTGTTGGCACAAGATGGCATCCGAGAAAAAACGCCACTTGCCGAATACGTAATGGCACATTTCGAAAACGACGTAGACAACGTGGTGGCTTGGTCCAAACAAGCCCTGCCCCGAGATTACGGGCAGTTTTCTCCAGCAATCTTTCAATATGCACAACGAGGCGATGAACTGGCGATTGAAATGCTGAAACAGACCGCCTCCGACATAGAAATGTTTCTTGTGGCATTAAACAAACGTGGCGCTACGCGCATTTGCCTGATGGGCAGTATTGCCGAACGTATTTTGCACTGGCTTTCTCCACCCGTTCAGCAGTGGATCGTCGAGCCTCAGTTTGACGCGATTGACGGCGCGATCATGTTCGCCGGAAAACCGGAGCACAACCTTTACTCGTTAACGGTAAAGTAGGAGTAGATATGGAATATCGTCTTGACCTTGTTGTTCTATCAGAACAAAAACAAAACTGCCGATTTGGCCTGACTTTTCATAATCTAAGTGATCAGGATCTTCACGATTGGCAACTTACTTTTGCTTTTGACCGATACACTCTGCCCGACAGTGTATCCCATGGCCTGCTTAAACAAGTGGGCAGCTTTTGTACTTTAAAACCCGAAGGCATGGTATTAGCAGCAAATCACAACTTTTACTGTGAGTTCAGTATTGGCTCAAACCCATTCCGCTACTACTCCGACGGCTTTAATGAAGCTCTGGTTGAGTTTGTCCTCAACGGAAACGCCCAACGCGCTGAGGTTGATGTAACACCTATTGTCCTGGCGTCACCTTACCGCGAGCGCAGTGAAATTCCGTCTAGTAATGCTCACCCACAACCATTACTACCAAAACCTAACTTCATTGAAGTGGATGACAATTACTTCACGCTGACTGAAAAAGCCGGTATTTCCGTTTACTCGGATTTAGCAGGTTCAGCCAAAGAATGGTTGATCGAGGAACTTCAGCGCATTCACCAGTTTGAGATTTCTACTGCCAATAACAGTCAGATCATCTTCAAAGGCAACCCGACGCTAGATGAAGGTGCATACAAACTAAAAGTGACCGAAGCATCGATTAAAATCGAAGCAGGTTCATCATCAGGCTTTATTCACGCCTGTGCCAGCTTGCTGCAACTTATCAAGAGAAGTGCTCAAGGTGATGCTATGGAAGTCGCTTGCTGCTCGATTAAAGATCGTCCTCGCTTCCGCTATCGCGGAATGATGCTCGATTGTGCTCGCCATTTTCACTCTGTAGAGCAGGTAAAGCGTCTTATTAACCAGTTAGCCCACTACAAGCTCAATGCATTCCACTGGCATCTCACTGATGATGAAGGATGGCGTATAGAAATAAAGTCACTGCCCGAGCTGACAGACATCGGCGCATGGCGTGGATTAGATGAAACCATTGAGCCTCAGTACACACACTTTTCTCAGCGCTATGGTGGCTTCTATACCCAGGAAGAAATTAAAGAAGTGGTGGCCTACGCATCACAGCGTGGCATCACCGTCATACCAGAAATTGATGTTCCGGGTCACTGTCGTGCCGCCATCAAGTCACTACCACATTTGTTAGTGGACAAAGATGACACGACCGAATACCGCAGTATTCAGCACTATAGCGATAATGTACTTAACCCAGCCCTTCCGGGCAGCTACGAGTTTCTCGATAAAGTACTGGAAGAAGTTGCTGAACTCTTCCCTGCCCCTTATTTACATATCGGAGCAGATGAAGTGCCACACGGCGTATGGTCGAAAAGTCCCGCCTGCCAGACCCTGATGGAGCAGTTGGGCTACAACGATTACAAAGAGCTGCAAGGCCACTTTTTACGTTACGCGGAAGACAAACTTCGCAAGCTTGGCAAGCGCATGCTCGGTTGGGAGGAAGCTCAGCATGGCGACAAAGTGAGTAAAGATACGGTTATTTACTCCTGGTTGAGTGAAGACGCAGCTCTAAACTGCGCACGTCAGGGCTTTGATGTGGTACTTCAACCAGCGCAAACCACTTACCTAGATATGACCCAGGATTACGCGCCAGAAGAGCCAGGAGTGGACTGGGCAAACCCAATACCACTGGAAACGGCCTACAACTATGAACCACTCTCACAAGTGGCAGATGATGACCCGATAAGAAAACGTATCTGGGGCATTCAGGCCGCCCTTTGGTGCGAAATTGTCAACAACCGGTCACGTCTGGAATACATGGTATTCCCGCGCCTGACCGCAATAGCAGAAGCTTGCTGGACCGATAAACCACACCGGGACTGGACCGACTATTTATCACGCCTGAAAGGACACCTTCCTCTGCTCGAGTTGCAAGGCGTGAATTACCGTAAACCATGGAAGTAACGTAGCGCCATACACCACACGCTGAGCTTTCAATAATTTTTAAATTTTGGCTGCTAGGGCAGCTTTGTAAAAAGGAAATACACAAATGAAATACGGCTATTTCGATAACGAGAATCGTGAATACGTCATTACTCGCCCAGATGTACCAGCACCTTGGACTAACTACCTAGGTACGGAAAAGTTCTGTACAGTTATTTCAAATAACGCTGGTGGCTACTCGTTCTACAACTCTCCAGAATACAACCGTGTTACTAAGTTTCGTCCAAATGCAACTTTCGATCGCCCTGGACACTACGTTTATCTTCGTGATGATGAAACGGGAGACTACTGGTCAATCTCATGGCAGCCAGTCGCTAAGAGCTTAGATGAAGCTAGCTATGAAGTTCGTCACGGTCTGTCTTACTCTAAGTTTAAGTGTGAGTACAGCGGCATCTCAGCAACTAAAACGCTATTCGTACCAAAAGGCGAAGACGCGGAAGTTTGGGATGTGGTGATTAAAAACACTTCAGACAAACCACGAACTATCAGTGCGTTCTCATTTGTTGAGTTCTCATTCAGCCATATTCAGTCAGACAACCAAAACCATCAGATGTCACTCTATTCAGCAGGAACGGCGTACAAAGATGGCGTGATTGAATACGATCTGTACTACAACACTAATGACTTCGAAGGCTTCTATTACCTGGCATCTACGTTCGATCCAGATTCATACGATGGTCAGCGTGACAGCTTCCTGGGTCTGTACCGTGATGAAGCAAACCCACTAGCCGTTGAGCAAGGGAAATGCTTCAACAGTGCGCAAACTTGTTACAACCACTGTGGTTCTCTACACAAGCAGTTCACTATTCAACCGGGTGAAGAAGTACGTTTCGCTTACATCCTCGGTATCGGTAAAGGTAACGGCGAACGTCTGCGTGCTAAATACCAGAACCTGGCAGAAGTGGATAACGCATTCGCGGGTATTAAAGCACACTGGGATGAGCGTTGTGGAAAATTCCAGGTGAAATCACCAAATGAAGGTCTGGATACCATGATCAACACTTGGACGCTATACCAAGCAGAAACTTGTGTAGTTTGGTCTCGCTTTGCCTCCTTTATCGAAGTTGGCGGTCGTACAGGTCTTGGCTACCGCGATACGGCGCAAGACGCAATTTCAGTACCTCACGCTAACCCGAAAATGACGCGCAAACGTATCGTTGATCTTCTACGCGGTCAAGTGAAAGCAGGTTATGGTCTACACCTGTTCGATCCAGACTGGTTCGATCCTGAGAAAGCAGATGTTAAACCATCTAAATCACCAACCGTTGTTCCAACACCTTCAGATGAAGACAAGATCCATGGCATCGAAGATACTTGTTCTGATGACCATCTATGGTTAGTACCAACCATCTGTAAATACGTGATGGAAACCGGCGAACACAGTTTCTTTGAAGAAGTGATTCCATACGCAGATGGCGGTGACGCAACTGTATATGACCATATGAAAGCAGCGTTAGACTTCTCTGCAGAGTACGTAGGTCAGACCGGTATCTGTAAAGGCCTACGTGCCGACTGGAACGACTGCCTGAACTTAGGTGGTGGCGAATCTTCAATGGTGTCATTCCTGCATTTTTGGGCACTGCAAGAGTTCATCGATCTGGCGAAATACCTGGGTAGAGATGCCGACGTAGAGAAGTACACGGCTATGGCGGCTAACGTTCGCGAAGCGTGTGAAACGCACTTGTGGGATGAAGAAGGCGGCTGGTACATCCGTGGTCTAACGAAGAACGGCGACAAGATCGGTACTGCACAACAGAAAGAAGGCCGTGTGCATCTTGAGTCAAATACTCTGGCAGTCCTTTCTGGCGCGGTATCTCAGGAACGCGGTGAGAAAGCAATGGATGCTGTCGATGAGAACCTGTTCTCTGAATACGGCCTGCACCTGAACTCACCTTCTTTTGCAACACCAAACGACGACATTGGTTTCGTAACTCGCGTATACCAGGGCGTTAAAGAAAATGGCGCTATTTTCTCTCATCCAAACCCATGGGCTTGGGTAGCAGAAGCGAAGCTGGGCCGTGGTGATCGTGCAATGAAGTTCTACGACGCGCTAAACCCGTACAACCAGAACGACATCATCGAAAAACGTATCGCTGAACCATACTCCTACGTTCAGTTCATCATGGGGCGTGACCACCAGGATCATGGTCGTGCAAATCACCCATGGCTGACAGGTACCTCTGGCTGGGCTTACTTCGCAGTAACGAACTTCATTCTTGGTGTACGTACTGGTTTCGATGGCCTGACTATCGACCCGTGTATCCCGACCGACTGGCCTGGATTTGAAGTAACTCGTCAGTGGCTGGGTGCTACCTACAACATCAAAGTAGTTAACCCGAATTCTGTCAGCAAAGGGGTGAAATCTATCACTCTTAACGGTGAAGCGGTTAATGAGGCATCAGTACCTGTGCAAGCTGAAGGTTCAGTTAACGAAGTCATTGTTACTCTAGGGTAAGGTACTTTGGGTTAATCCATTTTACATAAGTCCACTGCATTTGCTCACCTAGAGTCACTGTAGTGGATTCGCTAGCAACAGATTTTCATTATAAATATTTTGAGATGCGGCGTATTGCCGCTCTTATTGAGGATCAAATTATGATCAAATTTGGTACAGGCGGCTGGCGTGCATTTATAGGTGAAGAGTTCACCAAAGAGAATGTACGTCTGGTTGCTCAAGCGGTTGCAAACATCACTAATGCTGAATCTGTAGCAGAGCGTGGCTTTGTTATCGGCTACGACCGCCGCTTCCTTTCTGACAAGGCTGGTCGCTGGTTTGCTGAAGTTTTGGCTGCCAACGGTGTGGTTGTCAGCTTCATAGATAAGTTCGTTCCGACACCAATCGTCATGTTCCAGGCGAAAGAGATGAACTGTGCTTACTCTGCTTGTATTACCGCTTCACACAACCCTGCGGACTACAATGGAGTCAAAGTCTTTATCGAAGGCGGTCGTGACGCTGATGAAATCATTACTCAGAAGATTGAAACGCAAATCGCGACACTCACGGCAAACGATGTCAAAAGCATCGACTTTGATCAGGCTGTTGAAGATCAGCTTATTCAGGTTATTAATCCGATGAACGAATTCGTTGATTCGATTATTAACTTTGTCGATATAGAAGCAATCAAAAAAGCCAACCTTCGCGTACTTATCGACCCTATGTTTGGGGTAGCAAAAAATGCGCTGCAAACGGTCTTGATTAACGGCCGCTGTGAAGTAGACGTGATTAATGATGGCAAAAACCCGGACTTTGGTGGCTTAATGCCCTCACCGAGTGCCGCCACACTTTACCGTCTGATGCACCTCGTCGCTCAGGAAGGTTATGACATTGGTATCGGTACCGATGGTGATGCCGACCGCTTAGGTATCATTGATGAAAAAGGTAACTTTATTCATCCAAATGAAGTACTGATCTTACTGTACTACTACTTACTCAAATACAAAGGCTGGAAAGGCTCTGTAGTACGTAACATCGCAACGACACATCTGCTAGATAAGATTGCAGAAGATCATGGTGAAAAATGCTTTGAGGTTCCGGTAGGCTTTAAGCACATCAGCTCACAAATGGAAGCCGATGATTCTCTTATCGGCGGTGAAAGCTCTGGTGGTTTGACTATTCGCGGCCACATTAAAGGCAAAGATGGTGTTTTCGCTTCCAGCCTGCTGGTAGAGATGATTTCTGTTACCGGTAAAAAGCTATCTGAACTGTTAGATGAAATTTACGGTAAGTACGGCTACGCCTATATGGCAGAAGGCGATTGCAAATTCAAACCTGCGCAAAAAGAAGCCTTGTTCAACAAGATATATGTTGAGAAGCAGCTTCCTAGGTTCGAATTTGAGATTGAAAAAGTCAGCTACGATGATGGCGCAAAAGTCTACTTCAGGAATGGGGGCTGGATCATCGCTCGCTTCTCAGGCACTGAGCCTCTACTACGTATTTTTGCAGAGATGCAAGACAAAGACAATGCGGAACGTGTTCTTCAGCAGTTCAAAGACTTCCTGTCTTTATAACTGACCTTGTGCCCGCTTCAAGCACGTCGGCGAAAGCTTGGTTATTCTGACTAAGTTAAGCTAAGGACGAAGGACACTTGCCCGGCATCACCGCCGGGCCTTTTTCCTTTCTGTACATTTTTTCTTTCGGTACACATGCCTTGGTACAGATCAATTTAAGCGAAAGCCAGCACGCCCTGCGTATCCACGCTTACTGCAACACTATCACCAATGTTCAAAGCTTGTGAAGAGGTCGCTAACAAACGATCACCATTGACATCAATAACATAGCGACAGTGATCTCCCATAAAGTGCTGCTCTAACACTTTCACCGCACTATCCTGATCTGCCTGAATTTGTATATGCTGTGGCCTCAGCAACAAAGCACAATCAGCTTGTATCTGAATATCCTGCTGCGCACTCGCTTCTACCACACCTAAATGAGTTTCGAACTCAGATTCTGAAACTCGCGTAGCAGCCAGATAGCTACCGCCACCTAAGAAATCAGCAACAAACTTACTCGATGGTCGGTAATACAATTCTGAAGCAGTGCCATATTGCTCGATAACACCATGATTCATCACTGCCATCTTGTCCGCAAAAGCAAAAGCTTCTTCCCTGCTGTGAGTAACAAAGATTGCCGTTACACCCTGTTGCTTAAAGATCTTTCGAATCTCACGAATCAGTTCGTGGCGAACTTGGGTATCAATGTTGGAGAAGGGTTCATCAAGCAATAGCAGATCCGGCTTGTAAGCGAGCGAACGTGCGATCGCTACACGTTGTTGCTGGCCACCAGAAAGCTGATGCGGGTAACGCTCTCCATAACCTTTCAGGTGCACTAATCCCAGCATCTCTTCGACTTTAAAAAGCTTCTGCTGAGCGGTTTCATTCTTAAGGCCAAAAGCGATGTTCTCAGCAACCGTTAAGTGAGGAAACAAGGCATAATCCTGGAAAATCATACCGATATTACGTTGCTCAGGTGGTAACCAGTTTTCACCGTCATCAATCGTCACGCAGTTCAGGCTCATTTGACCGGAAGACAGGGGTAACAGACCCGCAACGGCTTTTAGCAAAGTAGTTTTGCCACAACCACTGGCGCCTAGCAAACACACTATCTGACCTTGCTCGACCTCTAATGACAAAGATTCTAAAACGGTCTGATCATCATATTGGCAGGTCAAATTTCTAATTGATAATGCGCAGCTCATCAGTGATTTTGCTCCAGTGAACGGTTAACGACAACAAGCGGAATTAGTCCGACAAGAACTAACAGTACAGCAGGCAAAGCTGCCAATTCTAAATGCTCATCCGAGGCGAAGTTATAAACATAAGTAGCAAGGGTTTCAAAGTTGAATGGACGAAGCAACAATGCGGCGTTGAGCTCTTTCATTGACTCAATGAACACCAGCAGCGCAGCAATAAGCGCACCACGTTTAACCAGGGGGAAATGCACACGCCACAGCATCACATTCGGCGTACAACCCATCGTACGAGATGCCATATCCAGCGAAGGAGAGATTTTGTTTAAGTTACTCTCGATACTACCAATTGCTACCGCGGAGAAACGCACCACCATGGCGAAAATCAACGCAAACATTGAGCCAGAGAAAATCAACCCAGGCCTTCCCCACTCCATCGCTTTCGCAATATCATTCACTCTGTGATCCATGAACAAAACCGCTACCATGACACCAATTGCCAGTACCGTCCCCGGAACAGCATAACCCATTGACGATAAGCGCATGAATGCCAGTGTACTAGGTCTACCACTCACCCGGTTGGTAAAGTTCACGACCAGCGCTACAGCGACACCGATGATGGCAGCAATGACAGATACAACCAAACTGTTCCAGGCATATTCACGGAACTGAGGCGTCCAGCTTTGAGAGAAGTAAGTAATCGAATAATCAATCAATTGCATCAATGGCAGAATGAATGCGATTAAAACCAATCCCCAGCACCAGATCAATGCGGCCCATTTTTTCCACCCCGTCAACTCATAACGAAAGTCTTCATGGCTATTAAACTGGCTCTGAAACAACTTCTGCTTTCTGCGACTGTATCGTTCTGTGCTCAGCAGCAATACAACGATCACCAGCATGATCGCAGAAATCTTAGCGGCAGCATTAAGGTTGGAATAACCAAGCCAGGTATCATAGACCGCGGTCGTCAGAGTATTAACTGCAAAGTAACTGACAGTACCAAAATCACCAATAGTCTCCATCGCGACAAGCGACAGACCAACAGCTATAGACGGACGCACTAACGGCAACGAAATACGCCAGAAACTTTCCCACGGAGAGCACTTCAGCAGGCGGGCACTTTGTAGCAGCGAAACGTTCTGCTCCATAAATGCAGCGCGGCAAAGGAGATACACGTACGGATATAAAACGAGAGAAAGTACAAATGTCGCACCAGATAATGTACGGATATCAGGGAACCAGTATTCTCTTGGTCCCCATCCGGTTATCTCACGTAAGAAAATTTGTATCGGTCCGGCAAAATCAAACCAGTCGGTAAAAATATAGCCGATGATATACCCAGGCATCGCCAGAGGCAGCACCAAAGCCCACTGCAACCACTTTTCCGACGGCAGTTTACACATGGCCATTAACCATGCACACGGAATACCAAAGATTAAAGACAACACCATCACACCAACCGTAAGCGCGACAGTATTAAAGATATAGGTCGGCATAACCGTTGCCATCAGGTGGGCAAACAGCTCATCCGTTTCACCAATTGCGGTGTAGAAGATCGCTAAGATCGGCAAAACCAGTAATAAAGTTATCACTCCACTACTGGTTTTCCATGAAGAATGTTTGTCTTTCATTGCCTAATTACTGCAAGGCTGCATGAAATATAGATGCGGCTGCAAATACATCTCATATCCTTTAATCAAATGGGGGTACTGTTATACCCCCACAAGGGATTAAAGGTCAAATTTCACTTCATCAATCAGCTTAATCGCAGCTTCATGGTGAGATGCGATATCATCCAGTGAAAGTGTATCCGCTTTAAAGTCGCCCCAAGATTCCACCAGTTCAGAACGCTTCACACCTTCTTTAACCGGATATTCGAAGTTTATCTCAGCGTACATTTTCTGAGCAACATCACCTGTCAGGAATTCCATCAGCTTCAGCGCATTTTCTTTATTTGGCGCGTATTTTGCCATCGCCATACCAGAAATGTTCACGTGAGTACCCGTGGTTTCCTGGTTAGGGAAGTTAATATAAACCGCATCAGCCCAGGCTTTCTGCTCTTTATCATTAACCATTTTACCCAGGTAGTAGCTGTTACCTAAAGAAACGTCACACAGACCTTCTTTAATCGCTTTCACTTGCCCACGGTCGTTACCTTGTGGTTTACGAGCCAGGTTCGCTTTGACACCCTCCAGCCACTGCTTGGTTTCCGCTTCACCGTAGTGAGCAATCATTGATGACACTAGAGAAACGTTGTAAGGATGCTTACCGCTACGCGTACAAATCTTGCCTTTGTACTCTGGCTTAGCCAGATCTGCATAGTTAAAATCAGCGCCTAGCTTACCAACGCGGTCGCGAGAAGAGTAGACACTGCGCGTACGTAGCGTCAGTGCAAACCATTCATTTTCTTTGTCCTGGTATTGAGCAGGTACGTTTTCTTCAATGATTTTGCTGTCTACTTTCTGAACCAGGCCTTTGTTAGTAAGTTCTGCAAGACGGCTAATATCAGTTGTCAGCAGAACGTCTGCTGGGCTGTATTCACCTTCCTGAGCCAGTTTTTCTGCGATGCCTGTTTTAGCAAACTTCACGTTTACTTTAATGCCAGTTTCTTTAGTAAACTCGTCAAACATAGGTTCTACTAAGAACGGTTGACGGTAAGAGTAGACGTTTACTTCTTCAGCAGCCATTGCTGTAGGGGCTAAAGTTGAGCAAGCAAGTGCTGAAAGAGCGAACAGTTTTTTCATTGTTGAATCCTTTACCAGAATTAATGATAACGTTTATCAGTTGCATTATTATATGTATCTTCAATGGTAAGACAACGACCAATACAAAAAAACCTGCTATCAATAGCAGGTTTTTGTTAGCGAGAATGTAACAATATGCTACATGGGATATTATTTCGCAGTTACGAACTCTGGGTAAGCGCCTACGCCACAATCATGCATATCCATACCTTCCAGCTCTTCTTCTTCGCTTACTCGGATACCAACTGTTGCTTTCAGAATGCCCCAAACAACCAGGCTTGCACCAAATACCCAAGCAAAGATAACAGCAGCACCAAGAAGCTGAGCACCGAATGTCGCATCGCTGTTGCTTAGAGGCACAACCATCAGGCCAAAGAAACCACACACACCGTGTACAGAAATCGCACCTACTGGATCATCAATCTTAAGCTTGTCCAGACCGATGATGCTGAATACAACGATTGCACCAGAAACTGCACCGATTGCAACAGACCATAGTGGTGATGGAGATAGTGGATCCGCAGTGATAGCAACCAGACCAGCCAAAGCACCGTTCAGGATCATAGTCAGGTCAGCTTTACCCCAAGTAGTCTTACACACTAGTAGCGCTGCGATTGAACCCGCTGCTGCTGCTGCATTGGTGTTAAGGAAGATTTGACCTACTGCTGTCGCGTTCTCAAAATCAGAAACCATCAGCTGAGAACCACCGTTGAAACCAAACCAGCCGAACCAAAGGATAAACGTACCAAGTGTAGCAAGCGGCATGTTTGAACCTGGGATTGGGTGGATTTCACCATTTTTACCGTATTTACCTTTACGGGCACCAAGAAGCAGAACACCTGCTAGTGCTGCAGAAGCACCGGCCATATGTACGATACCTGAACCAGCAAAGTCACTGAAACCTGCTTCTGAAAGGAAGCCGCCGCCCCATGTCCAGTAGCCTTCCATCGGGTAGATGAATGCTGTCAGAACTGCTGAGAACACTAGGAATGACCAAAGCTTCATACGTTCTGCAACTGCGCCCGAAACTACAGACATTGCTGTTGCAACGAACACAACCTGGAAAAAGAAGTCTGACTCTAGCGAGTGGTCTGCGCCTTCCGCTTGTGAGCCAATCAGACCACCAAATGATGGCAGCCAACCGCCTTCAGCGTTATCAACGTACATGATGTGGTAACCTACAACCAAGTACATGGTGCAGGCAATCGCGTATAGACAGAAGTTTTTAGTTAAAATTTCTGTTGTGTTTTTTGAGCGCACTAGACCTGCTTCGAGCATGGCAAAGCCAGCTGCCATCCACATAACCAATGCACCGGAAATGAGGAAGAAAAAGGTGTCAAGTGCATAACGCAACTCCGTTACAGTTGTTGCTAGTTCCATAATAATGTCTCCAATCCTTTGAATACTTAAAGTGCTTCTGCGTCCATCTCACCAGTACGGATACGCACAGCTTGGCTCAGGTCGTATACAAAAATCTTACCGTCACCGATTTTTCCGGTTTGTGCCGCTTTAGTGATAGCTTCTACTACGCGCTCCACATTGTCAGCGTGAGTAGCAATTTCGATTTTCACTTTTGGCAGAAAATCAACCTGGTACTCAGCTCCGCGGTACAGTTCGGTATGACCTTTCTGGCGACCAAAACCTTTAACTTCTGATACTGTCATTCCTTCGATGCCGACGTCAGCTAACGCCTCACGAACATCGTCTAACTTAAACGGCTTTATAATGGCATTGATTATTTTCATTAAATTATCTCCGAAGCATTCCATTCATCCTGATACGCTTCTAATAATCCAATCTACGTGCCAAGTTTTTAAGTTATTGATTTTTAATAACAATACTTAAAATCAAACTCTAAAAACCAAAAAGGCGCACCATTACAGTGCGCCCCTTTCACAAATTTAAAGCAAGTGAAGGTTACTTACCCAAAACTGTGCATCAAATGTTCAAAAAATCTTTCCATTGCTCTATAAGGGTCACGAAATCCTCGATACCGCAACTTGCAGTACTCTCCGAATCGTAGAAATCAAACTCACTCTCCAGCTCTAAGTCATAACTGTGTGCCAGGATGTTTTCCTGCACTAATACTTCATCACCATGAATAGACACACTGATTTCTGTACCAGTTAAGCTATGCTCTTGAGAAGGCGAAGAAAAAGACTGTTCAATCAAGGCTTCAACCAGATGAATTTTTGCAGGGTCTTTACCAATTTCTTCTTGAAGCCAGCGCCCTACAATCTCATGCCCCATACTGCATTTGACGTAATACTCGCCCATCAAAGTATTGCGGATGAATTCAAATTCCATCGAGATAGCCTTTTCGTATCAATTTGGTGCGGAGTATAGCGAATGAACCCGTGATCCTCCAAACGACTTGCAGAATAACCTGAGCTCAGGGTAGAGCGCGGTAGATAGCCATAAAAAAAGCACCTCATCGGAGGTGCTTTCTATTGGTGCATTTATCGAATGCTACTTATGCAGGCTCTTGGAAGATAACCGTATCCGCTTTCTTAGTGTACTGATCCATCTTGTGGAAGTTCAGGTAACGGTATGTATCCGCTGCTGTCGCGTTGATCTTCGCTGCGTACTCCAAGTACTCTTCTTTAGTCGGAATACGACCCAGGATTGCACCGACTGCCGCAAGCTCTGCAGAAGACAGGTAAACGTTCGCACCTGTACCCAGACGGTTCGGGAAGTTACGCGTTGACGTCGACATTACTGTCGCTTTGTCAGCTACACGAGCCTGGTTACCCATACACAGTGAACATCCCGGAGTTTCGATACGAACACCAGCACGGCCGTAGATACCGTAGTAGCCTTCTTCCGTTAGCTGATCGCGGTCCATCTTAGTTGGCGGAGCCACCCATAGACGTGTATCTAGCTGACCACCCCACTGCTCAAGCAGTTTACCTGCTGCGCGGAAGTGACCGATGTTGGTCATACATGAACCGATGAAGACTTCATCGATTTTCGTACCCTGCACTTCTGAAAGCAGACGAGCATCATCTGGGTCATTAGGAGCACATAAGATTGGCTCGTTAATTTCCGCCAGATCAATCTCGATAACGTGCGCATATTCTGCGTCCGAATCAGCTTCCATAAGCTCTGGATTATCTAACCACTCTTGCATTGCAGTGATACGACGCTCGATGGTACGACGGTCGCCGTAACCTTCAGAGATCATCCATTTAAGCATAGTGATGTTCGAGTTCAGGTACTCTTCGATCGACTCTTGAGACAGCTTAACAGTACAGCCAGCCGCTGAACGTTCTGCTGACGCATCAGAAAGTTCAAACGCTTGCTCAACCGTTAGGTGCTCAACACCTTCGATCTCTAGAACGCGACCAGAGAATTCGTTGATCTTACCTGCTTTCTCAACCGTTAGTAGGCCTTGCTTGATGCCGTAGTAAGGGATTGCATGTACCAGGTCACGTAGTGTGATACCAGGCTGCATTTCACCTTTAAAACGAACCAGGATTGACTCAGGCATATCCAGAGGCATAACACCTGTAGCCGCTGCGAATGCAACAAGACCAGAACCTGCTGGGAATGAAATGCCTAGAGGGAAACGAGTATGCGAGTCGCCACCTGTACCAACAGTATCAGGCAGAAGCATACGGTTTAGCCACGAGTGGATAACACCGTCACCAGGACGCAGAGAAACACCGCCACGGTTCATGATGAAATCAGGTAATGTGTGGTGAGTGTTCACATCAACTGGTTTAGGGTATGCCGATGTATGACAGAAAGACTGCATAACAAGGTCTGCTGAGAAGCCAAGACACGCAAGGTCTTTCAGCTCATCACGCGTCATAGGACCCGTTGTATCCTGAGAACCTACCGTAGTCATCTTAGGCTCACAGTAAGTGCCCGGACGAACACCTTCTACGCCACACGCTTTACCAACCATCTTCTGAGCAAGCGAGTAACCTTTGCCTGTATCAGCAACGTCACCAGGCTTACGGAAGATATCAGTAGCTTCCAGACCCAGCGATTGGCGAGCTTTGTCAGTCAGACCGCGACCGATGATCAGTGGGATACGACCACCAGCACGTACTTCGTCGATCAGTACGTCTGTTTTTAGTTTGAACTCAGCCAGAGTTTCACCGGTTTCGTGGTTACATACTTTGCCTTCGAACGGGTAAACATCAATCACGTCGCCCATGTTCAGCTTAGATACGTCAACTTCGATTGGCAGTGCGCCTGCATCTTCCATTGTATTAAAGAAGATAGGAGCAATCTTACCACCCAGTACGTAACCGCCAGCACGTTTGTTTGGTACATTAGGGATGTCATCACCCATGAACCAAAGCACTGAGTTAGTTGCAGATTTACGAGAAGAACCTGTACCTACTACGTCACCGACATAAACCAGCTGATGACCTTTAGATTGCAGTTCTTCGATCTGTTTGATCGGACCGATACTACCAGGCTGATCTGGGTTAATGCCTTCACGCTCGTTCTTAAGCATTGCAAGAGCGTGAACTGGGATATCAGGGCGAGACCATGCATCTGGTGCCGGAGACAGGTCATCGGTGTTAGTTTCACCAGTAACCTTAAATACAGTCAGAGTGATTTTTTCTTGCAGCTGAGGCTTAGACAGGAACCATTCCGCATCAGCCCAAGATTGTAAAACTTGTTGTGCAAAAGTATTGCCTGCTTTTGCTTTCTCTTCTACGTCATAGAAAGCATCAAACATAAGCAGTGTGTGAGATAGCGCTTTTGCAGAAATTGGCGCTAGAGCATCGTCGTCCAATAGATCAACTAGTGGCGCGATATTGTAACCGCCTTGCATAGTGCCTAGCAATTGTGCTGCTTTTTCACGACTTACTAGCGGGGAAGATACTTCACCTTTTGCAACCGCTGTCAGGAAGCCAGCTTTCACATATGCCGCTTCATCAACGCCAGGTGGAATACGATTCTCTAGTAGGTCAAGAAGAACCTCTTCTTCACCTTGAGGGGGATTTTTAAGAAGTTCCACAAGACCAGCAACTTGCTCAGCGTCTAGTGGTTTAGGTACAACTCCTTCGGCAGCACGCTCTTCGACGTGTTTACGGTAGGCTTCAAGCACGACTTTTTCCTCTCATTGCGGTTCCTCCTTTATTATTACTATTGTTAAAGTAAAGGAGTGAACATCCTTGGAAACTTGGCTCTCCAGTGCCCTTGTTTTCATTCAATTATGATTGAGAAACAGCGCCGCAGAGGCCAAACTGTGGGCAAAAGAATAGCAAATTTAACCTTCAATTAAAATCTCATCATTTTGACCAACATAGCAACTTACGACTAAAGTCCTGCTAATTTTGTTCAAATTTAGTGAGGTATTGCTCTCTTTTACTGGTTAATTAAATGAAGTTCCGACGATCAGATACACAGCTTCCAGGTTTTGCTCTGTACGACCATAAGCCAACATTATAGGCCCGATTGGGGAATCGACACCAAAGAATACCGAGCCAGCGTTATACAGCGGCGCGTTACCCAAACCTAAATCATTGTCCGACCATACGCCACCGTATTCTACTGATGCACCTATATACACCGGTGCCTCAAACAGCCCGAAATCATTCTCGAACCATTTGTATCGGTAGACTAGGCTGCTGAAAAATAAATCCTGTCCAATCAGGCTGTTTCTCGGTATGCCGGACAAGTTCAAAAAGCCCCCCAGTTCTCGTGGATCAAGTGGGATAGTAGAGTTCTTACTCTCAACGACACTATATTCAGCATGCCCGACTAAAGTATGACGCTGATGACTCACTGCGCCTTTAACCCGAGCTGAAATTTCATACACGGTGTCTTCAACCATAGTATCGGAACCTAAAAGATTATCTCCCTCAGGGCTTTGGTCATGAGAGACTAAATACTCCAGATCGACCAGCATGCCGCGAGTAGGAAAAGCAAAGTCATCGAGCGTATCTAAGCGGTACTGGGCAAATACTCCAAGCCTGTCAAAATCCAGATTTCCCGCCGATGCCAGAGTGGATAGCTCAATACTCCCCGTTGAGTACCGGCCGCCAAAACGCAGCTCTTGCCATAGAGTGGGCTGAATACCAAGCGAAATCTCCGAAGAAAAATCGCTGTAAGAGACGGGGAAAAAGTCGTTCACGGCACCAATATCAGGATTTTGGAAATCGTTCAGTGGCAGATTACGTCCTTCATTGCTGTATGCTAATCGCCCGGAAACAAACAGCTGCTGGCTAGACAACACTGGAGAATACAGTTCAGCTTCAATCAGCTTATCTGTACCCATTTCTAAGTTAAATGCCAGCTCTGCGCCGTGGGAGTTTAATTTGGTGAAATTGGTCGATATACCAATCCCGTACTGACTATCGGTATCAAAGTCATCTTCAAGGAAAAAGCGGAAATTAAGGTAATTGGGACCCCAGGACTTCTCATTAACGGTAAAAACCAGCCTCGTGGCACCTTGCACTTCCTCATACTGATAAGTAATCAGTTCAAATCGATCAAGTGCATATAAATTCTCAACAGCATTTTCTATTTCACTCGTTGAGATCCGACGCCCGGTCTCTAAATGCATACGGTTTGTCAGCAGCACATCGCTGTAGTGCGTGTTATTGACAATCACCACCTCATCGACAACACGCTCATCACCATGAACTAAGGTTTTGCGGACTTCTTCTTTATGGTCGATGTATCGCTGGTAATCTGCACTCGATAAACTCAGCCCTTCTAACTTTGCCTTCAGCTCCTTGGTGATCTCATACCCTGAGTCAAATGCCAGTGGCATTTTATCGAACTCAACCGTTTCCATTAGCCCTACGTTAGGACGAATATAGATATCTTGCTCCTGGAGATCTTCCACTTGCTGCTGAGTACTGCGGCGGACAAGATAGTTGGAAAGTTGGTCAGCAACAATAAACAGCCCGGTAAAATCTTCCGCCGTTTTGTAGTCTGTGCTGATGTCTACAGCAATGACAACATCAGCTCCCATCGCGCGAGCCACATCAACGGGCATATTGTTCACGACCCCACCATCAACTAACAGATGTCCATTTAGCTCATAGGGAGGAAGCGCGCCTGGCACTGACATGCTGGCCATCATCGCATCGACTAAATAGCCGTTATCAATGACCACCTCTTCGAGTTCCAGAATATCAGTTGCAACCGAGCGATAAGGAATAGCAAGTTGATCAAACGATTCAAAGCGCCCAAGGTTACCCGTGGTTTCACGCAGAATACGTAACATATTCTGCCCTTGCACCACTCCGGTTGGCACGCGTATTTCGCCAAACCTCAGCCCGAGATCCGTATTTATTTGATAGCGGTCTTCATACTCTTTGTCACGAACACGGCGCTGACTCCGGTCGACACGATCCCGGTAACCGTTATTCCAGTCCACACTGTAGATGAAGCTTTCAATTTCACCTGCACTCATACCAATGGCATATAAACCACCAACATAAGCACCCATGCTGGTACCCGTAATGATATCAACGGGAATCTTCATCTCTTCCAGTGCTTTCAGTACACCTATGTGAGCCGCACCTTTTGCACCACCGCCAGCAAGAACCACTGCCACTTTAGGACGCGGTGCTGGCATATCCCCTTGAGTTTTTGCCAACGAAGGAGAAATAGTCAAAAAGAAACTTACCCAAAGCGCGACACAACGAAAGAACGGGCTAAATGGCGCCTTTTTGAACATTAACTTCTTCCTTTATTAAATATTGGGGCTGAGCAATGCCCATCGCCGAGCACTACTCACTTTAATATGCCTCTATATTTACTAAGAAATACTCCGTTGAACAAGCTTACGATGAATATTTAACAAGATTACCAATCAAATAAATTACTAATCCAGTTAGATTTTTTCTCGCACTGCTGTTTCATTTGACCGGTTTTGTCCCAAATTGGTAATTTATATTCACTGCGACAGTTCATCTCTAAACCGCCATCGGCGCTTTGTTTAAAGCCCAGAGTCGTCACCTCTCTTGGCCACGGAAGCTCTAAACGCTCAGGAATGCGCTGGGTCAGATATTCCGCATACACACGCAAAGCACCGCTCGATCCGGTCAGATTTGTCGGTTTGTTATCGTCACGGCCCAGCCAGATAGTGGTCACTTCCCGGCCGTCGACGCCAACAAACCAGCTGTCTCTTGTATCATTACTGGTGCCGGTTTTCCCTGCTAATGCAGCCCAGGCAAACTGGTTTTGTAAGAAGCGACCAGTACCCTGAGCAACACCTTGCTTCATCGCATACGTGGTAAGCCAAGCAGCTTGTTCATCGACTTCACGTGACGAGCGAGGCAGTGACTGATAGAGCACATTGCCCTCCAGGTCTTTCACCGAACGAAGCGCCGTCAGCTTCGCGCGCTTACCTGAGTTTGTCAGAGTCTGATACATCTGAGCGACTTCAAGCGGAGTTAACGAGAACGATCCCAGGAACATCGAAGGCACCGGTCGAATCTCATTTTTGTTCACACCCAAGCGCTCTAGCGTACTGGTTACTCTAGGAATGCCAAGCTCCATACCCAGGCGCACGGTGGGTACGTTGAGCGACTTGGCCAGAGCCTCGAATAGTGGAACGTCACCACGGTACTTGCGGTCATAATTACGCGGAGTCCAGACCGTACCTTCACTGCCTTTCAGACTTAAAGGCGTATCATGCAAAGTCGTACCTAGGTTGTATTTGTCAGGCTGCTCCAACGCCGTAAGGTAAATGGCTGGTTTTACTAACGAGCCGATTGGTCGGCTGGCGTTTAATGCACGGTTGAAGCCTTCATAACCGACTCGCTTACCACCAACCATGGCACGGATCTCACCGCTATGACGATCAACGGCCACCGCCGCCGCTTCCAACTCCTTTCCACCAAGCTTGGCTAACTCGGGTATCTTACTGGCAATGGCTTGCTCCATTTTGCTTTGCGATACCGGATCCAGTGACGTAAAGACACGTAAGCCCGTTTCAGATTTAAACTTATCACCGACTTTTTCTTTCAGTTCGATACTCAACTGTTGGAAGTAAGCTGGCTGACGGCTGGCAATACGCGGGTTTTCCTGCGTATCCAGTGGACGACTTGCTGCCTGCTCATATTCTTTCGATGTCAACATGTCTTGGTGCATCAGCAGACGAAGCACAAGATCACGGCGATCCTGAGTTCTTTCTGGGTAGCGAATTGGATTGTAGTAAGACGGACCTTTTACCATCCCCACCAGCATCGCAAGTTGATCTATACGAAGCTCCTGAATCGGCTGGCCGAAGTAATAGCGGGATGCTAAGCCAAATCCGTGAATAGCTTCACCACCACTCTGTCCCAGATACACTTCGTTCAGATACGCTTCCAGAATGCGATCTTTGCTGTAGCGGTAGTCCAGAATCAACGCGATATACGCTTCACGGATCTTGCGCCATAAAGTTTTATCCTTGGTTAGAAACAGGTTTTTTGCCAGCTGTTGCGTAAGCGTACTGCCCCCCTGAACGGTGCGGCCAGCTCTGATATTCGCCACCAACGCACGGGCAATCGCCAGAGGAGAAACACCATCATGCTGGTAAAAGTCGCGGTCTTCAGTTGCGAGTAATGCATCCACCAGAATTTCAGGGTACTGATCCCGGCGTAAGAACAGGCGCTGCTCGTTGCTGTCTTTTTCCAGCATTCCCAACATCTTAGGCTCAAGACGCAGATACCCCAGGTCGCCTCTGGATTCCAGAGACTGAATACGTTGTAAGCCGCTGTCAGAAAAATGCAGCATGACATGGCGATCGGGCTCCGGGCCGTCAGAAAATTCAAACGGACGACGAATCAGCTCAATACGAGTTGAAGACGACGAGTATTCGCCCGGATAACGTGGATTACTTACCTTTCGGTAGTTAAGCACGTCCAGTTCATTGCGAAGCTCCTGAATAGAGATGTTCTCACCGGGACTAAGATTTAAAATGCGCGCGTAAACGACCGTCGGCAGTTCAAATAACTGGCCTTCAAAGCGCTCTTTCACCACACTATCTAAATAAATACCAACAAATAAAAGGACTGCCGCCAGCGCAATGCCCGCTTTCCATGTAATCGACCACAAAACTTTTAGCCATGATCGCTTACCATTATTACTCGGCTTTTTACCCGGAGTTCGCTTGCTACGCTTAGCGGGGGCTTTTGTGGCAGTTTTTTTCTTCGCTGGCGTCTTACTGGCGCGCGGCTTTTTTGTGTCAGTCATTATTTAATTGTCTTTTCGTTTTCGTTGTCGCGACATGGTTCGCAGGATCATCAGGCCAAACATGCTTTGGATAACGCCCTTTCATCTCTTTTTGCACGTCTTTGTAGCTGCCTTTCCAGAAGGCAGCGAGATCAGTCGTCACTTGCAGTGGACGCTGCGCCGGAGAAAGTAATTCCAGCACCAGAGGTTTACGCCCGAGAGCGACAGCAGGCGAGCTACTTTCTCCAAACACTTCCTGCATCCTTACCGACAATACGGGTTCATGACCATACTGATAACGGATGCGTTTTGAAGTTCCCGTTGGTAGCTGATAACGCTCTGGCAGCCACTCATCAATGCTCTTATTTAACGGCCAGCCCAAACGCCCATTCAGTGCTTCAGTCAGGTTCACTTTACTCAGCTCTTTCACCGACGTTACAGAAACCATATAAGGTGCTAACCACTCATCTAATGATTCAAGCAAATCTGCTTCTTCAAAGTCTGGCCACGGCTGTTCAGGCAGCCAGTCGACGGCGCAACGGATTCGTTCGAGCAAGTTTTCCGCAGCTGGCGTCCAGTTTAGACTGCTCAAGCCCTGACGGCGGACATAAGTGAGTAAAGCTTGTGTCATTTTTTCTTTTCCGGGACTCGGCAAAGATTCACGCTCAATCACTATCTGGCCGATTTTTAGTTGTTTCTCTGCTACTAAACGCCCTCTTTTTTCATCCCAGTCGACCATTTCTTCAGATGAAAATAGTAATTCAAACGTCGCATGCAATATATTGATGTCCAGTTCACAAGCCAAATGAACCTGGCTTGAGTTGGAATGCGAACGCATCAGATCAACCGTAACTAAATACTCACATGCGCCCAGAGCATCGTCTGGCCGGCATTCAGCTCCGTGACCATTCGCCAGAGTAAACCGACCATATTGCTTATTTCGTTGGTGAGAGATGCGCTGCTGTGCAATCCTGTCCGGAAATGCTAGGCTCAACACCAGTGGTAGTGAACTTTCATCAACATCTGACAGAGAAAAAACCGTATCCATTTTATGCGCAAGGGACTGGGCTCGCTTAATTAGCAATGATTTTTTAGGATGAGAGCTCGTGATCCAGCGGTGCAAACTGTGTCCGATATTCGTGACGTTTCTTTCTGGCTCTTCAATAAGGGCGACCGCCGCCAATGCGGTATTTAACATTTTCTCACTGTGATGCGCAGACTGAATCAACATTGCGGCAGCTCGAGGTTCAACACCGAGCTCGTGTGCTTGTTTACCGTCAGCAGTCAGTTGGCCTTGCTCGCTGAGCAGCCCCAGAGAAACCAGCAGTTGCCTGGCCTGATTCAGTGCCGCATGAGAAGGAACGTCAAGCCATTTCAGTTCCTGAACATCACTCGCTCCCCAGAACGCTAACTCCATGACCAAACTGGCAAGATCGGAATACAAAATTTCAGGCTGTGGTACCGCAGGTTGCTGTCTGAACTGACTTTCAGAATAGAGACGAACGCATATCCCCTCTTCAACACGGCCTGCTCGCCCCATTCGCTGAATAGCAGAAGACTGAGCAATACGCACTTGCTCGAGACGGGTAAGGCCATTTTTCAAATCAAACCGGGCAATACGCTCTAAGCCAGAGTCAACCACAAGACGGATCCCTTCAATGGTCAGTGAGGTTTCCGCAATGTTGGTTGCCAATACGACTTTACGTTTGCCCTGTATCACAGGAGAAATCGCCTTCTGTTGCTCGTCAAAACTGAGTTGGCCGTAGAGAGGACAAACTTCAACCTCATCAGGCAAATGTGCTAATCGCTCTTCAACCTGCCTAATCGCAGCAACGCCCGGAAGAAACGCCAATAGTGAGCCTGACTCTTTACTGAGCAGACCCTCTATCGTCTTAGCCATCACATTTGGCAGGTGATCATTAACGGCTAAAGGGGCGTAGCGCGTTTCAACCTCAAAACTTCGCCCATGAGATTCGATAAAACTGGCATCCGGCAGCAGTGATTGCAGCGCTTCCTGATCGAGCGTTGCCGACATGACCACCAGCTTGAGATCATCACGCAGTGCCTCCTGAACTTCCAGGCTGAACGCTAACGCTGTGTCGGCATGAATACTACGCTCATGAAACTCATCAAAAATCAGCAGATCGACACCATCCAGCTCAGGGGCATTTTGGATCATGCGTGTCATGATCCCTTCCGTCACAATCTCTAGCTGCGTTGCTGAGCTTACCTTACTTTCGCCGCGAACGCGGTAACCAACTCTCTGACCGACTTGCTCACCGAGTTGCTCCGCCAGATAGCGCGCGATATTACGCGCAGCTAACCGCCTTGGCTCAAGCATAATGATTTTTCCAGTCACCAGTTGATGCTGGAGAAGTTGGAGAGGAAAATACGTCGACTTACCCGCACCCGGCGCGGCTTTTAAGATCACCTGATGTTGGTTTTTGACCGCCGTAAGTAACTGAGGCATCACGGCTTCAATCGGCAATTGTGACAAAAGAAATACCTTATGGTGTAATGATGGCAACATTGTACCTAAAAGTTTCCCTTCTAAATAAGCAAAATGCATTTCGAACCCGCTTTAGAGTCAGCGACTCTGCTCAAACGCTATAAACGCTTCCTTGCCGACATTGAACTTGATAACGGCGAAGTTCGCACCATTCACTGTGCAAATACCGGAGCGATGACAGGTTGTGCCACACCCGGAAACAGGGTCTGGTACTCAACCTCTGACAATCCTAAGCGAAAGTATCCCAATAGCTGGGAGCTGAGTGAAACCGAACTCGGCCACCGAATTTGTGTCAATACCGCACGCGCAAACCAGTTAGCGGTTGAGGCTATTGAAAATGACGTCATTTCAGAGCTTTGCGGTTATGACACACTTCAAACTGAAGTGAAATATGGCAATGAAAATAGCCGAATTGATATCTTGCTCCACGCAAGTGACAAGCCAAAGTGTTATATAGAAGTTAAAAGCGTCACTCTTCTTGATGAAACTAACTCTGAGGGGCAAGGATACTTTCCCGATGCCGTCACTACCCGGGGGCAGAAGCATTTGAGAGAGCTCACAGAAATGGCACAAAATGGAAGTAGAGCCATACTTTTATTTACTGTTTTACATTCAGGTATTGAAAAAGTATCTGTAGCACACCATATAGACGCGAAATATTCACTATTACTCAAACAAGCACTAGACGCAGGAGTAGAGGTTCTCTGCTACAAAGCTGAACTGAGCAGTACTGACGTAAAGCTATTTTCTGCTGTTGATTTCATCAGTTAAGACGAAAAATGATGCTGTCTTCACATTGACGATAAGTTTGCAAATCAGTATTTGCTTGCACCGCCTCTTTTTGCTATAGATACCCGCCTTAAATAGACTGCGAAGCAGTTGACTAGGTGTAAGTAGGAGATGCTGTATGCCAGAAACAAAGAAAAAATCAATCGGCATCCTAGCCATTGCAGGCGTGGAGCCGTATCAGGAAAAGCCTGGTGAAGAATACATGTCACCAGCGCAGATTGAACATTTTACGAAAATACTGACAGCTTGGCGCGATCAGCTAAGAGTTGAAGTAGACCGTACTGTTCACCATATGCAGGACGAAGCAGCAAACTTCCCAGATCCAGTTGACCGCGCTTCTCAGGAAGAAGAGTTCAGCCTAGAACTGCGTAACCGTGACCGTGAACGCCGTTTGATCAAGAAAATTGAAAAGACTTTAGACAAAATCAAAGATGACGATTTTGGCTTCTGTGAGTCTTGTGGCGTAGAGATTGGCGTACGTCGTCTTGAAGCACGCCCAACTGCAGACCTTTGTATTGACTGCAAAACGCTTGCAGAAATCAAAGAGAAGCAGATGCAAGGTTAATCACCACGCAATCTGATTATTGAAGGGAGCTCTGGCTCCCTTTTTGTTTTGGCTTATCTGAGATACACGCATGACAAGCTATGTTGGCCGCTTTGCCCCATCTCCTTCTGGTCCGCTGCATTTTGGCTCTTTGGTTGCCGCTCTGGGCAGCTACTTCCAAGCAAAAGCAAACCATGGCAAGTGGCTGGTTCGAATAGAAGACCTCGACCCTCCCAGAGAAATGCCCGGAGCTTCTGAAGCCATTTTAGAAGCGCTACAAGCATACCAATTACTCTGGGATGGTGAAGTGGTATACCAGAGCCAGCGTCATCATCTCTATCAGGCTCAGATTGATGTCTGGTTAGAAAACGGCGACGCCTACTACTGTCACTGTACCCGTAAGCAAATTAAAGAGCACGGCGGCTTTTATCCGGGAACATGCCGAGATAAACACTTGAAAGAAGGCGCTATACGCCTAAAAATGACCAGGCCTGTCGCCAGCTTCTTCGACCAAAAACATGGCACAATCCATATTCCCGAACAGTTGGTTAATGAAGATTTCATTATTAAACGTCGAGATGGATTATTTGCCTATAATCTTGCGGTAGTATTGGATGACATCGACCAAGGTGTGACTGAAGTTGTTCGCGGAGCGGATTTAATCGAGCCAACAGGAAGACAAATAAGCTTATACCAAACCCTTGGCCAACCCGAGGTGAGTTACTTGCACTTACCTCTGGCGATGGACGATAACGGCAATAAACTGTCGAAACAAAATCACGCGACGGCTATTGATATTAATAACCCGAATCCTGCTCTGCTCAAAGCCATGACATTTTTGGGCTTTGATATTCCCGAAGACATTAAAGCGAGTGAAATTGCAGAAATTCTTCGCTGGGGCTGCGAAAACTGGCGTTTAGAACAGCTTCCCGCAGAGATCGAGATCACTGCATGATTCTCAAATGGCACCGTGTAGTGCTATCATTAGCCGCAAATCAGCCCTAGGGCTTAAAAACTAACCAAAGCAAAATTGGACTAAACCCATTTATTGCCAGATGCACATGAATACAAACGACTATACACCAAGCGAAGCTGCGACAATTCCAGAGCTCGCTCTCAATGTAATAACTCGTGAAGAGCACAACATTTCGCGTAAGCAGATCAGTGACAATGCGCTGAAGGTACTGTACCGCCTAAATAATGCTGGTTTCGATGCATTTCTTGTCGGTGGCGGGGTTCGAGACTTACTGCTTGGACAGAAACCAAAAGACTTTGATATTGCGACTAACGCAACACCGGAACAAATCAAGCAGCTGTTCAGAAACTGCCGCCTGATTGGCCGCCGCTTCCGTCTGGCTCACATTATGTTTGGCCGGGACATTATTGAAGTCGCGACTTTCCGTGGCCACCATCAAGAGCAGAAAAATAAGAACGTCTCTCAGCAGTCTAAAGAAGGTATGTTACTGCGCGACAACGTATACGGTACGGTTGATGAAGATGCAGAGCGCCGCGATTTCACTATCAACTCGATGTATTACAACATCGCAGACTACTCAATACACGACTATGCCCGTGGTATTGAAGACCTGGAAGATCGCCTGATTCGCCTGATTGGTGACCCTGAAACCCGTTACCGTGAAGATCCGGTGCGCATGCTGCGCGCTATCCGTTTCGCGGTCAAACTTGATTTTGATATCGAAGAAGACACCGCAGCACCTATCGAAGAGATGTCAACACTGCTGCGTGATATACCATCTGCTCGTCTGTTCGAAGAGTCACTCAAGCTACTGCAATCAGGTCAGGGGCTGGAAACCTACCATCTGCTGCGTGAGTACAACCTGTTCCAGCAGCTTTTCCCAACGATTGCAGAGCATTTCACTGAAGATTACTCATCTCCGACTGAACAGATGCTGGATCTGGTTCTCGACTCCACTGATATGCGAATCGAAGAAGGTAAGCGTATCAATCCGGCATTTATGTTTGCGGCTATGCTGTGGTACCCGCTTTGTGCTGTAGCAGAAAGACTGATGGAACAACGTCATCTTGCTTATTACGATGCCATTATGGAAGCGAGTAATATCATCCTTGATGATCAGGTTCGCACTATAGCTATACCACGACGTCACACCGCGACTATTCGTGAGATTTGGCAGCTGCAACTGCGCCTGCCGCGACGCAATGGTAAGCGCGCATTCCGTCTTATGGAGCTGAACAAGTTCCGTGCGGGCTTCGATTTCCTTGAAATGCGGGGTGAAGTGGAAGGCGGCGAGACAGAGAAACTAGCCAAATGGTGGGAAACTTTCCAGAATGCCGGCCGAGAAATGCGTCAGGCAATGGCTGCCGACCTCGACGACCAAGCACCAAAAGGTCAGCGTCGCCGTAAAACCTACCGTAAGAAAAAAAGTAAGCCTAAATCATGATCACAGCATACATTGCGGTAGGCAGTAACCTGGCTGATCCTGTCAGCCAGGCGAAACTAGCGATCGAAGCACTAAAAACGCTGCCTGAATCAGAGTTTGTAAAAGCCTCTGAACTATACAGCAGCACGCCTATGGGGCCACAAAACCAACCGGATTACATCAATGCGGTCGTGGCAATAAAAACTAATTTGACGCCTCTGCAACTGCTTGATTGCACACAAGCCATTGAGCAGGAACAAGGGCGTGTCCGTAAAGATGAACGCTGGGGACCAAGAACTCTTGATCTCGACATTATTCTTTATGGCAATGAGGTGATTAACTCCGAAAGACTGACCATTCCTCACTACGGAATGAAGGAGCGCGAGTTCGTGCTCTATCCTCTTGCGGAAATTGCACCAAGTTTACAACTCCCTGACGGGACCGAGGTCTCTGCTCTGCTCAAACAAGTAGACAGAAACGGCCTCAGTATTTGGCAGTCATAGCCAACTCCTAGGAAGGATAAAATAATGAAAAAAATGACCATAAACGACCTTATCAAGTGGAAACAAGAAGGTCGTAAATTTGCCACTTCAACGGCTTACGATGCGAGCTTTGCTCAGCTATTTGAAAGCCAGGAAATGCCTGTTCTGCTAGTGGGTGACTCACTGGGAATGGTTCTTCAAGGTGAAAACGATACGCTGCCGGTAACCGTAGATGACATTGTTTACCACACGCGCTGTGTACGTACAGGAAGCCCGAACTGTCTTCTGATGGCTGATATGCCGTTCATGAGCTACGCAACGCCAGAACAAGCCTGTGAAAGCGCAGCAAAAATCATGCGTGCAGGTGCAAACATGGTGAAGATTGAAGGTGGCGAATGGTTAGTTGATACCGTCAAGATGCTAACTGAACGTGCCGTGCCTGTGTGTGCGCACTTAGGTCTGACTCCTCAGTCGGTGAACATCTTCGGTGGCTATAAAATACAAGGCCGCGATCAGGAAAAAGCGGATCGTATGGTCAAAGATGCACTCGCACTGCAAGAAGCCGGCGCTCAGATCGTACTACTTGAGTGTGTTCCTGCGGAACTGGCAGAACGTATTACGAAATTACTCGACGTGCCTGTCATCGGTATTGGCGCAGGTAACGTGACGGACGGTCAAATTCTTGTAATGCATGATATGTTCGGCATCTCTGCTAACTACATGCCTAAATTCTCGAAAAACTTTCTTGCTGAAACCGGTGATATGCGTAAAGCCGTAGCAAAATACATGGAAGATGTTGCAAACGGTGTGTTCCCAGACGAAGCTCATACCATTGCTTAGAGGATAAGTGCATGCAAACTTTTGCGGAAATTTCAGCAACTCGTGAACAGATAAAAGCCTTCAAGCGTGAAGGCCGTAAAATTGCCTTTGTCCCGACAATGGGCAATCTTCACGAAGGTCACCTGACGCTCGTTCGTAAAGCGCGCGAATACGCTGATATCGTTGTTGTAAGCATCTTTGTTAACCCGATGCAGTTTGAGCGTGCCGACGATTTGGCAAACTACCCTCGTACGCTTGATGACGACCTGAGCAAGCTTAGCGCTGAAGGGGTGGATTTAGTGTTCACACCGACACCCGAGATTATGTACCCGGAAGGTTTAGACAAGCAGACTTTTGTGGATGTACCTGGTCTTTCAACTATTCTTGAGGGTGCTTCACGTCCGGGTCACTTCCGTGGTGTCACCACTATTGTCAATAAGCTGTTTAACATCGTTCAGCCGGATGTCGCTTGCTTCGGAGAAAAAGATTTTCAGCAGCTAGCTGTCATTCGTAAGATGGTCACCGATCTGGCAATGGACATTAAAATAGTCGGTGTCCCTACCGTGCGTGAAATGGACGGACTCGCGATGAGCTCCCGAAACGGACTGCTTACTCTTGATCAACGCCAGCGTGCTCCGGTTCTTGCCCGCACAATGCGATGGATTAGCAGCGCAATGCGTGGCGGCCGCGATGATTACGCGTCAATTATTGAAGATGCAAATGATCAGCTTCGTGCTGCTGGATTGCACCCAGATGAAATCTTCATCCGTGACTCACGCACTCTGCAAGATATCACGACTGGAACCACTCAGGCGGTAATTCTGATGTCCGCATTCTTAGGTAGCGTTCGCCTAATCGACAATCAAACTGTTGATATAGCATTAGAGACCAAAGAAGACTCAGAATCTGGTGCAGCTCCTTCAGCAAGCGCAGAGTAATAACACAGCGAATGCCGAATAACCTGAGCTCAGGTTAAATAAAAAGGTCGACTTAATGTCGACCTTTTTTGTACTTAATGCATTGTCGGGATATATCGACAACCCATATGTTATGAACGCAGACCAATGCCTTTCGTCACCAGATAGTGTGCGATCGCATACAGCACAACGACAAATACAGTGAGTACGCTGAATGAAGTCACAATACCCACATCTGATACACCTAAGAAGCCGTAACGGAACGCATTAACCATATAGACGATCGGATTGATTTTAGACACACCCTGCCAGAACTCAGGCAGTAAGCTGATCGAATAAAACACCCCGCCGAGGTAAGTCAGAGGAGTTAAAACAAAGGTTGGGATGATGGAAATATCATCAAACGTTTTTGCGTATACCGCGTTAATTAAACCGCCAAGTGCAAACACAACTGAGGTCATAAATACCGTCGCAACAATGATCCCCCAATGCTCCACCTGCAGATCCACAAACAACAGAGAAACACAGGTGACGATCGCACCGACCAACAAACCACGGGTAACACCACCCATTACATAACCCATGATGATCACATAGTTAGGTACAGGGGCAACCAGCAACTCTTCAATGTTTTTCTGTAGCTTAGCGCTGAAGAAAGATGAGGCAACGTTGGAATAAGAGTTAGTGATCACTGACATCATAATCAGGCCGGGAACGATGTATTCCATATAGGTAAAACCGCTCATTTCACCAATTCGGGAACCAATTAAGTTACCGAAAATGATGAAATAAAGTGTCATGGTAATCGCCGGCGGAACCAGTGTCTGTACCCAGATACGCGAGAAACGGGTGACTTCTTTGCCCAGCAAACTGCGAAATGCGGTCCAATATAATCCGTACATTTACTTGCTCCCTTCTCTGACAATACTTACGAACAGCTCTTCCAGTCGGTTAGCTTTGTTTCGCATCGACAATACTTTGATACCATGTTCAGTAAGCTGACTAAATACTGAGTTCAAGCCTTGGCTCTTATCCAGCTCAATCTCAAGTGAACCTTCCACCAGGCTCTGGCGATTTACCCCAGTCAGTTCTGGTACTTCACCATCGCATTCAATATCAAGAATGAAAGTTTCAACGCTCAACTTTCCAAGAAGTGATTTCATTGTCGTGTTTTCAATCAGCTCACCACGATTAATGATGCCGATATTGCGACACAGCATTTCGGCTTCTTCTAAATAGTGGGTGGTCAGGATAATAGTGATCCCCTGCTCCTTATTGATCTCTTTAAGAAAATCCCACATCGAGCGGCGTAATTCGATGTCAACACCGGCAGTAGGCTCATCAAGGATCAACAGTTTCGGTTCATGCATAAGAGCACGGGCAATCATCAAACGACGCTTCATACCACCAGACAGATTTCGGGCACGCTCTGCGCGCTTTTCCCACAGATCAAGCTTCTTGAGGTACTTTTCTGCGCGCTCTTTCGCTAGCCCTTTTGGTACGCCGTAATAACCGGCTTGCTGGATAACGATCTGCTCAACGGTTTCAAACTGGTTGAAGTTAAATTCCTGAGGTACAAGACCTAAGTTCTGTTTGGCTAATTCAAGATCGGTATCAATGTCGTAACCAAAAACTTTAGTGGTTCCTGAAGTCTTATTAACGAGAGAAGCGATAATGCCGATTGTGGTGGATTTCCCTGCCCCGTTTGGGCCAAGAAGCGCGTAAAAGTCACCTTTTTGAACTTGTAGACTGATGCCTTTTAACGCCTCAAATCCGCCTGCATACGTCTTGCGAAGCTGTTCGATTTCTAATGCGTACATAGCGTAGTGGTTGCCATCTGTTTGTAATTCGTGATTGCGGATACCAATTGGAATCTTTGAGCAATTCAGAGCCTATAACTCTGAACTATCTTTCGGTATTGCACTGAAGGGCGATTAGTTTATCGTTGAATAACGATGTTTACAATTAAACCTTTCCATAAACTTAGAAGCATTACTCGCCCCTGATTCTGGGGTTATCAGAGCTGACGAAAAGATCGATTTGTACAGATAAGCAAGAAATGAAAAGAGCAGCACTGCCAGCAGCAGCAAACAGTGCTGTTTTCGTATTACGCTGTAATTCGTTGGTACTGTGCCTTTTCTACATGAGACACCGCCGCATTTAAAGCTTCGTAGCGGAACCCGTAAATATTGTCGTCAGGCACCAGATCGATCACATGGAATTTTTCCAACTGTTCTCGAGTACGCTGATTCGGACACAGCAGATACACTTCACAATTAGCGTCTAGCGCGTCTTTAATCGCGTTTTCCAGGGCAAGACCTACCGTCACATCGATCATTGGAACATCCGTAAGATCCAAAATCATCGCTTCGTAATCTGCAATACTAGAATGCTGGCGCGAAATCGCCTTTGACACGCTGAAGATCATCGGTCCAGAGAGATAAAAGAACAATACTGTACCATTGGCACGATCCAGTAATCCCCTCTCACTGTCCGTTAAAGGTACGTCATCCTCATCCGCATCACTGATGGCTTTTACCTGACGCGCCTGCTCCCGGCTCAAGCGCTCGATAATAATGATATTGGAAATGAATACGCCAAGACCGACGGCGACAATCAGATCAACAAATACCGTCAATAACATCACACCATACATCACGGCCATTCCCGAAAAACTGACCTTATGAGCACGCTGAATAAAACTCCAGTCGAGAATGTTAAAACCGACATAGACAGCAATACCGGCCAGTACCGCCATTGGAATCGGCTCCGTCAAACCACCAGCTACAAGCACAACTAACGCAAGCATAAGCGCACGAACTACACCCGATAATGGCGAACGAGCACCAACCTGAATGTTGGTTACTGTTCCCATGGTTGCACCCGCGCCTGGAAGGGCACCAAACAGACCAGCAATCATATTTGCTATACCCTGACCGCGAAGCTCCTTATCAGAGTCGTGTTCTTTACGCGTTAGTGAGTCACCGATAACCGCGGTCAGCAAGGTATCAATACAGCCAAGCGTACCCAAAACCAATGCATCAATGACCATTTCAACAAACATATCCGGATTGATATGTGGTGCGACTAACGAAGGTAAACCAGCAGGGATTTCGCCAATACGGCGGATATCATCGGTATCAAACAGAATCACTGAGAGCAAAGTGACGGCAACCAATGCAACCAACTGAGCTGGCACGTACTTTCTATATTGTTTAGGGAATAAGAATAAAATGGCTAACGTCAGCAAGCCCAAAAACAACTCACTGAATTTGAGATTAGAAATGGTTTCCGGTAGTGCTGATAACGTCCCTAGAACTCCGCCTGCGGGTGCGGCATGCCCCAGCAATGGTGACAGCTGAAGTATAATCAGGATAACGCCGATACCTGACATAAATCCGGAGATAACGCTGTAAGGCATCAAAGTAACATATTTACCTAGCTTCAGAGTGCCAAGTAAAATCTGAAATGCCCCCGCCATCATCACAACCGTAAACGTCATGGCCATGCCCGTTTCAGGGTATTTGACCATCATACTGGTCAGTACCGCCGTCATGATAACGGTCATTGGTCCGGTCGGCTCGGAGATTAAGGTATTTGAACCACCAAAGAGAGCAGCAAACAAACCGACCATGATTGCCCCCCAGAGACCAGCCTCAGCACCCGCTCCAGAAGCGACACCGAAAGCTAAAGCCAAAGGGAGAGAGATAATTGCCGTGGTTACCCCGCCAAATATATCCCCTTTTAAATTGATATTTTCGAAACGACTACCGAACACAACTAAGTTCCCTGTATGAATATCAAAAAGTAAAACCTCATCACTTCATCAGTGACACTAAGCCTAAAACCATAAATAATTCATGGTCTAAGGCGAGATTTGAATAAACGAGGTCAATTGTACGAGTTTATTGGCAAGAAGACGTCAGATGAGTCCTGCCGGATGAATATTTAACGGGATCGAAATTGTAACATTGTGTATAGTTGAAATCGTGATCGCTTGCTATATTGAAACAGCTCAGCTTTCAGTGTTTTGGTCTTTTTAGGGAAGTAATTTGCAAGATGCCGGAAATTAAAAAACTATTCGAGAATAATTCAAAATGGTCAGACGAAATCAAATCTGAACGACCAGAATATTTTACTAAGTTAGCAGAGGGTCAAAAGCCCGACTTTCTTTGGATTGGTTGTTCCGATAGCCGCGTACCAGCAGAGCGTTTAACCGGTCTGTTCTCTGGTGAATTATTTGTTCACCGTAATGTTGCAAACCAAGTCATCCACACAGACCTCAACTGCCTTTCAGTTGTTCAATATGCTGTAGACGTACTTAAAGTAAAACACATCATAGTATGTGGTCACTACGGCTGTGGTGGTGTTAACGCTGCTATTGATAACCCGCAACTCGGTCTTATCAACAACTGGTTGCTGCACATTCGTGATCTTTACTTCAAGCATCGTACGTACCTTGACCAAATGCCGCTTGAAGATCGCAGCGATAAACTTGGTGAGATAAACGTTGCGGAGCAAGTGTATAACCTAGGTAACTCAACCATTATGCAAAATGCATGGGAACGAGGACAGGATGTTGAAATTCATGGCGTCGTTTACGGTATTGAAGATGGCCGTTTAGAGTATCTGGGTATCCGTTCTAACTCTAAAGAAACCGTTGAAGAGTCGTACCAGAAAGCGATGGCGACGATTTTAAACACCGATAACAAGCTGTTGTGTCGCTAATCAGCGCAGCAGTATATAGATTAAATAAAAAACGCCCTGTCGGGCGTTTTTTGTATTTAAATTCTGAACTCAATTATTCTTGAGGAACAACTTTACCGATATATGGTAGGTGACGGTATTTCTGAGCGTAATCAATACCTACGCCAACGACAAACTCATCTGGAATTTCAAAACCGATCCAATCAACCGGTACGTTAACTTCACGTCGTGATGGCTTATCCAGTAGAGTACAAATTGCGATAGACTTTGGCTCACGAAGAGACAAAATTTCGCGAATCTTGTTCAGCGTGTTACCTGTATCAATAATATCTTCAACAAGCAGGACATCTTTACCTTTAATGTCGTCGTCTAGGTCTTTCAGGATACGTACATCACGAGAGCTTTCCATTGTGTTGCCATAGCTTGATGCGGTCATGAAATCAACTTGGTGAGTCAGGTCAATAGCGCGAGCCAAATCAGCCATAAATACAAATGAACCACGTAATAAGCCAACCAAAACAAGGTCTTCGCTGCCTTGGTAGCGCTCTGTAATTTGTTTGCCTAACTCACGAATTCGATCCTGTACTTCTTGCTCAGAGATCATGACTTCTATTGTGTGTTTCATACTGTGCTCAATTTATTTGTTGGGTTGAGGCAAGTCGCACGCAAACGATCACCTAATTTTACGGCGTGTAGTGTATCACCACGCTATGTAGGTTGAAAGCCACAAGCGATTGCAAAATTTATTGGAAGCACGACCGATATTTCTAAAAAAATTGTCCGGAAAGTGTCAACATTTCTGGAATTGCTGTCTACAAATTACACAGCAACTGTTGACCCAGAACATATGCACCATTACACTCATGTCTGCTTTATGTAATTATTAAAATAATTAATTAGGGGTATATACCCCATATATACAACTCAAATGGCAAGGTAAATATAATGGACTCAATTGCAAAGAGAGCCCGTACTAGGCTTTCCCCTATCAAACGTAAGCAACAACTCATGGAAATCGCGATCGAAGTGTTTGCTCGTCGTGGCATTGGTCGAGGTGGTCATGCTGACATTGCAGAAATCGCTCAAGTATCTGTTGCTACTGTTTTTAACTATTTCCCAACCCGGGAAGATCTTGTTGATGAAGTGCTGAACCATGTAGTACGTCAGTTCTCGAACTTTTTATCAGACAATATAGATCTCGATCTTCACGCTCGCGATAATATTGCTAATATCACTAACGCAATGATCGAGCTGGTAAATCAGGATTGTCACTGGCTGAAAGTTTGGTTTGAATGGAGTGCATCTACACGTGATGAAGTGTGGCCGCTATTCGTTTCAACTAACCGCACTAATCAGCTACTTGTACAGAACATGTTCATCAAAGCAATTGAGCGTGGTGAAATCTGTAACAAGCATCAACCAGAACATTTGACCAACCTATTCCACGGTATTTGCTACTCACTGTTTGTTCAGGCAAATCGATTTAAAGGTGAAGATGAACTGAAACACCTCGTCAATTCTTACCTAGATATGCTCTGTATTTACGATCGAGTTAAGTAAAATTTAAATCCGAAATCACAAAGCCCAGCTGATGCTGGGCTTTTTTATACTTAAAAGAACATATGCTCTCGCACACAAAAAAGCCGCTGAATGTCAGCGGCTTTTGTTACTCAGCAGAGAAACTTACTTCTTCTTAACTGCTTTTTTGTTTGGAAGGTCAGTGATAGAACCTTCGAAGACTTCAGCAGCCAGACCTACAGATTCATGTAGAGTCGGGTGAGCGTGGATAGTCAGAGCGATATCTTCAGCATCACAACCCATCTCGATTGCAAGACCGATTTCGCCTAGCAGTTCACCACCGTTAGTACCAACGATAGCACCACCAATTACGCGATGAGTTTCTTTGTCGAAGATTAGCTTAGTCATACCGTCTGAACAGTCAGATGCGATTGCACGACCTGATGCTGCCCATGGGAATGTTGCCACTTCGTACTTGATGCCTTCTTCTTTCGCTTCTTTCTCAGTCTTACCAACCCAAGCCACTTCTGGCTCAGTGTATGCGATTGAAGGGATAACTTTAGGGTCAAAGTAGTGCTTCTTACCAGAGATAACTTCAGCCGCTACGTGACCTTCGTGCACACCTTTGTGAGCAAGCATTGGTTGGCCAACGATGTCACCGATTGCGAAGATATGAGGAACGTTAGTACGCATTTGCTTATCAACGTTGATGAAGCCGCGCTCGTCAATTTCCAGACCCGCTTTTTCACCGTCGATTAGTTTACCGTTTGGTACACGACCGATAGCAACAAGAACTGCATCGTAGCGCTCTGCTTCTGCAGGTGCTTTCTTGCCTTCCATTGAAACGTAAATACCGTCTTCTTTCGCTTCAACTGCCGTTACTTTCGTTTCCAGCATTAGCTTGAACTTGTCTTTGATACGCTTGGTGTAAACCTTGACGATATCTTTGTCTGCAGCAGGGATTACCTGGTCAAACATCTCAACAACTTCAACTTTAGAACCCAGAGAGTGGTAAACCGTACCCATTTCCAGACCGATGATACCACCACCCATGATAAGTAGTTTTTCTGGCACTTCTTTCAGTTCAAGAGCATCAGTAGAGTCCCAAATACGTGGGTCTTCATGCGGGATAAATGGCAGTTTGATTGGACGAGAGCCAGCAGCTACGATTGCGTTGTCAAAGTTAACAACTGTCGACTCGCCTTCACCTTCTACAAGGATAGAGTTAGGGCCTGTGAACTTACCGTAACCGTTAACAACTGTTACGTTACGCATCTTAGCCATACCGCCAAGACCGCCAGTCAGTTGGTTAACAACTTTCTCTTTCCAGATACGGATCTTGTTGATATCAGTTTGCGGTTCACCAAAAACAACGCCGTGGTCAGCCATTGCTTTCGCTTCTTCAATAACTTTAGAAACGTGAAGAAGTGCTTTAGATGGGATACAACCCACGTTCAGACACACACCGCCTAGAGTGCTGTAACGTTCAACTAGTACAGTTTCAAGACCTAGATCCGCACAACGGAATGCCGCGGAGTAACCAGCAGGACCAGAACCAAGTACAACAACTTGGGCTTTAATTTCTTTGCTCATTTTGACCTCTTGTAGTCATTATCCCTAACAGGCTGAGTGATTTTTTGATTCTTTTTTTGTTTAAGTAAGGTTTTAAACAGTGATTTCAGACCGCTAACAGTTTACAGAGATGTTAATGGTGTGAAAAGTAAATCAATTTAGCCTGTGAGCTAGACAACAATTCGCTTGTAAAATCCCTTACGAGAGTAAGAGAGATGAAGAAATTGTCGATAACGATTAGTAATAGAGGCGGCTAATTGGCCGCCTCTCATTCATCTAACTTCTATTAAAGAACCAGACGACGAATGTCAGATAGACATGAATTCAGGTAAGTAATGAAGCGCGCACCTTCAGCACCATCGATCACACGGTGGTCGTATGATAGAGACAGTGGAAGTTGTAGACGCGGTTCGAACTCTTTACCGTTCCATACCGGTTTCATCTCTGACTTAGACACACCCAGGATACCAACTTCTGGTGCGTTTACGATTGGAGTAAACGCAGTACCGCCGATGCCACCAAGGCTAGAGATAGTGAAACAGCCACCTTGCATGTCAGCTGCAGTTAGCTTACCAGCACGTGCTTTCTTAGAAACAACCATTAGCTCTTCAGATAGCTCGTAGATGCCTTTCTTGTTCACGTCTTTAAATACAGGAACAACCAGACCGTTTGGCGTATCTACCGCGATACCAACGTTCACGTATTTCTTCAGGATTAGGCTCTCACCGTCTTCTGATAGAGAAGAGTTGAACGCAGGGAACGCTTCAAGTGCTTTAGCTACCGCTTTCATGATGAACACAAGTGGAGTGATCTTCATGCCAGTGTCTTTCTTCGCTTCAATCGCGTTTTGCTCTTTACGGAATGCTTCAAGAGCCGTGATGTCTGCGTTATCCCACTGTGTAACGTGCGGGATCATTACCCAGTTACGGTGTAGGTTAGCACCAGAGATCTTCTTAATGCGAGATAGAGGTTGAACTTCTGTCTCACCGAACTTGCTGAAGTCCACTTTTGGCCATGGTAGTAGACCAAGAGCTGCACCGTCGCCTTTGCCAGATGCTGCTGCACCAGACTCAAGACGCTTAAGCGCTTCTTTCACGTAGTTCTGAACGTCTTCTTTCAGGATACGGCTCTTACGACCAGAACCTTTAACCTTAGAAAGGTTTACGCCGAACTCACGAGCTAGACGACGAACAACTGGAGACGCGTGAGCGTACTCATCGTTCTCTTTGAAATCGCCAGTCGCTGCTGGAGCTGCTGCCGCTGGAGCTTCTGCTTTAGGAGCTGCCGCTGCAGGTGCTGCCGCTTGAGCTGGAGCTGCCGCTTGAGCTGGAGCTGCTGCAGCAGGTGCTGCGCCCGCTACCGGAGTGCCGGCCACTTCAAATACCATGATTAGTGAGCCAGTAGACACTTTGTCGCCAGCTGCAATCTTGATTTCTTTAACTGTACCAGCGAATGGTGCAGGAACTTCCATAGAAGCTTTGTCGCCTTCAACAGTGATCAGAGATTGCTCTTCTTCCACTGTGTCGCCAACTGCAACCATGATTTCAGTTACTTCAACTTCGTCGCCGCCGATATCTGGAACGTTAACTTCTTTCGCCGCAGATGCTGCAGGAGCTGCTGCCGCTGGAGCTTCAACTCCTGCAGGAGCTGCTGGAGCTGCTGGAGCGCCTGAACCTGCTGTTTCGAATACCATGATTAGAGAGCCAGTCGATACTTTATCGCCTGCTGCTACTTTGATCTCTTTAAGCGTACCCGCGAATGGTGCAGGAACTTCCATAGAAGCTTTGTCGCCTTCTACAGTGATCAAAGATTGCTCTTCTTCGATGCTGTCGCCGATTGCTACCATGATTTCAGTAACTTCAACTTCGTCACCACCGATGTCTGGTACGTGAACTTCTTTCAGTTCTGCCGCTGCTGCTGGAGCTGGAGCCGCTGCTGGAGCTGCTTCTGCCGCAGGAGCAGGTGCAGCTTCAGCTGCACCCTCGGCTTCGAAAATCATGATTAGAGAACCAGTAGAAACCTTGTCGCCTTCTGCGATTTTGATTTCTTTAACGATACCTGCTTGAGAAGCTGGAACTTCCATAGAAGCTTTATCGCCTTCAACTGTGATCAGAGACTGCTCTTCTTCAACCTTGTCGCCTACGCTTACAAGAATCTCAGTAACTTCAACCTCATCCGCACCGATGTCTGGTACATTAATTTCGATTGCCATTTCTTATTTACCTTCTCAATTAAGCGTATAGCGGGTTAGTTTTTTCAGTGTCGATGTCGAACTTAGCAATAGCCTCAACTACTACTGATTTCTCAACATCACCACGCTTAGCTAGTTCAGATAGTGCAGCTACTACTACGTAACCTGCGTTCACTTCGAAGTGACGACGTAGGTTTTCGCGGCTGTCTGAACGACCGAAGCCATCAGTACCCAGTACTTTGTAATACTCAGAAGGCATAAACGCACGAACTTGCTCTGCGTAGTTCTTCATGTAATCAGTCGCTGCGATTGCAGGTTCAGTACCCATTACTTGTGCAATGTAAGGTACTTTCGCTTCAGCTTCTGGGTGTAGCATGTTGTCACGCTCTACCGCTTGACCGTCGCGAGTCAGTTCGTTGAATGACGTTACAGAGAACACGTCAGACGCGATGCCGTACTCTTCGCTTAGGATAGTCGCTGCTTTACGTACTTCGTTCATGATAGTACCAGAGCCCATTAGCTGAACTTTAGACTTGTCACCCGCGTAAGACTCAAGCTTATAGATACCCTTACGGATACCTTCTTCAGCGCCTTCTGGCATTGCTGGCATTGCGTAGTTTTCGTTCATTACTGTTAGGTAGTAGAACACGTTCTCTTGCTCAGGACCGTACATGCGACGAATACCGTCTTGCATGATTACTGCTACTTCGTATGCGAACGTTGGGTCGTAAGAAATACAGTTAGGAACCGTACCCGCCATGATGTGCGAGTGACCATCTTCGTGCTGTAGACCTTCACCGTTTAGCGTTGTACGACCAGCAGTTGCACCTAGTAGGAAACCACGTGCTTGTTGGTCACCAGCTAGCCATGCCATATCACCTACACGTTGGAAACCAAACATTGAGTAGTAGATGTAGAACGGGATCATTGGTAGATCGTTAGTGCTGTAAGACGTTGCAGCAGCTACCCAAGAAGCCATTGAGCCTAGCTCGTTGATACCTTCCTGTAGAACCTGACCAGATGTCGCTTCTTTGTAGTAAGAAACGATGTCGCGATCCTGTGGCGTGTAGTTCTGACCGTGCGGGTTGTAAATACCGATCTGACGGAATAGACCTTCCATACCGAACGTACGTGCTTCATCACAGATGATAGGAACGATGTTCTTACCAATGTTCTTGTCTTTAAGCAGGATGTTAAGAGTACGAACGTAAGCCATTGTTGTAGAGATATCACGCTTCTGCTCGCTTAGTAGCGGTGCGAACTCTTCTAGCTCAGGTACTTTAAACTCTTGAGTGAACTTAGGTAGACGCTGTGGCGTGTAACCTTTTAGTTCTTTACGACGAGCGTGTAGGTATTCGTATTCCGCTGAACCTTCTTCAAGTTTCAGGTACGGAAGTTCTTTCACTGCTTCGTCAGTTAGGATGTCTTGTAGACCTAGACGATCACGTAGGTGTAGTACGTGAGTCATATCCATCTTCTTAACCTGGTGCGCGATGTTCTTACCTTCAGCCGCTTCACCCATGCCGTAACCTTTAACAGTCTTAGCTAGGATTACAGTTGGACGACCTTTAGTTTCCGCTGCGTTTTTGTAAGCTGCGTACAGCTTAGAAGACTCGTGACCACCACGCTTAAGTGCGAAGATTTCGTCATCAGTCATGTCTGCAACTAGTGCAGCTGTCTCTGGGTATTTACCAAAGAAGTGCTCACGTACGTACGCACCATCTTTAGATTTAAATGTTTGGTAATCACCATCTACAGTTTCGTTCATTAGCTGTAGAAGCTTGCCAGTTGTGTCTTTAGCAAGTAGTGCATCCCAGTTGCTACCCCAGATAACTTTAACAACGTTCCAGCCAGCACCTTTGAATAGGCCTTCTAGCTCTTGGATGATGCTACCGTTACCCATTACAGGGCCGTCTAGACGCTGTAGGTTACAGTTGATTAGGAATGTTAGGTTGTCTAGCTTCTCACGCGCAGCGAAAGAAAGTGAACCACGTGATTCTGGCTCATCCATCTCACCGTCACCTAGGAAGGCATAAACACGTTGAGCTGAAGTATCTTTCAGACCACGGCCTTCTAAGTACTTAAGGAAACGCGCTTGGTAGATCGCAGAAATTGGACCTAGACCCATAGAAACTGTAGGGAACTGCCAGAACTCAGGCATTAGTTTAGGGTGCGGGTATGACGGGATACCTTTACCGTCTACTTCTTGACGGAAGTTGTCTAGCTGCTCTTCAGTCAGACGACCTTCAACGAATGCACGAGAGTAGATACCAGGTGAAATGTGACCTTGGTAGTAAACTAGATCGCCACCGTCCGTCTCGTTTGGAGCGCGGAAGAAGTGGTTGAAACATACTTCGTAGAATGCAGCAGAAGACTGGAAAGACGCCATGTGGCCGCCTAGCTCTAGGTCTTTCTTCGATGCACGCAGAACGATCATGATTGCGTTCCAGCGGATGATGGAACGAATACGACGCTCAAGTGTTGTGTCACCTGGGTATGCTGGTTCTTGATCTGCTGGAATCGTGTTGATGTAGTTCGTGGTGATACCAGTTGGCATGTCAACACCGTCTAGACGTGCTTTGTCCAGAACTTGCTCAAGTAGGAACTGAGCACGCTCTACGCCTTCTTCACGTACAACTGACTCAAGTGCTTGTAGCCATTCTTGAGTTTCCAGTGCATCTACGTCATGCTTCATATCAGACATGGCGATCTATCCTTCTGTTGGTTGGATCTATAAAACAAACAAATCGTCTTTACGAGTCATTGCCCTGCTGCATTCGACGTAAAGAGCGTTCACGACGAGACTCTTCTCTGGTCAAATCCAACAATGTTTCTTCAATATAAGCTAGGTGTGAATGAGACATCTCGCGCGCCTTCTCTGGCTGACCAGATACAATCGCATCCACAACATTAGCTCGGTGTTTACTTACTTTTTCGACCGCTTCTGGGCGGCGACGTAATAATTTAAAATTCTGCAGAATATTTTGTTCAAGCAAAGGTGCCAGACTGCGCACAATGTGTAGTAGCACTACGTTGTGCGCCGCTTCTGTTAAAGCAATCAAGAACTGCATCACTTCAGCCGATTCAGCTTCGACATCGTTGTTTGATTGTTCTTTGCTGATTCGTTCAAGGCAGGCTTGAATACGCGCAAAATCTTCTTCGGTACCACGAACAGCTGCAAAATAAGCGGCAATACCTTCCATCGCATGGCGCGTTTCCAGTAAATCCAGCTGAGTTTCAGAGTGACTAGACAACAAATTTAACAATGGATCTGAGAAACTTTTCCAGATGTTCTCGCTAACAAAAGTGCCACCACCCTGACGACGAGTAAGAAGACGCTTAGCTTCAAGGCGTTGGATTGCCTCACGGATCGATGGACGAGACACGTCAAACTGTTTTGCCAGCTCGCGCTCTGGTGGCAATTGTTGCCCCGGAGACAATGTTCCTTCCACAATCAACCTTTCTAACTCTTGTTCAATAACATCAGAGAGCTTTGGCTGACGAATCCTTTGATAAGCCATAATTTATTATTCTTTTACTCTTGCAGGTAATTGGTAATACCAATTTTAAGTTGGGGCAGAAATTAACATAATTAAAACGTCACTGTCCAGCCAAAAATTGACCTAAATCATAGAAAGAGCCTACCAAGAACACTCTGATAACAATTGACGGTTAAAACAGCAATAACATTGGTCTGACCAATTACAAAAACAAAACAACTGGGCAAATGACGTGCTAGCCCATTTGAAAAGTAAAAACATGAATTGACAAAACAATCAGTGTGAAATTCAACCAATAGTGTGTTCGAGCAGCCAAAAATGTAGTTTCTTTTCAACAAATGAAACTAATTAATGTAAGAAAAAAGGCATGCGAAAACGCATGCCTTATTGATTGTAGACGTTATTATTTACATTTTTATCACAACTTAATTTCAAATTAAGTGGCGATATTTTACCCAGTCAAAACTCAGCCCAGGATCGCTTTTTCTCAGAGGTGCTATATATTGATGTCCGGTAATTCTTTCCGGTGTGATGTGAGGGTAACTCTGCATGATGGCTTGTGTCATCAACGCAAGTGATTGATATTGCTCTTCTGTATAAGCAACAAACTCCGTTCCTTCCAGCTCAATACCTATCGAATATTCATTGCAACTAGCTCTGCCTGCAAAGCTGGACTGCCCTGCGTGCCATGCTCTGTCGAGAAAAGAGACAAACTGAACAATCTCTCCATTTCGCTTGATCAGGCAGTGTGCCGAAACTCCCATTTTGTGAATAACTTCAAAAATGGATGGGCAGTCGAATCAAGTTTGCCTTGAAAAAAGTCTTCTATATAAGAGCCACCAAACTGACCCGGAGGCAAACTGATGTTGTGCACCACCAGCAGAGAGATGTCTTCTTTGTCTGAACGAGCATCAAAAAATGGTGATGGAACGTGTTTAGCTTGCGTCAACCAGCCATTCTCGATTTTTAGGCACATATCAACCTCTCTACTTGTAGGGTCTGTTAACCTTTCACGGTTAAATTTTGTTCGGATGGGGACGCCTAGTCAAAAGCGTTTTAATCGCGGCGAGAGATTTATAGCCTAGTCATTCTAAGCAAAATCCTCTCAACAAAGATCAAAACGCTTTTAGCGGGGGCGCCCAGCTCGAACCCTTCGGGCAGCGTTTGTGGCTCCTTTCTACGGCGTTATCGGCTTTATCAGGTAGAACAACTACATTTCAAAGCCTCGGCCTTGTATAAAGAACCCACAAACTGATGCAAAAATCAGCTTGAAAGGTCAACAGACCCTAAATTAACTGCTGAAATTATTGACATCGGAGAGTATCATTCGATGCCATCTCCCTTTCAAGACTAGATTTGCGATGAAGAACACACACAACAGCCAAGAACGCCTAGAATACCTGAAACAGCAACTGCCTTTAGAAATTTCTCGCTCCGTTGCCGATACCTTAAAAGAAGATTTAGGTGGCACCGTGGATATCGATAACGATATCACCGCATCTCTTATCCCTGCTGATGCGGTAAACACCGCAACCATCATCACTCGCGAACACGGTGTGTTCTGTGGTCAGGCATGGGCGGATGAAGTCTTTAAACAGCTTGGCGGTAAAGTGACTATCGAGTGGCATGTGCAAGACGGCGATAAGGTAGAACCAAATCAAACGCTGTGTACGCTGACTGGCCCTGCTCGTGATTTGCTCACTGGTGAGCGCAACGCGATGAACTTTATTCAAACGCTGTCGGGTTGTGCAACAATTACCGCTGAGTACGCGGCGAAAATCGCGCACACAGAATGCCGTTTACTCGACACACGCAAAACCATCCCTGGCCTGCGCAGCGCACTGAAATACGCAGTGGCTTGCGGTGGCGGCTTTAACCATCGTATCGGCGTATTTGATGCGTACCTGATCAAAGAAAATCACATCATTGCCTGTGGTGGCATCACTCAAGCGATCACAACCGCCAAAGAGTTGAATCCGGGCAAACCTGTCGAAGTCGAAACAGAAAGCCTGGACGAGCTGAAACAAGCCATTGAAGCGGGTGCGGATATCATCATGCTGGACAACTTTACTAAAGAGATGATGCGTGAAGCGGTAGCCATCAACGCAGGTCGCGCGGCACTGGAAAACTCTGGCAACATCACCTTAGACACCATCGTAGAATACGCAGAAACCGGCGTGGATTACATCTCAGTCGGTGCGCTAACCAAGCACCTTAAAGCGATGGATCTTTCGATGCGCTTCAAATAATCAACCAAAACATTAACTAATTTACTCCTTCAAACTCAATTAGTTGCAGTAAATACAGTGTGTAAAAAGAGCCAACTTGGCTCTTTTTACACACTGTATTTACCCGAACAATTACATCACTCGCAAAAATTTGCGGGTAATATGCAACTCAAATACAAAGAGTTTTACCTCACTCGACAGCCTTCCATCAGCCCATTTTCAGCCGCCCCTTCTCTTCATACTCTTGCGCCAATGCATCAGCATTATTTATTTCATTGAGAAGGAAAGAAAAATGAAACCAGTTAAACAAAAAAAACAGCAAGGTTTTACGCTGATTGAATTAATGATTGTGGTGGCAGTGATTGGTGTTTTAGCAGCGATTGCTATGCCACAGTATCAGAAATACGTAGCTAAAAGCGAAGTCGCATCAGTATTAGCAACCCTGACTGGCGCTAAAACTAATGTAGAGGCATTTACAGTAGAAAACGGACTATTTCCTGATGGTTCAACAACTGATCAAACACCTACAGCTTTAGGGATTCCAAGTATGCACTTAGGAAGCGTCTCATTTACAGGCCAAAGTACAGATGGAGGAAATGTAGCTTTTACATTCTCAACTACAGCAAGTGCAGGTGTAAGCTCGCTTGTGTCAGGTAAAAAACTTACGTTAACTAGAGCAGCCTCAACTGGTGGCTGGTCATGCTCTTCAGCAGATTTAGATGCAGAGCTTTTGCCTAAAACTTGTAAATAATGCTCACCAACCTCTCTACGATTCTTCGCCAATCTGGGTTACTTAGCTTAGCCCAAGAAGAATCGTTACTAGAGCAAGTCAACGCTTCTGGCATTTCGATGCCGGAGGCGTTAGTTCGTTCTGGCTATCTCACAACCGATGAACTGCTCGCCCAGCTTAGTGAAACCTTTGGCCTGCCCTCGTGCAAGCTGTCTGACTACGACTTTACCGCCCTATGTCAGCAGCTCGGCCTGCGTGAACTGATCACTCGCCATCATGCCATTCCTGTCCAGAAGACTTCATCGACGTTAATCCTAGCAGTTGCCGACCCAACCAATCAGCAAGCTGAAAACGATTTTCGCTTTGCCTCCGGATTACAGGTCGATGTGGTTATTGCTGACTTTGCCGACATTGATGCCGCTATTCGGCGATTGTATGGCCGCTCGATTGGTCAGGAAAAACCGGGCTTAAAAGAGATCAACCAGGACGAGCTGGCAAACCTTGTTGATATCGGTGCCGACGAAATCGACAACATCGAAGATTTAAGCCAGGACGAATCTCCGGTCAGTCGCTATATCAACCAGATTTTATTGGATGCGGTGCGTAAAGGCGCATCAGATATCCACTTTGAACCGTATGAAAAAATGTACCGCGTGCGTCTGCGTTGTGACGGTATTTTGATTGAAACCCAGCAACCTCCCAGTCACTTAAGCCGCCGCTTATCAGCGCGGATCAAAATACTGTCTAAACTCGATATTGCCGAAAGGCGTTTGCCCCAAGACGGACGAATCAAGTTAAAACTCAATCAAGACACCGCGATTGATATGCGGGTATCGACCCTGCCTACTCTGTTTGGTGAAAAGATTGTACTGCGTCTGCTCGACAGCAGTGCTGCATCACTGGATATCGATAAGCTCGGTTACAGTGATCAACAAAAACAGCTGTATTTAGATGCTCTGCGTCGCCCTCAGGGAATGATTTTGATGACTGGCCCGACCGGGAGTGGTAAAACCGTCTCGCTATACACAGGGTTAAATATTCTCAATAAACCAGAAATCAATATCTCTACTGCGGAAGATCCGGTAGAAATCAACTTATCCGGCATTAATCAGGTTCAGGTTCAGCCTAAAATTGGCTTTGGTTTTGCTGAGGCGTTGCGATCCTTCCTGCGTCAAGACCCGGATGTGGTGATGGTCGGGGAAATCCGTGACCTCGATACCGCAGAAATCGCAATTAAAGCCGCACAAACCGGTCACTTAGTGCTTTCTACCCTGCATACCAACTCTGCTGCCGAAACCGTGGTTCGTCTGTCCAACATGGGGGTCGAAAGCTTTAACCTCGCCTCTTCCCTAAGCCTTATCATTGCCCAACGCTTGGCACGAAAACTTTGCTCTCACTGCAAGCAGCCACAAGAACTTACCGCTGCTTTACAACATGTCGGTATTCACTCCACCGAAAACATTTTTCAAGCTAACCCACACGGATGCAATGCATGCACTCACGGCTACTCTGGCCGTACCGGTATTTATGAAGTGATGCACTTTAATGAATCCTTATCAGAAGCACTTATCAAAGGCGCTTCAGTACACGAACTGGAAAAGCTCGCCATCAGCAATGGCATGAGCACCCTACAAATGTCCGGTTTAGAGAAACTCAAACAAGGAATCACCAGCTTTAGTGAGTTACAACGCGTGCTCTATTTTTAACTAATCCTTTACGAAGCAGTCTACTAGCCTATGAAAACCACTACCCCACAACTTAAAAACTTCCGTTGGAAAGGCATTAACAGCTCAGGTAAAAAAACCTCCGGTCAAACTCTCGCCATGAGTGAAATCGAAGTTCGTGAACGTTTAGATGCCCAGCATATAAAAATCAAAAAGCTCAAGAAGGGCAGCATTTCCTTCTTAACCAAACTAAGCCACCGCGTAAAAGGCAAAGACATCACCGTTTTTACCCGCCAGATCTCCACCATGCTGGTGACTGGAGTGCCATTAGTTATGGCTTTGAAGCTGGTTTCCAACAACCATAAAAAAGCCGAGATGAAATCGACATTAATGAGCGTTACTCGCGCGGTGGAAGCAGGTACGCCGATGTCAAAGGCAATGCGCACAGCCAGTAACCACTTTGATGCTCTCTATACGGATCTCATTGCGACAGGTGAACAATCGGGGAACCTTGCCGAAGTATTTGAACGACTGGCCACCTACCGGGAAAAGAGCGAAGAACTTCGCGCTAAAGTGATCAAAGCCTTGATTTACCCGGCGATGGTTATCCTCGTCGCGCTTGGAGTGTCGTATCTGATGCTGACCAAAGTCATTCCTGAATTTGAAAAAATGTTCTCCGGCTTTGGTGCTGATTTACCGTGGTTTACCCGACAAGTGCTCGACTTATCGGACTGGATGCAAAACTGGGGATCGTTTATTGGACTAGGTGCACTGAGCTTAATTATCTCAGCTCGCATCATGGTCAAGCGTTCAGATTCCTTCCGTTTAATGATGGATAGAATGTTATTGAAGATTCCCGTTTTAGGCGCAGTATTATCTAAAGCCGCCATTGCTAAATTCAGCCGCACGCTTGCCACCAGCTTTAGCGCCGGTATTCCGATATTGACCAGTCTAAAAACTACATCGAAAACCTCAGGCAACATGCATTACCAACTGGCGGTTGAAGAAGTCTACCGTGACACTGCCGCAGGTATGCCGATGTATGTGGCGATGCGCAACTGTGATGTGTTCCCCGAGCTGGTACTGCAAATGGTGATGATCGGCGAAGAGTCAGGGCGGCTAGATGACATGCTAAATAAAGTCGCGACCATTTACGAATTTGAAGTCGATAATACCGTCGATAACCTGAGTAAAATTCTCGAACCATTAATTATCGTCTTTTTAGGGGTCGTCGTTGGTGGCCTCGTCACTGCTATGTACCTGCCAATCTTTAACTTAATGAGCGTATTAGGCTAGAATGGAGGAAGTTAATTAATCTTATCAAAACAGCACCTTGCTCGTTTGATTTACCGCTCAAGAGACATGTATGGAAGTATTCCAGTATTACCCGTGGCTATTCGTAGTGTTTGCCGTGGTTTTTGGTTTGATTGTGGGAAGCTTTCTCAACGTCGTCATTTACCGACTGCCTAAAATGATGGAACTGGAATGGCGACGCGAATGTGCGGAGTCATTCCCAGAATACAACATAGAACCGCCAAAAGAGGTACTTACGTTAAGTGTACCCCGCTCTTCTTGCCAGAAATGCGGAATCCCTATTCGTATTATCGATAACATTCCGGTACTCAGCTGGCTGTTCCTCAGAGGAAAATGCCATAACTGCAGCGCCCCCATCAGTTCACGATACCCGCTGATCGAACTGCTGACAGCTGCCTGTTCCGGCTATGTGGCATTTCATTTTGGCTTTAGCTACTTCACCATTGCACTGATTTTTTTCACCTTTGTTCTGATAGCAGCAACCTTTATCGATCTGGATACGATGCTATTACCCGATCAATTAACATTGCCATTAACTTGGGCTGGCATTGCCCTAGCATTGATGGGAATAAGTCCTGTTACGCTGCAAGACTCTGTGATTGGTGCTATCGCAGGCTACTTATGCCTTTGGTCGGTATATTGGGGCTTCAAGCTGATTACTGGTAAAGAAGGCATGGGTTACGGCGACTTTAAACTGTTAGCCGCGCTAGGGGCCTGGCTAGGCTGGCAATCTTTACCTATGATCATTTTGCTTTCTTCTGTTGTAGGCGTCATATTTGGATTAGTTCAGCTACGATTGCAGAAAAAAGGAATCGAGAAGGCCTTTCCTTTTGGTCCTTACTTAGCGATTGCCGGATGGGTAAGTTTGCTCTGGGGTGATCAGATTCTAAGCTGGTATTTCACATCCATTCTGGGAGCATAAATGGCTTTAGTTATTGGCTTAACAGGCGGTATCGCCAGCGGCAAGACCACCGTGGCGAATCTGTTCAAGCAGCATTTTAAAATCGACATCGTTGATGCAGACATTGTCGCAAGAGAAGTAGTCGAGCCCGGCACTCCGGGGCTTAATGCAATTATTGAGCACTTTGGCAGCGATATTGTTCGTGAAGACCAAATGCTCGATCGAGCGAAGCTACGTGAGCGAATTTTCACTAATCCGGAAGAAAAAGCCTGGCTAAACAACCTACTGCATCCAATCATTCGCGAAAAAATGCTGGAGGATTTACAGCAAGTCACGTCTGATTACGCGCTATTGGTGGTTCCGCTATTAATCGAGAACAAACTCGATAGCCTGTGCGACCGAGTGCTTGTTGTTGATGTCGATCCAAATACGCAAATATCCCGCACGATGAAACGCGATAATGTGAGTGAGGAACAGGCTCAAGCGATATTTGCATCGCAAGCTTCTAGACAACAAAGACTCGATATTGCAGATGATGTGGTTAAAAATAACCCAGACGACCAGGAACTTTTGCTTCAAGTCACAGATTTGCATGAAAAGTACCTAGCCATGTGTAGGAAAAATCTGCGAAAATAAGAACGAAACTCACCAAGGCTTATGTCAATGACAACGCACAAATTTGAACACCCTTTAAATGAGAAAACTCGCATTTATCTAAGAGTAGAGTCTTTGCTGCGTCAGGCTCACTTAGCCTCTGGTTTTACTGACAACCATCAGTATCAGCTATTCTTCCGTGCCTTATTCGATATGGTTGAGATCTTCGAACAGCTTCAACTCAAAAGCGAGCTGGCTAAAGATGTCGAGAAACAACGTTTATCTTATCGTCACTGGCTGAATGTAGAAGGTGTTGATCAAAGTGCACTCACTACGCTGCTAAACGAAATTGACGTTGTCCATAGCCAGCTAATGAAGGCTGAGCGTTTTGGTCAGGCACTAAAAGAAGATCGCTTTTTAAGTTCAATCAGACAGAGATTTAGCCTGCCTGGAGGATCTTGCTGTTTCGACTTACCTGCCTTGCATTATTGGTTACACTTACCTATCGAACGTAAGAAGAAAGATGCACAAAAATGGCTCGACAGTCTTAAACCTCTGTCTGATGCATTAAACTTGTGGCTCAAGTTAACCCGTGAAACCGGGCAGTTTAAAGCTCAAATCGGGCGCGCTGGTTTCTTCCAGAGTGATGCAGACGAGGCCAACATTCTTCGACTTCACATCCCAATGAATCATGGTGTATACCCGATGATCTCAGGCCACAAAAACCGCTTTGCCATTAAGTTTATGTCGTTTGAAAGCGGACAAGCTTGCACACAAGATGTCGAGTTCGAACTAGCCGTTTGTAGCTAAGCCAGATTTTTTGCACCAGATTAAGTTCACTTAGCTACTATTTCATTATTCCTCTCAATTCGATAAAATTCGTTAATCAAGAATTATCAAACGACGAGCAATCCATGTCTAAAATTACTATCGTTCAATGCCCTCAGTGTGGTGCCGACGTTGAATGGGGTGAACAGAGCCCTCATCGCCCTTTCTGCAGCAAAAAATGTCAAATGATTGATTTTGGTGAATGGGCAGACGAAGAGAATGCCATTGCTGGCGCACCTGATATGTCAGACAGTGATGGCTGGTCGGAAGATCAATATTAGGTTCTAGGTTCTAGGTTCTAGGTTCTAGGTTCTAGGTTCTAAAAATTGAGGAAGTTGGCGTGAGAGCGTCAACTTTTTTATTGCCTGCCGGAAAACTTTCCCTGAAGGCTTCTTCACTACTATCGAGGTTGCAGCCTTTCAACTTACAGTCACACTCTATTTCAGCGGGTTAAGTAAGTTATTTAAACACAAGCAATTTGTTTAGCTCAGAACGCAGATATTTTTCTTGCTACCTAGGAAGAGGCGCGGAGTGTACGCCAGTACATGAGCACCGATGACAACGGTAGAAAGGGAAATAGCCAGTTATGAGGCAAACATAAAAAAACGGAGCCCCAAAGGACTCCGTTTAATGAGAACGCTAGTTATAGCATTACTTCTTAGCAAGTTTCTCTTTGATACGAGCTGACTTACCAGAACGCTCACGTAGGTAGTACAACTTGGCACGACGTACTGCACCACGGCGTTTAACTTCGATGCTATCAACGATTGGAGAGTGTGTTTGGAACGTACGCTCAACACCTTCACCGTTAGAGATCTTACGTACAGTGAAAGCAGAGTGTAGACCACGGTTACGGATTGCGATTACAACGCCTTCGAAAGCCTGTAGACGCTCACGGTCACCTTCTTTTACCTTAACTTGAACAACAACAGTGTCACCTGGTGCAAATTTAGGTAGGTCTTGTTTCATTTGCTCTTCTTCAAGAGCTTTGATGATGTTACTCATTTTTAAAATTCCTAGAATAAACTGATACTAAATAAATTAGGTTACTTTGCTTTATGCTCATTAACGGCTTTATGCTCATTAACGAACTCGGCAAGTAATTGTTCCTGTTCGTCAGTCAGAGCTAGGTTTTCCAGGAGCTCTGGTCTTCTTAGCCAAGTTCGGCCTAGCGACTGCTTGAGTCGCCATTGACGAATGTCCTTGTGATTGCCTGACATCAGTACCGCTGGTACCTCTTTGCCATCCAACACTTCAGGACGCGTATAGTGAGGGCAATCTAACAAGCCATTGGCAAAAGAGTCTTCTTCTGCTGACGAGAAATCTCCTAGTACCCCCGGAACAAACCGGGACACTGAGTCGATTAACGTCATGGCTGGTATCTCACCACCCGTCATCACAAAATCCCCAATCGACCATTCTTCGTCGACTTCAGATTGAATGATGCGCTCATCTACCCCTTCGTAGCGGCCACAGATGAGAAGTAAATTCTCGTTTGTTGCCAGCTCTTCAACTCCGTGCTGGTCTAGCTTACGACCTTGAGGAGAGAGGTAAATGACTTTCGTCTTACCCGGTGAGGCTTTCTTGGCAGCATGAATGGCGTCGCGCAAAGGCTGAACCATCATTAACATACCAGGACCACCACCGTAAGGTCGGTCATCGACAGTACGATGTTTGTCGTGAGTGAAATCACGAGGATTCCAAGTCTCAATCGACAAAAGACCTTTTTTAACCGCTTGACCTGTTACTCCAAAATCAGTAACAGAACGGAACATTTCAGGAAACAGGCTAATAACGCCAACCCACATGTTTATCTCGCTCTGTATTTTTGGAGATTAGAATCCAGGATCCCAGTCAACTTCGATCCGTTGAGCTTCGCGATCAACATTAATGATCACTTGCTCTTCAAGGAACGGGATTAATCGTTCCTTTTGCCCGAAAGCATCTTTAAGATTTGCTTTAACCACCAGAACATCATTTGAGCCAGTTTCCAGCATGTCAGTAACGACACCCAGATCGTAACCTTTAGTAGTTACTACTTGCATCCCAAACAATTCACGCCAGTAGAATTCATCTTCTGACAATTCAGGTAGCACAGCAGGGTCAATAGCAATTTCAAAGTTAGTCATTAAATGCGCGTCTTCACGAACATCCATGCCTTCCAGCTTAGCCACCATACCTTTGTTATGGCGCTTCCAGCTTTCTACTTTGTACTCAACCCATGTGCCCTTTTGGTTAATATACCAAGGACTGTAATCGAAAATGCTTTCAGCATTGTCTGTGTAGGAAAAAACCTTAAGCCAACCTCGAATGCCGTAAGTAGCACCAAACTTGCCTACAACAATCTTTTCGTTGCTCATTGTTTCTTTACCTTTCATCGACATAAACTAGTTTCTACTTCTGACAGTAAAAATTAAGCCGCTTTTTGAGCGTCTTTAACTAGCTTAGCAACGCGGTCAGATAGAGACGCGCCTTGACCAACCCAGTGGTTAACGCGGTCTAGGTCTAGACGTAGACCTTCTTCTTGACCTTGAGCTGTTGGGTTAAAGAAACCAACTTTCTCGATGAAACGGCCAGTTGCAGCGTTGCGGCTGTCCGCTACTACGATTTGATAAAATGGACGCTTCTTAGCGCCGTGACGTGCCAAACGAATGGTTACCATGTCGTCCTCTTTGCTTTCTCAAAAATAAAATTAACCCCAAAAACCATTCAGTAATCTGAACAATCTGGGGTCTCGTGCCAAAATAAAGCTCCGGAATTTTACTCTTATACCGGAGCAATGCAAGGGGTTTAGTTACTTTTTCACCAACATAAATCGAATTTAAAGTTTGTGATGTAGCTAACACCCTGAATCTAAAGTACGCGCAATCGATTAACGACCGAATGGGTTGAAGCCACCGCCTCCGCCCATACCACCCATCATGCCCTGCATATTACGCATCATGCCTTTCATGCCGCCTTTCTGCATTTTCTTCATCATCTTCTGCATCTGGGTGAATTGTTTTAGAAGGCGGTTAACATCCTGTACCTGTACACCCGAACCAGCCGCGATACGCTTCTTACGCGAACCTTTGATGATTTCCGGACGCTGACGCTCTTTCATTGTCATCGAGCTGATGATCGCTTCCATCTGCTTGAACATCTTGTCATCAACTTTATCTTTGACATTGTCAGGTAGCTGAGACATGCCTGGAAGTTTATCCATCATGCCCATCATGCCGCCCATGTTCTGCATCTGGCCTAGTTGCTCACGGAAGTCTTCTAAATCGAAGCCTTTCTTCTCTTTGAACTTCTTAGCAAGCTTCTCAGCTTTTTCCTGGTCTACGTTACGTTGCAGGTCTTCAATCAAAGACAGAACGTCGCCCATGCCAAGAATACGTGATGCTACACGGTCTGGGTGGAATGGTTCTAGTGCGTCAGTTTTCTCACCAACACCTAAGAACTTAATTGGCTTGCCCGTGATATGACGAACTGACAGCGCCGCACCACCACGCGCGTCACCATCAACCTTGGTAAGAATCACACCAGTAAGTGGCAGTGCATCACCAAAGGCTTTCGCAGTGTTCGCCGCATCCTGACCGGTCATTGCATCGACAACAAACAGTGTCTCTACCGGATTGATAGCTGAGTGAAGATCTTTAATCTCACCCATCATCTCTTCATCAATCGCTAAACGACCTGCGGTATCGACAATCAATACGTCATAGAATTTTTTCTTCGCATGGTCGATTGCTGCGTTCGCAATATCGATAGGCTTTTGATCTGGAGACGAAGGGAAGAAATCGACACCGATGTCTGATGCTAACGTTTCCAGCTGTTTGATCGCCGCAGGACGGTAAACGTCGGCAGACACTACCAAGACTTTCTTTTTATCACGCTCTTTTAAAAGCTTAGAAAGTTTACCTACCGATGTAGTTTTACCCGCACCTTGCAGACCGGCCATCAATAACACTGCTGGCGGCTGTGCTGCTAGATTAAGTGCTTCGTTAGACTCACCCATTACCGCTTCAAGCTCAGTCTGAACGATCTTGATGAACTCTTGACCCGGCGTCAGTGATTTAGAAACTTCTACACCAACCGCTTTTTCTTTAACGCGGTTCACGAACTCACGAACAACAGGAAGCGCAACATCTGCTTCCAAAAGTGCCATGCGCACTTCACGTAGGGTTTCTTTAATGTTGTCTTCTGTCAGACGACCTTTACCGCTGATATTTTTCAGCGTTTTGGATAATCGATCCGTTAAATTCTCAAACATTTTTGTCTCTTCGCTAAAATGGCGATTAATTAGAGTGAGTATACCTTAGCCAAGGTCACAGTCATACCCGTACCGCAGCTCTATTGCTATATGATGGGCTAACTTATTAATTTCAATGTCTCATCTATCACGATTGTTATTACATAGAACGTAGCCCCAAAGAGTAATGCAGGGTATAATTTCGCTATTGTGCACAACAACATTTAGGATTCATGGATAGCGTAATTGCCATCGCGGCCGCCATTCTTTACGTTCTGGCGATTGCGACCATCATACCTGGGCTTTCACACCAGTCAGTTATTAAGGCAAATACTGTATTTGCCAGCGCTGCCTGCGCGCTTGTGTTTCACGCCTGGCTGTTGAGTGATTTGATTCTCGATGGTTCTGGTCAGAATCTCAGTATTCTTAACGTTGCTTCTCTAATTAGCTTTATTATCTCTCTGGTAATGAGTGTCGCAATGTTAAAAAACCGGCTATGGTTCTTACTGCCTGTCGTTTACAGCTTTGCTACCATAAACTTGACCGCTGCAACATTTCTTCCAAGCACATTCATCAAACATCTGGAAACCGATCCAAAGCTACTTATTCATATTTCCTTAGCGCTGTTTTCCTACGCCACATTAACTATTGGGGCTCTTTACGCACTACAGCTTGCCTGGCTCGATAGCAAACTGAAAGCCAAAAAGGCGTTAGCGATAAATCCTAATTTGCCCCCCTTGCTAATGGTCGAGCGCCAATTATTTAAAATCATTTTAATTGGTAACTTACTGCTAACTGCTACGCTAATTACAGGCTATGTATTTGTTCACGATATGTTTGCACAGGGAAAAGCACACAAGGCAATTCTTTCTTTTATCGCCTGGGTAGTTTATTCGATATTGCTCTGGGGACATTACAAACAGGGTTGGCGCGGAAGAAAAGTAACGTGGTTTGCAGTTGCAGGGGCAACTTTGTTGACACTGGCGTATTTTGGTAGCCGCTTTGTCAGAGAGATCATTTTAAGCTAACGCCAATAAGATCCCTTTATATTCAAAGAGAAATCAAATACAGTACCAACATTCTATGATTTAGCAGCTTTATAAAGCTATTAAAAAGACAAAAACTTACAAGGAACAGCAACGTTTTGGACGACATATCTACGGGTATCTTATTTGCGCTACTCGCGTGTCTTATCGTCATATCAGGTTACTTTTCCGGTTCAGAAACAGGGATGATGTCGCTGAACCGTTATCGCTTAAAGCACTTAGCCAAAAATGGCCACAAAGGTGCCAAGCGTGTTGAAAAACTATTGGATCGTCCAGATCGTCTGATTGGTCTTATTCTTATCGGCAACAACCTCGTGAATATTCTCGCTTCTGCGATCGCGACCATTATCGGTATGCGCTTGTATGGGGATATGGGGGTTGCGATTGCAACCGGTGCTCTGACTATGGTTGTACTGGTATTTGCCGAGGTCACACCAAAAACTATCGCTGCTCTATACCCAGAGCGCGTATCTTATGCCAGCAGCATCTTGTTATCTATTCTGATGAAGGTGCTTTCTCCGCTGGTACTGTTAGTTAACTTCATTACCAATGGCTTTATTCGCTTGCTTGGCGTTAAAGCGGATCACACTGTAGAAGATCACCTTAGTTCAGAAGAACTGCGTACAGTAGTTAACGAAGCAGGTGGTCTTATCCCTCGCCGTCACCAGGATATGCTGGTCTCCATTCTGGATCTGGAGCATGTCACCGTAAACGACATTATGGTGCCACGTAACGAAATTACCGGTATCGACATCAATGACGACTGGAAATCCATTGTTCGCCAATTGACGCACTCTCCACACGGACGCATCGTCTTTTACCGGGATCAGATCGATGAAGTTGTCGGCATGCTCCGTTTGCGCGAGGCATACCGCCTAATGCTCGAGAAGAATGAATTCAATAAAGAGACGCTGCTACGTGCTGCCGATGAAGTGTATTACATTCCGGAAGGCACACCGCTCAACGTACAGATGTTGAAATTCCAACGTAACAAGCAGCGTATTGGCCTTATTGTTGACGAATATGGCGATATTATTGGCTTAATAACATTAGAAGACATTCTGGAAGAGATCATCGGTGAATTTACGACGTCAATCTCGCCAAGCTTATCCGATGAAATCAGCCCGCAAGGCGATGGCAGCTTCTTGATTGAAGGCAGCACAAACATTCGTGATATCAACAAAGGTCTAAAATGGCATCTGCCAACTGACGGCCCCAGAACGCTTAACGGGTTAATCCTAGAACATTTAGAACATATTCCCGAGAGTCACCTTAGCGTGCACGTATCCGGACACCCGATGGAGATCGTCGAGATTGAGGAAAACCGAATTAAATTAGTTCGTGTTTTTCCAAAAAAGAAAAAGAGCAGTAACTAACACATCAATGAACAAAAAAGAGCCTGACAATGTCAGGCTCTTTTTGAATAACTTTGAAAAACTAAAATAAACTTAATCGATGCGTAGCTCTTTCAGCATTGATTCTGGCAAAGCCAATTCATCGTTTTTATTCACTGACACACCTGCATCAAGAATATTTTTCGCAATTTGCTTGGCTTCATCTAGTGAGTGCATCGCAGCCGTACCACACTGGTATTCATTAAGCTCTGGAATTTTATTCTGGCTTTCTACTTTCAGCACATCTTCCATCGAAGCAATCCAGGCATCAGCGACTTGCTGCTCTGAAGGCGTACCAATCAGACTCATGTAAAAACCGGTACGACATCCCATCGGAGAGATATCAATGATCTCTACACTATCGCCATTTAGGTGATTACGCATAAAGCCCGCATACAGGTGCTCTAATGTATGAATACCTTTCTCCGACAGAATATCTTTATTTGGTGCCGTAAAGCGCAAATCAAACACTGTAATCGTGTCCCCTTTTGGGGTTTGCATGGTTTTCGCAACTCGCACCGCTGGTGCGCTCATACGTGTGTGGTCCACGGTAAAACTATCGAGTAAAGGCATTACATCTCTCCTGATTGTAATTCCAACACCTGTCGGTATTGATTGTTATGTTCATTTCCCTACTAAACGAATAGGGTTAAAAGAACCAGCCGCTGTTGTCTTCTAATTCCTGACGACATTGTTTTAGCTGCCAGCCATAATTCTTTGCGGTTTGCTCTACGCGTCTTGCAACTTTCACTAAACTTGGCTTTCTCTTATAAGTACCGCGTTTATAACCACCTCTCCCTTCATGATAGGCGAGATACTGGTTATAGGGATCCCATAAAGAAATGCCAAGCTGGCGACGGGTCTCATGGGTATACCAACCGACAAACATCACAGAGTCGTCAAAGTTAGTACGTGATCCACCGTGCCCCGTTGAATTCTGAAAATCATCCCAGGCGGGATCTTGCGCTTGAGCGTAACCATACGCACTGCTGACTCGTCCCCAGGGGATAAAACCAAGCACGTAATCTTTGGGCGGTTTCGCGTCGTGGCGGTAGCTACTCTCTTGCTTGATAAAGGCCATCGCGACATGGATCGGAGTGCCCCACTCCTCTTCCATATCTTTAGCGTCATCATACCAGCCAGATTTTTCTCGGAATATCTCACAGAGATTCTCTTGCTGCTTTGGTGGTGCTGTTGCACACCCAGCGAGCAACGCACTGCCTAACAGAGAAACGACTACAGGCTTAGTATTCAATTCCACCCAGTCCTTACTTTAAGTAAGCAAAATAGTCTTTCAGGAAGTCGTCAAAACCCAATGTATCACTTAGCTCTGCTTTCTTCTGCTTTTCGACTGAATCTGCAACTTCCTGTTCCATTACCTCTTGCGAGTAGTATTGGTAACTGTGGTTGAGGTTGTCTTCACGATGCTTCATTCCCAGCGAACAACCTACTTTGCCTAAGCCCCCTAACTCTTTGGTTAGCTCCAGCAACTGCCCGGAAATAGTCAACTCAGGGTTATCTATCCAAGTTGCCAGTTTATCGCAAACCTCCTGATAAGCACGCTCCCCAATAGCTGCATCCATCGCTTCAGCAATTTGACGAAGCTCTGCAAATACTCGGTGTGCCCAGTCTTGCAGAGACAGGCGTTCACCCTGACAGCCTATCTGAAGCATCAGACCTTTTTCTCGGCCTGATATAATGACTTTATTCCAGTTATCACGCCAACATTCTAATTCACAATTATCCATCGGGTCAGAATCAGATAAAGCTGCCCAAGTCAGGAACAGATCAAGGAAGCGAACCTGCTCTTGTGTAATCCCTACAGAACTGAACGGGTTCACGTCCAGAGAGCGGACTTCAATATACTCAACGCCGGCACGGCTTAAAGCTTGTGATGGTTTCTCGCCACTTTTCGCCACACGTTTCGGACGAATAGGTGCATACAGCTCATTTTCAATTTGAAGGATATTCGAGTTAAGCTGGCGATGTTCGCCATCTACTTTCACACCGATTTTAGCGAACTCTTCAGATGGTCGATGAATAGCGTCATTCAAGCCTTCCAGGTACTGGTCAATACTATTGAAACCGATCTTTAACGAACTTTGCGCACTATTGGTGTAGCCAAGATCACTCAGTCTCAGCGATGTCGATTTTGGCAGGTATAGTGTTCCACCTATATTCTCAAACGGTAAATTCGTTTTACGACCTTGAATAAAAGAACCACATAATGCCGGAGACGCTCCAAAGAAGTACGGGATCATCCAGCCAAAGCGGTAGTAATTGCGGATAAGAGCGAAATAAGCGTCAGACTTTGTTTCCTGACGAGCTTTATCATCTTGCTCGCCATACAGCGCATCCCAAAATGACTCAGGAAATGAGAAGTTGAAATGCACGCCCGAGATGATTTGCATCAAACTGCCGTAACGGCGCTTTAGCCCTTCTCGGTATAACGTTTTCATGCGCGCAGAATTAGAACTGCCGTACTGAGCAAGGTTGATATCATCTTCACTGCCAACGTAGCAAGGCATAGAAAGAGGCCACATCTTCTCATCACCCATTTTCGTCTGAGTAAAATGATGTATGTCTTTCAGTTGCGCCATAAGCTCTGGAATATCATGAGAAACCGGAGTAATGAATTCTAATAATGACTCAGAGAAATCAGTGGTGATCCACTGGTTCGTGAACGCTGACCCCAGCCCCTCTGGATGAGACGAGGTTGCAAGACGTCCATCCTGACAATAGCGCAAAGTTTCTCGCTCAACACCACGTCCAAACTGCTTGAATACTTCGGGGTTTGATGCAACTTTTTCCAGTCGCGCAGCAAAATCAGTCAAAATGAGGTTCGCTTATATTAGGAGCAGGACACTTATCCATTAAGACAAGTGAAAGCTAAGTTATTGATTATTTATTCATCTAGATAAGTGCCCCTTAAAAAGTCACTTATCTGGATGAATAGCGGAGAGAGAACTCTCCGCTATTAGATATGTACTCTATCGAATGATTTCAAGCTCTTCTACGTCTTTCCCTAACTTTTCTAGCTCAGGACGAAGTGATTTCGCATCCCCGACAACGACGATTTGATAGTCACTTGGATCAAACCATTTTTGTGCCAGAGAGTTTAGTGTTTGCTTATCCACTTTTTCGACAATAGCATTTCGCTGTTGAAGATAGTCTTTATCCAGGTTGTATTCAAAAATATTACTGATGAGCGCCGCCTTTTGGGTCGGAGTCTCATACTTCAGTGCATCTTTTTGTCCGACAGCCTGACGCATAAAAGTCAGTTCATCATCAGTCATACCAGATTGAGAGAACTCATTCAGTTCATTTTCTATCTCTATGATAGAAGCAACCGTTGAATCCGCACGTACCTGGGCAGTAAATACCACTGAGCCCGTCTCAGGGCTACCGGAAAAGTAACCATAGGCACCATATGTGTAACCTTTGTCTTCACGCAGGTTTTGGTTAATACGGCTGTTGAAGTTACCTGATAAGTTAAAGTTCGACAGCTGGCCAAGGAAAAACTCCCCAGTCGCATCGTATGGTATCCCCTGACGAACCATCATAACAACACTTTGTGGTGCACCCGGCTTATCAACAAGATGAATTTTTTGTTTACCTAACTCGGGGATAGTTTGCGGTACATACTTCGGAGCCGCTTCATCCTGCCAGTTCGCCCAGAATGCCAGTTTATTCTCGATATCCTGCTTACTAACATCGCCTACAACCGCGATCTGAGCGCCATGCGGCGTGTAGTGTGACGCGTAGAAGTCACGAACGTCATTTAAGGTAAGTGCTTTCATTCCGGACATAGTACCGTCTTTAGGACGAGCGAATGCCGAATCTCCGTAAAGTACCTGGCGGCTAGCTTGTGAAGCCATCCAGCTCGGGCTTTGATGCTCATACACCAACCCTTCCAGAGCCTGTTCTTTGACGCGGTCAAAATCTTCTTGCTTGAACGCTGGTGATAACAACATTTCTTCAACGATCTTCAGGGTTGGCTCTAAGTTTTTCTCTAGGGCTGAAACACTGATGTTTGTCGTGTAACCAGACGCACCGACAGATATCGAGCTTCCTAGCTTATCCAGCTCAGCATGGATTTCTTCCATACTGCGCTTGGTTGTGCCTTCCTGAAGCATTGAGGCAGTTAATTGCGCCAATCCTTCTTTACCTTTCTCAACATAGCGTGTACCAGCAGGCAGACTGAATTGCATCATAACGGTTGGCGTTTCACTGCTCACAGTGCCTAAAAGTTCAGAACCATTGTCAAACTGAACTTCATACAAATCAGGCATCGTTGCTTTTACCGGCTCACCAACAGGTGGCTGTACGGAACGATCAAAGTCGTCAGTGGCAACACGATAAGCAAGTTGATCATCAGTAATCTTTTTATATTCTGGCAACGTGCGTTCTGGTGTCACGAACGTCGCAGACTTGACCGCCAGATTTGTTTTTCCGGTTGGTACAACGCTTAAGGTTACCTTAGATTTACCCTGAATAAAGTCTTGATAGACTTTATCGACTGAGTCTGGCGTTACCGCACGAATTTGCTCCAGCTGTTTCTCAATCAAGTCCGGCTGGCCAAAGAAGGTCTCATTAGATGCTAGCTGTGTCACTTTACCCTGAACACTTTCCAGAGCAAAAATCGCATCTGCTTCAGCTTTACCTGTTAGCTGCTCAAGACGCTCGTTTGTTACACCCTGTTCGGAAAACTGAGTCAAAGACTGCATGACTTCATCATAAAGCTTAGAGAGGTCACCCTTACTACCAGAATCTCCCATCGCATAAACATAGAAAGCACAAGCCAGCTCAGAACAACTATGGAATGAGCCTGCATCCACAGCCTTCTGGGTTTTGACAAGATCTTGGTACAACATGCTATTAGTGCCACCACCAAGAACTTCAGCTAAGGTATCAAGTGACGCCTGGCTCTCTTCGCCACTGTAAGTGGTTGGCCATGCGATCATCACCATTGGCTGCTGAATTCGGTCTTCTAAAGTAATGAATTTACTTTCGCTCAGTTTAGCAGGCTGCTTTGGTGCGTTTTCTACTTCGGGGCCACGCGGGATTGAGCCGAAGTACTTATTGATCCAGTTCAGAGTCTGCTCAACATCAAGATCACCACCTATAGTCAGGGTCGCGTTATTCGGTCCGTACCAGCGTAGGAAGAAAGCTTTAAGATCGTTCACATCAACGCGATCTAAGTCTTCCACATACCCAATGGTTTGCCATGAATAAGGGTGACCTTCTGGATATAGCGCTTCAGATATACGCTCCCAGACCAGCCCATAAGGGCGATTATCATAACGTTGGGCACGTTCGTTTTTAACCGTTGAGCGCTGAATCTCAAACTTATGCTGCGACACCGCATCAAGCAGGAATCCCATGCGATCGGACTCCAGCCAGAGCATTTTTTCTAGTTGATTAGCAGGTACGGTTTCAAAGTAATTCGTACGGTCTCGGTTGGTCGTGCCATTTAACGTACCACCAGCCTCAGTAATGATTTTGAAATGCTCTTGATCACCTACGTTCTCAGAGCCCTGGAACATCATGTGCTCAAAGAAGTGCGCGAATCCAGACTTACCGATTTCTTCACGAGCAGAGCCAACATGGTAAGTCACATCCACATGAACCAGCGGGTCGGAGTCTTCTGGCGCCAGAATGACGGTCAGCCCATTATCAAGTTTATATTTCTGGTATGGGATTTTAACTTTGCCTTCTTCTGCTTTTGATGATTCAACGAAAGTGACCCCGTCAGGCAGCGATGAAACCGGGGCTTGTGATGCACAGCCCGTGATCACAATAAGTGAGCACGCGCCAACCCAAAACATTCTCATGTACTTTTCCTTAAAATAATCCGAGATAGATGGCGGCCAGAAGGCTATATCTAGCGGCCTTTCCAAAAAATATGAGTATTAGACATGGCAGAAATTTCATCCTTAACCATCCTGCCGCTAAACACAACGGATCACCCACAACAGGTAACCAGCTGAAAAATAAAGCCCAGTAACCATATTTAGATAGCCAATTTAACGCCATGTGGCCATGTTTGTCTTGCTGGGTTTTATTTGGAATCCATAATCCAAGCCAGTAGTTAGTTAAACCACCTAAAGTATTGCCTATTGTGGCGACGAGAATTACGGAAGAGATGGAATATTGATTTAAAGAGAGTGTGGCAATCAAGCCTGCCTCAGAGCCACCCGGTAACAAGGTGGCACTGAGAAAGCCAGTCATGAAAAGCACCCACAATGCGGAATCAGAAAACCAGTGTGCTAAGTTTTCAAAACTGGCATTGAATGCTTCTAGCATGTCATATCAAGCAATACCTTGCCTCTGGTTCGCCCAGATTCCACTTGTTCGTGCGCTGCGATAACTTCATTCATCGGGTAGATGTGTTGCACCTCTGGCTTTAGTAATCCGACATCAGCCATATACATCAAAGAGTCTAGCTGCTCCGGTGCAGGCTCAACTAACATGCCACTTGCTTCTATACCTAACTGTTTCGCCTGATCACAAATCATTTCGGCGGTAATCGTCGGCACGGTGATAACTCGTGCGCTAGGTTTTAAACATTTGAGAGCGTCCAGCGCAGCATCGCCACCTACTAAATCAATCAAAACATCTATATCTTCAACACGTTCTGACACTGGCCCTAACTGATAGTTCACTGCATGCACGCCAAATGACGAGAGAAAATCCACATTTCGTTCGCTGCAAGTTGTAAAGACTTCCGCTTTGCTTGCTACTGCCAGTTGCACTGCGATATGCCCTACGCCACCAGCCCCGGCAAGAATTAGCACACGATCACTCTCGGTGACATTGGCTTTACTCAAGGCCTGAACTGCTGTTTGGCCAGCGAGAGGAAGTACGGCTGCAGAATCTAACGTTACATTACTTGGAACGTGGCTTAGCTCTGATTCAGGTACGCACACATACTGACTGTAACCACCACCTTTTACCGGGAAGCCAATAAAACCAGCCACTTTATCTCCGACAGCAAATTGGGATGTCTGCTCACCACAGGAGACGACCTCTCCGGAAATGTCATAACCCGGAACCCACGGTAACTTGTCTTTATTCTGAGCAGCAGCCCAACCAAGCCCGGCTCGCGTCTTTACATCGATAGGGTTCACACCAGAGAAAAAGACTTTAACCAAGACTTCTCCTACTTTTGGTGTTGGTGTCGGTGCATGTTGAACTGCAAGTACGTTTACGTCGCCAAATTCAGTGATGACAATCTGTTTATGATCCATAACCCATTTCCTTAGAGATAAAAAAAGGGATGCCGAAGCATCCCTTTGACTATAAACCATTTTGTTTGATGAAGTTAATGGCTGCTACGTATTTTAGTGGATAATTTTATCTCCAGCACAAACGTAGGATTTACGTGTTACAAAGATCTACCCTACCAAGGCAAGGAGGATACCAGCAGCAACTGCCGAACCAAGAACACCAGCCACATTTGGCCCCATAGCATGCATCAACAAGAAGTTTTGCGGGTTTGCATCCAAGCCAACCTTATTTACTACCCGTGCTGCCATCGGCACTGCAGATACACCAGCAGCACCAATCAGCGGGTTGATGTCTTCTTTCGAGAACTTGTTCAGCAACTTCGCCATCAGAACCCCCGCTGCGGTACCAATACTAAATGCTACCGCACCCAGAGCTAAGATACCCAGCGTTTCTAAGTTCAAGAACTTATCAGCCTGTAGCTTAGAACCAACACCTAGACCGAGGAAGATCGTAACCATATTGATAAGCTCGTTCTGTGCTGTTTTCGACAGACGATCCACAACACCCGCTTCACGCATCAAGTTACCAAGACAGAACATCCCGACTAATGGCGTCGCTGAAGGTAAGAACAGAATGGTCATCAGGAGTACAGCGAGCGGGAAAATAACCTTTTCCCATTTACCCACATGGCGCAGTTGAGCCATTTTTACCTGACGCTCTTCTTTCGTCGTCAAAGCCTTCATGATTGGTGGTTGGATAATCGGTACCAGCGCCATATAACTGTACGCAGCTACTGCAATAGCACCAAGCAGATCCGGAGACAGTTTACTTGCCAGGAAAATAGCTGTCGGACCATCAGCGCCACCGATAATCGCGATTGACGATGCATCGGCCATGCTAAATTCCATGCCCGGTACATAGTTCAGTAAAATCGCGCCAAACAGCGTTGCAAAAATACCAAATTGCGCAGCGGCACCTAACCAAAGCGTTTTTGGATTCGCAATCAGAGCTCCGAAGTCCGTCATCGCACCAACGCCCATAAAGATCAATAGCGGGAAAACGCCCGTCTCGATCCCGATGTAATACACGTAGTACAACAAACCACCCGGCTCAGTGAAGCCAGCGTTGGGAATGTTAGCCAAAATAGCGCCAAACCCGATAGGAAGTAGAAGCAAGGGTTCAAAGCCCTTTCTGATCGCTAAGAACAGCAGAGTACAACCGACCAGCATCATACAAATTTGGCCAAACTCAAAGTTAGCGATCCCTGTCTCTGACCACAGGGTCATCAATCCGTCCATGATACTCCCTTACGCCAGGCTAAGAAGAGGAGAACCGACGGTCACGGCATCACCTTCTTTAACGTTCAACTCCTGAACGATACCACCACGAGCAGCACGTACTTCTGTTTCCATCTTCATCGCTTCAAGGATCAGCAAGACATCCCCCTCAGCAACCTCAGCGCCCAGCTGAACATTAACTTTAAAGATGTTGCCTGCAAGAGGTGCTGGTACCAGTTCAGCGGAAGCGCTCACTGGCGCAGCAGGAGCTGTCTGTTTTGCTGGTGCAGATGATGGTGTTACAGATGTCAGCTCACCTTGCGGGCCAACTTCCACATCATAAACCTGGCCATCAACACGAACGCTGTAAGTTTCTACACCACCAGCAGCCTGAGCTACAGGCGCAGTTGCCGCAGGTTTCGCTGCTTCTATAGTAGGAGCTGGTTCAAAGGCTTCCGGATTGCCTCTGTTTTTCAGGAACTTCAGGCCAACTTGAGGGAACAGTGCATACGTCAGTACATCATCAACTCGCTCACTTGCCAGCTTAATACCTTCTGCCTGTGCTTTGTCCATCAAATCAACCGTCAGCGTCTCCATTTCAGCTTCGAGCAGATCGGCCGGACGACACGTGATCGGCTCTTTACCTTCAAGCACTTTAGCTTGCAGCTCAGCATTGACAGCAGCAGGGGCCTCACCATATTCACCTTTCAACAGACCTGCTGTTTCTTTGGTTATGCTCTTATAGCGCTCGCCGGTAAGAACATTGATCACAGCCTGAGTACCAACGATTTGTGATGTCGGAGTCACCAATGGAATAAAGCCAAGATCTTCACGAACGCGAGGGATCTCTTCTAACACTTCATCAATACGATCAGCAGCACCTTGCTCTTTAAGCTGACCTTCCATGTTAGTTAACATTCCACCTGGAACCTGAGCAATCAAAATACGTGAGTCTACACCTTTCAACTGCCCTTCCCACTTGGCATATTTCTTACGAACCTCACGGAAGTAAGCGGCAATTGGCTCAATCTCTTCCAGTTTCAAGTTGGTATCACGCTCAGTCCCTTGCAGCATTGCAACCACAGTTTCTGTTGGGGTGTGACCGTAAGTGCTGCTCATGGATGAAATGGCAGTATCAAGAATGTCTATACCCGCTTCAACTGCTTTCACAGCCGTAGCCGTGGACAGACCGGTTGTAGCATGACAGTGCAGTGCCAGCGGAACATCACAAGAAGCTTTAATGCGTGTGATTAACTCTTCCGCTTCGTACGGCTTCAACAGACCTGACATATCTTTAATACATAAAGAGTGACAACCTAAATCTTCAAGTCGTTTCGCTAAGTCAACCCAGGTATCAGCATTATGTACAGGGCTGGTTGTGTAAGACAGCGTACCCTGGGCGTGAGCACCAACATCCACTGTTGCTTTCACGGCCTTCTGGAAGTTCCGCACGTCATTCATAGCATCAAAAATACGGAAAACATCCATACCGTTTGCATGGGCACGTTCAACAAACTTCTCTACTACATCGTCGGCATAATGGCGGTATCCTAAAAGGTTTTGACCACGCAGTAGCATTTGCATCGGTGTATTAGGCATCGCTTTCTTCAGCTCTCGTAAGCGCTCCCAAGGATCTTCCCCTAGGAATCGAATACAAGAGTCAAAGGTTGCTCCACCCCAAGTCTCTAAAGACCAGTATCCAATCTTATCCAGTTCAGCTGCAATCGGCAGCATATCTTCAATACGCATGCGCGTAGCAAACAATGATTGATGGGCATCTCGAAGAACCACATCAGTAATAGCTAGTGGTTTAGACATACTATTAAACTCCTTTTTAATCCTATTTCGGCTACTTGACGACAGAGGCGCGATGTTTATGAATCGCAGCTGAGATCGCCGCCACGACTTGTGGACTAACAGCTGAAGAGGTTGATTGAATATTTGTTTTTGTTTTAGGTGCAGCGATCGGCTCTAGTACTTCTTCTGGCACTAGTTTCGACATTAGCCGAACGAGATATACAAGAATTGTGAGGAAAATAAATACGACCGCCATCCCCGTAATCATGAGGGTGGCCGCATCTACTAGCAGGCTTCCTATATTAATCATGTTGCTTCCTTTCTTTGTCATCCTGACAAATGCAGAACTTTATTAGTGATAAATCCCGACCAATGGATTATCTCGATTGGTTAAATTTTGTCAATTTTGTTTAAGGAAGGTTGGTATAAACCCCTACGAATGATCATTTATTCACCACCCAGGTCACACTTCGCGTGCAAGCTGTAGGAAAAAGTCACTGATTAATCCGTAGTCAGGGTAGTAGAAAGAGTGTGTGAAAATTGCGATTAAGGTTTAAAAAAGAGACACAAAACAATTAAATAACATTAAAAAAACAATCTGTTATCAACTAATGAATGGAATACGAAATCGTTAGACGGAGTATAAGAACCCACCTCAATGACAGTTCGTTCTTTTGAGACAGGCTCCGATCGGCGTAGCAGAAAGAATCCAATTATATTAATAGCTTAATTCTCTACTGAGCGGTTAGCCTCCCATCCACCTTCGTCATTTTTATTGCATCATGCCGAGAATGAACATCGAGCTTTTTGTAAAGCTTGTAGATATGGCTCTTTACCGTACTCTCAGATAAAAACAGCTGGGATGCTATCTGCTGATTTGAAATACCATGAGCGAGTAATTCTAATATCTGACGTTCACGACTGGTAAGGTCATCATAGTCGCGATCTTGTACCATGCTTGAGTGTCGGTAGTGGCAGACCATTCTTTCTAAATAAACTCTTGGTAACCATAAACCTCCGTCTAATATGTACTCGACCCCCTCAGTTATATGAGCGACTGATGCGTTTTTCAGAAGAACTCCTTTTAGGAGCTTCCATTTAAAAAGATCAGTCTGTATTGATCCCGTTGGTACATTGTGAATCAATAAAGGCCAATCGAACAAATCAAAAGCGGGTAAAGTCCCTCGAGACTCATGCTGACGCATAAAATCATATTCAACAAAAACTAGGTCAACAGTTAAAGTGTGACTACGGCATACAACCTCTTCTGGCAATAAGGTTTGTACATTAACATTTGGAATAGACGACAGTTGCTTCTCGATCAAACTGCTTTGGAGACTTTTTTCCGCAAGCAAGATAACGTGCTTGGTTCTCATTCTTTTCACCATTTTTACTGCCCCCAGTTATTGATTACTGCATATCAGGGCGGTACCTCGAGTGATTTGTAAACTTGAGCGTATTTGTAATAGGAAAAATATAGCAGCTGAGTATGAGAACAAGGTTTCTTATTGAAAAGAATTTACCTTACAAGGTACTAATAAACTCAGCAACCCAACTAGAAACAATCTATAAACAAACCTTTAACACGCTGTTTTTAAAGCTACCCTTGTAAAAACAAATTAAAACTCATATCAGTCAGCCTCACTCCGAGTAGTTAATTTATACTTTCGCTTCATACTAATTAATCCTTTAGATAGCTTTTATTTCATACTCGTTGGGTACTTCTGCTCTCAAGCCGATTAACTTAATGATTACAAATTATTTTTTAAGATGTTACCGAAATGTCTTAAATTCTCCCCTCTGTCTACCGTCAATATTCTCACTAGTAAGAATTTCAAGCAGTGATCCTTTCTTATAATTTCAGCGCTTCTCGTACTCCTTTCGAACAATTAAGGAGACGCCAAGAAGTAACACATGAGAGCAGTACACTTTTTAAGGACTAACCGGAAACGGAGTACAAACCATGAGTTTCAGAAAAACAGGGCTAGCAATTGCAGTAACCACCCTTCTGTTAAGTGGCTACGCATTTGCAGATAACAATGTTGGAGATGGCGAAGGCAACAATCAATGGCAAGATAGCGCTAACAGCTCTGACAGCAGTACCACCACTACCACTACTGATAACACCAATAGCAGCGACAACTCGGACAACAGCACTACCACTGCCACTACTGACAACAGCAATAGTAGCGACAACTCGGATAACAGCACTGCCACTGCCACTACTGACAACAGCAACAGCAGCGACAACTCCGACAACAGCACTGCCACTGCTACCACTGACAACAGCAACAGTAGTGACAACTCCGACAACAGTACCGCCACTACCACCACTGACAACAGCAACAGTAGCGACAACTCGGACAACAGCACTGCCACTACCACTACTGACAACAGCAACAGTAGCGACAACTCCGACAACAGCACTGCCACTGCTACGACTGACAACAGCAATAGCAGCGACAACTCGGACAACAGCACTGCCTCTACTACTACTGACAACAGCAATAGTAGCGACAATTCGGACAACAGCACTGCCTCTACTACTACCGACAACAGCAATAGTAGCGACAACTCGGACAACAGCACTGCCTCTACTACTACTGACAACAGTAATAATAGCGACAACTCGGACAGCAGTACTTATACCGCAGATAACTCCGACAACTCTGATAACAGTGATAACTCGGATAACTCGGATAACAGTGATAATTCCGATAGCAGCACTTATACCGCAGATAACTCGGATAATTCGGACAACTCTGACAACTCCGACAACTCTAATAACTCGGATAACTCAGATAACAGCACTTACACCGCTGATAACTCTGACAACTCCGACAATTCGGATAACTCGGATAACTCGGATAACAGCACTTACACCGCAGATAACTCCGACAACTCTGATAACTCGGATAACAGCACATATACCGCAGATAGCTACAATACGATCTCAGTCGATAATGATACCGTTATTGCCAGTGCAGAACTCATGGGTGAGGTCAGCTCAACTACAGTGACTTATGCTCCAACTGAATCTGCTGAGCTTACTGTTAGCACTTATAATGAACTGTCCGGTATGGAAGGGGCTTCTGGTATTACAACAGTGGCACAAAGCTCTGGTAGTAATGCATTGATTCAACAAGCAGTCTCTACCAATGCCAATCTATTTACCGAGTAGATTAGCTTAGGAGAAAGCGATGCGTTTAGTTCTGTGTACCTTGGGTATCATAGTTGCTGTCTTCGCAAACGCTGAAGAGCTAACGTTACCTGACGAAGCGGTAAGCATTGAAGAAATGGACGAAGCAAGGGGAAGGCAAAATGTTCACATTGATCTTGATGTCATCTATGCGGAATCTGATATTCATGGTTATTCGTCAGGCAACGTTGCTAATAACACCGTAAGCGGAAACAATGTACTGTCACCAGGTGCGTTCGCAGACAGTTCCGGACTATCGAATGTTATCCAAAACACCGGTAATAACGTTCTCATCCAGAGCTCTACCGTCGTTAACCTGACACTCAAGTAGATAATATGAAGTTTAATCATAAACTTATTTGGCTGATGCTAGCAGTGTCTGCATCAGCCAATTCTTTAGAACTGCTTCCTCACCGGGCACATTACTCCGTACCAGTTAAAAGCTACAAGGAGATTGTGTTTGGGGATGTTTTTCGTCAACAATATGATTTCAGCTGCGGTTCTGCGGCTCTGGCATCATTGCTCACGTATCACTATCAAACCCCGTCCACTGAACAAGACATATTCAAAAGTATGTACGACAAAGGTGACCAAGAGAAAATCAAAGAAAAAGGTTTCTCTCTCCTGGATATGAAAAAACACTTAGCTAGTGTCGGGCTTAACTCTGATGGTTTCCAAATCGATTTACAAAAAATTCGTAAATTTGGTGTTCCGGGCATTACTCTGGTTAACTTTGACGGATATATGCACTTTGTCGTTATTCGTGGCATGAACGATCACTCTGTCATTCTTGGTGATCCATCAAGAGGGACGATGATCATGAAGTATGAAGAGTTCCAGAAGCATTATCAGGGAATTGTCTTACTGATTCGCAATGAGGCAAAAAAGGGGCGTTCCAGCTTTATAAACGACAACAAATTTGCGCTATACAATAAATCACCGGTTGAAACGGGAGTATCAAGAGACTCTCTAGGTGTGTTCAGTATTACTTTACCTGCTGCAGGCGAAAATTAGATTAGCATTAAGGCGGATAACATGTTTTTAAAAAAGCCAGTACTCATACTTTCGTTGCTAATTCCTGCGCTGATACTGCCTGTGTTAAGTGCAAACGCTGATGAGCTCAACTTAAACGAACTGGAACCTATGCCTGATAACGAACTGGCTATCTACAGGGGTGGATTTAAGGTGGCTGACGATTACACTATCAATATCGGACTGAGCATCACTGCACTTCTCAATGGAGAAAATATATTCCGTACCAATATCGCTAACTTAGTCATAGAAAATGGCAACTTAACCAATGTTTTTGCCAGTAATGACTCCTCGGATTCAGGTACCCCTCAGTTGAATCAGAGTTTAGTGAACATTATTCAAATAGGTGAAGGTAACATCATCGGAGACAATATAACGAACTCACCTCAAACTTCTGGCTCTCAGCAACCAGAAATCGTCAGCTCAGAACTACTTAATTCAAGCATTATTAATATCATTCAGAATACAACAGATAACAGCAATATTGGCCTGAATACACTTGTCGATATCGATGCCCAGGTCGACGGCGTCATTCAACAAATTCGTGCGAATCAACAACTGGAAGACGCACTGTTAAACCACTTCAACTAAAGGTTAAAAGGAACCCGGACAGTCAACTGGAAATCAGGTGAATCATCCGTTAGTCCCGCCTGGGCGCTGACATTAACCGAAGAGCGTTTACTGTAAGCGTAATTGACACCGAAACTGAATGTATCCAGCTGGAGTAGCTTGGCTTCATCAGAAGTGCTGCCATTCACTTTGCTTTTGAGGATGGTCTTGTGGCTTAATCCGAGTGAAAAAGATAAATCTGGGTTAACCGCAAACCCCATCCCCCCCGATAAAGAGATGGTGTCGCCTAAATCAACGTCAGCGTCAGTATCTCCGATCGAGACATTATCTTCCACGTTATAGATATAACTTAGGCCAGCAAACAACACCGCAGGATCCACAGGGTGGATCATTGTTATGTTAGGCTCCACGCTCCAGAAACCCGACCCCGTTGATACATCACTAAATGAAGTGCTGTCATCCCCTAGAGTGACATCATAAGGAGAACGGCCGGTATTTGATTTCACTCTGACCCCGCCAATCCAGTAGGGTGCAGAGTCGAAATTAAACTGATGCCTAACAGCTAATTCTACGTCCCCTAATCCTCCACCATCCATAGTTGTATTCACAACTTCACTGCTTCCATCCTGAATAGGACGAGTAGACACCTGATCGTTTCTGTAAACATATGGTAAGCGGACCTCCAGCTCGGTCGCGTTCGTCACACCATATCGGGCAGTTAAGCCAAGCGTCAATGTCGTACGATCAGCATCGCTCACTTCAATCCGGCCGATAATTAACGTTGGTAACACTGTGTACCCAACGACAGATACTTTGTTGGAAGAGTTTTGTGTGTAGCTGAAGGAGGAGTCAAATGACCATTGGCCTTTAGGAGTCAGTACTCCTGGCTTGTCTATAACATCACTTACTGTTTGTGCGCGCTGTGGTAAGTCATCTCCCTCAGCACCGTAGACTAATGACGAAAAACAGAGCACTCCAATGGCATGTGCAGCTAAATTCTTCCTTAACATCGTATCTCCCCTGTCAAATGACGATGTTAAAGAATTAGGCCAGATCACAGCATTTGGCAATAACATGAGGGAAATAAATCGCTTAGTTTCAAGCGGATGCACATAAACTGAAAAACAAACTACAAAGCTAATAACAGCGGGATAAATAGGTACGGATATTGAGCTGGGAAAATCGCAGATACAAAAAAACCTCGCATGAGCGAGGTTTTCATCTTTTGGTTTCAAACTTTTTTTCAAAGAAATAGTGGCGCGTCCTGGAGGATTCGAACCTCCGACCGCCTGGTTCGTAGCCAGGTACTCTATCCAGCTGAGCTAAGGACGCGCAGTTTTCGATATTAACTTCCCAATACAAGGAGATCAAAATCAGGGCAATACCCTTCAATTAGTGGCGCGTCCTGGAGGATTCGAACCTCCGACCGCCTGGTTCGTAGCCAGGTACTCTATCCAGCTGAGCTAAGGACGCGCAGGTTTTCGATATCAATTCCCTAACACTAGGAGATCAACATCAGGGCAATACCCTTCAATTAGTGGCGCGTCCTGGAGGATTCGAACCTCCGACCGCCTGGTTCGTAGCCAGGTACTCTATCCAGCTGAGCTAAGGACGCGCAGTTTTCGATATCAATTCCCTAACACTAGGAGATCAACATCAGGGCAATACCCTTCAATTAGTGGCGCGTCCTGGAGGATTCGAACCTCCGACCGCCTGGTTCGTAGCCAGGTACTCTATCCAGCTGAGCTAAGGACGCGCAGTTTTCGATATCAATTCCCTAACACTAGGAAATCAATATCAGGGCAATACCCTTCAATTAGTGGCGCGTCCTGGAGGATTCGAACCTCCGACCGCCTGGTTCGTAGCCAGGTACTCTATCCAGCTGAGCTAAGGACGCGCAGTTTTCGATATCAATTCCCTAACACTAGGAAATCAATATCAGGGCAATACCCTTCAATTAGTGGCGCGTCCTGGAGGATTCGAACCTCCGACCGCCTGGTTCGTAGCCAGGTACTCTATCCAGCTGAGCTAAGGACGCGCAAGCTTCGATATCAACTTTAGTCAATATCAGGGCAATACCCTAAATTCTTATTCAAAAAAGTCAGACTTATTTGAAATGTGGCGCGTCCTGGAGGATTCGAACCTCCGACCGCCTGGTTCGTAGCCAGGTACTCTATCCAGCTGAGCTAAGGACGCACATTTTTTTGTGAAACATATCACATTAATTTTCTTTAAGAACAAAAAAAATTGACTGCTAAGTCAATAAATGGCGGTGAGGGAGGGATTCGAACCCTCGATGCGGCTACAAACCACATACTCCCTTAGCAGGGGAGCGCCTTCGGCCTCTCGGCCACCTCACCACATTATTCATACTCAAATACATCATCAAAGAGAATGTAAAAGAATATGGCGCGTCCTGGAGGATTCGAACCTCCGACCGCCTGGTTCGTAGCCAGGTACTCTATCCAGCTGAGCTAAGGACGCACTTTGTTCTTTGCTTGGTCGCTAACCCAAACAAGGCAAGAATGGCGGTGAGGGAGGGATTCGAACCCTCGATGCGGCTACAAACCACATACTCCCTTAGCAGGGGAGCGCCTTCGGCCTCTCGGCCACCTCACCGTCTTGCGGGGGCTCATATTACTTTTTACCAAAAATAAGTCAAACACTTTCTTTGAAAAAAACGCAAAAAGCAGTTAACCGATGCGGTTTTAATCAAAGTGACTATTAAACGAACTTTACCACCCTATTATTACGAGAAAAGAGAGTCTTATCTTAAAAATGGAATTTAACAAAAACTAAAAAGGCCAGCCCTGGGGCTAGCCTTTTTTATTCAAACTAAGCTCTCAAAACAGAAATAGCTTAGTAGTTACCTGAAGCAACGTTACCGTTACCTTTCTCAGCTTGAATGCGCATGTAAATTTCTTCACGGTGAACTGATACTTCCTTCGGAGCGTTAACGCCAATACGTACCTGGTTACCTTTAACGCCTAGAACCGTTACAGTTACTTCGTCACCAATCATTAGTGTTTCGCCTACGCGACGAGTCAAAATTAGCATTCTATGCTCCTTGAGTAATCTCTAAGTTTTCTTGCTATAAAGCTATTATCCAACAAAAACTCTATTTTCGTAAACAACCTTGTTATCGAAAATTATCCTACTAAGACATGTTTTTGCTGAATATTTAACGCCTCATCAGACATAATGTAAGCATCATGAAGAATGTTTGCGGCCATATCCACATAATCAGGAGATAATACGAGCATCATAGTGAGTGCATTCGTTGCGCTGAAATTGATCGCAATATCTTGCTGAGACAACAAATCGCATGCGTGCTCTACCATTCCATTGGCCTCAAGCCCTACTGCGGTCAACAAGCTTACCATTTCACTATTGCGGATTTTATCTCTGAACACCAGTTCAAACTTGGCACATGTATCTTGTTTTATCATGATACCTGTTCGTTCTGTTTCCTCGATCACATTCCAGATGTCGATACCTAACATTTGACATTGCTTTGTAGCACTTGATAAATGTTCTTTGTCTACTTCAATTATGGCAAGGTCACGTTGAATAGCTATACCAGAGACGGCTTGAGTGCCTGATTCCCCCTTAACTAAGCTGCCTTCATTCACATCAAATGTAGAAAGCACGCGTAGCGGTACACTATTCTTCCATGCATATTGCACAGAAGGTAGATGTAATACTTTAGCACCTCGGCTCGCCATTGCTTCCATCGAAGGAAAATCAATGACCGCCATTTTTTGAGCCGTTTTCACTACACGTGGGTCACAAGTATAAATACCATCAACGTCGGTAAAGATCTGACACTCATCAGCACGCAATGCGCCTGCCAGTGTCACAGCGCTCGTATCTGAGCCACCTCGACCTAATGTGGTGATATCCCCATTGTCATTCACACCTTGAAATCCTGCAACAATGACGATTTGCTCTTGTTCAAGCAATGCCATAATTTTCGATGTATCAATGTGCTTAATCGTCGCGTCATTGTGTAGATTATCAGTCACAATGTTCGCTTGTGCTCCGGTAAGTGAACGCGCTGGAAAACCCATTTTATTCAGAGTCATCGCCAGCAGTGCCATCGACACTTGCTCACCAGCAGAGAGCAAAACATCAAGTTCTCGGGCTGTTGGAACGCTATCTACTTGTTTAGCTAAATCCATAAGCCTGTTTGTTTCGCCTGACATCGCAGACACAACTACAACAACTTGATTACCATCATTTTTCGCCTTAATGATGTGTTCAGCAACCTGATGGATTGTTTCAATTGAACCCATCGAGGTTCCGCCAAACTTTTGCACGATAAGGGGCTTTTTCACCAGTCTTCACCTTCCCAAGACCAAAGTCTCATTCGGACCACTTGTCCTCTTTGTAAAAAGATTTAAGTGGTAGTTACAACAAAAACCAAGCAGCCTAAATGACCGGGTTAATATCCAGCCAATTAAACCACTTGGTTAACGTAAAGGAATTAAGCTCAATCAAAGAACATTGATTGAGCGGAAATTACTTATTACAAGCGCTCTTCCAGCCAAGGCTGAACAGTTTTGATTGCTGCTGGCAGAGCTGCGACGTCAGTACCACCAGCTTGCGCCATATCCGGGCGGCCACCGCCTTTACCACCAACTTGTTCCGCGACCATCTTAACCAGTTCACCAGCTTTTACTTTGCCAACCAGATCTTTAGTCACACCAGCAATCAGGCCAACTTTATCACCAGTAATGTTTGCTAGCAGTACAACACCGGAGCCCATCTGGTTCTTGATGTCGTCAACCATAGTACGCAAATTCTTGCTGTCTGCACCTTCCAGAGCAGCAACCAGCACTTTAGTACCGTTAACTTCTACCGCTTTGCCCATGATGTTTGCGCTTTCTGCTGCAGCCATCTTGTCTTTCAGCTTTTGAATTTCTTTCTCAAGCGCTTTCGACTTCTGAGCTGATTCAGCCAGTTTTTCTTCGTACTTAGCTGTCTGGGCTTCGATTGCGTCTAGTGCGCCCTCACCCGTTACTGCCTCAATACGACGGATACCTGCTGCAATACCACTTTCTGAAGTGATCTTGAACAGACCAATGTCACCGGTGTTAGAAGCGTGGATACCACCACAAAGTTCAGTAGAGAAATCACCCATAGAAAGAACACGAACTTCATCATCGTATTTCTCACCAAACAGCGCCATCGCACCTTTCTTCTTCGCAGACTCGATGTCCATGATATTGGTTTCGATAGTATGGTTGCGACGGATCTGTGCGTTAACCAGACGCTCAACCTCTTTAAGCTCAGACGCCGTTACGGCTTCCAGGTGTGAGAAGTCAAAACGTAGGCTGTCAGCTTTCACAAGAGAGCCTTTCTGCGTAACGTGCTCACCCAGCACTTGACGAAGAGCTGCATGTAACAGGTGCGTCGCAGAGTGGTTCAGAGAAATAGCCGCACGACGCTCAGCGTCAACGATTGTTGCTACTTCATCACCTTTCGCCAGAACACCTTCAGCCATCACACCGTGGTGCGCAATCGCATTACCCAGCTTCTGAGTATCTTCAACACGGAATACACCAGACTCAGTACGAATTACGCCGGTATCACCACACTGACCACCTGACTCAGCGTAGAAAGGCGTTTCACCCAGGATGATGATCGCTTTTTCGCCTGCAGACAGAGCCTCAACTTCGTTACCTTCAACGAACATCGCTGCTACTGAGCCAGAACCTTTAGTCCCTACGTAACCGCAGAACTCAGTTTCAGCATCCACTTTAATTGCAGCGTTGTAGTCGGTACCAAACTGGCCAGCTTCACGCGCACGTTGACGCTGCTCTTCCATCGCTTTTTCAAAACCGTCTTCGTCGATGGTGAACTCACGTTCACGTGCAACGTCGTTAGTTAAGTCAGCAGGGAAACCGTAGGTATCATAAAGTTTAAATACTGTTTCGCCGTCCAGCTCTTTACCGTCTAAGTTGTCTAGCGCTTCATTTAGGATAGCCATACCACGTTCCAGCGTACGGCCGAAGTTTTCTTCTTCAATACGAAGTACTTTTTCAACTACAGCTTGCTGACGCTTAAGCTCCTCACCGGCAGTACCCATAACATCTGCCAGTACGCCAACAAGTTTATGGAAGAATGCACCTTGCGCACCTAACTTGTTACCGTGACGAACAGCACGACGAATAATACGGCGTAGAACATAACCACGACCTTCGTTTGAAGGCATAACACCATCCACGATAAGGAATGAGCATGAACGGATATGGTCTGCGATAACGCGTAGAGATTGGTTAGACAGGTCATCGTAACCGATCACTTCAGCAGCAGCTTTGATAAGCGTTTGGAAAACGTCGATTTCGTAGTTTGAGTGAACGCCTTGCATGATTGCAGAAATACGCTCAATACCCATACCAGTATCTACCGATGGTTTTGGTAGCGGCTCCATTGTACCGTCTGCGTGACGGTTGAACTGCATGAATACGTTATTCCAGATCTCGATAAAACGGTCGCCATCTTCTTCAGGAGTGCCAGGGCGTCCGCCCCAGATGTGCTCACCGTGATCGTAGAAGATTTCAGTACATGGCCCACAAGGACCGGTGTCACCCATTTGCCAGAAGTTGTCTGACTCGTATGGCTTGCCACCTTTCTTATCGCCAATACGAATAATGCGGTCTGCCGGAACACCTACTTTTTTGTTCCAGATATCGAATGCTTCGTCGTCGGTTTCGTAAACGGTCACCAATAGACGCTCTGTCGGCAGCTTAAGAACTTCGGTTAAAAATTCCCAGGCAAATGAAATCGCATCTTCTTTGAAGTAATCACCAAAGCTGAAGTTACCCAGCATTTCAAAGAAAGTGTGGTGACGAGCCGTAAAGCCTACGTTTTCCAGGTCATTATGTTTACCGCCAGCACGTACACAACGTTGAGCCGTAGTCGCTCGAGTATAGGCTCGTTTTTCCAAGCCTAAGAAACAATCTTTAAATTGGTTCATACCTGCGTTGGTGAATAGCAGGGTTGGGTCGTTATGTGGTACTAACGATGAACTTTCTACGATTTGGTGTCCTTTGCTCTCAAAGAACTTGAGGAACGAGTTACGAACCTCGTCAGTGCTCATGTACATGCAGCTCTTCCTGAAAATAGTCGAGTTAGAATTTTGCCGTATTGTAGATCATGCAATCAGCTACGACTAGTTTTCTTGAGGAAAAGAGGCTTTGGAAGAAGAAATTGAGGGAAAAACAAAGAATAATTCTGACGAGCCCAGGCTCCGCTCAATCTAAGTAAGGTTAATCATGTTCGTCAAAGTTCAGTGCATAGCTGATTTGATCAAAACTATAACCACGGTATTGCATAAAACGTACTTGTTTCGCGTACTCTTTCTGATCTTTAGCTTTCACTCCTTTGAACTTCTTTTCTGCCGCCATTCTCGCTAATTCAAACCAATCTTGGGGCTCTTCTGCCATCGCTTCATCAATAACAGATTCCGCCACACGCTTTTGGTTTAATTCCTGCCTAATCCTGCGCTCGCCATGCCCTTTATACACATGTTGGCGAATCTGGCTTTTGGCGTAACGCAAATCATCGAGATAGTTATGATCCAGACAGAAATTTATCGCAGCTTCGATGTCAGCCTCTTCATATCCTTTTAAAGCCAGTTTTTGATACAGCTCGTACTGGCCGTGATCGCGTCGGCTTAAGAGATGAATTGCTGCTTCTTTACTTGATAGAGTTGGCGCTTGGCGCTTTTGGTACATGATGATCCTAAACCTATTTTTCCTGTACAAACGATGATTTTAAGCTTCCGTTTGACACTTTAGATCTAACAGATACAACAAAGCCCCGCATCGCAGGGCTTTGATATAATTCATTTAAAGCAAGATAAGCTCTAATTACAAGATAGATTAAAACTCTTCTTCTTTTTGCTCTGGCATTTCACCCGCTTCTGGCGCTTCTGCTAAAGCTGGAGATAGCAACATTTCGCGAAGTTTCGTGTCGATAGTCTTCGCCACTTCTGGGTTTTCACGCAGGTAGTTACAAGCGTTTGCTTTACCCTGACCGATCTTGTCACCATTGTAGCTGTACCAAGCACCGGCTTTTTCAACTAGCTTGTTCTTCACACCTAAGTCAACAAGTTCGCCTTCACGGTTAAAGCCCTGGCCGTACATGATCTGCGTGTTTGCTTCTTTAAATGGTGCTGCAATCTTGTTCTTAACAACTTTAATGCGAGTTTCGTTACCGACTACTTCATCGCCTTCTTTGATTGCGCCAGTACGACGGATATCTAGACGAACCGATGCGTAGAACTTAAGTGCGTTACCACCAGTGGTTGTTTCTGGGTTACCGAACATCACACCAATCTTCATACGGATTTGGTTGATGAAGATACACATACAGTTAGACTGCTTCAGGTTACCTGTTAGCTTACGCATTGCCTGAGAAAGCATACGTGCTTGCAGACCCATGTGGCTGTCGCCCATTTCGCCTTCAATTTCTGCTTTTGGTGTCAGAGCCGCAACCGAGTCGACAACCATAACATCGATAGCACCTGAACGTGCTAACGCGTCACAGATTTCTAGCGCTTGTTCACCAGTATCTGGCTGAGAAACCAATAGCGCATCGATATCAACGCCAAGCTTCTTAGCGTAGACAGGATCCAGAGCGTGCTCTGCATCGATAAACGCACAAGTTTTACCTTCGCGCTGTGCTGCAGCAATTAGTTCCAGAGTTAGCGTTGTTTTACCTGAAGATTCCGGACCGTAGATTTCTACGATACGACCCATTGGTAAACCACCAGCACCCAAAGCAATATCAAGAGAAAGAGAACCCGTTGAAATGGTTTCTACGTCCATTGCGCGGTTATCGCCAAGGCGCATGATTGAGCCTTTACCGAATTGTTTTTCAATTTGACCTAGCGCAGCGGCGAGCGCCTTTTGTTTGTTCTCGTCCATTACTTTCTCCGATTTATTCATCTTCATTGGGCGACGAATAGTCATTAAACTCTTTTAAGCAGATAACCTGCTCAACAATGCAAGTCATTATACTGTTGATTCATACAGTGTCCACACCTGTATAAAAAAAATTTGTGCGTTTCTGCGTCTTGTTTTGCTCCAGACCTTATCGCATATGGGTTAGAGCAATTTTAATTTTTCTCAGCCAAATGCTGATGGATTCGAGTTAGTGCATGAAACACTGCTTGTTCCCTTACCTTTACACGGTCACCATCAAAGTGCATGGTTTCAACCAAGAGCCAATCTTGCTTATCCGCGAACGCAAAGCACACGGTTCCGACCGGTTTTTCTTTACTGCCACCACCTGGGCCGGCAATGCCGCTAATAGATACGCCGATTGTCGCATTTGAGTGCCCAAGCGCCCCCTGAACCATTTCGATCACAACTGGCTCACTGACTGCGCCATTCTCTTCTAATGTCTGAGCGTGCACACCAAGCATTTCCATTTTCGCTTCATTGCTATAAGTAACAAAGGCGCGATCCAGCCATCCTGAGCTACCTGCAATATCGGTAATTGCCGCAGCAACCCCTCCACCGGTGCAAGATTCAGCAGTAGTCATCACATGCCCATGCTGGGCAAGTAAAGCCCCTACTTCTGCACTTAGTTGTGTTGTTCTTTCCATAGCCAAAATGCCTTTTGGTTTACTTACGTATTTGACAAAAACATATCCTAAGCTGCTACGAAGACAAACGAAAGCCCTTTGCATGTTAAACAATGAGCACAAGCGTTAACTTTAAAAGTAGAACTCGGTACGTTGCAGAGAAATACAGGGTTAACGGATTTTCAACTCAAAAAAGCAAAAAGCCAACCGAAAAAGTTCAGTTGGCTTCTAGATTAAACTCATACAATTAGAGTTTTAATTCGTAAAACAGTTAACTAACTCGTAGTGAGTGAAACGTCTGGATAAAGACGGCACAACTTTAACTGCGGCAGTATCATAAATATTGCAGCTTCTCGCTTGCTTTTCTGAAACCCAAAACTGAGCCAGATTTCCTTCCTCAGTAAACCGGACCGTCAATAACGCTTGGTCTTTGTTAAATGTCTTCTTTATAGACACATTCATCACTCGAGCGTACGCAAGTGTTTCTTCTGATGTATCTAACATATGGTATGAATAATAAAGCGAACCAATCAGGGTTGCGTATAGCAAATATCTTAACGGTTTGTTGACTATAACTCTTTTCAATTTGATATCCATTGTGCGTTTTATCTAAGAGACTTCCGGAACCGAGAACAAGAAACTCGCCAAGGCTGAGTCAACTCTGATAACAAGTTAAACCGTCGATAAATAACGACTTATCACTAAAATCATTGAAATGTTGCAAAACACCACTGGCAAAACCAAGTACATATCTTGGGGTAACTGAATCATACCTTTTGGCTGAGAAACTAAAATCAGGACCTGCAATACATTCAAAACGATAAGAAGCAGTGCCAGAATAAATCCGTGATAAACCTCTATCAGGTCGACACTCACTCCATAAAATATCGCCAGTACCATATTGATTACGGCTAACCAGGCTAGCACCTTACTAACGCGGCTTTTTCTTACATGCGGCATAGTGCTACCTCAGTATTGCATCAGCGTTGATTTGCTTGTGCTGTGTTTTTCGCACGTTCTATTTCAGAGCTAACCTGTTGCTGCACGTTATCTTGGTCTTCAATATCAATGGTGCCATCGAATATTAAGTCCATCTCTTCTTTTGCACTTCGGGTCATAACAAATAGCTCTATTCGACGGTTAACCGAGCTCATCGGATCCGCTTTGTTGATAGGACGTGTATCACCGAACCCACTGACTTTGTAAACACGATGGGCTGGCATACCGCCACGCTCTAAGTAATATCTCGCCCGACCAGCACGATCCGAAGAAAGATCCCAGTTCGTTTTTTTAGAGCCAACATACTTACTCATGTCGGTGTGACCGGTGATGATCACGCTATTTGTAATATTCTCGAAAATAGGTGCCAAACCGAGAAGTAAATCTTCATAAAAGTAGGTCAGATTTGAACTACCACGTACAAACATCGATCCATGTTCAGAATCGTGAATGACGAGTCTTAAGCCCTGAGGCGTCACCTTTATTTTAACACTCGATGTGCCGTTCAGTTTCTCCAGCTGTTCTTCTACCCTCGCTGCCAACAATTCAAGTTCTTGCTGAGAGTTGACTTCACCTTCTATCAGCGAAGTGTCGTTAACCCGATGTAAGTCTGCATCGTCATGACTTGTCGCGACATTAGGCAAATCAATCGGGCTAATAGAGTTAAACCCTTGAACCACCGCTTCACCACCAGATACTTCGAGCACACCGCCATTGCGAAAATAGTCGACAAGTTTTTCTTTATCTTCTGTATCTAAGATCTGAATCAGCCACAGAATAAGGAATAGAGCGAACATGGATATCATTAAATCCGCCATTGCGACTTTCCACCCACCTCCGTGAGGAGTAGCATCTTCTTCCAGTGTTTTCTTAACAAAAACTAAAGGTCTTGGATTATCGTTCACTCTATAAACTCCTGACTATCCACGAACCGCTTTTACAGTTTCTTCAAGCTCTGTAAAGGTAGGTTTGTATTTAGTTTCTACATTACGGCGTCCGGCATTGACACACAGGTGCGCTGACTGACCGCTACAGTAACTGGTAATCACAGATTTAATGCTTTCAAGCGGAGACATTTGTGCTAAGCCCACATCTTTTACTGCATCAGCCATAGGGCCAAAAAAAACCATAACATCCCAGAACGCCCAAGAAGGTACCTGTCAGTGCTGTTGCGATATTGGCACCAATCACAGTTACATCACCGTCCAAAGACTGCATAGTAAGGATAATGCCCAGTACTGCGGCTACGATACCCAGACCCGGTAGTGCTTCTGCGGTATGGAACAGCTTCTGGTAAGGCTTGTTGTACTCTTTACTCAGAATACGAATTTCTTCTTCTAATACCGATTCAATAACATGTGGTTCAGGCTGCGAACTGATGACCAAACGAAAGGCATCAACCATAAAAGAAGTAGCCAAACGGTCTTTTGTAACCAATTCATATTTGGCAAAAATGGTACTTTTCTCGGGATCTTCAACATGTGAATCAAGCGCTTTAACACCATTAATTTTTGCCACGTTGATCAACTCATACATCAACGATAGTAACTGGTTGTAGTATTCTTTGTTATATGGCAGCTTGGTGAAGACTAATTTCAGTTGTTGCAATAACAGCTTTAAAGTTTGCACCTTAGATGCAATCAATATGTTGCCGAACGCTGCGCCAAAGATGATCAACATCTCTACGGGTTGCCAAATCAATCCCATGTGTCCGCCGTGAAGGATAAATCCTCCAAACACCGAACCGCACACCAGTAAAATTGCTATATAGCGATGCATATATACTCCGTTAATCCTGACTCAACTTGGCTTTAAGTAGCTCAATACTCGCCTGTTTAATGCGAAACACCTTACTTTCATTGAGATCAAGCGTAAGTGCCGTTTCTTTAAGGTTCATACCCTGAACGTACAGCAGGTACATCACCTTCTGTTGTTCTTCACTTAACGTTTCCAGACATTCTTGAAGCTCTAACAATCGGGCTTCATGGTCGGAATTATCAGAAGCGGCAACCATCGCATCGAGTTCAACCTCAGAATCAACGACAATAACCTGAACCACTTCATGGTATTCTTCCAGAGTGATGTCTGTCGCTTTACACAACTCACTGGCAGTTGGCTGACGCCCCAAACGACCAGAAAGGATGTTTTCTGCTTTTTTTATCTGGTTGACTAACTGACGCTTGCGCCTTTCCATCGGGTCACGACGTCTTAGCTCATCAATCACTTCGCCGCGTACACGCAGCGTCGCCGACTTCATAAAGTCGTCGTCAACAACATGATCAAACTTTCGCAGTTCGAGCAGGAAGGTCATTAAAGCAATTTGGCGTAACTCTTCGATTGTCCCATCGTCAAATACACAGAAATAAGGCCGAAGAATCCGGTTGATAAAACCAGCGTGCTCTTTCAGCACTCTGGTTTCAATCAGATGACGCTGAGACAAACTCAACTCTTCTGTGTGTTGATATGAACGTTGCATTAACATAACTATTGGTATACCGCTTTTGTTACTAGGATCTCTTTGATGTCTATCCCTAGAACGTTGCTAAGTTCCGTTTTTAGCTCAGCCTGCACCGAGTCAATAAAGTTATTCCCGTAAAAATACTCTTCTGATTTGTGACCCAGTGCCTTCAGGACCGCATTCACGATCTTAGCTTTCTGTTTCACAATCAGTTCTTGATAATGTTCTGGTGCTACAATCGCGAGATCCATCAACAGTAAGCTCTGACGACGTTCGCGATTTATCGAGACCAAGATGCCTGATACCGGCACTTCTACTGTCTGGACTGTTGGAACAACGATATTTGCAGCCTGCTCACTTTGCGCTGGATTATTACCAATATGGATATAGCCACTGGAGAACGCCCAAAACAGAGATCCAGCCAATGCTACCGCTGCACCGCCAGCCACAATTAAATTCTTCGACATTTACACCCTCGCTATTATTTCTTGTTGTTGCTCACTGCTTTCGTCTACTTGCTCTTCTGATGCCGAGAGGTTAGACGCAACGTGGGTTAACGCATCATCCTGTACGTGGTTATGTTGTGAAGAGTCAGACTTATCGTCATTACCGATATTGACAGTGACTTCCAAAAAGTTCTCTTGAACAAGTTCCGCTCTTAGGCGTTCCACCGTTTGCGTAATCGCTTCACGTACACTGGCATTGGTACTGTTGATTTGCACAGATAAACGATCGCGCTCTAACGTTACTGTAAGATCAATCTTGCCCAGTTCAGGCGGATCCAATCGGATCGTCGCTTTGTTGGCCTGAGAACTCGCTTGCAACGTGATCTTGTCTGACAACATAGAGACCAAACGCTGACCAACTTCCGCTTTGTTGCTGGAGTTCATAGCCAGCTCAGCCTTGAAGGTGAGTTCTTGCGAGGTAGTACGGTTCTGAGCCGCGTCATTTACCGCTGCTAATTTAGAATCTTGTACAACCTGAACTTTGCTTCGGCTAAGTAACTCTGATGTTGCAGCAGACAATGATTCTCTTTGTGATAGAGATATATTCAGAGCCGCAAGCTGAGATTTACTTCCGCTTACATCGACCGTCGTAGCCGCAGCACGTTCAGACTTACCTTCGCTCAAATCAATAGCAGTAACAGCACTTTGAGATTTAAGTGCGTTTGTCTCATTAAGTCGCGAATTTTGCTGAGTACTGTGTATTGACTGCAACGCTGGCAACACACCAGCTTCAGGTATACCCTGCTCATTAAGCAGCGTTAATGGGCCTGTCTGAGGCACAGAACCCTCATCACTGACCAATTCATCAGAGACTAGATTATCCAAGTCACCAGAAACTAAAGTCGTCAGGTCTTGCCCGTTCGCTAAAGCAGCTAACCGACCTTCTTGTGCAGAAGCATTAGATTCAGCCTTAGCTAAAGACTGCCCAAACGCCTCAGTACCAGAGCCCTGACTGTTACTCGTAATAGCATCACCTGCAGAAGAGCCACCAGAAGATGAAGTCAGAAGCGCATTTGCTGTTGTCGCGGCCATCATGATATGTAAAGTCCTGCTAGCTGAGTTGTCGTGTAAGCTTTTGCACGATCTTTATATTGCTGAGACCCTTCGAGCCTGACTTTCATCTCCTCACGTTGGGCTTTTACTTTCTCTAAAACCCGCACATGCGTGATTTGCAGCTCAATGACCAAGGCTTTCGACTCATCACCCAACTGCTCCTTAACCGGAGCAATTTTATCTAGAACTGCTTTCAGCTGGTTACTGCAACGGACGATGGCCTCTAGCTCATTGTCCTTCTCAGCTTGCTGATAACGTTCGAGTAACTTTTTTAAAGCATCGTTATTCATTGTTCAGATTTTTCACCACGCCTTCCCAACCCTCTTTAAGATCAGTAATAACGCCGCGTAAGTCTTTAAGTTGTTCTGCATTCATCTCTTTCGATACGTCGAAAATTACTGCGATTGCGTGCTCGTATAGTGCATGAATGTTTAAAATCAACTCTTCACCACTTTCAATCTCAAGGGATGAATCCAGCGCCACAAGAATATCGATACACTTCTGCGCACTTGCTGATTTTTTCTCAAAATCCTTTTCAGTGATGAAGAACTCCAGACTGTCGATCTCTTGTAATAAGCGATCGTGTAACATAGCGATCAGTTCAATTGGAGAGGATACAGAAGCATTTGCTTCACTCTGCACTGCGGCATAGCTTTGCTGTAGATGATTGCCTAACAACATAGTATTTTCTCGATTTACAAAAAGGTTTAATAACTGAATGAACTCATGGCCGATTCCATAGAATAAATAGCCTCGTTCATTGCGGTAAATTGTCGTAAGTAACGGTTGTACGCTTTCTCGTACTTCAGTTCTAAAGCATCAAGGCGGTCGTTAATGTTAGATTTTTCTTGATCTAACGTGTCGATACGAGTTGAAAGCAACCCTGTTCCGGTCTTGCTGTAGACATCAATTGTGGATTCTAAGAGCTTGAATGCACCGTTATCACCAGTAAGCATTGCATCGATATCTAAGCTTTTATCGGAGAACGCTTCTTCAAAAGCACTTTCATCCAGGCTTAGTGTGCCATCTCGACCGATTTCGATACCTAATTCAAACAGATAATGGCCATCAAACTCACCACGTAGTGTATTAATTAAATTAGACTTAATTCCTCGTGCTGTACTGTCAGATGCCAATACACCACGTGAACCGTCTTCCGACGAACTGGTAGCGGTGAGATCATTAAGCTTTGTAATCGTCTCGTTAAACTTAGTGATGAATTCCTGTAAAGCTTCGATACTCGAGTCAACATCAGCACCTACTGTTACGTTAGTAGTATCCGTGCCTGACGCTTGAGCTTTATTCAGTGTTACATCAACACCATCAACCAGGTCAGTAAATGTATTGGATGAGTTTGTCAGCTGAAGACCAGTGCCTTCTCCACCTAGCCAGATAACTGCATCTTGAGCTTCTTTTAAAACAAGCGCATCTCCAAAACCTGTATGAGTGCCACCTGCTCCATCATCAAAACTCATCTCAAATGCGTTTTCACTACCTGTCTCATTGGAAGCTACCAGTAGCTTGAGCTCGCCATTAGTGCGAACCAAGTTGGCGGTAATCTCGTCGCCAGAGACAGAGTTTATTTCATTCACCAAGTCTTGGTAGGTCGCTTCTCGGCCAAGAGTCGTACTTAATTGTGCGATGTCGATATTATAAATTTCTTCAGGATCACCAGCGGCATTAGTGCGAGAGATTGACATTGCACCGGTCTGCGGCTCAATCGCTGTTTGAGGATCCTGGATATCTGTTAGGTTAAAAGCGTATTGTTGAGTCGTCGCAAGCTGCTCAACAAAAATATCAAGATCAGCGTTTGAGGCGTTTTCACTAGCAGATACCGATAAGTACTCTTCACTGCTTGCGCTCGCCGCCGATTTTTCAACCGTTCCGTTATATTTGGTGAAGTCATACAGAGATGTTTTCAGGCTACTTAACGAGCTTTGTAATGATGAAAAAGCCGAACGTTTAGCAGTAACTGCAGAAAGCTTCGTATTATAGCGAGACTCTGCTGAATATATGTCGTAGTAAGCAAATTGGTCCGCCATTGAAGCGGCATCGACTGCACTCATTATTTAACTCCGTAATAATAAATTATTAGATTTGTAGGAAGTATCCTTCACGATCAAACGAGGTTTCTTACTTGACAATAAAAAATAAAATAGAACCTAATTAAAACATCCAAGACGAAATTAATAATTAATTTACATCCAAGCCGCGCATTCTAATAAATTAATAAAACCATGCAAAGCTACAAAATAGACTTAAACAAATAGAATAAGAAGGATTATCAATTAAGAACACTCAGGGAAAATACTTTAACAATGTTTTAATACTAAACTTTTAAAGTACTTACCTCAGGATTCTTAAATAAAAAGCCCCACCAACGCGAGGCTTTGTAAGAAATGTCCGTCAATATTTTAAGATTAGCCCAACATACCCATTGCTAGTTGAGGAACCATCTTAGTTGCTGACAAGATACTAGAGCCAGATTGCATCAGCATTTGTTGCTTAGACATGTTCGCACCTTCAGAAGCGTAATCTGTATCCATAATACGACCTTTCGCTGCGTTTGTGTTCTCAGTCATATTCTGTAGGTTAACTACTGTGTGCTCTAGACGGTTGATGCTTGCACCAAACTCTGCACGTGCTGCACCTAGCGTGTTGATAAGACCAGTATCACCAGATAGCGCGCTGATCATTGCACTTGCAGAAGCACCGCTGATTGAACCACCAGATACTGTACCTAATAGAGTTGAGATGCTAGTCAGTGCTGTTGATAGAGATACGTCTAGTTTCTCACCCGTTGTTGCACCGATTTGGAAGCTAACACCAGCACCACTAAATGCACCGCCTTTTAGAAGCGCCTGGCCACCAAATGAAGTGTTTTCCATGATAGCTGTCATCTCTTCTGCAAGTGCACCGAATTCAGCGTTTAGTGCCGTTTTATCTGCATCAGAGTTTGAGCCGTTGTTTGCTTGAAGAGCTAGATCGTTCATGCGCATTGCGATGTTAGTTACTTCATCCATCGCACCTTCAGCCGTTTGCATCATTGAGATGCCGTCTTGCGCGTTACGCATTGCTACGTTCATACCACGTGTTTGTGTTTCCAGACGGTTAGCAATCTGTAGACCTGCTGCATCGTCAGCCGCAGAGTTGATGCGGTAACCTGTAGACAAACGCTCCATAGACGTTGATAGCGCGTTGTTGGTTTTTGATAGTGTATTTTGAGTAACTAGGCTTGCGTAGTTAGTATGTACTGAAATGCCCATGGCGATTCTCCTACTTTAATATTCGTTTAGACCAAACAAATAACTCATTCGCTTATTGTTTGTTCATGTCTTTCATAAATAGATTACGACCAAAGAATTTTATTTTTTCAAAAAACACCTTATTTTTATGGCTTAAAGTTAAATTTATTCAAACCAATAAAAATCAAAACCAAACAACAAGCAATCAATAAAAAAAAATCCCACAAGGTTGTAGGAAATATCTCAAAAAAAAACAGGACAACAATTCCTATTCATATTGAGTAGTATTGTAATCACTTAACCTGTTTTAAAAATCTGGCAGAGAAAAAGGTAAAGGGTAGATCCGAAGAAAGATCACTAATATCAACGTGACAATATCAAAGAGGTTAATTTAAAAGCTGGCCAGTTATTCTCGCTAAACCTTACAAAAAAGCCCCACATAAATGTGAGGCTTGATTAGCAGGATATAACGCTCAATCAGTTTATTGAGATTAACCCAACATACCCATTGCTAGTTGAGGAACCATCTTAGTTGCTGACAAGATACTAGAGCCAGATTGCATCAGCATTTGTTGCTTAGACATGTTCGCACCTTCAGAAGCGTAATCTGTATCCATAATACGACCTTTCGCTGCGTCTGTGTTCTCAGTCATATTCTGTAGGTTAACTACTGTGTGCTCTAGGCGGTTGATGCTTGCACCAAACTCTGCACGTGCTGCACCTAGCGTGTTGATAAGACCAGTATCACCAGATAGTGCATCAATCATTGCACTTGCAGAAGCACCGCTGATTGAACCGCCAGAAACTGTACCTAGCAGACCAGAAATTGAATTTAGAGCTGTTGATAGAGATACGTCTAGTTTCTCACCTGTTGTTGCGCCGATTTGGAAGCTAACACCTGTACCACTGAATGCACCACCTTTAAGTAGCGCCTGACCACCAAATGAAGTGTTTTCCATGATAGCTGTCATCTCTTCTGCCAGCGCACCGAATTCAGCGTTTAGTGCTACTTTATCTGCATCTGAGTTTGAACCGTTGTTTGCCTGAAGAGCAAGGTCGTTCATACGCATTGCGATGTTAGTTACTTCATCCATCGCACCTTCAGCCGTTTGCATCATTGAGATGCCGTCTTGCGCGTTACGCATTGCTACGTTCATACCACGTGTTTGTGTTTCCAGACGGTTAGCAATCTGTAGACCTGCTGCATCGTCAGCCGCAGAGTTGATGCGGTAACCTGTAGACAAACGCTCCATAGACGTTGATAGCGCGTTGTTGGTTTTTGATAGTGTGTTTTGAGTAACTAGGCTTGCGTAGTTAGTGTGTACTGAAATGCCCATGGCGATTCTCCTACTTTAATATTCGTTTAGACCAAACAAATAACTCATTCGCTTTATTGTTTGTTCATGTCTTTCATAAATAGATTACGACCAAAGAAATTTATTTTTTTCAAAAAACACCTTATTTTTATGGCTTAAAGTTAAATTTATTCAAACCAATAAAAACCAAAGCTAAATAACAAATAATCAATAAAAAAATCCCACAAAGCTGTAGGAAACATCTCAAAAAAATCAGACCAACAACTCCCATTTGTATTGAGTCGTATTGTAATCACTTAACCTAATTTAAAAACCTAGCAGAGAAAAGAATAAAAGGTAGATACGAAGAAAGATCACTAATACCAACGTAACAATATCAAAGAGGTTAATTTAAAAGCTGCCCAGTTGTTTTCGCTAAACCTTACAAAAAAGCCCCACATAAATGTGAGGCTTGATTAGCAGGATATAACGCTCAATCAGTTTATTGAGATTAACCCAACATGCCCATTGCTAGTTGAGGAACCATCTTAGTTGCTGACAGGATGCTAGAGCCAGATTGCATCAGCATTTGTTGCTTAGACATGTTCGCACCTTCAGAAGCGTAATCTGTATCCATGATACGGCCTTTCGCTGCGTCTGTGTTCTCAGTCATGTTTTGTAGGTTAACTACTGTGTGCTCTAGACGGTTGATGCTTGCACCAAACTCTGCACGCGCTGCACCTAGCGTGTTGATAAGACCGGTGTCACCAGATAGTGCATCAATCATTGCACTTGCAGAAGCACCGCTGATTGAACCGCCAGAAACTGTACCTAGCAGACCAGAAATTGAATTTAGAGCTGTTGATAGAGATACGTCTAGTTTCTCACCTGTTGTTGCGCCGATTTGGAAGCTAACACCTGTACCACTGAATGCACCACCTTTAAGTAGCGCCTGACCACCAAATGAAGTGTTTTCCATGATAGCTGTCATCTCTTCTGCCAGCGCACCGAATTCAGCGTTTAGTGCTACTTTATCTGCATCTGAGTTTGAACCGTTGTTTGCCTGAAGAGCAAGGTCGTTCATACGCATCGCGATGTTGGTTACTTCATCCATCGCTCCTTCCGCTGTCTGCATCATTGAGATGCCGTCTTGCGCGTTACGCATTGCTACGTTCATACCACGAGTCTGTGTTTCCAGACGGTTAGCAATCTGCAGACCCGCTGCATCGTCAGCTGCAGAGTTGATGCGGTAACCCGTAGACAAACGCTCCATAGAAGTTGATAGTGCGTTGTTGGTTTTTGATAGTGTGTTTTGAGTAACTAGGCTTGCGTAGTTAGTGTGTACTGAAATGCCCATGGCGATTCTCCTACTTTAATATTCGTATAGACCAAACCTACAAGCTAGTACTTTATGGTTTGTTTATGTCTTTCATAAAAGGTTTACGACCCGTATAAAATTTAATTTCAAAAAAGTTTATATATTTTTTGTTTTCTAATTCAACGAGACTTTTATTTAACTCTTAGCTTTCCACTACGACCTATAATTATTTACTTTTCATTTCCATTCGATTTCTCGCTAAAAAATATTAATAAGTCCTCCAGTTCCGATAGCAATGTAGGACTTTTCCTATTGGTCTTTTTTTTTAGACTAAAGGACGAAAGTAAGCTGTATATTTACGCGTCGATTATTAACTACCGAATATGTTAAGGCTTATTGTCCAGTATGTTTAAAGCACGCAACATTTTTAACGCCAGAATAGCAATACCTATCGTATTGTTGATGATTCTCGCGATGATCATCCTGCCACTACCGCCATTCTTATTGGATGCCTTCTTTACGTTTAACATCGTACTGGCGGTTACTGTCTTATTGGTGAGTACCACCACCCGTAAGGTTCTTGATTTTTCTGTTTTCCCCACCTTACTGCTTATCGCGACGCTGTTACGCTTAACACTGAACGTAGCATCAACTCGAATCGTGTTGTTAGAAGGTCATAATGGTGGCGCGGCTGCAGGTCAGGTTATCCAGTCCTTCGGTGAGGTGGTGATCGGCGGTTCTTACGTTGTCGGTATCGTGGTGTTCATCATTTTGATGATCATCAACTTCGTGGTTATCACCAAAGGTGGTGAGCGTATATCGGAAGTATCAGCACGTTTTACCCTGGATGCCCTTCCTGGTAAGCAAATGGCAATTGATGCCGACCTAAACGCTGGTCTTATTGACCAGGAACAAGCCAAAAAGCGCCGTGAAGCACTCGCTTCGGAATCAGAGTTCTATGGCGCGATGGATGGTGCGAGTAAATTCGTCCGTGGTGATGCCATTGCTGGTTTAATGATCCTGTTCATCAACCTGATTGGTGGTGTTCTGATTGGTATCTTCGAGTACGACCTGTCAGCAACAGAATCTTTCCAGACTTACGCTCTATTAACGATCGGTGACGGTCTGGTTGCTCAGATCCCTTCACTGCTACTGGCGGTTTCGGCTGCAATTATCGTTACACGTATCGATGACGGCCAGAGTGCCAACGTTGCCGAAACGGTAAACAGACAAATATTGGCTCAGCCTGCTGTGCTTTATATGGCATCTGGTGTGATGTTTATAATCGGTAGTGTGCCAAACATGCCACACCTTGCCTTCTACACCTTTGCCGCCTTGGTTGGCTTTGTTGGCTGGCAGCAAAGTAAACGGTCTGATGAAGTTCAGCAGACTGAAGCGGCAATCATTGATGAAGAAACCAAGCCTCTGCGTAACGCAACAGATTCACCTTTAGACTGGTCTGTGATTCCGCGTGTAGATCCGATTTCACTTTCTCTCGGCTTTAAGCTGGTACCGTTAGCAACAAAGAGCAGAAACGGCTCACTGCTGAAAAGTATTCGTGGTACGCGAAAAACACTAAGCGAGCAGGTCGGCTTTTTGCTTCCTGAAGTTGTTATACGCGATAACCTGAAATTAAAACCCGCGGAATACGCTATCTACATAGACGGTGATGAAATTGAACGGGGTGAAGTAATACCAGACCGTTTAATGGCAGTTGGCATGAACAGTACTACGGCAATCGACGGTATTTTAGGCCACGACCCGGCATACCAACTACCTGCGCTGTGGATCGACAGTAAAGATAAAACCAAAGCCATTAACCATGGCTATCAGGTCATCGATATTCACGATGTCATTGCAACTCACATTAACAAAGTATGTGCTGAACACTTGGATGAAATCTTTAACTACGATGACGTCAAAGCCGTCAATCAGCGTTTAGCACAAGAACATCCGGAATTACTAGAAACCCTAGGAAATGCAGTTACTCCTAACCTGCAAATGCAGGTGATTCGTCATCTTTTGGCAGAGCAGGTACCAGTCCGAAATGTGCGTACGATTGCCAATACCCTGATTGAATCAGCTGACAAAACTAAAGACCCTATACTGCTGTCATCTAATATTCGGGTTGCGATGAAACGCACCATCATGAACTTGGTGTCTCCACGCTCTAAGCAACTGAACGTATTCACATTAGGGAGCGATTTGGACGCAGAGGTGCGCGGGGCTATTGTCACCGCACAACAGCAAGACCCGAATGTTCCACTCGATGGTATCAGCCTGAGTCCGGAAATCCTTCAGAAGTTCCAGAACAAAATGCCAAGCGTCATGCAAACAATGCAGACTCAGGGACTAGCACCGGTGATTCTGGTTGCGCCAACCGCGCGCCCGATCATCAGTAAGTTGGGGAAAGCATTTGCACGCGGCATCATCATTTTGTCATTCAATGAAATACCTAATGACTACAGCATCAATACCTTAGGTACGATTGACTAGAGACGAAACTGAATACCTATATTGAGCCTAGGTGAAAGCTCACTATCAGTAAAACCATGACATCGCACACCTTACTATCAATATCATTGTAAGTAAGGTGTACCAGTAAATAACAGGATGAGAGAATGTCTCAACTTTACACTCAAAATATGCAGTTGATAGAAAAACGCTGGCCAGAAATAGCCGCGCATATTGATCAGCAAGACATTGAAGCGCTGGATGCCCAGCTTGTTGAAGCAAAAGCTCAAACCATAAGTATCAACGGTATTCAACTGAGTAGCCGATATGATGCACTAGAAGAAGCGTTTTTTTATCGTAGCCAAACCGAGGGAGACGTCTATTTTCTTTTTGGCGTTGCTTTAGGTGATATTCCTAAACTGCTCGCTCACGATCCTGGCGCCAAAGAAATCAATATCTTTGTGATTAACCCAGATATTTTTAAACTGGTATTACATTTCACAGAGCAAAGCTGGTTAGCAGATTCGCGCTTCAATTTACACTTGGTACCCGCACAACACATTCACGTGGAACCTTTTTTACACCAAAAAGGCACGATCATCTTGCCAAGTGAAAAAGAACTGTGTAAGCGATTAGATGCCAGTCTTTACTACCGACTGGAGAATAGTATCGTTTTACAACATATGAATGCATCGCTACTTAATGAAGAGCAGCAAGAGTTTGACACAAAGCGACTGAAAGAAAATTTACCTTCAATTCGTCAGCACAAATCGGTTAATACTCTCGTTGATAAACATCGCCACGCACACAAATCGGTGATAGTTATTGGTGCAGGACCAACACTAGAAGATAATCTCCCAGAACTTGTTCGTGTTAGCCAACTTAAAAAGCACAAACGACCATTGATCATTGCAGTCTCCATGGCGGGTAGCCTACTGCTAAAGCAAAATATTATTCCGGACATACTTGTTCATGTAGACAGAGGACAAGGAATGGTTGCTCAAGGGAAGCACTTACCTGATTTTATTCCGTTTGAGTTAGCGTCAGAAGGTACAGCACTCGTTTACGCCACCTTGGTAGAAAGAGAAATTATTGAGGGTTGGAAAGGCAGTGCATTCTACGCAAATCTCAATACTTGCGATTATGATGAAAGCCATAAATTGCTACCTACCGACCGTTTGTTCATCCATGGTTCAGTCATCGCGCCAGCAGTGCATATGGCAATGTCATTTGCAACCAAGAACGTCTACTTCATGGGTATGGATTTTGGTTTCCCGGATAAAAAATTCCATGCAGGAATGTCTAACGATACCCATACGGCGGGGATCATAATGAATGAGTCCGTACTTAACGGCTATGACGAAGAGATAGAAACCGATAGAAGTTACCGTACTTTCTTAACTGGCGTAGAGTCTTTGGTAATGTCGGCTCCAAATTTAACTTTTATCAACTGTAGCCGCAAAGGCGCAAAAATAAAAAATACAGAATATTTAGATGGCAAAGAGATTGTGTAATGGAAATTAGTAATAAAACTGAAGAGGTTTTGACTCCTTTCATTCAGCTTGCTCATATTTTACGTAATGGCGACGCCTACTCTCTTGATAAGGCGCTGGCATTCTGTAATGGTCTGATCATGAAATACCTGGCTATATTTCAAGACAAGAAAACGCTGACGGAACTGTTAGCCTCAATAAACCAGGCATACCAAAGGCGTGATCACGTTGGCTTGGCCGATATTTATGAGTACGAAATGACAGCTTATCTGAAAGCGGAAATCGAGAACTTTGCTAAAACTGACGGTACAAATAACGATTAATAAACTTTCGTTAGATTAACGTTGGCTATTAACCATACTGGTGTCTCTAGCACAGCTAGTGACACCATTTTTATATCTCTTAATAGCTCTAAACAGCAACGCAAAGATTCAATTCAGTATGTTTTTCCGAATGTTAGTTCTCTTTGTCTCCAATACTAAATCTGAAACTTCTCAGTACGCTGAGATTAGATTCCTAGTCTCGCTTATGCTCGCTGGAATGACGCACCCGCATAACGTGAAATCAGCATTTAATGAGCACGTGTCTGGATAGCTTAATTTCTAGTTCACTTCCACCTGACGGTTATCAATCACCGTACTTATCAGCAGCTTTCCAGACTGGCTGTTACGCACTTTGATTGTATCACCAATGACCCCTGACTCTTCCGCAATGCCCTCTGTCGTTAACGAAAAGGTATCCGAGTTAAAGAAGATGGTTACCAAATCCCCTTTTCTTACCGCATAAGACAGGCTAATAAGCTTAGGCGTAAAAATGTCGCCGGCCTTAACATTACGTTTTAGTTGTTGACCGTTAATGGAGTCCTGGTAGTAAAATGGCTGTGAAGGCGTTTTTAGAGTAACGTTTTGTAGACGGTAGTCTTCTACAGAGAGTCTATGCCCTTTACGCATTGGGTGAGTTGCAACCAGAACTGGAATTTCAATATAGTTATTGGCGGTCAGTCTTGTGCTCCAATTTGGTTTTGCGCACTCTATGCTTATCCTTGAGCGGCCAACATCTAACGTTGACGAAGTGATGTTGGGAGGTTGAAGACATTGAGGAAGGTTTTGCGCTGATTTAGGGCTACGTATTTCGACGTGAATCTCAGTCGCATGGGGATAGCGCGTTTTCAGTTTATGTATCGCCCACTGCTGAGCAATAGTTTCAACTTGGTCATAAACAACATCAGCCCGCAGAGGCGAGCTAATGAAAATTAGAAGTAGTGTGAGGTAATGGTTCGCTTTTAATAAGCGTAGGATCATGCGGTTACAGTTAGGTTCAACGACTCAACGGCCTCAGTTACAATTTGCTTTTGTAATTGTAGCTGTTCACTGTGCATAGTGAGCTTACTATTGCACTCGTCCATCAATCCAATCAATTTATGAGATAAGTTCTCTAGCAGCAGTCCGGTCTTTTGTGGCAGTTTTTTCGCTAACTGCAAAGAGAATCGATCGTCTGTACAGCCGAACTCGGCAGCGATCAGTTGTCTTTGCTCATGAATCATCGAAATTTTAGCCGTCAATTCACTTACCCTTTGGTTAGCGGATTGCGATTTTTCAAAGTCCATATGAATCGATGCTTTGTATAAACGGTCGAGCTCAAGACTAAGCGTCTTAACCAGTTCAATACTCTCGTGCATCTTTTGAAAATAAACTTTTAGTTTTTCCGCTGCTTGCATATTGAATTCGTACCTAAATGACAAGTGCACCTAAAAGACGGGTGAACCTAAAAAGTGAGTCTCTATAAAAGAGTTAGCCTCTGAAAAGAGAACGCGCCAGCTCACCCATATCGAATTGCATTTCACCGTTAGCGATTTTTTCTTTCATCGCTTTTACACGGTCCATATCAACATCTTCACTGTTGTGCATGGTAAGCGCTGCTTGCTCTACCATAGCTAAATCTGTTTCGTTCAAATCAACACTCTTAATATCTGCCTGAGTTTGTTGTTTTACTTGTTGGACTTGAAGATGGCTGTTATCAACACGTCGAACTGCATCAACATGTCTTACGCTATCAAACTTAACTGTATTCATCATAATTTACCTCACTTCACTGACTTCTATCTTTAGATTACGACCACAACTCAATTTTATTTCACACATCGAGTAAATTAATTACATTTTCTCTCGACGGGCCATTGTAGTTGCGATAAATGGTCAGTGCAGCTCTGCCCGGCACCTGCGTCAACAGGTTAAGAGTCGCTTCCATCTTTTCTGTATCAAAGCTCTGACACAGCTTAAATAGTTGATCAGCAGACTCGCTCTGGCCTTGTATGGTCTGAGATAAGTTAAGGTGAATTCGGTTTACGTGTTCAATCACAGGATCAAGCGCATCCGGCGATGTGTTCTCACGCAAATCTAACCGCGTGACATCTTCAACGGTCGGTACGATAGCTTTAACCTGAAAACTCATCGGTTGCCCGGCAGCATAGCGCCCACCCTGACCGGAAACAAACGCCGTACCATCCCATAGTCGCCACTGACGGTCACGAATACCGATTACGATCGCTTTGTCCTGGGCCATACGCATTGTCATATGACTGTATCCGGCTTGTTGCTGGAACTGTTGAAGAAGTTGCTTGTCATTAATGGTTCGGTCGAAAGCAAGCGGCAGCATATTACGGTTAAGGTAAACCGTCAGAAGCTCATCAGTCAGCCTTTCACGAACAAAATCCAGCCCAGGTACCGTAAACTCAATCCAGTTACCCACGTTAGTAACTGGCTGGAAGCTGGAGTCCAGAATGAAGTCACCAAATACCTTGGTTTCTATCGCCTCAAGCACCGACTTCTTTTCAATGTCGATCTGATTAAGCAAGGTTGGAGAGAACTCCCCTTTCGCGAGAATCTTTCTGATCTTGATGAGTGACAGAACCACTTTTTTAAGCAGTTCCTGAGCGATTGATGCCGAACAAAATGACTTGTGGCTATCGGAAAGCTCCGAGATAAGACGTGGTCGCTCGTGCAGTTTCTGCAGGTAGTAGTTGTCGGTAATGCTGCGGGTTGCCGCAGCCGTTACCTTGCCAGTACTACGTGGAGCGTTTGGTTTTTCAATCCTTGATTTATGAGTGCCAGTTGCACCGCCAGTCGCCGCGGTGCCAACTCGACCAGTAATCACTTAAGCACCTTATAATAGCTTAATGGATTGAATAACATTACGATACGCTCGCTTCTTCATACAAACTGATAGTGATTCGCTCTTCGGCCATCATCTGACGGACGGTTTGCAAAATTTCCTGGCGTGCCTGCTCTACACGGCTTAGCGGTACAGAGCCCAAAATCATCATTTGGTCGTCCAGTTCGTTGGCAACACGGTTTGGCATAACACCTGTAATCACGCCTTTCTGCTCGGCGGTCACACCTTTTAGTGCAAGTGCCCAAAGTTCCAGCGGAATGAGGGTCGACAACTCATCAATAACCGAAGGTTGCTGCTTAAACAGAATAGAGAAGTCGAGCATTTTCTCTTCCAGTTGCTCGGCCAGCTGTTGGTCGCGCTCTTTCAGGAAGTTCATCAACTGGCTACGGTCGCCTTTGAAGCGCCCAATGATGTCACCAACCACTTTCTGCCCTGCGAGTACAGAAGTTGAACCTTCATGATAATTGCTCTTACAGCGATCGATAAGCTCATGCAAACTGTCGACAATTTCAGAGTTAAGCATCTCTGTCTGTGCAATCTGGAAAATCACTTCGTGACTCGACTGCGGGTCAAAGTAGGATAAAACTTCTGCGCTGTATTCTGGCGGCAAGTGCGCAATCAACAGCACCTGCATCTTAATGTGCTCTTGCATCAGATCGCGCGCTAAGATATCCGCAGGAATCCACGTCAGGGTTTCTGCATGGCTGCGAATTTCATCTCCATAGATCTCGGAAACCAAATCTTTCGCCATGTTACCGTCGAGCGCTTTCTGCAGTACATTACTGATGTACTTACGGGTACCACCGCGAATGCCCGAGTGGTTGCGGTAATCATCAAAAAAGCTGGTTAAAGACTGGTGTGCATCATGAGCTTTGATATCGTGCAGTTGACTCATCGCGTGAGTAAGCTGCTTGATTTCTTCTCTGTTGAAGTGCTTAAGCACTTCAGAACTCACTTCTTCACCCATACTGAGTATGAGCATCGCAACCCCTTCAACGGATTGTAAACGTTGTTGTTCAGACATTGCTTTCATCCTCTGGTTTCTTCTCCATCCAGCCTCTTAGGATTTCACTGACTCGCTCAGGATCTTTCGATGCGATCATTTGTAAGTGACTAATCTGTACTTCCAGAGAACTGTCCGGACTTGGCAGCTCATTTTCATAGGTATGAATACCTGAGCTATCGAGTCCAAGCGCACCGGTTTCAGGAGCAGCTTTGCCTTCCAGTGCTTTCGTTTCAGTACCTGAATCTTCTTCAGCACCATCACTGTTGACACCAAGTAGGTGGCCATCCAAATCGTCTTCAGGCGTACTGTCTTCCGTCAGGAATTTCACCAGAGGACGCAGTACGAAAATAATCATCATGAACGCTAGTAGCGCACCCAGCAGGTACTTGACCGGCTGCATGATGTCTGGATTGGTATACCACTTAACATCAGTTTGCGGTGACAAGTCAGCGACAACAAACGGGAAATTAGTAATGTGTACAGTGTCGCCCCTCTCAGCTTTGAAGCCTACCGCAGCCATGACAATGTTTTGTACACGATTTAGCTCTTGCTCTGTCCAGGTACCATTGGTATTGGCCTGGTCATTAATAACTACTGAAACAGAGAGTGACTGCAATACACCTTGTTGATACTCGGTGTGGGTAACTTTGCCGCTGACAGCAAAGTCTCGGTTCTCTTCAGAACGCTGCTTAGTGCTGTTCGGGTTCGGTATTTCCTCGCCATCTGTCACCGGAGGCGTATTGCTTAACGCGCCCGGAATACCAAGTGCTATTCTTGAGTCGCTGTTATCACGCTTTAGACTTTCGCGGCGAACAACCGGGTTCGTGTAATTTTCTTCGGTTTCCTGACGCTTAGAGAAGTCGATATCAGACTCGACTTGCACACGGAAGTTCTGCGCACCAAGAATTGGCGTCAGCATATCCGCCGCCTGCGTGATCAGCTTGCGTTCCAGTTTACGTTTGTAGTCGACTTGCTTACTTGAAGCCAACGACATCTCTCGCTCTTCAGCATCTTCAGATAACAGACGACCGTACTGGTCTACCACGCTGATATGTTCAGGACGCAGACCAATCACGGACCCCGAAACCAAGTTAATGATTGATGTAACCTGGCTCTGCTTAAGATCGGTACCGTGAATAAGGTTTACAATGACAGAAGCACGCGGCTTCTCGGCGTCCTCACGGACAAATAAGGTCTCTTTAGGTATCGCTAAGTGAACGCGCGCCAAACTGATTTGATCCATGGTTGTGATACTACGCGCCAACTCACCTTCCAAAGCATGACGATAGCGGGCATTTTCCATGAACTGGCTTTCACCCAAGCTTGACTGACCATCTAACGAGTCGAAACCATTTGGTAACTGCTCTTTAAGACCTTTCGCCGCCAGCACCATACGGATCTGAGCAACGTTTTTCTCAGGCACAAGGATCTGGCCATCGTCAGAGCGCAAAGTGTATTTAAAGCCCTCACTGTCAAGCATCTGTAATACTTGGCTGGAGTCATATTTAGAGGAAACACTGTACAGTGGACGGTACCGATCTGTACTGGTCCATAGAATAAGCACCAATACGGCAGCGGTGATTGCAGCAAAAATAGTCACAATAACCATGTTACGTTGCGAGCTTTCCCAGATAGAACTCAATTTATCTGAGATGCCGCCCATGGATATTTTTGTTTTTGCATTCGCAATCAGCGTATTCGCCTTAGCGCTATCTTTTGTTTTATTTTCAAGTGCTGCTGACATGAATCAATAACCTAAATAGCCATTTTGATGATGTCATTGAAGTTAGAAACCATTTTGTTTCTGACTTGCATTAACGCACTGAATGAAAGGCTCGCTTTTTGTGACGCAATCGTAGCTCCGATCAGATCATCGCTAAGTCCAAGTTCAACCGCTCGAATTTTGCTTTCAGCATCTTTGCTATGTGAGTCAACCACATCTAAGACACCTTTAATGCCAGAACCGATTTTCAGGTTGCTTTCTGAAACCGAATTAAGGCGAGTTACGCTGCTTTGCTCACTGAATGGATTACTGGCGATTTTGGCCTGCGTATCCATCTTGTCGAGCATTAAGGCCTGTACGCCGTTAATTGGTGAAGTATTCATGAATTAGCTACTCTTTTGCGAATCAAATATTATTTTCGTATGAGTCGAATCTCTACACGACGGTTAAGGTCTCGCCCTTCACGTGTTTTGTTGTGACTCACCGGATATCGTTGCCCGTGCCCTTTTATTTCCATCTTATTCTTCGGCACACCGTTCTTAGAGAACCAACGTTCAACTTCGCTTGCGCGTCGCTTTGATACGTTCAAGTTTGTTATTGAATCGCCAACACTGTCAGTGTGACCTTCAATTAAGACCTTCTTAATCCGTTTATCTTTTAGAATAAGTTTGCTGACATCACTAATCTGCTTGCGCTGTTGTGCGTTAGGGGTAATCACACCAGAGTTATAGTGAAGCGTAAGATTTTGAACTGCTTCAAAACTCACTGGTGGTAACTGCTGCTCACATTCGCTAAACGCTTCAATCACCGGACCAAAGTGGACAGTTGGGAAATAAACATCATTCACCGCATCACGAATATTCAGCCAATTCCCTTTAAACATCTCAGCAAGAATCACATCTGCGCCTCTTGCCTCGGTTACAAGCATATTTTTGCCAGGGCGAGAAGGTACCATTTTTATAAATTTTGTGTTGTAAGAATAATCCGATCTTGCCCAGGAAGGCGCCGCCACAGAGGCAACAGTTCCGCTGCCAAAAACAGCCCTTACGGGCTGTTTTACTAATAACTTCATTGCTTTAGGCGGTTTGAGCTGGAAGACAATTTCGAGATTGGTGTGTTCATCTGCGACATACACTTCACAGTAGTCCACTTCAGAAACGGCTCGCCACTTTACCTGGTCAAAGGGAACAATATAAGTTTTGGCGTGAGCGCTTGTTACCGCACAAACGCTCGCCAGTAGAAGAAATGCTTTTAATTTATTCATGTTTAATCGTGTTTAAACATAGTCAAACAGAGATAAGCCGATGATAGAGCTGTAACTTTTCTGGGTTGCTTCAAGCGCCAGCATACCTTGATTCAGTCGCACGCTTGCCTCGGCATAATCCAGCTCAATGATGTCAGTCTGTACACCCTCGGCGTAAAGCTGGATATCCGCATTAGTACCAGCAGCGCGAGTCAGTGAATTGTACTGAGCACCAATCTGACCTAATGAACGGTTCACATTGACATGAACATCTTGGATAAGATCAATTGACTCAGCCATCACATCAGAAAAGGCAGCCGTAGGGTTGTTCAGTTCGGCAATCATTTTATCCATTTGAACAAAGATGTCTGAGCCACCAAGTACGTCATTCACGGTAAAGTTGTTTTGTACAAAACCGTTCTCACTCACTTTAGTTTCTCGGTGATCATCATTACCTAGCAAATCATAAGGAGGTGTCGTTGAGATAGCAGGTGAGTCAACATCAGTACCAGAAAACAGGTAACTGCCCTGATCCTGCGTATTCATCAGGCTCAACATCTCTTGCTTGATCGACTCCATCTCAATCGCGATACCCTCCAGAGATTCCGGAGCAAGTGAACCATTCGATGCACGTAAAGCAAGATCATTGGCTTCCTGTAATATGGATTCTGCACTCGAAATGTATGTTTCGTATTGATCGTATTTACCCTGTACATTGGCGATATTGCGATCGTACTGACCAGACATGGCAATAGTTTGCTCCAAAGACGCAAGTTGCACGGTCGCCAAAGGATCATCAGAAAACTTATTGATTTTATTTCCCGATGCCATCTGAGTAAAAACAGTATTCAAATCCGCGTTGTTTCTTTGGATGGCGGTTTGCATGATCGATGTAAACTGGATATTGGAAATTCTCATTTCGTCTCCTTAAAACGCGCCGAGTACGGTTTGAAACATTTGGTTAGCGGTTGAAATCACTTTCATGTTGGCTTCATAAGCATTGATGTACATCATCAAGTTAGCCGCTTCCTCATCGCTGTTCACGCCGCTGATGTTATTGCGTGCGGTTTGCGCTTCGGTCAGCGTCGATAGTGCGGTATCTTTGTCGCTGGTTGCTTTTAAACTTGATACACCAACACCACCTATCATCTGTGAGTACGCATCATACATACTCACATTAGCTACACTACCTTCACCAAGCGGCGTACTAGATAGGCCAGACAACTGAGTTAAAATATCGCCATTGCCGATACTACCGTCTGACGATAAAGCAAGCTCTTCTGGCTTAATATCAGTAATAGACAGAGACGCTGCCGGGTCATCAGGATTATAGGTAAACAGTGGTGCACCAGGAGAAGTACCATTAAGATCATAGCCTGCTTCTAAGATACCATTCACTTGATCCGCAAACGCAGCAGCCATGTCATCCAGAGTGCTTTTGATCGGTTCAAATTCATTCGCCATTACATCCACAATAGCGCCCATTTGTCCGCCAAGTTTGGCATACACTGGAGAAGTCTGTCCGGCGAATTCTAAATTCAGTGCGGTACCGTATGACCCATTACCTTGCGCTAATGATAGCGTTGCCGCTTCATCACCAATCACTAGAGGCTGACCATTGCTCAGCGAAATATCGATAGTCCCGTCAGGCTGATTAACCGTGTGAATACCAATCATGCCAGACAGGTTTTGCAACTCTTTGTCTAAAGAATCTTGCAGGCCTGAAGTATTTTGCCCAAGTGCCTGAGCAGATTTAATCGCGCTGTTTAACTCAGCGACATTCGCTAAGCCCATGTTGACACTGTCAGTCATCTGCGAATATTGAGAACTTAACTCAGATTGCGCCTTTTCCATCTGGCTAATAATATCGCCAAACTGAGAAGCTAAGCCGCCAGCAGCATTTATCACCTGTTGACGTAGAACAACCGACTCTGGCGTCACGGATGCCTCATCGATTGCTGCAAAAAACTCATTCAGACCGGAAGTAATATTTAAGCCATCCGCGCCTAGGATACCTTCAATCGAATCCATTCCGTAAGAATAGGTCGAAGCGTAGCCGTATGACTCGTGAGACAAACGCAGGCTTTCTATTACTGCTGTATCTGCGACACGACGAATGCTATCCACTTGCACGCCTGAACCAATGACAAAACTGCCCTGACCGCCATAGATGACAGCACTTTGATCAACAACCTGACGAGAGTATGCAGCGTTGTTTACGTTGGCAGTATTTTGCGCCGTGACCGTTAGCGCCAGGCTATTCGATTTTAGTCCGGATAAACCGATATCAAACATACTCATAAATTCTTCTCTTTCTTTTGGTTATCAGGCTCAGGGGTTATCAGGCTCTGGATAGTTGCTTGACGAGCATATCCGCGATACCCATACCGCTGGTCTGGCTCATATTCAAAGCAAGCTGGCCATCCAGCATATCCTGATAAACAGAATCTGATTGTGATGTTAACGGGTTATCCTTATCCGCAATCACCGCACTTGCAGAACGCATCTGCTTTAACATTTGTTGTACAAAAATCGCTTCAAATTGTTCGGCAACCTGACGCAGCGCTAAATCCTGGTCGTCAATCAACTTAATTTCTTGTAGCGAGTGTGAATCCAGCATCATGTCGGTTGTGCGCCGGGTATTAGCTGACAGGCTTTCTGCTGACCGGTTACTTGCCGGCAACGTACTTGTTAGCGGAAAAGTGTTTGCCAGCTGACTAACTTCGATATCTGTGTTGCCACACTCTGTCGAGAGAGCTGAAGACTGGGTCTCCAAACGTCCGGAAAGCGTGCAAAAAGACGCTTCCTGTGTCGGAACTGAGTTCACATTGTCGGTAATTTCCGACAGGGTAACCGAGGCTTTCCAGTTCGCAATTTCCAGCTGATTTGCATCAATAGACAGAGAGCTCATATCACCACCAGTTGTCCACTTAATGCACCGGCTTCATCCAGCGCTTGCAGGATTTGCATCAATGCATCAGGAGTTGCACCAACGCGGTTTACCGCATCGACGATCTCTTGCAAATTGGTGCCTTTTTCCCAAATCATCATGGTCGGATTCTCTTCCGTCACTTTAAGATTTGAGTCATTCACCTTAGTCGTTTCACCCTGAGAGAACGCATTAGGTTGAGATACCTGTTGGGTTTCCTTAACCGCGATGGTTAATCCGCCCTGACTTACCGCCGCTTCCGACACCGTAACCGTAGAACTGATTACAACCGTACCGGTACGCGAGTTGAACACCACTTTCGGCAGTCCCGCCCCCTCGACGACTTGCAGCTCTTCAATCATTGAGACAAACAATACACGTTGTTCATGGTCTCGCGGCGCGGCCACTTCTACACGGCTTTTGTTTTTCGCGACCGCGACACTGCCGCCAAATACCGAATTAATTTTGCGTGAGATGTTAAGTGCGGTCTTGTAATTTGGACGTTTAAGGTTCAAACGTAATACCGGCTCGTCATGCTCAACAACGATTTCTTTTTCTAGTGTTGCACCATTAGGTATACGACCTGCGGTAGTAGTATTTTTCGTTATTGATGAACCATCCGCACCAGTTGCTGAAAAACCGCCCACAACGACGTTTCCTTGCGCAATTCCGTACACCTCACCATCTGCGCCATGCAAAGGCGTCATCAGAAGCGTTCCGCCACGCAGGCTTTTTGCATCACCTAGGGAAGAAACGGTAACGTGCATCGTCTGGCCAGCCCCCATATTAGTCGCAACTTCTGCTGTAACACTAACAGCCGCAACGTTTTTCAGTTTAGGGTTAGCTTTATCATCAAGCTGAACCCCGAACTGCTTTATCATGTTGACGATCGACTGTTGGGTAAACTTAACTTGGGATTTGTCCCCCGTGCCATCCAAGCCAACCACGAGACCATAGCCAATCAATTGGTTGGTTCGGTCACCATAAACATCAACAATCTGGCCGATCGGTTTTGATGCCGTAGCTGCATGTGCCCCGACAGCGCAGAGCAACAGCAGCCAGGTAAGAAAAAATTTCATGTGCTGATTCATTAATATGGCATCCACGGTGAATTAAAGAATCGAGATAACCAACCTGCCGAGTTTGTATCAGAGAAGGTGCCCCGTCCTGCATAGGTGATACGGGCATCTGCAATACGTTGCGATGACAACGTATTGTTAGCGCCGATATCATCGACGCGAACGTTGCCGGTCAGACGAATAAACTCGTCACCCTGATTAAGCTTGAGCCACTTTTCACCGCGCACACGCAACACACCATTCGGTAGCACTTCGTAGACCGTCACAGTGATCGAGCCAGACAGGCTGTTACCCTGCGCGGTAGAAGAGCTGCCGTTAAATTTGTTGTTGCCACTTACACCGATGGTACCTTGATCATAAGTCGTACTACCGAAGATTGGCGCAGAGTAGTTAGTTGATGAAGACTTACCATACTTAGTGGTTGCGCTTTTGTCTGACTTGGTCTCTTCGTCCAGGTCGACGGTAAGAATGTCCCCTACACGGTAGGCGCGTCTGTCCTGAAACAGAGTAAAGGCAGAGGCCCCCGTATAGAGGCTGCCCTTGCTTGCTCTTTTTACTTCGTAGTTAATTGCAGGTGGCGCATACGCTTCATCATCCGGCTTTGGCGGAATGAAGTCATCTGTTCGACCAGCACAGCCGGTAAGGAAAAGAGCTAAAAGACTACTCAATAAAATAAACAAAGGGCTTTTCATTACTAATCCTGCTTACGCGTGCTGTGCAATGTACTGAAGCATTTCGTCAGCAGCAGATACAATTTTTGCACTCATTTCATAGGCGCGTTGCGTAGAAACCATATCCACCATTTCTTCAACAACTTGAACGTTTGAGCCTTCCAATGAGCCTTGCTGCAATTGACCTGCACCTTCAGTACCAGCCACCAGTTCCATTGCTTCACCTGACGCGATAGTTTCCGCAAACAGGTTTCCGCCTTTTGCCTGTAAGCCCGATGCGTTCATGAACTTCACTAAGGTAATTTGCCCCAGCTCTTCTGGCTCAACAGCACCAGCAACCGCAGCGGTAACCAGACCTTCAGCTGAGATGTTCACTAATGTCGCGTTGTCAGGAACCGTAATTTCCGGCACCAGGGTGTAACCTGCGCTGGTCACGATAGAGCCTTCAGAATTCAGCTGGAACTGACCATTACGCGTATAGAAGGTTTCACCTTCACTGTTTTCAATCTGGAAGAAACCATCGCCTAGAATAGCGATATCGAGTTCCTGGTTAGTCGTTGTCACGTTACCTTGGGTAAAGACCTTTTCAGTACCAACAACACGAACACCGTTACCTAACTGAATACCAGTCGGATGCTCACTCAGTTCTGCCGTATCCATACCTGCTTGCTTTTCTACTGAATAGAAAAGGTCTTCAAAGTTCATACGGTCTTTTTTAAAGCCAACGGTGTTTACGTTAGCTAGGTTGTTCGAAATTGCGGTCATTTTGGCATCTTGAGCCGCCATGCCGGTTTTCGCTATCCACAGTGCACTATGCATTGTCTTAATCTCTCATAATTCTGTTGCCGATTTGGGCAATTTCATCTGCGCTTGCCATTACCTTGACTTGCATTTCGTATTGTCTGGTTAAAGACATCATGGCAACGAGCTCTTCGATGCTAGAGACATTACTTCGCTCTAAAGCACCCGATTGAACGGAAACATCGGCCGCTGTAGGTAAAAGTTCGGCGTCTCTTTGCATAAAGTACCCACTCTCAGACAACGTCATTTCTGAGTAGTCAGGGTTCACAAGCTTCAAAGCACCAGCTTCGATGATGGCACCACCGCCCAACGGGACAATGGAGATTATTCCGTCGTTATCGATGTTGAGTGATTCATGATCAGGAATCACAATCGGACCGTCTGCGCCAATGACGCGACGGCTCCCCAGCATAAGCTGACCTTCCTCATCCAGACGAAAGTTACCTGCGCGGGTGAATGCTTCTTCCCCTTCAACGCCTTTACCTTCTACGGTAAAAAAGCCGGTGCCAAGGATAGTCACATCAAGCGCCTTACCGGTCGTAACGCTGTCACCTTCACGGAAGTTGTTCATGGCAGAGTTAGTACGCGCCGTCACAGAGCTTTCAAAGCCAGAGCCTTCAAGTCGCATGTGTTGCGAATGCTCCATAAGCGACTTGAATCCGACGGTGTCGGCGTTAGCCAGGTTGTTTGCACGCACTTGTTGTGCGTACATCACCCGTTCAGCGCCTTTCGCTGAACTGAATAATATTGGATTCATAACCTATTAAACTGCGTTAAACAGCGCTTGAGTTAAGTCGTTTGCTGTAGAGATCGTCTTAGTATTCGCTTGGTAGTTACGCTGCGCCGTCATCAGACTTACTAAGGATTGAGTAAGGTCGACGTTTGAGCCTTCAAGTGCTCCTGCTGCGATAGTGCCAAGTGAACCTGTACCAGCAGTACCAATCAAAGCTTCACCAGAACTAAAGCTTTGTGTCCAGCCAGTGCCACCAACCTGAGTTAAACCTTGTGGCGCTGCAAAGTTAGCTAAAACAACTTGTCCCTGAAGTGCAGACTGACCATTGGTGTACATGGCATAAACGCTGCCATCATCAGCAACGACAACGTTATTAAACTCGCCAGATGTGTAGCCGTCAGGGTTATTTTTCGATACCACAAAGTTGTTGCCATACTGGGTAGTGCCATCCAGATTAATCTGGATATTCATCTCTTCAGCACCCGGAGGTTGGAAAGTAATTGAGTAGTTGTTAGAACCGTCATCAACCAGAGAACCATCACTATTGAAATTCACAGTACTGGTTGTCGCGTTACTCACACTACCATTGGTTACGGTATGTACATCCCAGGTATTCTCGCCAGTTTTGACAAAGTACTGCGCAACCGTGTGCGAGTTACCTAATGAATCGTAAACAAGCGTGGTGTATGAGTTAGTAAATGTGTTGGAATCTTCAATGTTAAACGCATTAGCATCAACTAAAGGCAGAGACGGGTAAGCCGGATCTGTCGGGTCTAAAGGTTCATTTGGATCAACAACCATATTTGGAGAAATAATTTCTGCCGTAGCATCCAGGTTGGCAGCAAACTCAATACCTGTTGTCGCTTTTGCTGGCAGCCCTTCGGTATTGACCACTAGATCGCCAATAATACCCGTTTGCAGGTTGTTGTTAGCATCAACCGTGTAGCCTTGAAGAGCTGCGCCTGTGTTAGAAATGATGGTGCCGCTAGCATCAGTATTAAACACACCCGAGCGCGTGTAGATAGCTTGACCAGTATTGTCTTTAGTAATAAAGAAACCACCACCAGCAATGGCCATGTCAAGTGAACGGCCTGTATCGGTAATACTGCCGATTGAATCGAAGTTTTGAGAAATTGACGCAACTTCTACACCACCAGCTTGGCCACCGCTGTAAACAGATGCGAATTCAGTACGTGAACCTTTAAAGCCTGTCGTAGATACGTTGGCAATGTTGTTTGAAATTGTATTTAGTTCTGTATTACTAGCGGTCAAACCGCTAAGTGCGATATTAAAACTCATAAAAATTTTCCTGAATTTGTGTCGTTCTATCGATTAACTGGTTTGACCGAACGTTGTAATGTCATAAAACGGTACATCGCCGATACCCGGGATGTTGAGAATAGACGTACCTGTAGAACTGGAGATGCTTACGCCTCCTACAGTACCCGTCAGTGAGACATCCGGCGCATAGCTCTGCCCTTCATCAAGCACGACACTGATCGTTGTAGCACCTGTGATACCAAGCTCTGCGGTATCAATAGAAAAATCCACCTTACCGGCATTGTTCGCGCCTAGCGGTATTAAATGTGTCTCACCACTTTCCGTGGTCAGTTCTAATGTGACCGTGTTTGAAGAAGCTTCAAGTTCTAAAGAGCCACTGATAGTTGATTCACCGTCACCAACAAAAGAATCAGCACGGACTGAAACATCTTGTCCTACTAAGTTCGCGGTACTCAATACCTGGATGTTATCCATTAACACCATCTGGTTCGCCATTAGCGATACCATGTTTTCTGTACTCTCCACCTGAGCAAACTGTGCCAGCTGAGAGACATACTCTGTACCATCTGTAGGGTTGAGAGGATCCTGGTTCTGAATCTGAGCAACCATTAAGGTCAGAAATTCATTACTCAATGATTCCGCGCTGTTTGGATTACTTTCTACAGCCTCGGTAGAAGCGGACTGAACTGTAGGTGTGCTATCTGCACCATAAATTGTTGTCATGTTATGCTTCCATCAATCGCAGCAGAGATTGCTGCATAGACTTAACGTTCGATAGCACTTCAGCACTCGCCTCAAAGCTTCTCGTCGCCGACATCATGTCGGCCATCTCGTTAACGACGTTGATACCAGAGTGATAGATGTAACCATCCTCATTGGCCAACGGGTTATTGGGTTCGTAGCGCCCTTCAACTAAAGACTCAACCTCAACAACATCCGCGATGTACACAGGAACTGAGGTCGGACTTTCAAGCTGCTGGCTTTGAAATTGGTTGTAAACTGATGAAAAAACTGGCTTTAGCGCTTTGTAAACATCGTTAGGGTTACTCGCAACAGAATCAGCATTCGCCAGGTTACTGGACACCGTATTCAGGCGAATGGTCTGTGCGTTAAGTGCAGAGCCTGCGGTATCATATAATGCGTTAAATGACATAAGGACTGGTGTTCTCCAACTCGTTACTGGCCTTCAATAGCCGTACGTAAACCTGAAATTTTTTGCTTTAAGAATTGCAGACTCTGTTGATACTCCATCGCATTTTGCGCGAATCGGGTTTGCTCAGATTGCAGCTCCACGGTATTGCCGTCGCGTGTTTTTTGAGTTGGAATGCGATACATAACCTGATCAGAAATCGATAAAGTCTGGTTATTACCGATACCACTCATTACTACGTCGAAACTCAGATCCTGAGCCTTGTAGTTAGGGGTATCGATGTTCGCGATATTGGAAGCTAAAACTGATGTTCTCTGCATCCTGTAATTCAACATTTCAGGATGAATACCTAATGCATCATCTAAATTAACCATAAGATTTATTTTCCACTCAGTGACAAGCAATTATTAAAATGCCCGTTAATTAATGAACTGATTTAACTTTTTTATTTTAATTTATATTGAAAGAATCATATTTAAATCAATTGGGCATATTTCACCCTATTTAACGGGTCGGTTATTTTATCAACTAAAGTCTTTTGTTCAATCGCTCAAAATAGCCCCTACAGGCTACCAAAACCGAACCATTAAAATTAAAAGTAATTTAATTTCAACGACTTAATCAAAGGAAAACTTAATACCTTCACAGTAATAAGTCATTCTGAGTCAGTGCAAAATAGAACAACCTACACAACAACAAGAATATTCTGACAAAAAAGTTCATCAATATTGTCGCTAGAAGTTTGTTTAAATGAAGAAGTTAACAATGTTAAACAAAATGACAATTTTGTAGGTCTTTTCCTACCCTTGTGTAGTACTGTTCTAGTAAACGGCTAATTTTTGAATAATTGATTTTTTTCTGTTTATCTGGCCTGAAGTAATCATTATTATGCCGTCCTGTTAAAACTTACACGCAAGCAATAAGTCGAATCTCGCTAGCGCTAAACTCGAGATAAGTTACCGCTGAAGAACGAGGATTTTGGTGATCTAAATGAGAAATGTTGCCCTTAAGGAATTAGGTAGTGCCAATAAAACTATCGAATTGTTCCTGAACAAACACATTATGAAGCAAAGTCATGACATAGAACGAATCATAGGAAAAGCTTGTGATTTGGCTGATGTAGAAGTGGTTACGGCTTCAGATGACGTTTCACAAGGGCGTGAGCTTAAAGAGTGTATCCAGCATCCTGAACATGGTCATGTACTGTTTAGCATTGATAAGCACAGCATACACTCGCTGCTTTGTAAGCATCTAAAAGTGGACGCGGATGAAGCAGATAACATTGCCATAACGAACACACACAAGCGTTTTTATAACCGACTGATTAGTCAGTTAAGCAAAGCCTTAACGCTTTGCGATGACATAAAACTGGCCGACCCGGAAACCTTTGTTGCATCACAAATTGATGTCACTTTGGACATCATCCACGAGGGTGAAAAAATCGCGTCAGTAGGCATCGCGCTAGATACAGATTACATCGATACCCTGAGTAAGGATCACAGACCTTCCACTCAGGTTGACTCAGATATCATGGCACGAGCACTTCAGCATGTACCGGTAAAGGTTGAGTGCGAAATCATGAAAGCGACACACAGCCTGGACAAAGTAGTCAGCTTAAAAGCAGGCGATTTTTTGGCCATGAAAAAGTTGCCACAGGCAAATGTTAAGGTCAATGGCATCACAATGTTTAAAGGTCTTGTAACCAAACAAGATAAAGAATTAGGAGTGAAAATTAATGAGCAGCTTAGATAACTTTGACGACGATCTTGCCGATCTGGATCTGAGCGAATTCGACACTGACGATAATGCATTATCAGTAGAAGGTGTGGAGGAAACTTCGACAGTCTCAGGTAATTCGATGCAGTTTTTTAAGAATATCCCTGTAGAAATCACTGTAGAAGTCGCTCAGAAAACATTGCCCCTAGCAGAATTAATGGACGTAGGTCCAAACTCGGTATTGATGCTAGATAAGCATGAAGGTGAACCTGTCGACATTAAAGTCAACGGCAAATTATTCGGACAAGGAGAGATCGTAGAACAAGATAATAGGTATGGTGTAAAAATTGTTCATGTTTTTGAATCTTTCGAAGAGTAACATCAAAAAACTACTCTTACCCGGCATCACGCTTTTATTATTGTTCACCTCTTTTTCGTCTTTCGCGGATAACGGACTAAATATCCTCACCGTTCAGGAAGGCGATGCAGGCAGTGAATACTCAGTAAAACTGCAAATCCTGATCCTGATGACCTTGTTGAGCTTCGTGCCGACATTCATCATCATGTGTACCAGTTTTACTCGAATCATTGTGGTTCTGGCGGTTCTCAGACAAGCTTTGGGTCTCCAGCAATCACCGCCTAACCAAGTGCTCGTGGGTATTGCACTGATCTTATCTGCACTGATCATGCGCCCGGTATGGACGGAGATCTACGACCAGGCCTATGTCCCGTACGAAGCCAACGAAATCACGCTTGTACAAGCATTTAAAACCGCTGAAGTCCCATTGCGTGGTTTCATGTTAGCTCAGACGCAAAAAAACGCATTAACTCAAATGCTTAAAATCGCGCGCGAACCCGTCGCGACACCTCCGGAAGAAGTGCCTTTCCTGGTACTTTTGCCCGCTTACATTATCAGCGAACTAAAAGTAGCGTTTCAGATCGGCTTTATGGTGTTTCTGCCCTTTTTGGTCATCGATTTAGTCACCGCCTCGGTGTTGATGTCGATGGGTATGATGATGCTATCTCCGCTCATTGTGTCATTGCCATTCAAACTGCTGGTGTTTGTACTGGTAGATGGATGGAGCATGTTGGTTGGCAGTTTGGCTGCAAGTTTTGCAGTGGGGTAAACAAAATGACTCCTGAATTCGCAGTTGATCTTGTTACTCAAATGGTCTGGGTAGTGGTTTCACTGGTCGCTTTGCTAGTAGTGCCAAGCCTCATTGTCGGTTTGGTGGTCGCTATTTTCCAGGCGGTGACGCAGATTAACGAGCAGACCTTAAGCTTCTTACCTCGTCTGATTACCACCTTTGTTGCATTAATTGCGGGTGGTCACTGGATTCTTCAGCAGGTTATCGATCTGTTTAATCAGATCTTCCACATGATCCCAACCAATATAGGGTAAAGCTAATGGACTTCACCTTTAGCGAAATCACTCAATGGTTGGGACTGTTGTGGTGGCCATTTATACGTATTACTGGCTTCTTTCTGATTGCACCGTTTTTCGGCGATCAGTCATTACCGGCAGAAGTTCGTATACTGCTTTCACTCGCTTTTACCTTGCTTTGCGCACCACTGATTGGTGAAGTTCCTGCTGTAAACCCGTTTTCATTCGGCGCAGTATTGCTGACTCTGACTCAGCTTGCCTACGGCGCGATGCTTGGGTTTGCCCTGCTGATATTTTTTACTATTTACACCATGGCAGGACAAGCGATATCCATGCAGCTGGGTCTGGCGATGGCAGTGATGAATGACCCATCCAGCGGTGTAAGCGTAGCGATCATAGGCCGTTTCTTCCAAATTCTCTGTAGTTTGCTGTTTCTTGCTTTTGATGGCCACTTAGTCGTACTAGCACTCTTTAAGGAAAGCTTTGTTGTTTTCCCTATCGACATTGTCATGCCGTTTGACAGCTTCGCCCATATTCTCAAAATGGTCGGTTGGATGTTTTCTGCGGCTTTGATGCTAGCGATTCCAGCCATCTGTGTTATGCAGATTAGCCAGGTTACGTTTGGTTTTATGAACAAGGCTGCTCCATCGTTTAACGTGTTTGCGCTTGGTTTTCCAATGACGATGACAATTGGCCTATTTGCACTCGGCCTTTCCTTTACTGGTGTTGGAGACAGTTATTTAGACAATGTCTTACAGATGCTCGACCACTTTAGACTGTTAATGGAGAATCAGTAACATGTCTGATGACAAAACCGAAGCGGCCACCGGGCAGCGGCTACAGAAAGCCAGAAAAGAAGGTCAGCTTCCCCGGGCAAAAGAGTTTACCACCGCAATGACTCTGGCTGTTACTGTGCTGTATTTCGTCATCTATGGAGATACGATGTGGCAGACCATTTCAAACACTTTTGCTATGAGCTTTCAGTTTGATGTTGAGTCTGTATCGAATACTCAGCATCTGTTGAAACTGTTCTCCAAAGCGGTGTTTTTTATCGTGCAACTCTTTCTGCCACTGTTTCTGTTTAAACTGATCTCGGTGATCGGCGGCAGTGTTGCATTAGGTGGCTGGGTTATGAACCTCAGCCTTCTGATGCCTAAATTCGACAAAATTAGCCCGTTGAAAGGGATTAAGCGCATTTTTTCCATGAACTCCATTGTTGAGTTTCTGAAAAACGTGCTTAAGGTCGCTATCTTCTTCTACTTGCTCTACTTTGCGATTTCAGAAAACTTGCATGTCATTACCAACTTATCCCGTACTAGCTTTAATACGGCATTTTTAACCGTTGGTACCTTTATTCAGGATCATGTTTACACCATGATCGGGGTGATCATTTTGTTCGGCCTGATCGATTTCCCGTATCAGAAATACACCTTCAATAAGCAAATGAAGATGTCCAAGCAGGAAGTCAAAGAAGAGCATAAACAAAATGAAGGTAAGCCGGAGATAAAAGCAAGAATTCGACAGCTTCAGCAACAACGGGCACGCGGTACTGCAGCACAAGCAGTACCTGGCGCAGATGTCGTTCTGATGAACCCGACCCATTACGCGGTTGCCTTGAAGTATGACTTAGAGCGCGCTGAAGCGCCGTTTGTCGTCGCGAAAGGTATTGAAGAAGTGGCGTACTATATTCGAGAACTGGCAGAGAGCAATGATGTTGAAGTATTGGTTATTCCTGACTTAACACGCTCTATCTACCACACGACACAGATTGGTCAGATGATACCTAACCAATTGTTTGTTGCCGTCGCTCAGATCCTGAACTATGTAAATCAGTTAAGACGATGGAAAGCAGGTACTCACCTTAAGCCGCAATCACTACCGTCATTTACTATTCCTGAAGATCTTAAGTATTAGTCGCTCACTTGTCCCTATCTGTGCCGTTCGTTAAAAGCGAACGGCATTTTTTATGGCTCTTTAATATTAAAGCACTGCCATCTTAGAGTAGTGTAATTGGATTAGGAGTGAGTCGCATACTTTTGTATCCAGTCATCCTGAACAGCGAGGAACGAGCGTGATTCAGGATCTAGCCTCAGCGCACTCTATTCTAAAACTAATACTCAAACTTATTTGCACGAAGATCTTAGATTCCTAGTCTCGCTTGAGCTCGCTGGAATGACACTGCTGGCGCTAATCAATAAACAAGGAGGAAATGGAAAAGTTTAGGAATGGAGAATAAGCATAAAAAAAGGGTTAAAAAACCCTTTTCTTTTTCATTTTCTGAACGTTAGCGAGGCGCTTTTCTACCTGCTCTGGCGAGTTCAGGTCAACCGAGTCGCCACTATCATCGTTAGCAGAAGTGACAGGCTGATTGAGCGATAACTTCTTCAATAGCTGACTTTGCTTTTTGATCAGATCACTAAGTTCCGCAATCTGGCGTTTCTGCTCATCATCACGTTGACGAACGATTGATGCTAGCTCCTCTGTCAGTGCGTCGGTATCAACCTCTGCCAGAGACGCTGAGCCAGGTGTGTATTCAGAGAAGTGCGATTGTAAGGCCTCTTTAACCTGACTGTTAAGAACCTCTGCGAGTTCAGCGTTCAGTTCCTGAGGGTTACTGGCAACCAACTCATTCTGTTGTTCAAGCTGACGAACACGCTCTGCTTCCATTCGTTCTATTTGTGATTTTAACTCATTGGTTGCCGAGTCAATTTGACTGCGAGACATTTGAACTTGTTCTGTTAGCTCGCTGCTCAGCTGAGCTTTTAACTCGTTCGCTGCCGAGTCAATCTCATCACGGGACGATTTAAACTGTTCCGCTAACTCGCCGCGTAAAGCCGTTTGCACCTGCTGTGAAATCGCCTCGAGCAATTGTGACTGTTCAATTGCCTCACCGCCTCCTTGAGAGCCACTTATCTGATGAGAGCTCATCACATCAATAAGTACTTGTTCTTTTATGGAATCAGTCGAAAGTGATGACGCTAGGCTGGTTGCGAGTTCAGGTTTCAATAAATGCAAAAACAGTCCACTCAGATAAATATCTTTGTGGACATGGACTATATTGTGCAAATCAACAGCAGCGGAAGGATCCGCTGCATACTGCTGACGTTTTTTAGCCCAATCAGCTAACGTGCTGTAGGCAATCCTGTCAGAAGAAGACTGCCGGGGATCTAAGTAAAGCGACAGCGAGACTTTCTTAAATCGGTTACTCATTCACTGACCCAGATTCTTGAAGCTCTGCTTCTTCCTCATCTGCTGCGTGGTATAAGCACATCTCTTGCGCGAGTGCCGACTGAGAGTTCTCAACCAGAATCACTTTATCGCCTAAAGTCTCGTAAGCGGCTTGAATAGCTGGGTAGATAAGCGGAGCGCCACCACCAACCAGGTAAACGCGGTTTGGATTCTTAGCGAATTTTTTCGCTTCAGAAACAACCTGTTTGCCTAATTCGTGAATCTTAGCGTTCATTTTTTCGCGAATCATATCAATCTGAGATTCGTCATTAACGACTTCAGAAACAAAAGTATCATCAGCACGGCGACGAATAAGCTCATTCGCCACTAGGTAACTTGAATCACTGTCTGCAAATGCCAGCGCTTTGCGTACTGTGTTAGTCACCATAGATACACCAATTTCGTTGTTACCGTAGATAGCTGATACATCATCGAACTCACCGACCACAACACCCATATCCAGTGTTGTACCGCCTAAATCGATAACCAGTGAGCGAGTGAATTCGTTTACGTTTGAATTTACCAGTGTCGAAAGTACTGCTGGCAGGCTCTCAGGCATCACTTCAACGTCAACCACTTTGAATACTTCGCCCTTGTTAAGAACAATTTCGCGCATCAGGTTCTGACGTTTACGCTCAATGTTTTCGTCGTTCTTCTGACAATCTTCGAAGCGGTAGTACTCAGTGATAGGCAGGGTAACAACAAGCACAACTTCACAAGGCTCAATGCCTGTTTGCAATAGTGCGTGGTGAACAGCAAGCAGATTAAGATCATCGTACTGGTAATCCACATGTGTGGTTTCCAGAGCCTTATCTGACGTAGCATCGTAAGTGTACTTACTTCCGTCGATAGAGTAGTTGAAGACCTTCTTATCCTTCCTTAGGGCTGCACTTTTCCAATCTGTTCTGAAAGAGTTCGGAGAAACTAATGTTTGAATTCCGCCGTTTTGATCTAGCCAGCTTACTTTTACGTTAGTAGAGCCATCATCGACAGCAAATTTCTTTATAGCATTTGACATTCTCATGGAGTCCTAAGTTTAGATTTTAACGGCGGCAGATACTAAATTAAGGACATAATTTGTTCAATGTAGCGTCAGTTGACCAAACGCACACCAAAAAACGTAACAATATGATTTTATTAATTATATTTAACACCAACACCACGTTCCCACATCAATATCAGTATAATCTTACACAGCTTCTGGCGCAGCAATGAGAGCCAAGAGATTCCTTCTCAACAAAGCCAACTGAGACGGCTTGCCACTCACTCATTTATGGAAGGCTCACAGAGTCAATTGCTCTACTGCTTCTAGGTTTGGTATTCTATCGCCCTGCCATTTCTGGTCCCTTCATCGCTGGTGATATTGCAATGTTATTTTCTTGTGCAGCAGTTCAGCCTGCACTTTTGTCTACATCAATTGCAGCGCTCGTGTGAAGCTCTTTGAAATCTAGCGGGACTTTGTAACTTATTAAAAAGCATAGAAAGAGAATGACAAAGACAAGCACAAAATCTACAGGAACAAGCCAGACCCATACCCCTATGATGCAGCAGTACCTCAAGCTAAAGGCTGAGAATCCTGAAATTTTGCTGTTTTACCGCATGGGCGACTTCTATGAGCTCTTCTATGATGATGCTAAGCGTGCTTCTCAGCTGCTGGATATATCGCTGACCAAACGTGGCTCCTCCGCCGGAGAGCCGATTCCGATGGCAGGTGTCCCGTTTCATGCTGTAGAAGGTTATTTAGCCAAACTTGTTCAGCTTGGTGAGTCTGTCGCTATCTGTGAGCAAATCGGTGATCCTGCCACCAGCAAGGGGCCTGTCGAGCGTGCTGTTGTACGTATTGTTACGCCAGGAACAGTGACTGATGAAGCGCTGCTTTCTGAGCGTATTGATAACCTGATTGCGGCGATTTATCACCACCACGGTAAGTTTGGTTATGCTACGCTGGATATCACTTCTGGCCGCTTCCAGTTAACTGAACCAGAAACCGAAGAGGCAATGGCAGCAGAGCTACAGCGTACTGCTCCCCGTGAACTGCTGTTTCCTGAAGATTTTGAACCCGTACAGCTGATGTCGAGCCGCAACGGAAATCGTCGTCGTCCGGTATGGGAGTTTGAGTTAGACACGGCAAAACAGCAACTTAACCAGCAATTCGGCACCAAAGACTTGATTGGTTTTGGCGTAGAACATGCTTCACTGGGTTTGTGTGCGGCAGGCTGTCTCATCCAATACGTAAAAGATACACAACGTACTGCGCTGCCACATATTCGTTCTCTGACTTTTGATCGTCAGGATCACTCTGTGATTCTGGATGCTGCAACGCGCCGTAATCTCGAAATCACTCACAACCTGGCTGGTGGTGTGGACAATACGCTAGCAGGCGTGCTTGATTACTGCGCAACGCCGATGGGCAGCCGGATGTTAAAACGCTGGCTGCATCAACCAATGCGCTGTACCGATACGCTGAACAACCGACTGGATGCGATTGGTGAAATTAAAGAGCAAGGTTTGTTTGCCGATCTACAGCCGACGTTAAAACAGATTGGCGATATCGAGCGTATCCTGGCTCGCCTTGCTTTACGTTCTGCCCGCCCCCGCGATATGGCTCGCTTGCGTCATGCTATGCAGCAACTGCCTGAACTAGAAACGATTACTACCTCATTGGCTCATCCATATTTGGTTAAGCTTGCTCAGTTTGCCGCGCCAATCGATGACGTGTGCGAACTGTTAGAACGGGCAATTAAGGAAAATCCACCAGTGGTGATCCGCGACGGTGGTGTGATAGCAGAAGGCTACAACGCTGAACTGGATGAGTGGCGAAAACTTGCAGATGGTGCAACAGAATACTTAGAGAAACTTGAGTCTGATGAGCGCGAACGCCACGGTATTGATACGCTCAAAGTGGGTTACAACAACGTTCATGGCTTCTACATTCAGGTCAGCCGTGGCCAAAGCCATCTGGTACCGCCGCATTATGTGCGCCGTCAGACCCTGAAAAACGCAGAGCGCTATATTATTCCTGAGCTGAAAGAGCACGAAGACAAAGTGCTCAACTCAAAATCTAAAGCCCTGGCGTTAGAAAAACAGCTTTGGGAAGAGCTGTTCGATCTGCTGATGCCTAACCTTGAAAAGCTGCAAAATCTGGCCTCGGCTATTTCTCAGCTCGACGTACTGCAAAATCTGGCCGAGCGTGCAGACTCACTCGATTACTGCCGCCCGACTTTAGTTAAAGAACCGGGAATTCAAATTCAATCCGGTCGCCACCCGGTTGTCGAACAGGTCACCAGTGACCCGTTTATTGCCAACCCGATTGAGCTAAATCCGCAACGTAAAATGCTGATCATCACCGGCCCTAACATGGGTGGTAAATCGACTTACATGCGCCAAACTGCATTAATCGCATTGATGGCTCATATCGGTTCTTACGTGCCTGCAGAATCTGCCCAGATTGGCTCATTAGATAGAATTTTCACTCGTATCGGGGCTTCCGATGACTTAGCTTCCGGACGCTCAACCTTCATGGTCGAAATGACGGAAACAGCCAATATTCTGCATAACGCGACTAAAAACAGCCTAGTGTTAATGGATGAGATTGGCCGGGGTACCAGTACCTATGATGGTCTGTCTTTAGCATGGGCAAGTGCGGAATGGCTGGCAACACAAATCGGTGCGATGACGCTGTTTGCCACGCACTACTTCGAATTAACCGAGCTGCCGAGTCAGTTACCAAACCTGGCAAATGTCCATTTGGATGCAGTGGAACACGGAGACAGTATTGCCTTTATGCACGCTGTGCAAGAAGGAGCCGCGAGTAAATCATACGGACTTGCAGTTGCAGGACTGGCAGGTGTGCCGAAAACGGTAATCAAAAACGCGCGCCATAAACTTTCTCAGCTTGAGCAGCTCAGCCATGACAACGATTCCCTTCGCCCGAGTACGGTAGATGTGGCAAATCAGCTTAGCCTTATTCCTGATCCAAGCGAAGTAGAACAAGCCTTGTCTAATATTGACCCTGATGACCTGACGCCTCGCCAGGCTCTTGAAGAGCTGTATCGTTTGAAAAAGATGCTTTAACTAACCTCAGCTTGGGATAAGAAAGTCGAAATAATTTCAAGTTTCATTTAGTTAATCAAGCTAGTGAGTCAGTGTAGCAATTTTAGATGCATAACAAGGCAAAATCACAAGTCAATAGCAAGTCTATTGCGGTGATTTTAACGCAGTTAGGCGCTAAAAGAGCTTCGCTGACTGGCTTAAAACGCAAAAAGGCTATGGTTACCCATAGCCTTTTCTCTTTATAATCAGTGCTGATTAATCATCTTCGACGTTAAACAGGTTCTCCATATTCAAACCTTGTTTAATCAGTACTTCACGTAGACGACGCAAACCTTCCACCTGAATCTGGCGAACACGCTCTCGGGTTAACCCGATTTCACGCCCAACTTCTTCCAATGTCGACGGCTCATAGCCAAGAAGCCCAAAACGACGAGCTAATACCTCTTTCTGTTTTGGATTCAGCTCTTCAAGCCAATGAATCAGAGACGATCGAATATCATCATCTTGAGTTGATACTTCAGGATCTGAATTGTTGGCATCAGGAATAATGTCGAGAAGTGCTTTTTCACCATCACCGCCTATCGGGGTGTCGACAGAGCTGATACGCTCGTTCAGACGAAGCATTTTACTTACGTCCTCCACCGGGATATCCAGCTGTGCTGCAATCTCTTCAGCTGTTGGTTCATGGTCGAGCTTCTGAGAGAGTTCGCGCGCAGTACGCAGATAGATGTTAAGCTCTTTCACTACATGAATCGGCAGACGAATCGTACGGGTTTGGTTCATTAAAGCACGCTCGATCGTTTGACGGATCCACCAAGTTGCATAAGTAGAGAATCGGAATCCACGTTCCGGATCAAATTTCTCAACCGCACGGATCAGCCCTAAATTGCCCTCTTCAATAAGATCCAGCAGAGCCAAACCACGGTTACTGTAACGGCGAGAGATCTTTACAACCAAACGAAGGTTACTTTCGATCATGCGCTTACGAGCGGCTTCATCGCCTCGAAGAGCACGGCGTGCATACAGTACTTCTTCTTCAGCGGTAAGTAGAGGTGAAAAGCCAATTTCGCCTAAATACAATTGTGTTGCATCTAAACTCTTACTGCTTGCATCGAACTCCTCACGTGCAGCAGTTTTGCTTTCTGTAGATGATTTGTCGAGTTCATTTTCTACGGTCTTCACTGACTCGTCGTCAAAATCAAACTCTTCAACTTTGGTGACTGTGTTGCTGATACTCATAACGCCTCCCCCTGGCGAGTTAGCAAGACATGACAACTGATATATGTCGCTAAATGGTTTCGCAAGTTTTCAAAGTTTACGGTAAATAGCGTTTCGGATTCACTGATTTACCTTGGTAGCGAATTTCAAAGTGCAGCTTGACGGATTTAGCACCGGAACTACCCATAGTTGCGATTTTCTGCCCGCTTGTCACACTCTGTCCTTCTGATACCAGCAGCTTGTCGTTATGTGCGTATGCGCTTAAATAATTGTCGTTATGTTTCACTATAACTAGGTTGCCATAACCTCGTAGCGCATTACCCGAATATACAACTGTGCCGGATGCGGTTGAAACGACTGGCTGACCTCGCTGTCCTGCAATGTCAATACCTTTATTTCCCTGTTCTCCCGCTGAGAAGTTCTTGATTACTCTCCCTTTTGTTGGCCATAACCACTTCGACACTTTATCGCTTTTTGACGTTGTTGCTGAAGTTGCCACTGGCGTTTTTTTAGTCGCTTTCTGGTTAACTTTCGAACCAACATACTCCTTTGTTTTCGATTGTTCAACCTTATTGGGAGGCTGTTTTTGTACTACTTTAGGCGTGGCTGGTACTACTTTTTTACTAGAGTTTTTACTTGAAGTTGCAGGCTTGGATACTGTTGATATTTTAGACACTGGCGGGGTTGTCTTCGCAACTATCGGTACTATAACGGGTTCTACTTTCTGGCCGTACTTAGGGGCAATATATTTCGGAGCCCAAAGTTTTAGACGCTGTCCAGGGTAGATGGTGTAAGGCAGAGAGAGCTCATTGTAACGGACGATATCTTTTACATCCTTATCTGTGACGTATGCTATAAAATAAAGAGTATCTCCTTTCTTTACTTCGTAGTAACTCCCTCTATAGCTCCCTCTTTCTACGTTTGAGTAATCCTTATTTAAGCTGGATACAGGTGCTGGCGAGTGAGCCGCACAGCCGATAAGGCCTGCAGCTAACATAGAGCTAATACCAATATGACGTAATAACTTACTCACCGTTCCTGAACCCTTACGCTAAGTCACCTGCGACCAAAGGTACGAATCGCACCATTTCCACAACAGTGGAAAGGAACTCATCGCCTTTACGTTCAATTTTTAAAAGTTGTTGTTCAGTTCCACCAACCGGAATAACCATTTTACCGCCATCTTTTAGTTGTGCCAGAAGTGCCTGGGGAACCACTTCTGCGGCAGCGGTAACGATAATGGCGTCAAACGGACCTTTGCTTTCCCAACCAAGCCAGCCATCGCCATGTTTGGTCGACACGTTATAAATATCAAGCTGTTTTAAACGACGCTTCGCTTCCCATTGCAGAGATTTAATGCGTTCAACGGAACAGACATGATCAACAATTTGCGCCAACACTGCTGTCTGGTAACCAGAGCCTGTACCAATTTCTAATACATTACTCGTGCGCTCCAACTCTAATAACTCTGTCATGCGCGCTACTATGTAAGGCTGAGAAATTGTTTGTCCCTGACCAATTGGTAGCGCATTGTTGTCGTAGGCTTGGTGCATCATTGCTTGTGAGACAAAACGTTCTCTTGGCAAGTTATGAATAGCCTCTAAAACTCGCTGGTCTGTGATGCCACTGGAGGAAAGAAATGCAATTAGCTGATCAGCATGCGGATTACTCATGACTTATCCTCCTTCAGCCAACTGTCCATAGCACGAAGAGACTCATGGGCGGTGAGATCAACCTGTAACGGAGTAACAGAGACCCTGCCGTGTTCTATGGCATAAAAATCAGTACCTTCACCTGCATCTTGCTCTTTGCCCGGGGGACCTAACCAGTAAATATCATGACCTCGAGGATCTTTCTGCTTAATCATATTCTCAGCATGATGCCGAGCACCTAGACGAGTCACTTCGATTTCGCCTAGTGTTTCTGAATTAACTAATGTTTCTAACGGTAAATCCGGTACGTTAACGTTCAATAAACGGTTGGTTGGAATCGGCATAGCTAAATGTTGTTCTACCAGCTTACGGGCAATCTTTGCCGCTGATTCAAAATGGCGCTTTCCAACCAGCGAGAATGCAACAGACTGAACACCAAGAAAGTGCCCTTCCATTGCCGCCGCTACTGTACCTGAGTAAAGTACGTCATCACCCAAATTAGCACCATGATTGATACCTGTCAGAACCAGATCCGGCAGATCATCTTTCATCAGCTCATTTAGGGCGAAGTGAACACAATCCGTCGGTGTTCCCTGCACTGAATAGATGTTTGGTGCAATCTCGGTTACACGAAGTGGCTGTTCTAACGTAAGTGAATTTGACGCCCCGGAACGGTTTCTGTCCGGAGCAACAATGGTCACTTCAGCAATGTCTCTCAATTCATCAGCAAGGGCGTGAATTCCCTGAGCGTACACACCATCATCATTACTAATAAGAATTCGCAGTGCCTTTTCAGTTGGTGAATCTAGTTCCATTAGTACTCTCTTTCAACTTTTACCTCATTGACCAGCTCTCGGATAATAGATGTCGCAAAAGAACCGGCATCTAATGAGAAAGTCAGCGTAATATTGTCACCTTCAACACTCCAAGCGAGATCTTGTGGCTTCAGGGCAATACTACGTCGGTCATGACGCATGCGGTTACCACAGATAAGCGCCATCAAGTCAGGCTCTTCATCCAGGAAAGGTTGCTCTAAAACCAAGGCTTCAGCTTGCGTAGGTAAGGCATTATCGCCAGCTAATGCAGCCGTAATGGACGCCTTTCCGTTGACAAACTGAGCTTGCACTTCACTAAGGTTACTTGCATCCACTGTCACACTACCTGCGGACGTTTGTGCAATATCGCCGACAATAAACTTGTCGAATACCCCCTGTTCCAAACGAGCAGATACGATGCGGTTAAAAATCCACGAACGTGCAGCAGAAAGATACAAACTGCGCTTGTTTTGGTTACGGGTGCGTACATTTTCGCGCCCCCAGCGACGCGCTTCTTCCAGGTTATTACCATCGTTACCGAAACGCTGGCTACCAAAATAGTTTGGCACACCAGTTTGTTTCAGCTTTTCAAGACGTTGCTCTACATCTGCGATATCTGTTACTTCAGACAGAGTGACGACAAACTCGTTCCCGACTAAGTCACCAGGACGTAACTTTTTGTTGTGTCGATCGGTCGCCAAAATCTCAATACTCGGATACTGAGTCAAAAAGTCACTCAAATCAGGTGTATCACCTTTCGGTAAATGAACACTCAGCCACTGTTCAGTCACAGCATGACGGTCTTTTAAGCCAGCCCAGCTTACATCTTTAGATTTGACACCACATGCTTTGGCTAACTCGTTGGCAACAAAGCTGGTGTTTTCACCTGTTTTGCGAATACGCACCATCAAGTGCTCACCTTCCCCCGTAAAGGAAAAGCCGAGATCTTCACTCACCTGAAAATGCTCAGGCTTCGCTTTAATTTTTGCTGATGCCACTGGCTTACCCGTTAGGTACGCCAATGAAGATAAAATGTCTGACATGATTTATTTCCGCTGCTCTCACAACATTAGGGAGCAAGTTACTCGTTATTGCTTAAACAAAAGTACGACCGCTTCTGAAGCAATACCCTCTTTGCGTCCGGTGAAGCCAAGGCGCTCTGTTGTGGTCGCTTTCACGTTGATATTACTGATATCGGTTTCAAGATCTTGAGCGATCACTGCACACATCGCTTCAATGTGCGGTGCCATTTTCGGTGCTTGCGCCATGATGGTGATATCAGCATTACCGAGCCGATAACCTTGTTCTTTCACTCGGCGGTAAACATCTTTCAGTAATTCGCGGCTGTCTGCTCCTTTCCATTTATCATCAGTATCAGGAAAGTGGCGTCCGATATCGCCCGCAGCAATAGCACCAAGCAACGCATCACTTAAGGCATGCAGAGCCACATCACCATCAGAGTGAGCAATCAGCCCCTGTTCATAAGGCACAGCAACTCCGCCGATAATAACCGGGCCTTCACCACCAAATTTATGTACGTCAAAACCGTGACCAATTCGAATCATTTTATATCCTCTTACGCGCCGCGCTCACGGCTTAAATAAAACTCGGCTAACGCGAGATCCTCTGGTTGAGTAATTTTTATGTTGCTTGCATCACCCTGAACTAAAGCAGGGGTTTCTCCCAGCCACTCCAAAGCAGACGCTTCATCAGTGATAGCGATACCTTGTTGCAGTGCGTCTGCCAGAGCTCGTGTTAACTGCTGAGTTTTAAACATCTGCGGGGTTAGTGCATGCCACAATGCTTCTCTTTCAACCGTATGATCAATATTCTGTACTGAATTAGCACGTTTCATCGTGTCTCTTACCGGAGAAGCAAGAATGCCCCCAGTTGGATGAGAGACACAAACATCAATCAAACAATCAATATCGCTTAAAGATACACAAGGTCTTGCAGCATCGTGGACCAGCACCCACTCACTGGTAAAATGCGCACTTACATAGTTTAGCCCTGAAAGAACCGAATCTGCTCTTTCTTTACCACCAGCAACCCGAATCACATCGGGATGACTTGCGATGGCTAACTCAGGGAAGTAAGGATCACCTTCTGTTACCGACACCACTACTTTAGAGATATTAGGATGGGAAAGGAGTTTCTCCACGGTATGCTCTAAAACCGCCTTACCATCGATCAATAAATATTGCTTGGGACGATCGGCTTTCATCCGGCTACCAATACCTGCTGCAGGCACAATAGCGATATGAAACTGGACAGTATCCAACATGTTACTGATTATCCTCACCAATAATTCGGTAGAAAGTCTCACCATCTCTGACTAAGCCAAGCTCATGGCGTGCTCTTTCTTCAATGGCGTCAATACCTTGTCTTAAGTCGTCAATTTCAGCAAACATCTCATTGTTTCGGGCTTGCAGCTTGCTGTTCACTTGTTGCTGAGCATCAATTTCATCTTCTACGGCATAGAAATCAGATACACCATTCTTACCGAACCATAGAGTGTATTGAAGTAAGCCAAACAGTAAGGTGAGGGCTATGACAAAGATTCGCATATCGTTGCTAACATTCTGTACCGGAAAGGAATTAAATAAGATGCCATATATAGCATAAATGCGGGATTGCCTCTAGCGCAGAAAGGAAGACTCACTAACTCCTCACATGAAACAAGAGATTCCTTACCCGTCCTCCATCACCTTGGTAATAACGAGAGTCAGATAAAAAGACCTCACCGAATCAAAACGTTCAAACATAAAAAACCCCCGCCGTAGCGAGGGTTTCAAAAAGCTATTTAGCTAAACTAATTCAATAAGAATTAAGCTTGGCCTTTAACTTCTTTTAGACCGTTGAAAGGAGCGCGCTCACCTAGAGCTTCCTCGATACGGATTAGCTGGTTGTACTTAGCAACACGGTCAGAACGGCTCATAGAACCAGTCTTGATTTGACCTGCAGCTGTACCTACCGCTAGGTCAGCGATAGTTGCATCTTCAGTTTCGCCAGAACGGTGAGAGATTACTGCTGTGTAACCTGCGTCTTTAGCCATCTTGATTGCAGCTAGAGTCTCAGTTAGAGAACCGATTTGGTTGAACTTGATAAGGATAGAGTTAGCTACGCCTTTCTCGATACCTTCAGCAAGGATCTTAGTGTTAGTAACGAATAGGTCGTCACCTACTAGTTGAAGCTTGTCACCTAGTAGTTCAGTCTGGTGCTTGAAGCCAGTCCAATCAGACTCGTCTAGACCATCTTCGATAGAAACGATTGGGAATTGGTTAGCTAGCTCAGCTAGGTAGTGGTTGAACTCTTCAGAAGTGAAAGTTTTACCTTCGCCTTTCATGTTGTAGATGCCAGCTTCTTTGTCGAAGAACTCAGATGCTGCACAGTCCATAGCTAGAGTAACGTCTTTACCTAGTTCGTAACCCGCAGCTGCAACAGCTTCTGCGATAACTTCTAGAGCTTCAGCGTTAGATTTAAGGTTAGGAGCGAAACCACCTTCGTCACCAACTGCAGTGCTGTAGCCTTTAGACTTAAGAACTTTAGCTAGGTTGTGGAATACTTCAGCACCGATACGTAGACCTTCTTTAAGAGTCTTAGCGCCAACTGGTTGGATCATGAACTCTTGGATGTCAACGTTGTTGTCTGCGTGCTCACCACCGTTGATGATGTTCATCATTGGTAGAGGCATAGAGAATTGACCTGGAGTGCCGTTTAGCTCAGCAATGTGCTCGTATAGAGGCATGCCTTTAGCTGCAGCAGCAGCTTTAGCGTTTGCTAGAGAAACAGCTAGGATAGCGTTAGCACCGAATTTAGATTTGTTTTCAGTACCGTCTAGTTCGATCATAACTGCGTCAATTGCAGCTTGGTCTTTAGCATCTTTGCCAACTAGAGCTTCAGCGATTGCGCCATTTACAGCTTCAACTGCTTTAAGAACACCTTTACCTAGGAAACGTGCTTTGTCACCGTCACGTAGCTCAAGAGCTTCGCGAGAACCAGTAGAAGCACCAGATGGAGCTGCTGCCATACCTACGAAACCGCCTTCTAGGTGTACTTCAGCTTCTACTGTTGGGTTACCACGTGAGTCGATGATTTCACGACCTAGAACTTTAACGATCTTAGACATTAATGTTTCCTCTCGTTTCAAATATAAATGTCAATTTTCAAGGGCAGCAGCACAACCTTCGCAGCCGCCCGTATCCCTTACTTACTTCTCAAACTCACCGCGAGAGTATTGACCCGCAGCTTTAACGAAGCCTGCAAACAATGGGTGACCATCGCGAGGCGTCGATGTAAATTCTGGGTGGAACTGAGCCGCAACAAACCATGGGTGCTCAGGGTTCTCAATCATTTCCACCAGCTTCTTATCCGCAGACAGACCAGAAACTTTCAGACCTGCTTTTTCAATTTGCGGACGAAGTACGTTATTCACTTCGTAACGGTGACGGTGACGTTCGTGGATCGTCGCGCTACCGTATAGTTCGCGCGCTTTGGTACCTTTCTCTAAGTGACAAAGCTGTGAACCAAGACGCATAGTACCACCAAGGTCAGACGTTTCAGTACGCTCTTCAACGTTACCTGTTTCGTCTACCCACTCTGTGATCAAACCTACCACAGGGTACTTAGTTTCTTTGTTAAATTCTGTTGAATGTGCGCCTTCCATACCCGCAACGTTACGCGCGTATTCGATTAGGGCAACTTGCATACCAAGACAGATACCTAGGTAAGGCACTTTGTTCTCACGTGCATATTGAGCTGCACGGATTTTGCCTTCAACACCGCGGTCACCGAAACCACCAGGAACCAGAATAGCATCCAGGCCTTCCAGAAGCTCTACGCCTTTGGTTTCAATATCTTGTGAATCTACATACTTAATGGTTACGTTCAGGCGGTTTTTCAAGCCCGCATGTTTAAGTGCTTCGTTTACCGATTTGTAAGCATCTGGTAATTCGATGTACTTACCTACCATACCGATAGTGACGTCACCTGTTGGATTTGCTTCTTCGTAAATAACCTGTTCCCATTCAGAAAGGTTAGCTTCTGGAGCATCAATACCGAAACGTGCACATACCAGGTCATCCAGGCCTTGAGATTTCACCAGCTGAGGGATCTTGTAGATCGAGTCTACGTCCTTCATTGAAATTACTGCTTTCTCAGGGACATTACAGAACAGTGCGATTTTCTTACGCTCATTTGCTGGGATCATACGATCGCTACGGCAAACTAGAATATCTGGCTGGATACCGATAGATAGCAACTCTTTTACAGAGTGCTGAGTAGGCTTAGTTTTAACTTCGCCGGCAGCTGCTAGGTAAGGAACCAAAGTAAGGTGCATGAACATTGCACGCTCACGGCCAAGCTCTACCGCTAGCTGACGGATAGCTTCCATAAACGGTAATGATTCAATATCACCTACTGTACCGCCAACTTCAACGATAGCAACATCGTGGCCTTCAGAACCAGCGATTACGCGATCTTTGATTGCGTTAGTAATGTGAGGAATAACCTGAATAGTTGCGCCTAGGTAGTCACCACGACGTTCTTTACGAAGTACGTCGGCATAAACACGACCTGCAGTGAAGTTGTTACGCTTAGTCATCTTAGTGCGGATAAAACGCTCGTAGTGACCAAGGTCAAGGTCAGTCTCTGCACCGTCTTCTGTAACAAACACTTCACCGTGCTGAGTTGGGCTCATTGTGCCCGGATCAACGTTGATGTAAGGGTCAAGCTTCATCATAGTCACTTTAAGACCACGAGCTTCTAGAATAGCCGCAAGAGATGCTGCTGCAATACCTTTACCTAGAGAGGATACAACCCCGCCAGTAACAAAAATGTAATTTGTCGTCATGTTTAACCTGAAATTGGTTGAATGAGGGAAATGGAGTGTTCTGGACGGGACGTAAATATACCAGAAGCTCCTTACCGCCACAACGTGAAATCTATCACACAGTAATTTTTTATTTTTTGCTTCAAATCAAAGTGGACAGAGAGAAACTAAAGTGTCTAGTACTGTCCTGAGTCAAACTTGCCCCAAAACAGCCTTAAGCGCATGTATCCCACTTTCACTCTTCTGTTTTTACTTCATCCCAAAACTTGTCAAGTTCAGTTAACGAGCAGTCTTTTAAACCCCTCCCTGATTGCGTCACCTTCACCTCTACTTGCTTAAAGCGTCTGGCAAACTTCAAGTTCGCTTTACCTAATGCAACCTCGGGATCTTTGCCGAGATGACGAGCTAAGTTAACGGTGGCAAACAGCAAATCACCCAGCTCTAGCTCTACTTTTTCTTCATCAGGATCAATTTGCAGAGCCTCTTCCATGACTTCGTCAATCTCTTCACGAACCTTTCCTACTACCGGCCCGAGCGAATCCCAGTCAAAACCATATTTGGCACATTTTTTCTGTATCTTTGTAGCACGCGAAAGCGCCGGCAAAGAGTTTGGTATTGAGTCTAGGATACTTTCCTCTTGTTTGCCTACTTGCGCTTTTTCTTTCGCTTTTTCCGCTTCCCAGTTCGCGTTGATTTCAGCGTCAGATTCAAACTCAACATCAGAAAAAACATGCGGATGGCGGCGAGTCAGCTTTTCATTCACCGTTTCTACCACATCAGAAAACTCAAACAGTCCCTGCTCTTTCGCTAACTGGCTGTAGAAAATCACCTGAAACAACAAATCACCCAACTCTTCTTTCAGATTTGGCCAATCACGATTCTGAATCGCATCCACGACTTCGTAGGTTTCTTCTATCGTATGCGGAACAATAGTATCGAAGCTCTGCTTCAAATCCCACGGACACCCACCTTCTGGGTCACGCAATTGCGCCATGATGGCTTCAAGCTGTTCAATTGGATGATTCATACTTTCTTCTTTTAAACCTTTTTATCTAAAGAAAAAGGTGAGCAGCCAAAACCACTCACCTTCTACATTATATTTTCTCAGCAGCTTTCACTAAGTAATTGTTACTTTGACAAGGCAACAAGTTTTCGCGACTCCTGAGCATGGTTCACCATGTGATGAGCCTGAGCCGGCACTCCGGAGTGCGTGCAGTCAACAACGCTACAACGATAACTATGAAGAGAGTTTTAGCCGAGGCGTTTCACCGTCATGACATCTTTTATCTGCTCAACCCGTTTCGACACGCGAGAAAGCACTTCTATATTGGTCACTTCGAGATCAAAGTCCATGATGGCGAGCTGACGACGGTAATCGACACGGCTCTTCATGCTGGTAACTTTGATTTTCTCGTTAGCGAACAGCGTGGTGATGTCTTTCAGCAGACCGCTGCGCTCCATCGCTTCGACTCGTACGGTAAGAATGTATGAGCCTACAAAGCCGCTTCCCCATACTGTATCAATGATGCGTTCCGGTGCATGGTGACGCAGCTCTTCTAACTGCTCACAATCACTTCGGTGAACGGAAATACCACGACCTTGAGTGATATACCCTGAGATATCATCACCAGGGATTGGCTGACAACAACGCGCAAGGTGTGTCATCAGGTTATCGACGCCTTCTACAACTACTGCGTCTTTCTTTGGTCGACTTTGAGCTGGCGCTTTATGTTCTGCTTCTTGAAGCTTCTCCAGGGCTTGCTGGTCTTCTTCTTCTGCGGTTGGCTTGTTTACCAGTGCATTAATATGATTAATGATCTGGTTGATACGTAAATCGCCGCTACCAACACCGACATAAAGCTCATCTGGTGATTTTACGTTGAATCGCTTAAGCGCATAACGCTCAGCATCTTTTAACGTCGCACCGATTTTTACCAGTTCGTGCTCCAGGATTTCACGCCCGGCTTCTAAGTTCTTCTCACGACTCTGTTTACGGAACCAAGCGTTAATTTTTGCTCGGGCACGACCAGAATGAACGAAGCCCAACGATGGGTTTAGCCAATCTCGAGATGGGTTTGGCTCTTTACAAGTGATGATTTCGACCTGATCGCCCATGTGCAACTTATGGGTAAACGGCACAATTCGGCCTCCGACTTTGGCACCGATACAGCGGTGACCTACTTCGGAGTGAATGTGGTAAGCAAAATCCAGCGGCGTTGCGCCCATTGGCAGATCGACGACATCACCACGCGGCGTAAACGCATAGACGCGGTCATCGAAGACTTGACTACGAAGCTCATCCAGCATCTCGCCAGAATCGGACATCTCTTCTTGCCAATCCAGCAGCTTACGTAGCCAGGTAATTTTCTCATCGTATCCACTGCGTGCACTCGTACCTTCTTTATACTTCCAGTGCGCAGCCACACCCAATTCCGACTCTTCATGCATTTGCTTAGTTCGGATTTGGATCTCGATGGTTTTCCCTTCAGGGCCTAGGATAACGGTATGAATGGACTGGTATCCGTTTGGTTTCGGGTTTGCTACGTAGTCATCAAATTCACTCGGCAGATGCTTGTATTTGGTATGCACAACACCTAAGGCCGCGTAACAGTCCTGCAGTTTATCAGCGATGATACGGACAGCTCGGACGTCAAACAGCTCATCAAACGCCAGACTCTTCTTCTGCATTTTGCGCCAGATACTGTAAATGTGCTTTGGACGGCCACTCACTTCCGCATTGATACCGCAGACTTTCATCTCCTCTGTGAGGTCATCGACAAAGTCTTTGATGTACTGCTCGCGAACGATGCGGCGTTCAGACAGCTGCTTGGCTATTTGCTTGTAGGTTTCTGGCTGCTGGTAGCGAAACGCATAATCTTCGATTTCCCACTTTAACTGACCGATACCTAGTCGGTTGGCCAGTGGCGCATAAATGTTGGCGCACTCTTTAGCAGCGGCTCGACGGATTTCATCCGGCGCTTTTTTTTACTTCTATCAGATTGCAGATGCGTTCTGCCAGTTTGATAACCACGCAACGAAAGTCATCAACCATAGCCAGCAACATACGACGCACATTGTCTACCTGAGACGATGCCGCGCCGCCTTCCATAGTGACATTGAGTTGGCCGATGGCGGCCATTTCTTCAACACCATCAATCAGCTTTACAATCTCTTTGCTGTACTTCTCTTCAAACAACTCTCTTTTGAAAGCGCCGCTTGAAACCAATGGAAACAGTTGAGCCGCTACTAATGTAGCTTTATCCATAGACAAGGTGATCAGAATTTCGATCATCTCTCGTCCACGCCACAGCAGTAGTTCCGCTTGTTCATTCCCTGCCAAAATCGTCTGGCAGTCTTTGTATACCTCAATCAAGCGTTTTGCTGTGTTTTTCTCTTGCCCTAGGCTAGCCACCCATTGCTCGAGTTCAAACTGTTCATTTTGATTTAAATGCGCGCTTCTTACCGCAACCATCTCAGCGTCCTAATTATTATATTCGTGTGGTTCGACTAACAACGTTCAGATTAGTTCTTAAGTCATTACTGTTTGCTGACTTTTTGACCCCACCACAAGTAAGGGTCGATGCCTGTTTTATGAGGACTTTTCAAACAAGGCCATTGATTCTAAATGGCTGGTATGCGGGAACATATCCAGCATGCCTAATTTGGTTAATTGGTAGCCTTGTTCTATTAAGCTCTGACTGTCCCTTGCAAGGGTAGCAGGATTACAAGAAACGTAAACCACGCGCTCAGCACCCAGAGCTGATACTTGATCGATGATCCCACTTGCGCCGGCACGAGCAGGATCGAGTAGGATTTTATCAAATTTTTGCTCCGCCCAAGTCTGACCTTTAAAGTCCTGCTCAAGGTTAGCGTGATAAAACTGCGCGTTATTGATTTGGTTCAATGATGCGTTATTTGTGGCTTTTTCTACCATCTCCGCCACACCTTCCACTCCCACCACCTGTTTTACTGCCTTCGCTATCGGTAAACTAAAGTTACCAAGACCACAGAACAGATCTAACACTCGATCATTCTCCTGCGGGTCTAGCCACGCCATTGCCTGCGCAACCATTTTTTGATTTACCGCCTGGTTGACCTGGATAAAGTTATTCGGTGTGAATGGCACTTTCACGCCAGTTTCCTGATAGAACGGTGTTTCACCTTCCACTAAGTCCAATTGGTCGGTTTCTGGCATCAGGTACAATGCCGCATTGTGGCGCTTGGCAAGCTCAACCAACGCCTCCACTTCGTCGTCAGCCAATTTACTCATGTGTCGCAGCGTAATGCACGGGCCGTTATCACCCAGTACCAGCTCAACATGGCCGAGCTGTTCAGGCTTTTTAAAATTTTGCAGAACCGCGTAAATTTCCGGAAGCAACACATTCAGCTGGGGCGCTAAAACCGGACAATCGGTCACTTGAGCGATTTGCTTACTTTGCTTTTTACGGAAACCAAAATTCAAATGACGCGTTTTTTTGTCGACAAACAAACTGACCCGGGCACGGCGACGGTAGCCTAGCTGCTCACCTAAAATTGGGGCATCAAGATCAATATCACTACCGGCAAATTTTCGCATAAGCTGACGCAGGGTCTGCTGTTTGTGCGTCAATTGTTGGTCATAATCCAGATGCTGTAAATCACATCCACCGCACTCATGGTAATGAGGACAGAATGGTTCAACGCGTTTATCACTCGGCTGCAAAATCTTAATCAGCTTGCCGCGGGCAAACTTACTTTTTTCTTCCACTAACTGAGTCACTACCTCTTCACCCGGCAAAGCGCCCTCAATAAATAGCGGCTTTTTGTTCAGGTAAGCGATACCTGCGCCGTGATGATCCAAACGTTCAACCTGCACCGACTGGTGACGAGTGTTGAGTTGGGTTTTCTTTTTAGGTTGGAAGATGCGTGCCATGATCTGTGCCTGATTTGTGTCTTATTGCTCTGCGGCTTCACTATTATTGATTGCAGCCGTTGTGTGAATCGAGTGACTTTATTATGCTTACCATTCATCCGGTAACGTCACCTTTACTCAAGGCAATATGTCTACTCTTGAGAAATTATGCGTTATTTTCCCATATCCAGACTCCGATGTAATTAGATAATAGAAAACATGACCAGATATGGCTTACGAGCACGTGTAATAACACTGACTCTCGCTCCCACTCTCATTATTGGCTTATTACTGAGCGGCTTTTTCTCATTTAACCGCTATCAGGATCTAGAGAAACAAGTCATCACCACTGGCAATAGCATCATTGAGCCCTTAGCCATCGCCAGCGAATCTTACTTACTGACAGAAAGTCGGGAAGCCGTTCGTCGTCTTGTCAGCTATGCTCACCGCAAAAACTCTAAACTGGTTCGAAGCATTGCCGTGTTTGATTCTAACCACGAGCTATTCGTTACCTCAAACTTTCATCCCAACTTCGAAACTCTGATGTTTCCTAAAGATAATCCTATTCCACAACTGGGAAGTTCAGAGCTTTACGATAATTATCTGATCCTGCGTGTGCCTGTTTTATCTGAAGGCCAATACCTGACCGATCTCTCCAATAAAAGTCAGGCAACCAGAGCCATCGGCTACATTGCCGTTGAACTGGATCTGTCGTCTCTGCGTCTTCAGCAATACCAAGAAGTCTTCTCGGCATTTTTGGTGCTGATTTTAGGCCTCGGTCTTGCCAGCGTGTTTGCTTCCCGTTTAATGCATGATGTCACTCAGCCAATCACGCACATGAAAAACGTCGTGGATCGCATTCGACGCGGTCATTTGGACGTTCGTATTGAAGGAAAAATGCATGGTGAACTTGATCAGCTGAAAAACGGTATCAACGCAATGGCTATCTCTTTGTCGGAGTACCACGTAGAGATGCAGCACAGTATCGACCAGGCAACCTCAGATCTGCGCGAGACCTTAGAACAGTTGGAAATTCAGAACGTTGAGTTGGATATCGCTAAGAAGCGGGCACAAGAAGCGGCTCGTGTGAAGTCTGAATTCCTGGCCAACATGTCGCACGAACTAAGAACACCACTGAACGGAGTAATAGGCTTTACGCGCCAGATGCTGAAAACCCAGTTATCGAACAGTCAGACGGATTATCTGCAGACGATTGAAAAGTCGGCCAATAACCTGCTGAATATTATCAATGACATCCTCGATTTCTCGAAACTGGAAGCGGGTAAACTGGCACTGGAAAACATTCCATTTGATTTCCGCGAAAGCTTGGAAGAGGTCATCAGCCTTCAGGCCACCAGCGCGCATGAGAAAGGATTGGAAATTACACTCAAAGTTGACCCTAAAATTCCATCAGGCCTGATAGGCGACCCATTGCGTATCCAACAAGTACTGACGAACCTGGTCGGTAACTCAATCAAGTTTACCGAACGTGGCAACATCGACATCAGTGTCGAAATGCGTTCTCAGGCTGGTGACTCGGTCGAACTGCAATTTATGGTGCGCGATACGGGGATTGGTATCTCAGAGCGTCAGCAAGCACAGCTGTTCCAGGCGTTTAGCCAGGCTGATGCAAGCATCTCACGCCGCTACGGCGGGACAGGTCTTGGTCTGGTCATTACCCAGAAACTGGTGAGCCAGATGGGCGGAGAGATCAGTCTGACTAGTCGTCTTCACCAGGGTTCCACCTTCTGGTTTACTCTGCGCCTCAACTCAACAGATATGCCGATGAGCGACCTTATCGAGATTGAGCTGCTTATGGGTAAACAGCTGCTGTTAGTCGAGCCAAACATGCAGGCGGCCTCCGTAACTCAGCAGATCCTAAGTCAGGAAGGCATGCTGGTTACCTACCGTTCATCTCTGCCAGAAGGAGATGAGCACTACGATTACGTGTTGCTGAACCTGGCTGCAAACCAGACTTATGATGAGCAGTCTGTGGCAGTATGGATAGAGCAAGCAAAACAGATGGCGCCAAGCGTAATCATGGGTACGCCAAGTACTGAGCTGGCACTAGCCGATCAAATAATGACAGAGCATCACATCCAATGTCTGACCAAGCCTCTGTCGCGACGCCGATTACTACAGAGCCTGATCAGTGAGCATGTAGAATCGCCTCAGCCTCTGGCAGCGCCAATCCCGACCATAGCGGAAGAGCGTTTACCATTGCACGTATTAGCTGTCGACGATAACCCAGCTAACCTGAAGCTGATTGCAGCTCTGCTCAAGGAGCGGGTTAAAACAGTGACAGCATGCAGTAACGGTCAACAAGCGGTGAATCTGGCAACCGAGAAGAAATACGACATGATCTTCATGGACATTCAGATGCCACATATGGATGGCGTGACAGCGTGTAAGCACATCAAACAGATTGAACTTAATAGAGATACGCCGGTAATTGCGGTAACCGCACACGCGATGGCGGGTGAACGCGATCGTCTGCTCGCGGCGGGCATGGATGATTACCTGACCAAGCCAATTGAAGAACACATACTGCAACAGGTTTTGGTTCACTGGAACCCGAATGCCTGCGCCGAAAGCATTGGTAAAGTCGCGCCATCTTACGTCGATGAACCTGAGAGTGAAGCAGACAATACCGCAGAAAGTGCTCATCAGGATGTAATTATCGACTGGGGAGCCGCATTAAAACAGAGTGCAAACAAGGAAGACTTAGCCAAAGATATGCTACGCATGTTGATTGAGTATATCCCGGAAGTCGATGCCGTCGTCGCCAATGCTCTGGAAGAAGAGAACTACTCACGTGAAGAGTTAATTCACGTCATCCACAAACTGCATGGCAGCAGCTCCTATTGTGGTGTACCAAGATTAAAATCGCTGTGCGCGACACTGGAGCAGGCTTTACGTTCCGATGCCAGCCTTGAAGATATTGAACCGGAAATGTTTGAGCTGCAGGATGAGATGATTAAGGTTACTACAACCGCAAAGCTCTATCTTGAACAGTAAATTAAGACTTAAAAGCCAGAGCGTTTGCTCTGGCTTTTTGCTATTTGTTTTTTGTAGGCTATCTACCCGCAAGTCATTCAGGACTCCAGAATCACCGTCGCAACAGCGTAGTGACGCTCATCTGATATTGAAAGGTGAATGTTGTTCACACCAATGCCCTGCGCCAACTGCTGAGCAACACCAGACAGAGTAAGTACCGGCTTACCCCGCTCATCGTTATCGACACAAAAGTCGTGAAAGGTAACACCTTTCGCAATACCCGTTCCCAATGCTTTAGATGCGGCTTCTTTTACCGCAAATCGCTTAGCGAGATAACGGCCTTTTTGTTTTAACTGAGCAAACTTGAGCATCTCTTCTTCACAGAGAATACGCTCTGCAAACGCTTCACCAGTGCGAGAAAGCGCCTGTTCAATACGCTCAATCTCCGCAATATCCGTACCTAAACCTAAAATGGCCATTAATAATGCCGGATTATTTACGCGCTTCAATCATCAGGGCTTTCATGTCAGCTACGGCTTTTTCTAAGCCGTCGAAGACCGCGCGGCCGATGATTGAGTGGCCAATGTTCAGTTCATAAATTTCTGGCAGTGCCGCAATAGACGCAACGTTGTGGTAAGTCAGACCATGCCCGGCATTGACAATAATTCCCAGGCCATCAGCGTAGCTTGCACCTGCTGCGATTTTCTTTAGCTCAGCCTGCTGTTCTTCTTCTGTTGTTGCATCCGCATAGTGACCAGTGTGGAGCTCAATATATGGCGCGCCACATTGCAGTGCTGCATCAATCTGCTGACGGTCTGCATCAATAAACAGAGATACCTTAATACCTGCTTCGGTTAGCTTCTGTGTCGCTGCTTTTACTTTATCAAGCTGGCCAACCACATCCAGACCGCCCTCTGTCGTCAGCTCTTCGCGCTTCTCCGGCACTAAACAAACGAACTCCGGCTTGGTTTTCAGAGCAATCTCAACCATTTCATCTGTTACCGCCATCTCCAGATTCATACGCGTCTGAATAGTTTCACGCAGAATACGTACATCACGGTCTAGAATATGGCGACGGTCTTCACGCAAGTGGATGGTGATACCATCTGCGCCCGCGCGCTCTGCTATTTCAGCAGCATGAACAGGATCCGGGTATTTAGTGCCACGCGCATTACGTAAAGTAGCAATATGATCGATATTAACGCCTAAATAGATTGAGCTCATTTTCCGTTACTCCGTGCTCTCGGTATGTGAATAAATAATTCACGACTTTTTAAAGGTTTGCCGCCAAGATACGGCTTTAAGGCTATACGTGTAAAGCGTTTTGCGGCTTTTAGCTGCTCTTTAGTGACGAAGCGCCGCTCACTGATGGCAATCAGCTCATTACCTAAAAATGTCAGGTTATCGCGTCTTACTGAAGCAATGAACCCCTTCTGTTCGCGGTAACGATAGGTCATGTCCGCTTCGACTGGCTCACCTGTCCCGGCACAGTGCATAAAGTCGACGCCGTACCCCATTGAAGAAAGTAAAGCCAGCTCAAACCGGCGCAGCGCTGGCTCTGGATTGTCACACTGAGCAAGTTCGGTTAATGCATGAAGATAATCATGAAACAGGGCTGGCATTGGCACCTCTGCCATCAGTACGCGCCCAATCAACTCATTAACGTACATCGCTGAATAAAGATTGATTCCGCTTAACGGCAATCCCAGGCTGATTGGTTCTGCCTGCCGTAATGTTTTCATGGAACCTTTGCCTGACCACTTAAGTAATAAAGGCGTGAACGGCTGCAGCGCCCCTTTCAGGTTGGAACGTTTACTGCGCGCGCCTTTAGCCATTAGCGTGATACGTCCGTATTCCTCACTGAAAACATCAAGGATTAAACTCGATTCACTGTAAGGTCTTCGATGTAAAACAAAGCAGCGCTGGAAGCCTTCAGAAGAGAGGTTGCTCATCTAATTCGGTGTGCCTAAAAGTCGAAATACTAAGTGGTAAAAAATAAGGAGCCCAAAGGCTCCCTATTCGAATCAATGCTGGAGCGAAGTGTCTTCGCCAAGTAGTTATAGATCGTCGATGTAACCAAGTGAACGCAGAGCGCGCTCATCATCAGCCCAACCAGATTTCACTTTAACCCAGGTCTCCAGGTAAACTTTGCGACCAAAGAGCTCTTCCATATCCAGACGTGCTTCACGACCGATAGTTTTGATCTTTTCGCCGCCTTTACCAATCACCATTTTCTTCTGACCATTACGTTCAACAAGAATCAGGGCATTGATATGGAAACCGTCGGTATCCGGATTGTAATCAAAGCGTTCAATCTCTACCGTAACTGAGTAAGGCAGTTCATCACCAGTGAAACGCATGAGCTTTTCACGAACAATCTCTGACGCCATAAAGCGTTGTGAACGGTCTGTCACATACTCTTCCGGGAAGTGGTGTGTGGCTTTTGGCAAGTGATCACGAACGTGCTTACGCAGCACATCGATGTTTTTACCTTGCTTAGCCGAGATTGGCACAACGTCGACAAAGTCCATTTTCTTAGACATGTCAGCCATGTGCATCATTACTTCATTACGGTCTTGTACGTTGTCGACTTTGTTTACACAAAGCACGACTGGGAAGTTGGACTTCTGAAGCTTGGTCAGTACCATCTCATCATCTTTAGTCCAATGCGTACCATCGACCAAGAAGAACACTAAATTCACATCACTCAAAGATGAATTTGCTGCTCGGTTCATCAAACGGTTGATAGCTCGCTTCTCTTCGATGTGAAGTCCAGGAGTATCAACGTAAATCGCCTGGTAATCACCATCGGTGTCTACACCCATGATGCGGTGACGAGTCGTTTGTGGCTTACGTGACGTGATCGAAATCTTCTGACCTAAGATTTTGTTCAGAAGGGTCGACTTACCTACATTTGGACGACCAACAATGGCAATAAAGCCACAATGTTGGTTTTCCGGTGAGCTAACTTCACCGTGTGACGCAAAAAATGCATCAATATCGAATTCGTTATCAGCCATTAGTTAATTGCTCTAGTGCTGTTTCAGCTGCCGCCTGTTCTGCCTTGCGGCGGCTGGTGCCTTTACCGATTACAGGTTTTTCCACACCTGCAACTTCACACTCAACCGTAAACTCTTGGTTGTGTGCTTCACCTTTAATATTAGTCACTGTGTAAACTGGCAGAGGTTTTCTTCTGCCTTGCAGGAACTCTTGGAGGCGAGTTTTTGGGTCTTTCTGTGATACACCAGGTTTAATGGCTTCAAGACGTGACTCGTACCAACTCAGTACAATGCCACGCACTGCTTCAATATCACTATCCAGGTAAATTGCACCAATAATGGCTTCTACCGCATCGGCAAGAATAGAGTCACGGCGAAAGCCACCACTCTTCAATTCACCTGGACCTAATTTTAAATAATCTCCCAGATCGAATTCACGACCCAGCTCCGCCAATGTGTGTCCGCGTACTAAGGTAGCGCGCATACGGCTCATGTCACCTTCGTTTACTTTTGGAAAACGATGGTACAGATCATCAGCGATGACAAAACTTAAAATTGAATCGCCCAGAAACTCAAGACGTTCGTTATGCTTACTGTGAGCGCTGCGGTGAGTCAGCGCTAGGTTTATAAGCTCGGCATCCTGAAACTGGTAGCCGAGTTTACGCTCTAGTTTATCAATTGGAGAATTCATACTCTCTCGATATTTATGTTTATTTCTCTATTAGTTGGAGTTGCAGCTAGGCGACTCCAACTATGATGAGAAGTTAGTGAATACCACCGATGCGATTAAAACGAACACCAGTCGGGATCCATGAAGGTAGAACGCTATCTGCGCCACGTTCAAACTCGAAGCTGATCCAGATGGCGACTGCTTTGCCAACTAAATTTGCTTCTGGGACAAAGCCCCAGTATCGGCTGTCTGCACTATTGTCACGGTTATCCCCCATCACAAAGTACTGACCTTGTGGTACAACCCATTCTGTTGTGCCGCTACGCGGAAAGTATTGCTGCACATGATTGCGAACCAACGGATTTACCAGAATATTATGTTCAACAGCACCCAGTTTTTCATCCATCTGGATCATCGGGACACCATTTGAGACAAACTGACTCTCTTCGACATTACTCAGTTTAACTGGCTTACAGCCGGAGTCACCTTTGCTTTGAACACACAACTGCTTGTCATCTGAATAACGCACAATATCACCCGGCAGACCAACAACGCGCTTAATGTAGTCAATGCTAGGATGAGGTGGATACTTAAACACAACGATATCGCCGCGTTCTGGTTTGCCTGTTTCTACCAGCTCAGTGCGCCATACCGGATCTTTTATGCCGTAAGCATATTTTTCTACCAGAATGAAATCTCCGACCAGTAAAGTAGGCATCATTGAGCCTGACGGAATCTGAAACGGTTCGTAGATAAAAGAGCGCAATACGAGTACAAACGCGATCACCGGAAAGATAGAGACGCTGTTTTCAATCCACCATGGCTGGCGTTCCACTTTTTGTAGCGTAACTGCATCTAGACCATTAGTTGTTTGAGCTTGAATCTCTGCGACTTTTTCCTGACGTTTTTTCGCAAACACCAGCTTTTCCAGTAGCCAAACTACACCAGTTACCAGGGTCACGATAACCAGAATCAGTGAGAATGTATTCGCCATTAAATTCCCTTATCTAAAAATGCGAAAGTGAAAGAGCGCTAACTCTTTCACTTATATCAATACTAACGTCTTATGACCAACGAGAATGGAACAAAGTTCAATTCTAGTCTTTGCCTACGTGAAGAATAGCCAAGAACGCTTCTTGAGGCAGTTCTACGTTACCAATCTGCTTCATACGTTTCTTACCTTCTTTCTGTTTCTTCAGAAGTTTCTTCTTACGGCTCACGTCACCACCGTAACATTTCGCGATTACGTTCTTACGTAACTGTTTAACCGTTGAACGCGCGATGATGTGGTTACCGATCGCCGCCTGAATCGCAATATCGAACATCTGACGAGGGATGAACTCTTTCATCTTCTCAACTAGCTGACGACCACGCGTCTGAGACTGGTCTTTGTGAGTGATCAGCGCTAGAGCATCCACTTTGTCGCCGTTTAGAAGAACATCAACACGAACCATGTTTGATGCTTCAAAACGCTGGAAGTTGTAATCCAGAGACGCGTAACCACGAGAAGTTGACTTCAGACGATCGAAGAAATCGAGTACTACTTCTGCCATTGGAATATCGTAAGTTACTGCCACCTGGTTACCGTGGTAAACCATATCAACCTGAAGACCACGCTTCTCCACACACAGTGTGATTACGTTACCTAGGTAATCTGCTGGTACCAGGATGTTACAACGTGCAATTGGCTCACGAATTTCTTCAATATCGTTTACCGCAGGCAACTTAGCCGGGCTGTCCACATACAGAAGTGTGCCGTCCGTTTGCTCCACTTCATATACTACCGTCGGTGCCGTAGTAATTAGGTCTAGATCGTATTCACGCTCAAGACGCTCCTGGATGATTTCCATGTGCAGCATACCAAGGAAGCCACAGCGGAAACCAAAGCCTAGTGCTGCCGAGTTTTCTGGCTCGTAGAACAATGAGGCATCATTCAGGCTTAGTTTACCTAGAGCATCACGGAAGTTTTCGTAGTCATCAGATGATACTGGGAACAAACCCGCGTATACCTGAGGTTTAACTTTCTTAAAGCCTGGTAGTGGCTTATCACTGCCGTTTTTCGCCAATGTCAGCGTATCACCTACTGGCGCGCCGAGAATGTCTTTAATACCACAAACCACCCAGCCTACTTCGCCAGTATTCAGAACATCTGTATCTACTTGCTTAGGTGTGAAGATACCCAAACGGTCTACACCCCAAGTTTGACCAGTGCTCATTACTTTGATCTTGTCGTTCTTCTTCAGTGAACCGTTTTTGATTCGCACTAAAGAAACTACGCCAAGGTAGTTATCAAACCATGAGTCGATAATCAGTGCTTGTAGCGGTGCGTCTGGATCACCTTCTGGCGCTGGAATCGCTGATACAATGTTTTCCAGTACGTCTTCAACGCCCAAGCCTGTTTTCGCTGAACATCGGGTCGCTTCCATCGCATCGATACCAACGATTTCTTCGATTTCTTCAGCAACACGTTCTGGATCAGCAGCTGGCAGGTCGATCTTGTTCAGGATTGGCACAACTTCCAGATCCATTTCGATCGCGGTGTAACAGTTTGCTAGTGTCTGCGCTTCTACACCCTGACCTGCGTCAACAACCAATAGCGCGCCTTCACAAGCCGCCAGAGAACGTGATACTTCGTATGCAAAGTCTACGTGTCCCGGAGTATCGATGAAGTTCAGCTGGTATGTTTCACCGTCTTTAGCGGTGTAGTTTAGCGTCACACTCTGAGATTTAATGGTGATACCACGCTCACGTTCAAGATCCATAGAATCCAGAACCTGTGCGGCCATTTCACGATCGCTCAACCCTCCACAAACTTGGATTAAACGGTCTGATAGGGTCGACTTACCATGGTCGATGTGGGCGATAATCGAAAAGTTACGAATGTGCTTCATAGATTTAGGCTGACTAACTCTTTACAAATAGGGACAGTAAGAAAGCCATCATCTGATGGCATTTCAATCAAGTTGCCAGATTCTACCGAATTTCGTTAACGGGCGCACGTAATTTAAAGTGCGACTTTACTAACAAAAGATCGGTAAGCTACAGGATGGGATCACCAAGGACACGAATCAGTGTGACCTGACGCTCTGATTCGTCTTCCAGTGGTCGTGAAACAAGTTTCGCTAACCACACGCCAGCAGCCGCGAACATTACTGAAGCGAGAATGATAATCCCCTCGCCACCAGCGGTAACAGGTGCTAATACGAAATGACCAATCAAAGCACCAAAAATTAAGCCGATTAGTGGCAGCAGATACACTGCCATGGCGGATTTGATCAGACTAGATTCTGGAAAACCGATTTCAACCACCTGCCCGACGTGCACGGATTTATCTGAGCGTAAATGCCATGACAAGCTTTTATTACCAATGGCTTTAGTCACCACGCCTGTACCACAGCTTTTTTGCGATGAGCAGCTGCTACAACTGGTTTGCTGCTCGCAGCTCAGATCAATCTCATATTGCTTACCACGACGCTGAACACCTGTCACCGTTGCTAACGCGGTCATCATTCCAAGTTACTCATGTTGCTTGTACGTTACTAATTACTGGTTACTTTAAAGGTGACCGATTGGGCGATGCGCTGCGCAGTGGCTGGCGGAATGTCACCCACGACAGAGATTTCATAGTCACCATTTACGTAGCTGTGCAGCGTTCTTCGCCCCTGGCGAACAAGCTGACCTTTCAAAGAGTGTTCATCTTTGCTTGCGACATAGACTGAGAAATTGAACAGGCCATCGGAATACATTTGGCTTTCTACCATCTGATCACTTACTGCCATGCGGTAGCGATTAAGCTCGTTAGGCTCAAAACCATCAGGAGTCCAGCTGACCACCCAGTCACTGGTACTGACATCGCCTTTAGGCATAGTCAGAACTGCAGGAAGCTGAACGTCTGCTAGCCCACTCATCAGTTCAGAGATTTTTGGGTTCACTGTGTAAGAAATGGTGCGGTACTGTTCCAGAATCTCTCCGTCACGGTCGATTAGATCAGCTCTTAGCGGTAACTTGCTGTTTTCATCTATCCAGAGGATATAGGAATAACGTAAACCATCTTTGGGTACAATACGCAAAACCTCAGTCGCCACTCCCGCTTCACGGGCTCGTCCGACCTGCACGTAATCGTAATACAGGTTAAGTTCATCAATATCAGTGTTCAGCATCGGAATAGTCGGTGCAACCATATTCCCCGATTCAATAGTGAAAGGTTCTGCGCCGGTTTCGATGTAGCTGACCTCTCGGCCACGGCGAATCACTTCACGTACAGGACCGCTGAGATAGACAAGATGGGCATATTGATCTTCACCGTGCGTAGCATGACGGTACAGCAAAGGCTCAATACTGGTCTTTTTGATGAGAATATAAGAGAGTTCGTAACTTAAATTCTTACTCGCCTCGCTCATTTGATGCAATAAAGCCTCCGCTGGCTTGTCACCAGCAAAGGCTTGCGAAGACATCATACTGAACAGAGCGCAAGCGCTGATCAGAAATTTTTTCATTCAACATCCGGAGTCACAGGCACATCTTGTTGAGATGCGTCACTGTTAATTCTTAACTGTAATTCGTAGTCTCGTAGCATAGCATGAACACGCTTACGTTGCTCCTGCATATTTGCTTCACCCATTGAGCGCTCTACAGACTCACGGGTTAAACTCACTGGCTCTGCACTACCTGCAAACGGAATAGTCTGCAATACAGGTAACTGCTCAGCTTGAGGGGCATTAGAATCACTACCGCCGTACTGCTGCACACCTAAAATGACAACCAAGGATACACAAGCAGCAACCGCTACCTGACCAAATTGAGTCAACCAACCTGGTAGTTGACGCTTGGCTTTCTGTGGTTCTGGTTGCGACTCTTTTGGCGCATCCGCGATTGAAATCACGTTTGCACTGTGCGAGTCGACAGCACGATGCACTGGCTCGTCTTCTAACGCTAACGCCACGCTTTCAGCAATATTCCACTCAGGATTTGCTGGCGCTTCACCTCGCATCACATCACCAATAAGGTGATAGTTCTGCCAAGCTTCACGGCGCTCTTGATCTTGCTCTAACTCTTGAATTAAAGCCTTATCGATCAATTCTCCATCCATGAGAGCTGAAAGTTTTTCTTTGTCAGCCATTGTTTTCACCATAGTTATTACTTGTACTAGCGCTGCATCAGAGGTTTTATTCTCTTTTCCACCGCTTCACGAGCACGGAAGATACGTGAGCGTACCGTTCCTACCGGGCAATCCATTACTTCAGCAATTTCCTCATAGCTCAAGCCATCAAGCTCTCGCAGGGTCATTGCGGTTTTTAAATCTTCAGGTAAAGCTTCGATTGCGCTGAACACTACCCGTTGCAGTTCTTTGGACAACGTTAAGTTCTCAGGGTTCGAAATTTCTTTAAGTGCATTACCTGTTTCGTAAAATTCAGCTTCTTCAGCATCAACATCCGTCGCAGGGGGTCTTCGCCCTTGAGCCACAATGTGATTTTTCGCAGTATTCACTGCAATGCGATATAGCCAAGTATAGAACGCACTCTCCCCGCGAAAGCTGGGAATCGCTCGGTAAGCTTTGATAAACGCTTCTTGTGCTACATCTGGAACATCACCAGGATTACTTACATATCTGGAAATAAGATTACAAACCTTGTTCTGATACTTTGTCACTAACAGGTTGAATGCTTGCTTATCGCCATTCTGAACTCGCTCAATCAATACTTGATCGGTCAGCTGCTCGTTCATTCGAGCGGATACTCCTATTTGTTATGCCCCTACTCTTCTCAGATATGGGTACTATTTATGCAAAATGTAGTATTGACACCACTGCTTACTTGAGCACTATTGTGACTGCTGTTTAAATGAGAAAGTTCCATAGGTTCTCAAGTTTTTATCATTGTTTTTTCACTGTGTGATGTCATACACCAATGCCCTACTTTGTTTAAACTTAAATCTAAGTTTGTCAGACGAGCAAATTGAAGGGAATTGGGTATAATAATCGTCCTCTATCCAAATTGTGCTGGGTAGAGCATGGAAAAGCAATGACATTGACAAACTATTACTTTTCATTTGCATGGCTGTTGGCTATCTGAATAACGCGTTTTAAATGAAACTCAAAAAGTATTCGTATGTAATTTTGGTCTTCGACCTGTGCATACCAAAAAGAAGAGTGACCCAAGTCACCAGAGTAACTGTAGTTTAGATGAACCTCCCAACTTAGCCCTTAGTGACGGATGTCACGCTAATGGAAGAGCACATGGTGTGCAAATAATATACAAGACAACCTTATTGTCTTAGCTTGGGATTATAAAAGTTATATGAACACAAATCGTGAACATGAATGTGATGTGTTAGTGGTAGGGAGTGGGGCTGCAGGCTTGTCGTTGGCTTTGCGTGTCGCAAACCACTGTAAGGTAATGGTTCTCAGTAAAGGACCACGAAGCGAAGGCGCGACGTATTACGCTCAGGGCGGCATTGCTGCGGTGTTCGATGAGTCAGATACGATTGACTCTCACGTAGAAGACACCCAAATCGCAGGCGATGGAATATGTGATGAAGAGACCGTAAGATTCATCGCTGAACATTCAAAAGAGTGTGTACAGTGGCTGATTGATGGTGGTGTTCCATTTGATCGCGAAGATGATGATTCTGACGAAGAACCTCGTTACCACCTGACCCGTGAAGGTGGCCACAGCCGTAGACGTATTCTGCATGCTGCAGATGCAACGGGCATGGCGATGCAAACTTCCCTGCAAGACAACGCTCACAACCATCCCAATATTCATGTTCTCGAGCGTCATAACGCGCTGGATCTTATCACTGAAGATAAAGTGGGTGGTGATAAGAATAAGGTTATTGGTGCCTACATCTGGAACCGCAACGAAGAGCACGTAGAAACCGTTCGTGCCAAGTTTGTTGTTCTGGCAACTGGCGGCGCTTCAAAGGTTTATCAGTACACTTCAAACCCGGATGTTTCCTCTGGTGATGGCATTGCCATTGCCTGGCGCGCTGGCTGTCGCGTCGCAAACTTGGAATTTAATCAATTCCACCCAACCTGCCTGTTCCACCCGGAGGCACGTAACTTCCTGCTCACGGAAGCACTACGCGGTGAAGGCGCGTACTTACGTCGTCCAGATGGCTCTCGCTTTATGCCAGACTTCGATGAACGTAAAGAGTTAGCGCCGCGCGATGTCGTTGCTCGCGCTATTGACTTTGAAATGAAGCGCCTCGGTGCTGATTGCATGTATCTCGACATCAGCCATAAACCGGCTGACTTCATTACTAAGCACTTCCCGACCATCTACTCACGCTTGATGGACTTAGGGATCGACATGACCAAAGAGCCTATCCCTATAGTTCCTGCTGCGCACTATACCTGTGGTGGTGTGATTGTTGATCAGAACGGGCATACAGACCTGAAGAATCTATATGCGATAGGTGAAGTAAGCTACACTGGTCTGCACGGTGCCAACCGTATGGCTTCAAACTCACTATTGGAGTGCGTGGTCTACGCCTGGTCTGCCGCAAAAGACATTCTTAAACACCTGTCAGAAGTGAGCTTAGCTTCTCAATTACCTTGCTGGGATGAAAGTCAGGTCACCAACAGTGATGAAGAAGTGATTATTCAGCATAACTGGCATGAGCTGCGCCTGTTTATGTGGGACTACATGGGCATTGTACGTACAGATAAACGCTTGGAGCGTGCGTTGCGCCGTATTCAAATGCTGCAACAAGAAACACACGAATACTACAGTAACTTCCGTGTATCCAATAACTTGCTTGAGCTGCGCAACCTGCTGCAAGTCGCTGAACTCATGGTGCGCTGTGCGATGCAACGCAAAGAGAGCCGCGGTTTGCACTACACCCTGGATTATCCGAATCAACTGGAAAGCAGCGGGCCGACGATCCTCACACCTACCAAGCAGCTGAATCAGCAGTAGTCGTAAGAGCCTGAACCAATCAGTCAGATCAACAGAGAGCTTCGGCTCTCTGTTTTATTTCCCACTGACGTAATACCAGAACGAGTTGGCGGTATTGATTATCGCTACAGCTGTCCCTCCATACCGTCACACTCTCTCCTGATTCAAGTATAAAAGTGGTCTTAAACGGTAAAGTCGACAGGTCAGCTTTCACGAGCTGAGTCTTTGTATTTTCACTTCTGACCGTTCCATCTCGATGAACATACCAAAGACCCACGCTAACAGGAACAACAGAACCTGTCGGCAAATACAGCTTGGTAATCATTAATAACAAATAAATCGATAATACAATTGGGATGTCAGAAAGAATAATAGCCCAGGTCATTGAGAGGAGAAGTATGAGATTAATGACCCGGGCAGTAACGGAGGGGGAAAGTGTCAGATTAACGAACTTTGCTGAGGTTGTGGGCGACAATTTTATCGACCATCGATGCGTGACCTAGATTTTCACTACGGCCATGTCCCATAATCCATGTAAACAAATCAGGGTCATCACATTCAAGCAAAGAAACAAAGTCATGCTGCTCCTGTTCACTCAGCGCATCAAAGCACTCTTCAAAAAACGGCATAATCACCACATCAAGCTCAAGCATACCTCGACGGCAAGCCCATTTAATACGCGCCTTTTCTTCCGGAGTGTACATTCATTATTCCTTAATAGATGTCTTGTTATAGGTGCGGAGTGTAGCAACTGATGTGCAACGTCACTAGTGTCCCGGTCACAATACGCGAACCAAACTCCATGAGGTTATGTACGCATAATGAGAGCTGACAAATGCTTCATCTACAATTAACATAGCTGAAAAATATCTTCAAAAGGCATTGTAATCATGGAATGGCAAACCCGCTTTTCAGCACTACCCCTCTCAACTCAAGATGCATTACCTGAGCTTTCTATCTCATTATTAGACAACTTAGGCATGATCACCATGGTCGGTGATGATAAAAAATCGTACTTACATGGCCAGGTAACCTGTGATGTCGTTTCGCTTGAAAAAGACCAGTCAACACTGGGCGCGCATTGCGATGCTAAAGGCAAAGTGTGGAGTGTTTTTCGTTTGTTCCATCATCACGATGGCTACGGCATGATCCAACCGAAAACAGCCCTTGAAGTTGAACTAACAGAAATTAAGAAATACGCCGTATTTTCAAAAGTCACCATCGAGCAATCAAGCGAGGTTATTCTTGGCGTGTCTGGCGTTAAGGCCGACAACTTTATCGCAAGTTTGACTGAAGAAACGGGCAACGTGCGAGGAATTAACGGTGGCACTGCAGTAAAAGTTGAAGATAATCGCTGGTTACTAGCCGTAAGCAATGAGGCTGCACAAGCAATAGTTGAAACAAGCGATGCAACCCTGACAAACAATCAGTTGTGGAACCGTTTCGATATTGAAGCTGGACTGCCATTTGTGTCTTCAAGTGCACAAAACGAACACATACCTCAGGCTCTCAACCTTCAAGCGCTGGGTGGAATCAGCTTTACTAAGGGCTGTTACACTGGCCAAGAAACCGTCGCGCGCGCCAAATATCGCGGCATCAACAAACGAGCTATGTACATCGTAAAAGGTGTAATCACGTCAGACTTAAACGAACCTGTTGAATTAGAACGAAGCGTAGGAGAAAACTGGCGTTCTGTCGGTGCCCTGCAGGCTCACTACCAGTTTAGCGACAACCAGGCTATCGGTTTGATTGTGTTACCAAACAACCTAGATGAAGACACGCGTTTGCGTTTGGTTTCTCAACCTGAATGTGAATGGAGCATCGAAGCACTACCTTATAGCTTGGATGATGAGTAATCCCATTCATACCCCTTTGATGCAATTCCTGTCTGAGCAGAACATCCAGTACAGGTTACTGCCACATCAAAGACCCGCCACGACCATTGAGGATGTCGCACAACAACGCGGCATTCGTCCTTCTCAGATGGTAAAAGCGATCCTGCTGCGTGACATGGGAAACCTTTATGCACTGGCTTGTGCACCTGGTGATCGCAGTGTCGATCCTAAAAAAGTACGCGTGCTTCTGCAGTCTCGGCGCATGACTTGCGTTGATCAAACCGATGTTGAAAGCATTACAGGATATAAAATTGGCACGGTGACACCGCTATTACTTAAGCGTCATATGCCTGTGGTATTTGACCCAAGTCTTTTTGAGGAAGGGGAAGTCACCATCAGTAGCGGTGATCGAATGGCCGGACTTGCTTTATCCATCGATGATCTTGCCAAATTATGTCAGCCAATCGTGGCTGATATTTGTCGATAGTCGGGGCCAGAAATGTAATCGGTTGCAAAACCATGCAAGAAACTGTACCAGCCTCACGCTTTGCATTAATTAGAATGGAATTTTTAATCAACTTAAAAACATAAATAGTCACATTTAAAAAACTTATATATGATATTCATGTTGGTTAAGTTTTCAACAGGACTTGACTGACATAAAGTGGTAATGCTGAGTTACATAACGTTCTCTGTTATTTCAGCAGCCCACTTTTGTGTAATGCATCTGTGACTATTCGCCCGCTGAAGCGGGCTTTTTTTTGTCTGAACTTTAGCGAAACCCCTGCCTCTAAGATCACATGAGCAGAAAAAAACGGAATGAATGTTACAAAAGAAACATTTAGCAAACTTATGTTTTCCTTCTATTCTTAATTCTGTAACAAAACTGTTGCTTAATGCATCGTGCAAGAAGGAGATAAGAACAAATAATGTTCCTTACACAGGCGATATTTGGGGTAAACCTCACGCAAATTAAGATATCCACCTGACATTTTGCTTGTGACAGCACAAATATCTAATCTGTTACATATCACCTGTACTTTATATTATTGCCATCACAATAATATCGCGTCAAAAACGTAAAATAACCTGAGCTAGGTAAAATAAAAAAAGGAAAGTAAATATGAGACTGTTTAAGCGCTATACTCCAGGTATGATTGCTAAACATATAAGTCGTCTTTTTAAAGGAAGAATTTATATTTACGGAGTCGGTAGGTTCGAGTTTGATAACGGTAAGTTGATGATCCCTGAAAAAGCGGAACAACGTCATTTCAGAGCAGTAAAAGAGATCAACCAGGAAATCATGAAGCTCCGGTGCGCATATGCTTAGCTAAACATCGATGTTAAAAAGGCTGAATTATTCAGCCTTTTTTGTGATTCAACAACAGCCTACTGACGAGCTAGCTCAGGCAAATGCCCTTTCAGGCCAAGCGCCCGCTTCATGATTTCATCTTTCGCGCCCGGCAGTTGCCCAGCTAGACTCAAACCAATTCCACGAACCAATTTTTTAGCCGGATTCTCACCCGAGAACAAATCGCGAAAGCCTTGCATAGCAGCAATCATCTTGGCAGCTTCGGCTTTACGCCAGCGCTCATAACTGCGAAGATTACGCTTGCTACCTATATCCTGTCCTTGCTTCCAAAGCATCAAAACTTCCTGCGCCAGGCTTGCTGCATCTAATAGACCTAAGTTCACTCCCTGTCCGGCTAATGGGTGAATGGTATGCGCAGCATCTCCGACCAACGCAACACGCTCTGTGACAAAGTCACGTGCATAACGCATTTTCAGAGGAAAAGCTGCTCGCTCACCTAATACCTCACACAGACCAAGACGCGCATCAAATTCGCTGGTCAACGCTTTATTGAAGTCGTGCTCATCCATCGCGAGCAGCTGCTCTGCCCGATCAGGCTCCGTAGACCATACAATAGAACACATATTTGGCTGAGACATCGGCAGCAATGCTAATGGACCATGAGGCGTGAAAATCTGACGCGCAATGTTATTGTGCGGCTCTGTCGTTCTTACGTTCGCAACCAACGCACTATGACCGTAATCCCAGTGAGTAAGCGGGATATCCACTTGGTTGCGCAGCCAGGAATTCGCGCCATCCGCGCCAACCACCAATTTTGCCGTCATCGCCTGACCATTGTCCAATGTCAGCCAGCTTTCCTGTTCACCAACTGCAAGGGTGGCGCAACGAGCAGGCATAAACAGAGTAACATTATCCAGTTTTTGCACCTGCTCGAGCAGCGCCAACTGAATCACTCTGTTTTCAACAATATGTCCAAGATCCGGCTGTGCCATGCTTTGTGCATCAAACTCTATTTTGGCAAAGCTGTCCTGTTCCCAGACTTCCATTCCGTAATACGGTGAAGCTCGTCGCTGTTCTATTCCCGACCAGGCACCAAGCTTACGCAATATAGTTTCACTAGAGCGGCTCAATGCAGAAACACGCACGTCGGGTAACTCATTAAGTTGCTGATCAGGCACGCTTCCTTCGATAACAGCGATACGAAGGTCACTGTCCCTGAATGCGGCGGCAAGCGCCAATCCAACCATCCCGCCGCCAATGATGGCGATATCTACACTTTGCATCATTACTTATACTTACCTAATAACTGATGTAACTTAAGAGCTAATTGTTACCTAAGAACTAACCTAGTAACTAATAGTTACCTAACTCGTTTCTGCCATTCATCGCTTCACTAAACCAAGTGTATGGCGTAGCAAAGGCTGCTTAAAGATAGAAAGGTTGTCCATCGCGGCTAAGGCTGTATTACGCCCGATTCGCATCGCGGGTAAATCATTGGAAAAAATATGAACCAGCGCGCTCGTTAGCCAGATTGTCTCATTCCGGTCAGCTTCGCGGCGCTGACTAAAGCGCATTAAGCCCTGATAACGCCCAGCATCATCAGCTTGTTTGACCACTTCTTCAGCCAGAGAGACCACATCACGGATCCCAAGATTAAAGCCTTGCCCCGCTATTGGATGAAGTGTCTGGGCGGCATTGCCCACAATCGCAAAGCGGTGAGAGATGTTCTGCTTACGATGGCGAAGTAGCAGAGGATAACTCGCGCGTTGGCCTACCTTCTTAAGAGCGCCTAAACGCCAGCCAAAGTCTTGTTGCAGCCTCGCAAGAAAATCACTGTCAGAAAGGGCTAAAACAGTCTCAGCTTCATCCGGATGGAGACACCACACTAATGACATTCGATTGTCACTCATCGGAAGTAACGCAACAGGGCCATTCTCAGTAAAGCGCTCAAATGCGCGCCCCTGATGAGCCTCTTGAGCAACAATATTAGCAATGACGGCTACCTGTTCGAAATCATGTTCAAAGAGTTCTAAGCCAACTTGCTGGCAGCACTGTGAAACCGCGCCATCAGCGGCAACTAATAGCTTCGCAACCAGCTTTTCACCACTACTTAATTCGACATTGGTATGCTCTTGTTCCCGCTCGATATAGGTAACGGAGTCAGGACAGAAGAAATCAATACAAGCGCTTTTCGCAAGCAGGTCTTGGTAAACACGACCTACATCGGCCAGCTCCACAACATATCCCAAAGCTTCTACCCCAACCTCTTGCCTGGTGATCTCCGTCATCCCTGCATGAGAGCGGTCAGAAACATGAATATGCTCAATTGAAGTCGCAAATGGTTCAATGACCGACCAAAGCTGTAAATGGCGCAACAAATTAACGGTGCCGTAAGACAGCGCGATTGAGCGTGAATCAAAGCCCGGATGGGCATCAGACTGCGCCTTAAATGGCTCGACAACAGCAATTCGCAACGTCTCCTGAGATAAGTGCTCAATCGCCAGAGCTAACGTAGCCCCAGCCATCGCACCACCAGCAATCACTACATCATACTGCTTCATGCTTACCTCTGCTGAACTAATCTGCGATTAGTGAATCGTTGGTTTACTGTCACTACTTTCAGGGCGCACACCAAACTCTGCATGGATCGTGAGTACGCAAGCTTTAACATGCTCGATGACTTGTTCCAGCAATTGTGCCTGCTCGCCCAAATCATCTTCTTCATCAATACCCAGTTTGGCGATTTCTTCTAAATCAGCCAATGCTTCTTTGGCATCGTCGGACGCTTTGTTCAGTGTAATACCACCTAAGCCAAGTCCTGAGATAAAATGATTAACGAAATCAGATAAACCATCTGCCAGTGCAAATAAACCTTCTTCGCCTGGCTCATCTGGCAATAGCAACGACAACTCCATTGAAGAGCCTGTCAGCTCATCCACAGTAACTTTAAACACACTTTGTGCAAACGTTAGAGCCGTTGTTGGCCATCCCATGCCCTCATTGGTGTAATCAAACAAAATTGGCTGCCAGGTCTGATCGTCAATCGCCAATCCACCACTTAACATACCGACAAGCAATCCGTGCAATTCAGCTGGACTAACTGCCAGACTTGCAGATTTCAATTCAGCGGCAATAGATTGGTATTCCGGAAGGGTGATTTCACTCATAACTTGGCTCATTCTTGCGTAATAATGTATCGACATATCCTACCATCAAGCCTGGCCCTCCGAAACGACTATCAAATTCATTTTGAACACCATTTGCTCAATTTGCCGAATTCCTGTGTGATCACATCATCATTTCTCTTTCTGTGATGGGAAATGCTTGAATCTTAAATCCGCTTTTCCTATAGTTTCCTCCTCGGTAGTTGTATGGAGCAACACCTTAGATAGCGCGAATATAGAGTTTATTCATCATGAGCAATCAAGCGATCGACGTTGAAATACTAGGCAAAGTAACACGAGTGAACTGTCCTACTGGACAAGAAGAATCTCTCGTTGCAGCAGCAAAAGATCTTGATCGCCGATTGAAAGAGATGAGCGATCGTACTAAGGTAACCAATGAAATTCAGTTGCTGACATTTGCCGCATTGAACATTTGTTATGAATTGCAGACTAAATCATACGAGTCAAGTGGCCAACAGCAAGAAATGACTGAGCGAATGGAAAAGCTCACTGCGTCGTTAGAAAACGCACTAAGTAAAGTTACGCAAGGACAGCAGTAGATACAAAATTTACCCTGGGGTGTGCGTCAGCAGGATTTAAGTCCCCGAGCCGATAAGCAATACCAAAGGGTTAGTACTTGATAGCTATTGAGCAAGCTTGGCATGTACCGAGAAGCCTACGGTTATCATTGCTGATCCGCCTTGAACTAGCTGGTTCAAGGGTCATAATCCTCAACGGCACCCTGGGGTATTCCTCTATGTCAGAACTATCCATATCATCAAGCTCCCGACAAGATTTCCGAAAACTAATTCGTGAAAAACGCAACGCCCTGTGTAGTGATACCCAGTTCCAGGCGGCTCTCGACCTTATTACGCAATTTTCCCAACTCCCTGAAATACAGCATTCGCAGCACATCGCTATATATTTATCTGCGGATGGTGAGCTAGATACCAAACCACTTATCGAATGGTTATGGCAACAAGGAAAGTCGATTTACCTGCCAGTTATCCATCCCTTTTCCAAAGGTCAGCTACTGTTTCATCAGTACTTAAACGACGACCAACTGGTTTACAACAAATATGGCATTCTTGAACCCAGGCTCGATATCCGTCACCTGATGCCAGTAAAACAACTCGATCTTATCTGCACACCGTTAGTCGGTTTCGACAGTATCGGCCATCGGCTAGGCATGGGCGGCGGGTATTACGATCGTACACTTTCCCTCTGGTTCGCGACCGGTGAAGGAGCAATACCGGTTGGTATTGCTCACGATTGCCAGCATGTTGATCGCCTGCCAACTGAAAGCTGGGACATCCCACTGCCTAAGATCGTGACTCCAAGCCGAATCTGGCAATGGGAAAACTAGCACTTAGCCGCTATAATCACGCCGCAAATGTTAACGAACATCTATTCAGGAGATTGGCATGACTCAAGATGAAATGAAAAAAGCGGCTGGTTGGGCAGCATTAAAATATGTTGAAAAAGGCAGCATTGTTGGTGTTGGTACCGGCTCTACCGTGAATCACTTCATCGATGCACTAGGTACAATCAAAGACGATATCAAAGGTGCTGTCTCTAGCTCTGTTGCTTCTACTGAGCGCCTGAAGGAGCTTGGTATTGAAGTATTTGAGTGTAACGACGTAATTAAGCTGGATGTTTATGTTGATGGCGCTGATGAAATCAACCCGACACGTGACATGATCAAAGGTGGTGGTGCAGCGCTGACTCGTGAAAAAATCGTCGCAGCAATCTCTGAAAAATTCGTGTGTATAGTCGATGATACCAAAGCAGTTGACGTACTAGGCCAGTTCCCGTTACCTGTAGAAGTTATCCCAATGGCCCGCTCTTACGTTGCTCGTGAGCTGGTGAAACTTGGTGGTGATCCGGCGTACCGTGAAGGTGTGGTAACAGATAATGGCAACATTATTCTGGACGTACACAACATGAAGATTACTAACCCGAAAGAGATGGAAGACAAAATCAACAGCATCGCAGGTGTTGTAACCAATGGTCTTTTTGCTCATCGTGGTGCCGACGTAGTCATTACGGGCACACCAGAAGGCGCAAAAATCGAAGAGTAAAATACCTAAAAACCTGGCTATCAGGTTCATTTTTCGGTTATTTCATTACATACGGTGCTGCAAAGCACCGTTTTTCGTTCTTTCGCTCAATAAATTTATTCCTTATTCCGTAATTTTCTTACCCAAAGTAATTTTTTTTTTGTTACTTTATTGAACAGAAGACGCACAAGGAAACGTTTGTCCTCCTAAAAAACGGTTAATTATCCCCTTTTTAATCGTTTTGCCCAATGTGCGCCATTATTAGCCCACCTTTCCATTTAAGGACGAGAAAAAATGGCCAAAGTTTCACTGGAAAAAGACAAGATTAAGATCCTCTTACTTGAAGGACTTCACCCTTCTTCAGTTGAAGTTCTGCAAGCAGCTGGTTACACCAACATTGAATATCACAAAGGTTCACTTCCTGAGGAAGAACTGATTGAAGCCGTAAAAGATGCGCACTTCATCGGTATCCGCTCCCGAACGAATCTGTCTGAAGAAGTGATCAATGCAGCAAACAAACTGGTTGCTATTGGCTGTTTTTGTATCGGTACTAACCAAGTTGATCTGGACGCAGCAGCAAAACGCGGTGTTCCTGTATTCAATGCTCCGTTCTCAAACACACGCAGTGTAGCCGAGTTAGTACTAGGACAGGTTCTGCTGCTTCTTCGCGGCATTCCTGAGAAAAATGCACTGGCACATCGCGGCATCTGGAAAAAGAGTGCGGATAACTCATACGAAGCTCGTGGTAAGCGTTTAGGCATTATCGGTTACGGTCATATCGGTACTCAGCTGGGTATCATTGCTGAAAACTTAGGTATGCGTGTTTACTACTACGATATTGAAAACAAGTTATCACTGGGTAACGCAACGCAAGTTCACACTATGAGTGAGCTGCTGAATAAATGTGATGTCATCTCACTGCATGTTCCGGAAACACCAGAAACGAAGAACATGATGGGTGAAGAAGAATTTGCACGCATGAAGCCGGGCGCAATATTTATCAATGCAGCGCGCGGTACTGTGGTAGACATTCCAGCTCTTTGTCATAGCTTGGAAGCTAGCCACCTTGCCGGCGCAGCTATCGATGTTTTCCCGGTTGAACCAAAAACGAATGCAGACCCGTTTGAGTCTCCGCTACAGAAGTTCGACAATGTCATCCTGACACCACACGTCGGTGGTTCGACTCAAGAAGCTCAAGAGAACATCGGTGTTGAAGTTGCAGGTAAACTCGCAAAATACTCAGATAACGGTTCGACACTTTCAAGCGTCAACTTCCCTGAAGTATCACTTCCTGAACACGGTGGTGAGTGTTCTCGTCTACTACACATTCACAAAAACCGTCCTGGTATCCTGACTCAGATCAACACCATTTTTGCTGAAGAAGGCATCAACATCGCTGCGCAATACCTGCAAACGGCAGCAGAGATCGGCTATGTGGTTATCGATGTAGAAACAGAGCGCTCAGAAGAAGCTCTAACCAAACTGAAAAGCATCGAAGGCACGATTCGTGCGCGTATTCTTCACTAAGAAGCTTACAAACAATAAAGGCAGGGATTTCCCTGCCTTTTTATATCCAGAAATAATTGGTATTACTTCAGCTTGTAGATCACCTCAACCTGATCCCGGATCACCATTGTTGAGTCTTGGTAACTGTTCACATGCTGTTTACTATCTAATGCCACTGAGCGCATCAGTACCGGCTCAGGATAGGTGTGGTTATAGTTCACGCGCCAGATGTCGCCAAGTTGCTTATCAAATCCCGATGCTAATGAAGCTGCACTTTCTCTGGCATCCTTAATTGCCTCCATGCGCGCCTTCTGCTGAAACTCAGTCTGATTACTCACCTTAAGCTGAATATTATCCACCTGATTAATACCCGCTTGTATTGCCATATCCAGATAATCATTAAGGCGAGATAAGTCCGTTACCGTAACGTTAATACCGCGCGTGGCCCGGTAACCTACTAACTCAGGCTTACCTGACTTCGGATAATGATATTGCGGGGCAAGATACAGATTCGAGCTTGTGACACTATCTTTCGATAAGCCAGCAGCAGATAGTTTTTTCAAAAATTCATCGACCGTTTCATCCACCGACTGTTTTGCTTGCTCTGCAGTCATTGTCGTATCAACGACTTTAACAGAGAACGTTGCCATATCGGGCGCTGCAACAACTTCACCGTAACCAGTCGTCGTAATATGAGCGAATTCTGGCGTGCTGGCCAGAGCAGAAATACTCGCAAAGCTGAGTACAGAGGCTAACAAACACGAGTACAGCTTCACTTTGACAAATCTATCCATAATATAAACCGCAAGATACCCCAAATTAGATGGCTTGATCATAGAAAGTTTTGACAATTATCCAACCACCTTAGCTCACTTCTAACACAATTTTAACCTTGCAATTCAGGTTCTTTTTAATCGGCTCATTGTAGAATAGGTTTAGTAGCTTCAGTATTTACTGAGGTAAATGACGCTGTGCATAACGCACGATGGCTTGGGAAATTTCTTGCAGAACGCCCGTCTCCAACTGCCAGTGGTGCCAGTAAATCCGGTAGGTCATCAAGAATCCGGGGGTGATATCAATCAACGTTCCTTGCTCCAGTTCATCAGTGATCTGCAACCTGGGAATCAAACAATACGCGACACCAGCCAGCGCCATTTTTAAAAACGCTTCAGAGCTGCTGATGTTATGATGAATAACGCTATCCGGTCGTATATTGAAGTGCTCCGTGAGAAACTTCTTATGCAGTTCATCATATTGATCGTAGGAAACTGCGGGAGCATGTGAGAGCGTTTGGTTATTTACACCTTCAGAAAAATAGCGCTGATAAAATTCCGGATTCGCAACACAAACATAATCGATACGACCCAGGTAGTCTGCCCGACAGCCTGGTATTGGTTGTGATTCCAAACTGATTGCGCCAGCCACTTCCCCACTTTTAAGCTTCTCAATAGATCGGGATTCACCATAGATAGCGAGTTTTAGTTCAACCTGACGCGTCTTCATCACCCCCTGCAGAGCGGGCAGTAACCATGTGGCTAAACTGTCGGCGTTTGTGGCAAGTGATAACTGAACTGGGCGAGTACTGCTGTCATTTTTTAATTCCGGCAGAATTTCATGTTCCAGCAAACGAACGCGACGATACAATCCCAAAAGCTTCTTACCGATCGGGGTCGGTTTCGGTGGCTGCTCACGAATTAATACAGGTTGGGCAAGAAACTTTTCTAACTGTTTGATACGCTGAGAGATAGCTGATTGCGAGATAAAAAGATTATCTGCAGCTCGCTCAAAGCTTCCTTGATAGACTACCGCATCTAACGCTTCAATCCATTTATAGTCCAGTCCGCGCATACACCCTCCCTCCTGTTACAGTCCCCAAAGCAACTTGATAAGCTTTACTTATATTATATTAAAATCATTAATTATACTTATTTACCCAGAAGTTTTATCTTCCACTCCTCGGTCTTTTTACTACTAATTTTGAGGTGTGTTGTGAGCTTTTGGGTTTTGTTACAAGGGTTTGGTTTAGGGGCATCAATGATCATCCCTATTGGTGCACAGAATGCATATGTTCTAAATCAGGGTATCAAACGCAACCATCACCTGACCACAGCGACCATCTGTAGCATCCTAGATATGCTATTCATTTCTTTAGGTATTTTCGGTGGCGGTGCCATTTTATCGCAAAACGAAATTCTGCTAACCTCAGTGACACTCGGTGGTATTGCGTTTCTTGGCTTTTATGGTTTCCTCTCATTAAGAAGCGCCTTGAAACCAGCAGATGAATCGGAAACGAGAGGGGAAGTCATTGCCCGTGGACGTCGTACTGTAATTTTAGGTGCACTTGCGGTAACGGTATTGAACCCTCACCTGTATCTGGACACCGTTGTTATTCTTGGTTCTATTGGAGGCCAGTTTGAAGGCCATGACCGCATTGCATTTGCTCTTGGTACTATTATGGCTTCTTTTGTGTGGTTCTTTACCTTGTCTCTTGGCGCGGCAAAATTAGGTCCGACTCTCTCGAAACCTAAGGTGAAAAAAGGTATCGACATCGCTGTAGCCGTGATGATGTTTACCATCGCTTATTTTTTAGCTAGTGAGTTAATCACTAAATACTGGTAAGTACTCTGATTGCATACGAAAATGAGTAGGTAACGTACCTAATTGACATGCATAAAAAGCGAGGCTACTGCCTCGCTTTTTTTGATGCCTAATCGTAAAGATTAAGCTTCGACTCTGTTCAGGTGAACATCCATCTGTGGGAACGGAATTTCGATACCATTCGCATCCAATGCTTCTTTAATGCCTTGCATCGAATCAAAGTAAACTGGCCAGTAATCTGCTGTTTTAACCCAAGGGCGCACAACAAAGTTAACTGAAGAATCAGCAAGAGCCAGTACACCGATTGTCATGTCTGGATCTTTCAGAATACGTGGATCTTTTTCCAGTGTTTCACGAATCACTTTCTTAGTCAGTTGTAAATCAGCTTTGTAAGAAACACCTATTACGAGGTCAACACGACGAGTGGAATGGCGAGAGTAGTTTGTGATTGCACCACCGATAACAGAAGAGTTAGGCACAACAACCATTTTGTTATCTGGGGTTTTCAGAACCGTCTGGAAGATTTGAATCGCTTCAACGCTACCTGCTACACCACCGATTTCTACATAGTCACCAGATTTGAATGGGCGGAATGCAACGATAAGCACACCTGCCGCAAAGTTTGATAGCGAACCTTGTAGAGCAAGACCAACAGCAAGACCTGCCGCACCAATCACAGCGACAACAGATGCCGTTTGAACACCTACGCGGCCAAGGGCTGCAATAAGTACGATAACAAATAATAAATAACGAACAAGGCCGTGAATAAACTCCACAACCGCCTTATCCATATGTTTCTTTTCTAGTACTTTTGCTACGCTGCCAGCGACTGCTTTAACGATAATATTACCGATAAACAGGATAATCAGTGCTGAAATAATGTTTACACCGTACTGAATAAGTAGGTCTGAGTTGTTTGAAAACCACTTCTCTGCTTGATTCAACCCGTCAGTTAAAGTGGTATCGATACCAGTCGATTCACCTGCCATAACTCTTATCCTCAAATAAAAATATAAAACCAATTGCCGTTTAGTTATGAGCCTTGTTTTACAAGCTCTTATTTAAAACAATATTGCTATTGTTACATATACTGACTGATGCCAGATTTTTGGCACGATATCTCAACTCTGGCTATTCACCAAGTCAAATTTTCGTAAATACTTACAAAACAAAGCCTTGTAAGAAATTCCGCATATCGTCAAATACAGGTTACGCAATGCTCAAGTATTTCGCCACTTCTAATGCTCTAACTTGCGCAGAGCGAACAATATTTCGCCAACAAATTGAGAATGCTCACATATATGCTTATACATCAACCTATTGTTCAATACCCAAGTATAAAAAAACCCGCTCAATGAGCGGGTTTTTAACAACGTTAATTCGGACGAATTATAGTACGTCAACTGCGTTAAGGTCAGCAAATGCCTGCTCAAGACGAGCAACCATTGAAGCCTGACCAGCACGTAGCCATACACGTGGGTCGTAGTACTTCTTGTTTGGCGCGTCTTCGCCAGTAGGGTTACCGATTTGACCTTGCAGGTAATCGTGGTTTTCCGCTTCGTACTGACGGATACCATCCCAAGTTGCCCACTGCGTATCAGTATCGATGTTCATTTTGATAACACCGTAGCCGATAGACTCTTGGATTTCTTCTTGAGAAGAACCAGAACCGCCGTGGAATACGAAGTTCAGAGAGTTAGCAGGTAGGCCGAACTTCTCAGAAACGTGCGCTTGTGAATCACGTAGGATAGTTGGAGTCAGAACAACGTTACCAGGCTTGTAAACACCGTGTACGTTACCGAAAGATGCTGCGATAGTGAAACGTGGGCTAACTGCAACTAGTTTCTCGTAAGCGTAAGCAACGTCTTCTGGAGAAGTGTAAAGCTCAGATGCGTCCATGTGAGAGTTATCAACACCGTCTTCTTCGCCACCAGTACAACCTAGTTCGATTTCAAGAGTCATGTTCATTTTAGACATGCGCTCTAGGTACTTAGCACAGATTTCGATGTTCTCTTCTAGAGACTCTTCAGAAAGGTCAATCATGTGAGAAGAGAATAGAGGCTTACCAGTTTGAGCGAAGTGCTCTTCACCAGCGTCTAGAAGACCATCAATCCATGGTAGAAGTTTCTTAGCTGCGTGGTCAGTGTGAAGAATTACTGGAACACCGTAAGCTTCAGCTACAGTGTGTACGTATTTAGCACCAGCAATAGCACCAAGGATTTGAGCGCCTTGACCTTCAAGTTTCACGCCTTTACCAGCGAAGAAAGCTGCACCGCCGTTAGAGAACTGAACAACAACTGGAGCTTTAACTTTTGCTGCTGCTTCTAGTACTGCGTTCACAGAATCAGTACCTACAACGTTTACAGCTGGAAGTGCGAAGTTATTTTCTTTCGCTACTTCAAAAACTTTTTGAACGTCATCACCAGAGATAACACCTGGTTTTACGAAGTCGAAGATCTTAGACATGGATTTAATCCTATTTATCTGTTGTTTTAAACAAAACTTGTTAAGTTGAAAATCTTGCAAACGTTTGCTCACAACTGAGGCAATTTTAGCAGAGTTCCTCACGCGTTGCAGCAAACAAAAAAGCGGGAGAATGACTCCCCCGCTTTATTTTAATTACTTAGCGCGTGCTTCTAGCATTTCAACTGCTGGAAGTACTTTACCTTCTACGAACTCTAGGAAAGCGCCGCCGCCAGTAGAGATGTAAGAGACGTCAGCTTTGATACCGAACTTGTCGATAGCTGCTAGCGTGTCACCACCACCTGCAACAGAGAAGCCTTCAGAAGCTGCGATCGCTTCAGAGATACCTTTAGTACCTGCTTCGAAGTTCTTGAATTCGAATACACCTACAGGACCATTCCACAGGATAGTTTTCGCGTTCTTAAGAATTTCAGCCAGTGCTGCCGTTGAATCTGGACCAAGGTCGAAGATCATGTCGTCGTCTTGTACTTCAGAAACATCTTTGATTTCAGCTTCTGCGTTTTCGTCAAACGCTTTAGCACATGCAACGTCAGTTGCTACTGGAATTGCACACTCATCCATTAGCTTCTTAGCTGTATCTACTAGGTCTGCTTCGTATAGAGACTTACCAACGTTGTGGCCAGCAGCTGCGATGAACGTGTTTGCGATACCACCGCCAACAACAAGTTGGTCAGCGATTTTCGACAGAGACTCAAGAACAGTCAGTTTAGTAGAAACTTTTGAACCACCTACGATTGCAACCATTGGACGAGCTGGCTTGTCCATTGCTTTGCCTAGTGCTTCTAGTTCGTTTGCTAGCAGAGGACCAGCACAAGCTACAGGAGCGTGCATACCAACTCCGTGAGTAGACGCTTGAGCACGGTGAGCAGTACCGAATGCATCCATTACAAATACGTCACATAGTGCTGCGTATTTCTTAGATAGCTCTTCTTCGTTTTTCTTCTCGCCTTTGTTGAAGCGAACGTTTTCTAGAACGACTAGTTCACCCGCGTTTAGCTCTAGGCCATCTAGGTAATCTTTTGCTAGTTTAACTTCGCAATCAAGTGCGTCGTTTAGGTAGTTAACAACAGGTTGTAGAGAGAACTCTTCAGCGTATTCACCTTCAGTTGGGCGACCTAGGTGAGAAGTAACCATTACTTTAGCGCCTGCTTCTAGGCAGTGCTTAATAGTAGGAAGAGATGCGATGATACGTGCATCTGAAGTTACTTTACCGTCTTTTACTGGCACGTTTAGGTCAGCACGGATAAATACACGTTTACCTGCAAGATCCAGGTCAGTCATCTTGATTACAGACATGTTGTGTCCTCTCAAATATTTAAAAATTAAAGTTTTTGAAAACTCGGCAACCCTGCCAAGCCTGTTAATTCTTCAAACTGGTTATAGATATGGAGACATACAATATTTATTTCAAGGCTAAAATTAAATATTTTTCCATCACTGCTGTACAACTTAATTCGCAGTATGCATTGCTAAAGCGGTATCCAGCATCCGATTAGCAAAGCCCCATTCGTTATCGCACCATACGAGCATTTTAACTAACTGCCCGTTACTCACTCTGGTCTGAGTTCCATCCACTATTGCACTATGGGGGTCGTGGTTAAAATCGATGGAAACAAGTGGCGATTCAGTATAGTCAACAATGTCACGTAATGTACACTGAGATGCGTTCACAATGGTTTGATTTACGTCATTAACTTTCACATTTGTACTAATTGAGACACTTAAATCCATTGCAGTGACGTTAACTGTCGGAACCCGAACAGAAATCGCTTCAAATTTGTTAGAAAATTTCGGGAAGATTCTTTCAATCCCTTTATGCAATTTGGTATCAACGGGGATAATAGATTGGCTTGCGGCACGTGTACGTCGTAAATCACTATGATACGCGTCGATAACCTGCTGGTCGTTCATCGATGAATGGATAGTCGTTATCGTGCCAGACTCAATCCCAAATGCTTCATCTAAAACTTTAATGATAGGAACAATACAGTTAGTCGTACAGGAACCGTTAGAAACAACGACGTGCTCATCTTTTAGTGTTTCATGATTCACACCGTAGATAATGGTGTTATCGACATCTGCAGCACCCGGGTGGGAAAAGAGTACTTTCTTCGCACCTGCAGCGATGTGTGCTAAACCATCCGCTTTAGAGCCATAAACACCGGTACAGTCTAATACGATATCGACTTCAAGATCTCGCCAGGGCAGAAGCTCAATATCAGCAAGGTGAAGGATGCGAATCGCATCGTACTCGCCTGTGATTTGGAGACTTGAGCCTTGACGGCATGAGCTATGATGAACGTAGAGGTGTTCTTGGTCGTGGGAAATCTTCTTACCAAAGCGGCCATGACTGGTGTCATATTGAAGTAAGTGCGCCATTGCTTCGGGCTGAGCCAGCTCGTTTACTGCAACAACCTTGATCTGCTGATGTTTGCCACTTTCATACACAGCTCGCAGAACATTACGACCTATACGCCCAAAACCATTAATCGCAACTTTTAACATCCTGACTGTATCTCATGCTGGCTCAATTCGGTAAGGGATGTATTTTACCTGATTATATGAGCGATAGCATCAGTTACAGCCAGAAATGCAACTAGAAAAATGTGCTACTAAGAAGGCTTATAACTTGTAAAACAAAGTTTTATTGCTGCTGACATGTTCTTTACTGGATTCTGCTTTACCTTGGTATTCCGCTTTGAATGTATAGTCACCTTGATCGATTAAAATGACCTTATTCACGCCTTTACCAATTTCTTTACCATCCATGTAAAAAGTAGCGTACTGATTGCTTCGCAACACCAGACTAACCTTGTGACTTTCAGGCAATCCAACCACAGAATATAAGCTGTTCAGCAAACGGTTATTAACATTAACCATCAGCTTGGTTTTAGCTTTGAACTGAGTTGTCCCATGCCAGTCCTGAGTTACATTCAAGTATTCAAGATCCAGTAGTTTATAATCCAACGCTTCCCAGTTGTTTCCGTTAGATTGATAACCACTAAAGTAATGCTTCAAACCGGAATCAACGACTTTCTCGCGGGTAGATGCTTTATTCATACACTGCTTCAATGCTTCACCAGTCTGGCATCGAACCGTGCCGCTGAAGGTAAAAGACTTCGCCTCACTAAAGTGTTCTTTAGCAAGTTCACCGATCGCTTTCTTGGTATCAATTTGCAGTGCGTTGATTTTATGATCAAGCTTGACCAGCGTTTCAAGCTGTTGGTCAGCTTTGTTCTTGGCAAGATTTTGCTCACTTTCTAGCTTTTCGAGTGCAGAAAGTTTTTGCTTACGAGTTGCGATATTTTTTTGGATGGAGCTAAACAGCTTTTCAGCGTTTTTAGGATCGTTTTCCAGACTAGTTGATAAAGCTAGCTTATCTTCTTCAAGCTTTTGATTAAAAATCACCAGCTCAGATTGCTGCCTGTCTAAGTCTAAATAGATTTTTTCAGCAGCAAGGTTAGCGTCATTGAGAGCTTTCGCACTTTCTTCTCGTTGCTGTTGAACTTCATTTGCTCGCTGTTGGTAAGTCGTCGCTATTTTGCGGATATCAAACAGCGTTCCATCGTTAGAAATATTGTCAGTCTTACCAGAAACAGAAGTCTCTGTTCCTTGTTCAGCGTTTCTTACTTCTTTTCCACTGTTCGGCTGTTGAAGTTCCTCACCACCAGCAAAAACATATGATGAAACTGCAACGACAGAGGTGAGCGTAATAATTTTACTTTTTAACGAAAAATTTTCATGGCATCCAACAACGTAAAAGTAAGGGTTACCCCCCCCCACCTCTAACGGACCTTAACAAATGAATCTATTTCAAATAATCAAAGCAAAATACATTAACTACACTTATCAGTCCAATAAAAATATCAATAACTTACTCTGAAAAAGATGTCAGAACCCCCTCACTTTTGAGTATGAAAATCTATTTACAGGATTCGTAAATGAAGCATTGAGTATTATAAATGAGACACGCACTCCTCGTCTCTCATTGATATTTTTGTAAGTGAATACCAACTAACAAATAAAGAAAATAAACCGAATACAAACAAAAAAATCAGGTATAAAAAAAAGCCCCGATAAGGGGCTTTTTTATTGAAAAGTGTGACTAAGATTAAGCTAGAAGCTCTTTTGCTGTGTTTACTACGTTTTCAGTAGTAAAGCCAAACATCTTGAACAGTTCGCCTGCTGGTGCAGATTCACCGAAAGTAGTCATACCGATGATCTTGCCGCCAAAGCCCACGTACTTGTACCAGAAGTCTGCGATGCCCGCTTCAATAGCAATACGTGCAGTAACATCTGATGGTAGTACTGCTTCACGGTAAGCTGCGTCTTGCTTGTCGAATGCATCCGTTGATGGCATTGAAACAACGCGTACTTTCTTACCTTCTGCTGTTAGTTGTGCTGCTGCTTCTACCGCTAGCTCAACTTCAGAACCTGTTGCGATTAGGATAAGCTCTGGCTTGCCTTCGCAATCTTTCAGGATGTAAGCACCTTTAGCGATGTCTGCAACTTGTTCAGCTGTACGCTCTTGTTGTGCTAGATTCTGACGAGAGAAGATAAGCGCAGTTGGTGCATCTTTACGCTCGATAGCCAGTTTCCATGCTACTGCAGATTCAACCTGGTCACATGGACGCCATGTGCTCATGTTTGGAGTCAGACGTAGAGAGGCCATTTGCTCAACCGGTTGGTGAGTTGGGCCGTCTTCGCCTAGACCGATAGAATCGTGCGTGTAAACCTGGATGTTCTGGATTTTCATCAGAGCAGCCATACGCATTGCGTTACGAGCGTATTCCATGAACATTAGGAAAGTTGCGCCGTAAGAAACGAAACCGCCGTGTAGTGCGATACCGTTCATGATCGCAGTCATACCGAATTCACGCACACCGTAGTGGATGTAGTTACCTGAGAAGTCATTTGCTTCCAGAGACTTAGAACCAGACCACATAGTTAGGTTAGAAGGTGCTAGGTCAGCAGAGCCGCCCATGAATTCTGGTAGAAGCGCACCAAACGCTTCTAGTGCGTTTTGCGATGCTTTACGTGATGCAATGTTAGCTGGGTTCGCTTGAAGATCAGCAATGATTTGGCTTGCTTTCTCTTCCCACTGAGCAGGAAGTTCACCGTTTAGACGACGCTTGAGTTCTGCCGCTTCTGCCGGGTAAGCCGCTGCGTAAGCGTCGAATTTCTCATTCCAGGCCGCTTCTTTCGCTGCGCCAGCTTCTTTTGCATCCCATTCTGCGTATACGTCCGCAGGAATTTCAAATGCAGGGTGTTCCCAGCCCAGGAACTCACGTGCTGCTGCAATTTCTTCAGCACCTAGTGGAGCACCATGACAGTCGTGTGAGCCTGACTTGTTTGGAGAGCCAAAACCAATGATGGTCTTAGTACAGATAAGCGTTGGGCGAGGGTCTGCTTTTGCCGCTTCAATAGCTGCATTGATCGCTTCAGGATCGTGACCATCGACTGCCGGGACTACGTGCCAGCCGTACGCTTCAAATCGCTTAGGTGTATCGTCAGAGAACCAGCCTTCAACGTGACCATCGATAGAGATGCCGTTGTCATCCCAAAACGCGATCAGTTTGCCCAGACCTAACGTGCCTGCCAGAGAGCATGCTTCGTGCGAGATACCTTCCATCAGACAGCCATCACCCATAAATGCGTAGGTGAAGTGGTCAATGATGTCGTGGCCTTCTTTGTTGAACTGAGCTGCCAGTGCTTTTTCAGCCATGGCCATACCAACAGCGTTAGTAATACCTTGACCTAGAGGGCCTGTAGTTGTTTCGATACCTGGTGCGTAGCCGTACTCAGGATGACCTGGAGTCTTAGAGTGAAGCTGACGGAAGTTTTTCAGATCGTCGATAGACAGCTCGTAACCACTTAGGTGTAGTAGTGAGTAAATCAGCATTGAGCCGTGGCCGTTTGACAGTACAAAACGGTCGCGGTCAGCCCACTCTGGGTTTGACGGGTTGTGGTTCAGGTGAGAGCGCCAAAGAACTTCAGCGATATCAGCCATACCCATAGGTGCACCTGGGTGACCAGAGTTAGCTTGTTGAACACCATCCATGCTTAGAGCACGAATTGCATTGGCAAGATGTTTACGAGACGACATGTCTGCTCCTGAGTACGTTAAGCGATAAGAAAAAATAGGTCATAATTCTCTCAAAGCCCCTGAGGGTGTGCAAACGTTTTCCACTCCAAAAGCTTATAAATATCGCATCTGTGAATTTAATTTCTTCGAAACTCGTAAAAGAATAAATAATCTGAATAGGAGAGAAGGAAGTTAGCAAGCCTTTTAATATCAAATTGTTACTCTCGCAGCATAGCCAGTACTGCATTTCTGCTGACTAACCCAGGCAAAATCTGAAGTCAGTAGTTGAACTGCTGCTGTGGCTCTAAGGGAGCTCTGGGGCGAAATGGTGGTACTGGCTGGCTTTAATTAGCCTGTGCTCGGGTTAAATAATTCAGGCAAACGTTTAGTTGTGACAAAAACCAAAAAAGAGCTTGTAATTCGAGCAATCAAATTTAGAATAGCCGTCTAGATGTAGATACACCTACATATTTTATTATTTTTACGCGGTAGCGTTTATCACGCTGCCGCTATAAACCAGATATAGTGGAGCTAACATGGCTAAGCACCTGTTTACTTCTGAGTCAGTATCAGAAGGTCATCCAGATAAAATTGCAGACCAGATTTCTGATGCGGTTCTTGACGCGATTCTAGAGCAAGATCCAAAGGCTCGTGTTGCATGTGAGACTTACGTTAAAACCGGTATGGTAATGGTGGGTGGTGAGATCACGACTTCAGCATGGGTTGACATCGAAGAGCTAACTCGTGAAACCGTTCGTGAAATCGGCTACGTACACTCAGATATGGGTTTTGATGCTAACTCTTGTGCAGTACTGAATACAATCGGTAAACAGTCGCCAGATATCAACCAAGGTGTTGATAAAGCAGATCCAAAAGAGCAAGGTGCAGGTGACCAGGGCATCATGTTCGGTTACGCATGTAACGAAACTGAAGTGCTAATGCCAGCTCCAATTACTTACTCTCACCGTCTTGTTGAAAAGCAAGCGGAAGTACGTAAGAACGGCACACTACCTTGGTTGCGTCCAGACGCGAAATCTCAGGTAACGTTCCAGTACGACCAGGGTAAGATCGTGGGTATCGATGCAGTTGTTCTTTCAACTCAGCACTGTGACACTATCTCTACTCCGGATCTGCGTGAAGCGGTAATGGAAGAGATCATCAAGCCAGTTCTTCCTGCTGAGTGGATCAACAAAGAAACTAACTTCTTCATCAACCCAACCGGCCGTTTCGTAATTGGTGGCCCAATGGGTGACTGTGGTCTGACTGGTCGTAAAATCATCGTAGATACATACGGCGGTGCAGCTCGTCACGGTGGTGGTGCATTCTCTGGTAAAGATCCATCAAAAGTTGACCGTAGTGCAGCGTACGCAGCTCGTTACGTAGCGAAAAACATCGTTGCAGCTGGTATGGCTGATCGTTGTGAAATCCAGCTTTCTTACGCTATCGGTGTTGCAGATCCAACATCAATCATGGTTGAGACGTTCGGTACTGAGAAAGTATCTCACGACATCATCATCGAAGCAGTACGTCAGTTCTTTGACCTGCGTCCTTACGGTCTGCAAGAAATGCTTAACCTTCTGCAGCCAATCTACAAGAAGACGGCAGCATACGGTCACTTCGGTCGTGAAGAATTCCCATGGGAAGCGACTGATAAAGCAGCACTTCTTCGCGATTTTGCTGGCATCAAATAAGAAAGCCAGTTTGAATCTTCAAGCCCTCGCCTAATGGCGGGGGCTTTTTGTTTTTACCAGTATCCACGCCCTCTTCCTTATCCAATTTCTCAGTCGAACGAAAACAAATTTTAAGCAAATAGTTGTAAATTGTTCGAACTCTGCCAATAGTTAAAATAATGTTAAAAAGTGTTTCGATAACATTTCGGGTGCAAGCTAGGGTAACAACAGAAAACTTGGGGAGTACGTTAGCCAGGCATCCTTTATGACTTACACCTAACAGGGGTTGGTATAAGTCACTGCTTAGATAACTGCGTAGGAATAAGCCAAGGAGGAGTTATGCCTAGAACAGTCAATCCATCCGACTTCCACGGTAAGAAAAAGGAAGTCCCAGATAACGAATACGCTAGAACCATTCCATGCAATACGGTGAACATTAGCGCGCCATTCCATTGGCTCGCACTCGGTCTGCATGATTTCGTCCGAATGCCGCTTATAAGCGCGTTTTACGGCCTCTGCTTTATGGCAGCAGCCATTGGAATTGTTTTACTTGTACAATGGCAGGGTACACATCTTGTCGTGATGCCAAGTCTGATTGTTTATATGCTGATTGGCCCATTTCTGGCCCTGGGCCTGTACGATGCAAGCTGGGAAAGAGAACGCGGACATAAGCCCAGCCTGTTCCACTCGATGAAAGCCATCGGTCGTAACTCCACTTCTCAATGGGCATTTGCCGTTTTGCTTGCGGTGTTTATGATTTTCTGGATGCGAATCGCGTCACTGCTTCATGCTTTATATCCGTCCGTACAAGGTGCTCCACTGTCTGAGTTCCTGCCTTTCTTACTGGTCGGCTCTATCGTTGGGTTTGTTTTGGCATGTGTCGTATTTAGTATTTCTGCCTTCTCTATTCCGTTAATGATGGAACGCCGGGTTGACATGATGTCTGCGGTCTTTACCAGCTTTAACGCGGTTAAGTCGAACATTCCGGCCATGATTGTCTGGGCAGCAATAATCTGTGGTGGCATCCTCATCGGGTTTGCAACCTACGGAATCGGGATGCTATTTACTATGCCGATCCTTGGTTACGGTACCTGGCATGCTTACCACGCAACTATCAAGAAAAAGCATACTCTTTAAATCAGTGATGCTATGATCCAGCCCTCGCCAACGCGGGGGCTTTTTAGTAAATGAAGTGGAGTAAAGATGGATATTGAGCTGAGCTACCAAGCAAAACAAGTGATGGCAGACCATATTGCCTTAGCTGAACATGCTTTTAAACGCTCATTCCCTCTCCCCCATATTACGTTTAATGTGCGTGGTAAAGCGGCTGGCAAAGCCTACCTCCAGCTTAATGAAATTCGCCTCAATCCAATTTTGTTTAAAGAAAACAAGCTCGCTTTTTTACATGAAGTGATACCGCATGAAGTCGCACACTTAATTACATACCAGGTCTACGGACGGGTACGTCCTCATGGTAAAGAGTGGCAAGGGGTGATGGAATCGGTGTTTAAAATACCGGCCAAAACTACCCACTCCTTTGAAGTCACTTCCGTTCAGGGTAAGACCTTCGAGTACTGTTGTCGTTGTACTGCTTATCCGCTGTCTATTCGTCGTCATAACAAGGTGCAGCGCAAACAGGCGGTGTACTCGTGTCAAAAATGTCGCCAGCCGCTGAAATTCACAGGTAATCAGTTAACGTAACCTGAACGTTTTGCTCAATAAATAATCAATCGGATATAATGAGCAACTTTTCTTTTATTATTATTAAGTTGCTCATTACGAAAGCCAATATCTGAGTGATAGAATGGCTAAAGTCATACTTTTCTAAGACTTTAACCATGAAACACCTGTTCTCTTTTTTCATTCTGGCACTCTCCAGTGCAGCAGTGGCAGCGCCACCAAGCTCCTTCTCAGCAGCAAAGCGCGAAGCCGTTAAAATCTATCAGGACAACCCCACCAGCTTTTACTGCGGGTGCAACATTCAATGGCAAGGCAAGAAAGGCTTACCTGACCTTGAATCTTGTGGCTACCAGGTGCGCAAACAACAGACACGCGCCTCACGCATAGAGTGGGAGCACGTCGTTCCAGCCTGGCAATTCGGCCACCAGCGACAATGCTGGCAAGACGGCGGTCGTAAAAACTGTACCCGCAATGACCAAGCATTCCGTCTGATGGAAGCCGACCTGCATAACCTGACTCCTGCCATTGGTGAAGTCAACGGTGACCGTTCCAATTATAACTTTAGCCAGTGGAACGGTATCGATGGTGCAACCTACGGGCGTTGCGAGGTTCAGGTTAACTTCAAGCAGCGCAAAGTCATGCCGCCTGATCGCGCACGGGGCTCAATCGCTCGTACCTATCTATACATGAGCCAAGAATACGGATTCAAGCTCTCCAAGCAGCAGACTCAACTGATGGGCGCATGGAACAAAACTTATCCGGTTGATAAATGGGAGTGTGAACGAGACAAGCGTATTGCTAAAGTTCAGGGCAATCACAACCCATTTGTTAAAGAGGCGTGCCGCGCACTTTAGACACATAGCCTTTCCCCTTTAATATTGAGGCGTTTGATTAACTTCAAACGCCTCTTGCCCCCTTGTTTTTTCGATAAAATGCATCCATGTTAGGAACTAAGTTTATTCTCTTGCCGGAAATCTCATGCGTATTCCTCGAATTTATCACCCAGAAACCATTCAGCAAATTGGCACACTCGCGTTAAGTGAAGACGCTGCAAACCATATCGGTCGCGTACTTCGAATGAAAGAAGGCCAGGAAGTTCTCCTTTTTGACGGTAGCGGCGCTGAGTTCCCGGCAGTGATCAGCGAAGTCAGTAAAAAGAACGTCATGGTTGATATCACTGAGCGTACAGAAAACAGCATTGAATCCCCGCTAGATCTGCACCTTGGACAGGTTATCTCACGCGGCGATAAAATGGAGTTCACGATCCAAAAGTCAGTAGAGCTAGGGGTCAATACCATTACTCCTCTCATTTCAGAACGCTGCGGTGTCAAACTCGATCAAAAACGCTTTGAGAAGAAACTGGCTCAGTGGCAGAAAATCGCCATCAGTGCTTGTGAGCAATGCGGTCGTAATGTCGTCCCTGAAATTCGCCCGATCATGAGCTTGGAACAATGGTGTAAAGAGGAGTACGATGGCCTAAAGCTCAATCTGCATCCTCGTGCAAAATACTCGATCAACACACTGCCGACACCAGTTGAAAAAGTTCGTCTTCTGATCGGCCCTGAAGGTGGCTTGTCGTCAGAAGAGATCGACATGACCCGCGAATATCAATTTGAAGAGACGCTCCTCGGCCCACGCGTGCTGCGCACCGAAACTGCGGCTCTTACAGCAATTACAGCCTTACAAGTTCGTTTCGGCGATCTTGGTTAAAACGGAGAAAAATAATGATCAAACTCGGTATTGTAATGGACCCTATTTCGTCCATTAACATCAAGAAAGACTCTAGCTTTGCCATGATGCTTGAAGCGCAACGCCGCGGCTACGAAATCCACTACATGGAAATGAACGATCTGCATTTGGATCAGGGTGTCGCAGTTGCCGACACTAAAGTGGTAGAGCTGAAAGAAGATCCAAATGGCTGGTACGAATTCAAATCAGAGCAAACGATCGAGCTATCTGAGTTAGATGCGGTTCTAATGCGTAAAGATCCTCCGTTTGATACCGAGTACATCTACGCGACTTACATTCTTGAACGAGCAGAAGAACTAGGCACGCTGATCGTCAACAAGCCTCAGAGCTTACGCGACTGTAACGAAAAACTATTTACCGCTTGGTTCCCGGAGTTAACCCCAACTACGATCGTGACGCGCAAAGCAGAGAAAATTAAACAGTTCCGCGAGCAACATGGTGATGTGATCCTTAAGCCTCTTGACGGCATGGGCGGTGCGTCTATTTTCCGCGTAAAAGAAAACGATCCAAACGTATCGGTGATCATCGAAACGCTGACCAACCATGGTCAAAACTACGCGATGGCACAAACGTTCGTTCCGGATATCAGCAATGGTGACAAGCGTATCCTTGTTGTCGACGGTGAACCAATGCCTTACTGCCTTGCCCGCATTCCTGCCAAAGGTGAAACGCGCGGTAACTTAGCAGCAGGCGGTACCGGTGAAGCTCGCCCACTAAGCGAAACCGATCTTAAAATCGCTCAGGCAGTAGCTCCGACCTTGAAAGAAAAAGGCCTAATCTTTGTTGGTCTTGACGTGATTGGCGACAAACTGACTGAAATAAACGTAACCAGCCCGACTTGTATCCGTGAAATTGAAGCCGCATTCGATGTTTCAATCACAGGTAAGCTAATGGACGCCATTGAACGCCGACTAAAAGGCTAAATATATAGTAAAGTTATACTAGAGAGCCAAATGCTAACTTGAGCAAACTTATTCTTATAAACGATTTGCTCAAGTTCATTTACGAGTCCGAAGGGTCGGTGTAAGTATGAACCTCACAAACCATTTTTTAGTTGCCATGCCTGGAATGAAAGACCCCTATTTCCAGAACAGTGTTATCTACGTTTGCGAACACAACGAAGAAGGTGCAATGGGATTGATCATTAATGCGCCTGTCGATATCACTGTGGGAAACATGCTTCAGCAGGTCAAAGTAGACCCTGTACATCCACGCCTGTTTGAGGCAAGTCTCGAAAGGCCGGTGTATAACGGCGGACCGATCTCAGAAGACCGGGGATTTATCCTGCATAAACCCAAAGATTATTACGAGTCCAGTATTCAGATGACTGATGAACTGGCAGTCACAACTTCACGGGATATCCTGTCAGTATTAGGGACAGAAGCTGAGCCTAGTGACTATTTGGTCGCTCTGGGTTACGCAGGCTGGAGTGCAGGCCAGCTAGAAAACGAGTTAGTTGAAAACTCCTGGCTGACTATCGAAGCGACGCCTGAAATTATCTTTGACACTCCTATAACTGAGCGCTGGAACAAAGCAGTGGAAAAACTCGGTATCGATCCGAGCCAACTCTCCTCAGATGCAGGTCATGCGTAACCTGAAAGCTCAGCCCCGTTTAGATTAAATTTAGATTTGAGACACTTTATGTCACGTACAATTATGGCTTTTGACTTCGGAACCAAAAGCATTGGCAGCGCCATCGGCCAGGAAATTACCGGTACCGCCTCTCCTCTGAAAGCATTTAAAGCCAATGACGGCATCCCGAACTGGGACGACATCGAAAAACAGATCAAAGAATGGCAACCCGATTTGCTGGTTGTTGGTTTGCCGACAGACCTGCACGGGAAAGATTTGGAAACCATTACCCCGCGAGCGAAAAAATTTGCCAACCGTCTGCAAGGTCGTTACGGATTACCAGTTGAACTTCACGACGAGCGTTTATCTACGGCTGAAGCAAGGGCAGATCTTTTCGAAATGGGCGGCTACAAAGCACTGTCAAAAGGCAATATTGATTGTCAGTCTGCGGTTGTGATTCTGGAAAGCTGGTTTGAAAAGCTTTGGGGTGAATAAGTTTTAAAAAGATTGCGTGAATGCATACAAAGAGAAAGGTTGGCTTCTGCCAACCTTTCCTTTCTGAAATATCTATTCCATATCGATCTTAACGTTGGCCAAACTTCCCGTAGCAAGTGGCTCACCACGCTGGGTTTTCAGCATCAGACGCAGGTCGTTCGCAGAATCTGCACTGTGCAATGCATCCTCTTCGCTGATTTTTCCTTCCATCACCAGTTTGTAAAGTGACTGGTCGAAGGTCAGCATGCCAAACTCGTTTGAACGCGCCATGGTCGATTTCAGCTCATGCAAATCGCCACGTCGGATCAAATCCGAAATACGCGGACTGTTTAGCAATACCTCAAACACGCCATGGCGCCCTTTGCCGCTTTTGTCACGGATAAGCTGCTGACCAATTACTCCCTTCAGGTTCATAGAGAGATCGAACAGGAACTGCTCTTTTTGATCTTTCGGCACTAAATGAAGGATGCGTTCCAGAGCCTGGTTGGCATTGTTGGCGTGCAACGTCGCCATACACAAGTGGCCTGTTTCTGCGAAGGTCATCGCGTATTCCATTGTCTCCCGGCTACGGATCTCACCAATCAAGATCATATCCGGAGCCTGACGCAACGAATTTTTCAGTGCGATTTCATAACTTTCAGTATCTAACCCCACTTCACGCTGCGTCACTATACAACGCTTGTGTTCATGCACAAATTCAATTGGGTCTTCTACCGTCAGAATATGTCCGGCTCGGTTACTGTTTCGGTAGCCCGTCATCGCCGCCATTGTTGTAGACTTACCCGAGCCAGTTGCACCGACCACCAGCACTAATCCGCGCTTGGCAATCGCTAGATCCTGCAACACAACAGGCAGTTTAAGCTGCTCAAAACTCGGAATTTCAGTCTCAATTCGGCGGATGACAGCACCTGGTAGCTCGCGCTGGAAAAAAGCACTGACACGGAAGCGGCCGCAATCTCTGACAATAGCGAAGTTAGACTCACGACTTTTACGAAATTCCTGACGACGCTCAGGATCCATTGCATTATCCAGCAGTTGAGCCACGTCATTTTCAGTCAGTTTATCGCCTTGCGGGCGCAGTTCACCATCAACCCGGAACAGGATGGGAGCACCCACTGTGATATAAAGGTCTGACGCTTTAAGCGCCAACATACCTTCAAGAAATTTGTTCAAATCCATCTTGTGTATACACCTTTATTTAATGAGGGCTACGAGAACGGCTGGACATCAAGACCGACTTTGCTGTCTGCCTCTTCATGAGAAACAATACCCTGAGCGAGTAACTGTCGAGCGTTTTGCTCCATGGTCTGCATTCCGTGAGCCGCACCCGTCTGAATGATCGAGTACATCTGAGCGACTTTATCTTCACGAATTAGGTTACGGATTGCCGGTGTCGCCATCATGATTTCATGACAAGCAACGCGTCCGCCACCATTACGTTTCAACAGTTTCTGGGCAATAACAGAACGTAAAGATTCAGATAGCATTGAACGAACCATGTCTTTATCGCTGCCCGGGAACACATCAATAATACGGTCAATGGTTTTCGCAGCAGAACTCGTGTGCAGAGTACCAAACACTAAGTGACCCGTTTCCGCAGCGGTTAACGCAAGACTGATGGTTTCTTTATCACGCATCTCACCAACCAGGATGACGTCTGGGTCTTCACGCAGCGCACTACGTAAAGCATTTTTAAAGCTATGTGTATCACGGTGAACTTCACGTTGGTTGATCAGACATTTGTTATTGGTATGAACAAATTCAATCGGATCTTCAATTGTGAGAACGTGCTTATTGTGATTACGGTTAATGTAGTCGACAATGGCAGCTAAGGTCGTCGATTTACCTGAACCGGTTGGCCCTGTGACCAGAACGAGACCTTTTTGTGCGTTAGCAATTTTCGAAAAATATCTGGTGCATCCAGTTCTTCGAGAGTCGGTATAATGCTTGGAATAGTACGAAATACCGCAGCACAACCACGAGATTGGTTAAATGCGTTAACACGAAAACGACCTACGTTCTGGAGTTCAAACGAGAAGTCAACTTCAAGCTTTTCTTCAAACTCACTGCGTTGGGCATCGTTCATGATTTCAAAAACCAAGCGATGCACCTCTTGGTGTGTAAACGCCGGAATACCTAGCTTTCGTACATCACCATCGATTCTGACCATAGGCGGTACGCCAGCAGAAAGATGTAGATCCGAAGCATTATGCTTTACACTAAAATCCAGTAACTCAGTGATATCCATTTAAAACCCTTAAATCAAAATACAGCTATGAGTAGTATCCAACAAAATATTGAACATATCACCTCTCAAATACGCAACGACGAACGAAAGTGCGGCCGTTCTCCTGAGTCAGTGCAACTTTTAGCAGTAAGTAAAACCAAACCTGTTGAAGCCATTCTTGACGCGTACCAAGCCGGCCAAACCGCGTTTGGCGAAAACTACGTTCAGGAAGGCGTTAACAAAGTCCAGCACTTTGAGCAGTATTATCCAGAAAATCACATAGAATGGCACTTTATCGGCCCTATTCAGTCCAATAAATCCCGCCTTGTTGCTGAACATTTCGATTGGGTTCACACCATTGATCGGGCCAAGATCGCTCAACGCCTGAATGATCAACGACCTGACGAGCTAAAACCACTGCAAGTACTTATTCAGGTCAATACCAGTGGTGAAGACTCAAAGTCCGGCGTAACCGATGCAGAAGTATTCGAGTTAGCTGAGTTGATTTCTCGTCTTCCCAACCTCACTTTAAGAGGGTTAATGTCTATTCCTGCGAACGTATCGGACTACGAGTCACAACTTCATGAGTTCCAGAAACTGGCTACATTGAAGCAAGTGCTCGAACAGCAGTATCCGGAAGTAGACACATTATCAATGGGAATGAGTGGCGATATGACCGCAGCCATAGACGCAGGCAGTACCATGGTTCGCATCGGAACAGCTATTTTTGGAGCACGTGACTACAGCACAAAGAGTGAATAGTCACTGGCAACATATGCAATTCAACTTGCCCCTGTCAGAGCCTTTTTCGCGTGGCAAGACTTAAATGTTATGGCGCGCGAGTGCATTTTAGTAATACAGAATCACAACGGAATTCAGATAAATGGAACATAAAACGATTGCCTTTATCGGCGCAGGTAACATGGTAAGAGCCATTATTTCTGGCTTAGTAACAAATGGTTATCCAGCGCAGAGTATTATCGCAACAGCTCCTTCGGAAACACGCCGCTTGCCTCTTGAGCAAGATTTTGGCATCCGCACCACCAGCGACAACATCCTTGCAACGTCAGAAGCCGATGTGGTGGTTTTATCGGTGAAACCACAAATGATGGCGGAGGTATGTAAACCTCTGCAAGCAGTCGATTTCAGTGACAAACTGGTGATTTCTATCGCTGCTGGTATTAATTGTTCACGTTTAGATGAGATGCTGAACACTCAATTAAACCTGGTTCGAGTAATGCCAAATACCCCTTCTCAGCTGGGTTTAGGGATGAGTGGGCTTTTTGCACCAGAACATGTCAACGAACAAGATAAAGAGTTTGCCGCCCAGCTGATGGAAGCCGTTGGCAAAGTATGTTGGGTAGAGCAAGAGTCCGGCATTAACAATGTGATTGCAGCAGCGGGAAGCGCACCAGCGTATTTCTTCCTGTTTATGGAAGCGATGCAGGCAGAAGCTATTGCGCAAGGCTTCGATAAAAAGACAGCCCGCATATTGGTTCAGCAAGCCGCATTGGGCGCAGCCAGCATGGTTGTGAATAATCCGGATACCGAGTTATCCACCCTGCGTGAGAACGTGACGTCTAAAGGCGGGACAACAGCAGAAGCACTACGCACATTCAACGAGCACCAACTTTCTGATATTGTGGCAAAAGCAATGCAGGCAGCAGTTGCTCGCGCGGAAGAAATGGAAAAATTATTTTAATTATCTGGCTGATTCAGAGAGATCATCCACTTTTATGAAGGGTAACCTATGAATTCTATGAGTTTTCTCATCTCAACCCTATTCGACCTGTACATCATGGTCGTTTTATTGCGTATTTGGTTGCAGGCTGCGCGCGCAGACTTCTACAACCCATTCTCGCAATTTATCGTTAAAGCTACGCAACCTGTCATTGCTCCGCTGCGTCGAGTTATCCCGTCTATCGGTAATATCGACTTAGCGACAGTTCTGTTTGCGTATCTGCTTTGCGTGCTTAAATTTGTTGCTTTAATTCTTATCGCATCAAGCGGCTCTGTTTCTTTCAGTGCTGAGTTCCTGTTCTTGGGCTTCCTGTCTCTGATTAAAGCGGCCGGTGGTTTAGTGTTCTGGGTATTGCTACTTCGAGCCATCCTGAGCTGGGTGAGTCAGGGCCGCAGCCCGATTGAGTATGTATTCCACCAGCTTACAGAGCCAATGTGCGCGCCTATCCGTCGTATTCTTCCGGCGTTTGGTGGTCTTGATCTTAGTGTTCTGGTTCTGTTTATCGGCCTCCAGTTCGCCAACTTCCTGATGGGCGATATTATCGGTCCGATTTGGTTCCAGCTGTAGTGTCAGCCGCCTGGCAAGATGGCGAGGACATTGTCCTTAAGCTCTACATTCAACCTAAAGCAAGCCGCGATAAAATCGTCGGCTTGCACGGGGAAGAGCTGAAAATCGCTATCACCGCCCCGCCTGTCGATGGTAAAGCCAACGCGCATCTAGCCAAATTTCTGGCTAAACAGTTTAAAGTCGCTAAAGGTTTGGTTCACATAGAAAAAGGCGAACTGGGACGGCACAAACAAATTCGGATAGAATCCCCTTCCCAGATACCTGCTGAAGTAAAAGCCATCTTATGATGGCTTTTTATTTAGCCTAAAAGCAGATGATTTAAATTAAACTTAAATATACTCAAGCATCTTGAAGTTACTTGAGCATAGAAGTATCTCTCTGAGGATTTCACGATGAACAAATGGATTACTGCACTGCTGATCAGCCTGTTGTCTTTTCCGACTTTCGCTGAACAGTTCAAAAACATGAAAGACATCGAAGTGCATTACGTGGCGTTTAACTCCACCTTTTTGACACCCAAAATAGCGCGTAGTTACGACATCAAACGTAATGGTTACCTCGCAATCATCAATATCAGCGTACTGGACAGAGCCTCTTTAGGAAAACCAGCTCTGGAAGCAAAAGTCAGCGGGCAAGCAAAGAACCTGATTGGCCAGACTCAAAAGCTAACCTTCCGCGAAATTAAAGAAGGCGATGCCATTTACTACCTGGCGGAACTGCCAGTCACACATGAAGAAACTTTTACCTTCGATATTGATGTAAAATCTGGCAACAAAGGCTCTGGTAAACTGAAATTCACTCAGAAATTCTTTGTAGAAGAGTAAGGTGTCGAAGAGTGATATGTTGAAAAATAGATTCCAGAGCAATTAGAACATCATGAACCAAAAGCCTTTGGAACATGATGTTCTGAAAGCTTTTGACCACCAGTAGACCAAAAGCTTTCATAAGTTAAAATAACAAAGTAAAACAGATAAGGAGAGCAATAAGCTCTCCTTATCTCAATGAAAAGAGAACCCCATGAAAAAGATTGTGTTAGCAACAGGCAACCAAGGCAAAGTACGCGAAATGGCTGATTTACTGTCAGATTTCGGCTTCGAAGTACTGGCACAAAGTGAATTCAACGTAACTGACGTAGCAGAAACGGGCACCACATTCATTGAGAACGCTATTATCAAGGCTCGCCACGCGGCTCAGGAAACAGGCCTGCCTGCTATCGCGGATGATTCTGGGTTAGAAGTCGATTTCCTTAATGGCGCACCGGGCATCTACTCAGCACGTTACGCCGGCGAAAACGCTACGGATCGGGAGAACCTGGAAAAGCTGCTTACCGCTATGGAAGGTGTTCCTGAACAAGAGCGTACGGCACGTTTCCATTGCGTATTGGTGTTAATGCGCCACAAAGACGATCCGACTCCTGTTGTTTGTCATGGCGTATGGGAAGGCCGTATTCTGACAGAAGCACAAGGTGAAAACGGCTTTGGTTACGACCCTGTTTTCTTCGTACCAGAAGACGAGTGTGCATCTGCAGAGCTGGAACCAGCGCGTAAAAAACAGCTGTCACACCGCGGTAAAGCGCTTAAATCACTGTTCGCTCAGCTGTCTGCACACGCAGCCCAGTAAGCCCACAGCCCTACACTCCAAAGTATAGTCATAACGAGTTTAACCATGTTAACGCCCCCAGCACTCAGTCTGTATGTCCACATCCCCTGGTGTGTACAAAAGTGCCCTTATTGCGACTTTAACTCGCACGCGCTCAAAGCGGAGATCCCGGAAGAAGAGTACATCAATGCCCTTCTGGAAGATCTCGATACCGATATTGAGAAATATCACCTGAACGATGTGCCACGTCCGCTGCACTCTATATTCATCGGTGGTGGTACGCCGAGCCTGATTTCCGCCGAAGGTATCGAACGTCTGTTAAAAGGGATAGAAACACGAGTACCGTTCAAGCCAGAAATCGAAATTACTATGGAAGCCAATCCGGGAACGATTGAAGCAGAGCGCTTCGCTGGCTATCGAAAAGCAGGAGTCACTCGTATCTCTATCGGTGTACAGAGTTTCGAACAGGAAAAGCTGGAACGACTGGGACGTATTCATGGAAAGGATGAAGCAGTTAATGCTGCTAAGCTGGCTCACCAGATTGGCTTAAACAGCTTTAATCTCGATCTGATGCACGGCTTACCGGATCAAAGCATCGAGCAGGCTCTCGATGATTTGGACAAAGCGATTGAACTAGCGCCACCGCACCTGTCCTGGTATCAGTTAACTATCGAGCCAAATACCATGTTTTACTACAAGCCGCCGACTCTGCCGGACGACGACGACTTGTGGGACATTTTCGAACAGGGGCATAAAAAGCTCTCGGCAGCTGGCTACGTCCAGTATGAAATCTCCGGTTACAGCAAACCGGGCTATCAGTGTCAGCATAATCTTAACTACTGGCGTTTTGGGGATTATCTCGGGATTGGCTGCGGCTCTCATGGCAAGCTGAGCTTTGCGGATGGACGTATCATTCGTACCACCAAGGTAAAACATCCTCGCGGGTATCTGGCCGCATACCAGAACATGGTTAAACCATACCTGCATACAGAGCAGTTTGTGGAAGATGAAGATCGTCCGTTTGAGTTCTTCATGAACCGGTTCCGTCTGATCGAGGCTTGTCCAAAACAGGACTTTATCGACACTACTGGCTTACCACTAAGCAGCATTCAGGACACCATTCAGTGGGCTCTGGAAGTGGGGTATTTAAGTGAGACTGACACACACTGGCAGATCACCGAGAAAGGCAAACTGTTCTTAAACGATTTGTTGGAAGCCTTTATGGCTGAAGAAGACGAATAACTTCCCGAAAAACTGAGCTATAAAAATGCCCCTCCTAATGTGAGAGGCATTTTTGTTGATCCTGCTCCGAACGGGCAACTCTAGAAAATAGAGCGACCAATTCGCTCCGAAAGCAGCTCCAGAGCTTTAGTTCCTGCCAGTGAGTTACCTGCCGAATTAAGCTCCGGCGACCAGACTGCGATAGTCATCTCTCCCGGAACAACGGCCACAATACCTCCGCCCACACCAGACTTACCCGGCATGCCGACACGGTAAGCAAACTCACCAGCACCGTCATAAAGACCACACGTTGCGAGAAGAGCATTCAGCTGCTTTGTCTGAGTCGGTGTTACAACAGGCTTTCCTGTTTGTACCGAAGTACCTTTGTTCGCTAAGTAGCTGAAGGTTTTAGCTAAATCTACGCAGCTCATTTTTAATGCACAAGCGTGGAAGTAGTTCTGCAAAACAGGGATGACTTCATTTTCGAAGTTACCGAACGAGCGCATCAGGTAAGCAATCGCCGCATTACGGTCGCCATGCATCATTTCAGAAGCCGCGACGACTTTGTCATAAACGATGTGCGTGTCGCCCGATAGCTGGCGGGCAAAATCAAGCAGACGCTGACGTGGTGCAGACAAGCGACTTTGCAGCAGATCCGCAACGACAATCGCACCCGCGTTAATAAACGGGTTACGCGGAATACCCTGCTCGACCTCTAACTGGATGAGGGAATTAAACGCCTGACCTGAAGGCTCTTTCCCTACACGCGCCCAAATTTCCTCTTGCTTATACAAGCACATCGCCAGTGTCAGGCTTAAGGCTTTAGAAATAGACTGAATGGAGAAGGGCTCATCGGCATCTCCCGCTTTAATCACTTCCCCTTGATTGGTGTATACCGCGATGCCTAATTTGTTATGAGGCACTTTTGCCAGAGCCGGAATGTAATCAGCCACTTTACCCTGACCGATCAAAGGTCGAACTTCAGTCAGAATGTCTGTCAAAATTTCCGCTGTCGGTTTCATTAACTACCTTACTAAAAGAGATTTAACTCAGAGCTAAAAAAAGCCAACTAAGTGTTGGCTTTTCAAATAATTGGTTATCGATGTATCGGTTATGGTTTCACTGCCACAATAATATTGCGGTTGATAGATTGATCTACACGGTGAAGATAACCGATGTAAGGCTCTTCTGAAAGCACCTTCCATCCTTGTTCTTCAAACAGTGCCGCGACATCTTTCCATTTCAGTGTGAACTCATTGAAAGACAACACCACAGAGCCCTGCTTTTTCAGCACTACTTTCCATGCAGGCAATGCTTCTTGCAAAAGTTCAAGTGGGCTGCGGTTCAGCTTGCTGTCTTTGGCATTCTTACTGCCGTGCTGCACGCCGTAAGGCAAATCAGACACCATAACATCCACTGAACTTTTCTTTACAACCTGGTCTGCGATACGTGTATCAGCCGAATACAGCTTCATTGTCTGAAGATTACCCTGATTGTAATCTTCTTTAGTCGCTGCCGCCTCAACCACGAAACCATCCGCCACTTTTTTACCACCAGAAGTGCGCTTCTCTTTGCTCACTTTGTGCTTAAAGCGACCGTTCTTCATAAACTTAACGATGAAGGTTTGGATCTCCTGAACCCATTTCTGGTTGATCTCAACACCCACGACATTCAGACCGTGGATCAAACCTTCAAACAGTGTTGTACCCTTACCACACATCGGATCCATTAACGTCAGTTGCGCGCTGTCTGTATTCGCGGCACTTACGCCTAGGTTTACCATCAAGCGGGTAAACTGCTCGTTGGTTTTACCGGTATAACGCAGGATCTGGCTCATACTCTCCGGGAAAGTGTTGAACGCAGGCGCCTGAACTGGTCGTAGCAAGCCATCTTCACGCACTTCGAACAGCGCGTAATAGATAGAAGATGCAGCAATCTTACGCGACTGTTGTTCATTAAGCGCTTCCTCGCACGAGAACACCAGTGCCGCAGGTAAGCCTACGTCTTTGCTGCCAATTTCAGTCACTTCAACACCTTCAGAAGCTAACATAGCTTTTAGCTCTGAACATGCGATGGTCATTGCGCTATCAAAATAAATACGGTTATGACCCGGATTCGCTAATATCGCATAGTGGTACATCAACTGACTCCTTAAGCGGTACGCTTGAATTTAATGTCCCATACACCGTGACCAAGACGGTGACCGCGAGCTTCAAATTTCGTCAGCGGACGGTCTTCAGGGCGAGGTACGAAATCACCTTCTTCAGCAATGTTTGCATAACCCGGCGCCTGGTTCATGATTTCAATCATATGCTCAGCGTAGTTTTCCCAGTCCGTTGCCATGTGGAAAATACCTTCATTAGGGATCAGCTTCTGGCGAACCATTTCAGCGAATTCAAGCTGTACGATACGACGCTTGTGGTGACGCTTTTTATGCCATGGGTCTGGGAAGAACAGCTGCAGCGTGGTCAGGCTGTCATTCGGGATCATGTGTTCGAACACTTCAACCGCATCGTGACACATTACGCGCAGGTTAGTGATACCCGCTTCACGTGCATCAGAAAGACAAGCACCAACACCCGGGCTGTGTACTTCGATACCGATGAAATTCTTCTCCGGTGCGTTCTTTGCCATTTCAACCAGTGAAGCACCCATACCGAAACCGATCTCAAGCACAACCGGGTTGTCGTTACCAAAAACTTCTTTCCAGTCAAGAAGTTCTGCTTTGTAATCGATACCCATTGTTGGCCAGCACTCATTCATCGCGTTTTCCTGGCCTTTGGTTAAACGACCTTCACGACGAACGAAACTGCGGATTTTACGGATCAGCTTGCCGTCTTCGTTGTATTCGTTAGTGGTTACTTCACTCATTGGTTTTGCCTGCACATTGATTAATCAAAGCGGGGATTATCCAAAGAATTTACCCAGGTGCAAGTTTTTGTTGAGCTCTCAGTCTATAGATCATGCCACCTGTAATATCCCCACAGTTTACCAGTTGTACTTATCCCCTATTCTGTGGTGCAATTTTGCCCCTAACCAATAATAGAATACAGAGCAAGTCGTGACCCCTTTCGCCAGTGCCATCTTGAAATGGTATGACGCTTATGGAAGAAAAGAGCTTCCGTGGCAACAAAACAAAACCGCCTACAGTGTCTGGTTGTCTGAAATCATGCTTCAGCAAACTCAGGTCACCACGGTTATTCCTTACTACCAGCGTTTTCTGGAGCGTTTTCCGACCGTGATCGATCTTGCTAATGCCGAGCAAGATGAAGTGCTGCACCTGTGGACAGGTCTCGGATACTACGCCCGGGCACGTAACCTACATAAAGCGGCCAAAGAGGTCGCCTATAAATACAGTGGTGAATTCCCTCTGGATATAGAGCAGATGAATGCCCTGCCGGGTATTGGCCGCTCAACAGCTGCAGCGGTATTGTCATCCGTATATAAGCAGCCCCATGCGATTCTAGATGGTAACGTCAAGCGAACGCTTTCCCGCTGTTTTGCCGTAGAAGGCTGGCCAGGGCAGAAAAAAGTGGAAAACCAGCTTTGGGAGATTGCCGAGGCACATACCCCACAAACGGATGTCGACAAATACAATCAAGCCATGATGGACATGGGTGCTATTGTTTGCACACGCAGTAAGCCTAAGTGCAGCTTATGCCCTGTCGCAGATTTATGTGTGGCGAAAAAAAAAGGGCAATATACTCGACTATCCGGGCAAGAAACCGAAAAAAGAGAAACCGGTGAAACAAACACGCTTTGTTATGCTGCATCACCATAATGCCAACGGGCATGAAGTATGGCTGGAACAGAGACCTCAGACAGGGATTTGGGGTGGGTTATTCTGTTTCCCGCAAACTGAACATGTGGATATAGAAAGCGATATTGACTTGCTGTTGGAGCAAAGAGGTATTCAGGCTAGAGACATAAAGGATCAGCAAACACTGATCACTTTCCGCCATACGTTCAGTCATTACCACCTCGATATCACACCTATTTTGATTGACCTGTCAAAGCAACCCGATGTGGTAATGGAAGACAACAAAGGTCTTTGGTATAACTTATCTCAACCTGAAGAGGTAGGGTTGGCTGCACCAGTGAAGTTATTACTGGAAGCGCTGCCCCACGAACTTCGTTAATTGAATACAAAGGAGTCATTATGAGCCGCACTGTGTTTTGTGCTCGACTAAACAAAGAAGCTGAAGGCCTAGACTTTCAGCTTTACCCAGGTGAACTAGGCAAACGCATTTTCGACAACATTTCGAAAGAAGCTTGGGCTCAGTGGCAACATAAGCAAACCATGTTGATCAATGAAAAGAAACTCAACATGATGGATCCAGAGCACCGTAAACTGCTTGAAACCGAAATGGTCAACTTCCTGTTTGAAGGCAAAGAAGTCCACATTGAAGGCTACACACCGCCTAGCGAATAAAGCTATTTGTTCAATCAAATAAGTTTGTTCAAAAACAATGACACCACACATCACATTGTGGTGTCATTCTCTCTTCAGATCCCATCCAATAATAAACTATGAAAAAAATTGTCTTAATTGCTGCCGCGCTTTTGATGGCAGGTTGTAGCCGTGAGTTCGTTGAAAGATTCTATGATGTCAATTATGAGCCGACTAACCGTTTCGCCAATAATTTAGCCGAGTTACCGGGACAATTTGAAAAAGATACCGCCGCTCTCGATGCTCTGATCAACAGTTTTTCTGGGAACATTCAGAAGCGTTGGGGGAAAAAAGAAGTTAAGTATGCGGGTAAAAGTAACTACGTTAAGTATATCGACAACTATCTCAGCCGCGCCGAAGTCGACTTTAAAAAAGGCGTCATAACTATTGAGACAGTCTCACCTACCGAACCCCAAAAGCACCTTAAAAATGCGATAATAACTACCCTGTTAACACCCGATGATCCTGCCAGCGTCGACTTGTTTTCTTCCAAAGAGATCAAACTCGAAGGTCAACCATTTCTTTATAAACAGGTCGTTGACCAGGATAAAAAGCCAATTCAATGGTCGTGGCGCGCGAGTCGGTTTGCCGATTACCTGCTCGCTAACCAGATAAAAACTAAAAACGTTGACTTCAAAAAAGCCTATTACGTCGAAATTCCATTAGTGGAAGACCACTTCTCTCAGCGCAGCTATCAGTATGCAGATATAGTGCGCCGTGCGTCGAAAAAGTACGATATTCCTGAAGATTTGATTTATGCCATTATAAAAACAGAAAGCAGCTTTAACCCTTATGCGGTGAGCTGGGCAAATGCCTATGGCCTGATGCAGGTCGTGCCGAAAACAGCAGGACGCGACGTATTCAAACTAGTCAAGAAACGCTCAGGGCAACCTAGCCCGGAATATTTGTTCAATCCGGAAAACAACATAGATACCGGCACGGCTTACTTTTATATCCTGAAGAACCGTTATTTGAGAGATGTGAGTCACCCTACTTCGCTTGAGTACAGCATAATCTCAGCATACAACGGCGGAACTGGCGGTGTACTCAACACCTTTAATCGCAGTGACCGTAAACGCGCGATGCGAGACCTGAACTCTCTGCAACCCAATCAGGTTTACTGGGCGCTGACTAAAAAACATCCCAATGCAGAAGCACGTCGTTACCTAGAAAAAGTTACAAATTTCAAAAAGGAATTTAACTCCCAGCAAACTTTGTAGCGACAGTTGAACAAAAAGCGCTCGAACAACCACATTTTTGAAATTATTTGAAAAAAGAGGTTGACGCAAAGCGGTAAAATCCGTTTAATAGCGCTCCGTTGCCCGGATAGCTCAGTCGGTAGAGCAGAGGATTGAAAATCCTCGTGTCGGTGGTTCGATTCCGCCTCCGGGCACCACAATTTCTTAATTGTTGGTGCTTAGCACGAACAGTTAGTAAAAGAATAAGATGTGCCGACTTAGCTCAGTAGGTAGAGCAACTGACTTGTAATCAGTAGGTCACCAGTTCGATTCCGGTAGTCGGCACCATTCTTTTGCCTCGATAGCTCAGTCGGTAGAGCAGAGGATTGAAAATCCTCGTGTCGGTGGTTCGATTCCGCCTCGAGGCACCATTATTTGGTGCGCTTGCTTATAGCAAGTCACAAACAGAATAGTTCCTCCTTAGCTCAGTTGGTAGAGCGACGGACTGTTAATCCGCAGGTCGCTGGTTCGAGCCCAGCAGGAGGAGCCACTTTCTAGGATTTCATTTAGGTGAGATTCTAAAAAGAAGAGTTCATCTCTTCTGAGAAAAAGAATAAAGTGTGCCGACTTAGCTCAGTAGGTAGAGCAACTGACTTGTAATCAGTAGGTCACCAGTTCGATTCCGGTAGTCGGCACCATTCTTTTGCCTCGATAGCTCAGTCGGTAGAGCAGAGGATTGAAAATCCTCGTGTCGGTGGTTCGATTCCGCCTCGAGGCACCATTATTTGGTGCGCTTGCTTATTGCAAGACACAAACAGAATAGTTCCTCCTTAGCTCAGTTGGTAGAGCGACGGACTGTTAATCCGCAGGTCGCTGGTTCGAGCCCAGCAGGAGGAGCCAATTTTAGAAAACCGCATCACTCGATGCGGTTTTTTTATATCTCAACATATTCCCTCCTTCATCTTGTTTTTCCTCTTTTTAGTTTCAGAGCATATGAAACCTGCTTCGCCAAATAGACTTATTTTACGCTAAAAATTTAATCCCTATCATAATTTAAACAAGTGCCTGTAGGCGCAATTGTCCTTCTTAAATAAGATGCCCTGTCTATTCAATTATCTCTATAAGCCATGCTTTGCATAGCAAATGAAAAATTATTCGAGCCAAATATGAAACTAAAAACTCAAGCTTATTTACTCTCTGCAATCATACTGTTCGCGCTGCTAGCCTTGACGGCGACCGGATTGTGGACACTTCGAGTCGCAAGTAACCTCGATAATAAAGCCCGGGTAACTGAGCTGTTCAAAAGCGCATACAGCATTCTTACTGAAGTTGAAAAAATGGCCGCAAGTGGACAGATACCTGAAGATGAAGCAAAAGCGTTGGCCACTCGCTTACTTCGTAACAACATTTATAAAGATAACGAATACGTTTATGTCGCTGATGAAAACATGGTTTTTGTCGCTGCGCCTCTTGACCCGCAATTACATGGCACTAGTTTCCACGACTTCAAAGACAGTAATAACAATAGTGTTGGCCAGTTAATATTAGATATTTTAGGTCCCAAAACAGGTCAGATCGTTGAATATACCTGGAGCCAAAAACAAGCAGATGGAAGCATTGAAGAAAAGCTTTCGATCGCATCAAAGACACCTCATTGGAACTGGGTTGTTGGTACCGGCATTGGATTTAATGAGGTAAACGCACGCTTTTGGGCTACAGCACAATGGCAGCTGGTGCTCTGTCTGGTTATTGCATCTGCTATTCTTGCAAGCCTAATCATCGCTATCCGTAAGATGTTGAGCATATTAGGGGGAGAACCCAACGATGTACGTAACGCTGTCCAGGCTGTCGCACAGGGGAATATTCAGACTAGTTTCGATACGGTAGCAGTAAAAGGCAGCATCTATGAGGCAGTGCAGGTGATGAGCCAGTCGCTGGCTACAATGGTGACAAACCTTGATAAATCTATGCATGCCCTACGTTCAGAACTGACAGCGGTAGAGTCACGCTCTAAGAACATCGCAGAACTGACCTCATCTCAGCAACAATCAACAGCCATGATCGCAACAGCTATGACGGAAATGGCCTCCTCTGCCAACCAGGTAGCCAGTTCGGCTAATGATACCGCCCAGAGTACGGATGAAGCGGATAAACAAAGTCAGCAGACCCAGTCACTGATCCGCAGTACTGTCGATAATATCCAAGGTCTTGCAACCCAGTTAAATACCGCCAGCCAGGCTGTAGCCGATTTAGACCAGGACGTAAATAACATCGTCAAAGTGTTAGATGTTATTGGTGATATTGCAGAGCAAACCAATTTGCTCGCGCTTAACGCAGCTATTGAAGCGGCAAGAGCAGGTGAACAAGGAAGAGGTTTCGCCGTGGTGGCTGATGAAGTCCGTAATCTTGCAGGGCGCACTCAGGACAGCACTAAAGAGATCCAGAATATGATCTCTAATCTACAAGCCGGCTCCCACAATGCGATTCAGACAATGGAGATATGTGCAGAAACCAGTGAAAGCACCGTCACAGAATCTATGAGCGCTTCTGACGCACTACAGCAGATCGTCACCTCACTAGAATCCATTACAGCTATGAGCCAGCAAATTGCGACAGCTGCTGCAGAGCAGACACTGGTTAGTGATGATATCTCACAACGTATTAACCTGATTGAAGAAAGTGGATACCAGTTAAGTTCCGTAGTTAAAGAGAGCCAATCCAGCACACAAAGCTTGACGTCTCTGGCAAACGAACTAGAAGGCTGGGTGAATAAGTTCTCAGTAAAGCGCTAGTTTAACGTCAATCGGTGAATCAAAAGCACGTTTTCGGACGTGCTTTCTGCTTTTGCCGCACTTATTTTGCCATCAAACTCCTAATCCCCTCTCAAAAAACGCTTAAGTTAAGGTGGGTAGATTTCAAAAATGCATAAAAACAGCCCACTCCGAGCACAATTTCATCAAACGATATTTTATTTAAATTTTATTGTTGACCTGTGAGCCGAAAAACCGTTTAATACATCCCGTCGCCCGGATAGCTCAGTCGGTAGAGCAGAGGATTGAAAATCCTCGTGTCGGTGGTTCGATTCCGCCTCCGGGCACCACAATTTCATAATTGTTGGTGCTTGACACGAACAATTAGCAAAAGAATAAGGTACGCCGACTTAGCTCAGTAGGTAGAGCAACTGACTTGTAATCAGTAGGTCACCAGTTCGATTCCGGTAGTCGGCACCACTTTATTTTAAGAAGAATAATTCCTCCTTAGCTCAGTTGGTAGAGCGACGGACTGTTAATCCGCAGGTCGCTGGTTCGAGCCCAGCAGGAGGAGCCACTTTTAGTTATCAAGATGATTTCTTGTTAACGAAATGTGCCGACTTAGCTCAGTAGGTAGAGCAACTGACTTGTAATCAGTAGGTCACCAGTTCGATTCCGGTAGTCGGCACCACTTTCTTCTCGAAGAAGAATATTAAAAGATAATTCCTCCTTAGCTCAGTTGGTAGAGCGACGGACTGTTAATCCGCAGGTCGCTGGTTCGAGCCCAGCAGGAGGAGCCACTTTTAGAAAGCCGCATCATTTGATGTGGCTTTTTTATACCTCAAAGATCCTGACATCACGCAAAATCAATAACAAAGCACCATGAGTTACTCCAAGCTCGGCTGGCTCTTCTATAATAAAGCTATTTTTACAACTTCACTTTCTATAGCATTTCACTAATCCATTGAAAGAAAGTTATATTAAACCTCCCTTCTTCAAGCACTACGAAGCACATTTAATCTAACCGGTGCATAATCATACCAAAACAACAGCCTCAGAATGGACCTACAGTAGCTACATTTATTCTTATCAAAGTGACTAACCTAGCTAATCGCATCTCCACTCAGGTAGCGATACAGAACGTTTAAAGGACTCAGAATTCACATCCGCGCGAACCTACCATAGCGCTTCGCTCTGTGTCCCCTGGAATAATCATCAAACATACGAACACCTGATATTAAGAAGGCTAAGTTATCGATGAATTTTAAAGAAATAACACATGTTTGAATCAGTACTAATAAAGAAATTAATTTTAATCGTAAGTTCTGCATCAGTCAGGAGACAAAACGTTTCACTCATTAATCAGCAGGACTGGTTCTCAGAAAAAATAAGTATCCGATGTTCTGTTTCTACCTACCTTATAAAGCAACATGTAATACACATCAGATTTACTCGAAGAAATGCTAAGGCATTGACTCTATTTAAAGCGAACAATATAAGCGATTCACTCAAAGATATAACCGCAGATAAACAAACAGCGGTTTAGACAGTTACGCCCTTACGACTGACCGTAGAGATCTGGTTTCAAGTTATAAGCTAATGAAAGCTCTATCTAGCACCTCCCGTCCCTGATATTTCATATTACTCACGAGGATTCAAAATAAGTACATTTCATTTGAGACTGAATGCTGACTCTCTTAAGGCTAATAGAGCATGATTTCACGATGGGCCTGTAAGAGGTGTAACGATAAATTAGATCTAATAGTCCGAGGGCGATGTTCTAAGAGCAATATAACAAAGCCCCTATTCTTCAGCGGATAGGACGTGCTGCGCACAATAAGACCTGTACACGATTGGAACGCAGTTCTCCTTGAAAAGGAAACGTTGCTGCATAAGCAACAAAAGCCTAGTCCTTCAACCAAGCTTTCTAATACGTAGCAGAGAACCTGAGAGCACAGGCTATAGGTAGCTCCTCCAACGAGAACCATGGGCGAAAGCTAACTCAATATAATCAAGAGGATCTCCGGTATTTCTGCTTGGTTCTGGAATTAATAGCGATACAGCAAGGCATGCAGACGCGGGGTTCATTGTCGAAGGCCAACCAAACTCAGTACAAACAAAAAGACCCCTGCATTTCTGCTGAGGTCTGGAATAAGTGGCGAAGCGGCTGGAGTCTCAGACTACGGACAAGCCCTCCTGCGGAACTCGATTTCCCTGAAAGGGAAACTATGTATCATAAACGAAAAAAGCCCTGCTATTTCTAGCAAGGCTTCAAAATAAGTGGTGTAGCGGCTGGGGTTGCAGGCAACCGGGACTCGATTTCCCTGAAAGGGAAACTATGCGTCATAAACGAAAAAAAGCCTAGTCTTTCGACTAGGCTTTCTAATAAGTGGCGGAGCGGACGGGACTCGAACCCGCGACCCCCGGCGTGACAGGCCGGTATTCTAACCAACTGAACTACCGCTCCGCATTGGTCAGACTATAAAGTCAAATAAGAACCTGGCGATGTTCTACTCTCACATGGGGAAACCCCACACTACCATCGACGCTACTTTGTTTCACTTCTGAGTTCGGAATGGAAGTCAGGTGGGTCCAAAGTGCTATGATCGCCAAGTAAAATTCTGTTTGTAAATGGTGCTGATACCCAGACTCGAACTGGGGACCTCATCCTTACCAAGGATGCGCTCTACCACCTGAGCTATATCAGCATCAAGATGTCCCTTAAGACTAAAAAAAGCCCGTCATTCAAACGGGCCCTTTCAACTGTTGTCTTCACCTATAAAAAGGTAAAAACCAAATTTAAAGCCTGGCGATGTCCTACTCTCACATGGGGAAACCCCACACTACCATCGGCGCTGTTTTGTTTCACTTCTGAGTTCGGAATGGAATCAGGTGGGTCCAAAACGCTATGGCCGCCAAGCAAATTCTTTAATCTGGAAAGCTGTTTTTAATTCTCGTTCTTACACATTCAATGTTCTTTCATTGAGTCCATCAAAACCCCTTGGGTGTTGTATGGTTAAGCCTCACGGGCAATTAGTACAGGTTAGCTCAACGCCTCACAACGCTTACACACCCTGCCTATCAACGTCGTAGTCTACGACAACCCTTTAGGATACTTAAAGTATCAGGGAGAACTCATCTCAAGGCTTGCTTCCCGCTTAGATGCTTTCAGCGGTTATCAATTCCGAACTTAGCTACCGGGCAATGCGTCTGGCGACACAACCCGAACACCAGAGGTTCGTCCACTCCGGTCCTCTCGTACTAGGAGCAGCCCCTTTCAATTCTCCAACGCCCACGGCAGATAGGGACCGAACTGTCTCACGACGTTCTAAACCCAGCTCGCGTACCACTTTAAATGGCGAACAGCCATACCCTTGGGACCGACTTCAGCCCCAGGATGTGATGAGCCGACATCGAGGTGCCAAACACCGCCGTCGATATGAACTCTTGGGCGGTATCAGCCTGTTATCCCCGGAGTACCTTTTATCCGTTGAGCGATGGCCCTTCCATTCAGAACCACCGGATCACTATGACCTGCTTTCGCACCTGCTCGAATTGTCATTCTCGCAGTCAAGCGGGCTTATGCCATTGCACTAACCTCACGATGTCCAACCGTGATTAGCCCACCTTCGTGCTCCTCCGTTACTCTTTGGGAGGAGACCGCCCCAGTCAAACTACCCACCAGGCACTGTCCGTAACCCCGATAAGGGGTCAACGTTAGAACATCAACACTACAAGGGTGGTATTTCAAGGACGGCTCCAACGATACTGGCGTACCGTCTTCAAAGCCTCCCACCTATCCTACACATGTAGGGTCAATGTTCAGTGCCAAGCTGTAGTAAAGGTTCACGGGGTCTTTCCGTCTAGCCGCGGGTACACTGCATCTTCACAGCGATTTCAATTTCACTGAGTCTCGGGTGGAGACAGCGTGGCCATCATTACGCCATTCGTGCAGGTCGGAACTTACCCGACAAGGAATTTCGCTACCTTAGGACCGTTATAGTTACGGCCGCCGTTTACCGGGGCTTCGATCAAGAGCTTCGACCGAAGTCTAACCCCATCAATTAACCTTCCGGCACCGGGCAGGCGTCACACCGTATACGTCATCTTACGATTTTGCACAGTGCTGTGTTTTTAATAAACAGTTGCAGCCACCTGGTATCTGCGACTCTCAATAGCTCCATCCGCGAGGGACTTCACCGTCGAGAGCGTACCTTCTCCCGAAGTTACGGTACCATTTTGCCTAGTTCCTTCACCCGAGTTCTCTCAAGCGCCTTGGTATTCTCTACCCGACCACCTGTGTCGGTTTGGGGTACGATTCCTTACAATCTGAAGCTTAGAGGCTTTTCCTGGAAGCATGGCATCAATGACTTCACTGCCGTAGCAGCTCGACGTCGTGTCTCAGCCTTAAAAAGAGCCGGATTTACCTAACTCTTAAGCCTACGCACTTGAACCTGGACAACCGTCGCCAGGCCCACCTAGCCTTCTCCGTCCCCCCATCGCAATTGTAAGAAGTACGGGAATATTAACCCGTTTCCCATCGACTACGCCTTTCGGCCTCGCCTTAGGGGTCGACTTACCCTGCCCCGATTAACGTTGGACAGGAACCCTTGGTCTTCCGGCGAGGAGGTTTTTCACCCCCTTTATCGTTACTCATGTCAGCATTCGCACTTCTGATACGTCCAGCATGCGTTACCACACACCTTCAACCGCTTACAGAACGCTCCCCTACCCAATATACAAAAGTATATTGCCGCAGCTTCGGTTTACTACTTAGCCCCGTTACATCTTCCGCGCAGGCCGACTCGACCAGTGAGCTATTACGCTTTCTTTAAATGATGGCTGCTTCTAAGCCAACATCCTGGCTGTCTGAGCCTTCCCACATCGTTTCCCACTTAGTAGTAATTTGGGACCTTAGCTGGCGGTCTGGGTTGTTTCCCTCTCCACGACGGACGTTAGCACCCGCCGTGTGTCTCCCGGATAGTACTTACTGGTATTCGGAGTTTGCAAAGGGTTGGTAAGTCGGGATGACCCCCTAGCCTTAACAGTGCTCTACCCCCAGTAGTATTCGTCCGAGGCGCTACCTAAATAGCTTTCGGGGAGAACCAGCTATCTCCAGGTTTGATTGGCCTTTCACCCCTAGCCACAAGTCATCCGCTAATTTTTCAACATTAGTCGGTTCGGTCCTCCAGTTGATGTTACTCAACCTTCAACCTGCCCATGGCTAGATCACCTGGTTTCGGGTCTATATCCAGAGACTAAAACGCCCAGTTAAGACTCGGTTTCCCTACGGCTCCCCTAGATGGTTAACCTTGCCACTGAATATAAGTCGCTGACCCATTATACAAAAGGTACGCAGTCACAGGACAAAGCCTGCTCCTACTGCTTGTACGTACACGGTTTCAGGTTCTATTTCACTCCCCTCACAGGGGTTCTTTTCGCCTTTCCCTCACGGTACTGGTTCACTATCGGTCAGTCAGTAGTATTTAGCCTTGGAGGATGGTCCCCCCATATTCAGACAGGATATCACGTGTCCCGCCCTACTCGATTTCACTGAATGTGCGTTGTCAACTACGGGGCTATCACCCTGTATCGCCGGACTTTCCAGACCGTTCGTCTAACGCATATAAAGCTTAAGGGCTAGTCCAATTTCGCTCGCCGCTACTTTCGGAATCTCGGTTGATTTCTTTTCCTCGGGGTACTTAGATGTTTCAGTTCCCCCGGTTCGCCTCGCTGCGCTATGTATTCACGCAGCGATACTAGCTTATGCTAGTGGGTTTCCCCATTCGGAAATCCCAGACTCAAGTGGCTTTTACTGCCTAATCTGGGCTTATCGCAAGTTAATACGTCCTTCATCGCCTCTGACTGCCAAGGCATCCACCGTGTACGCTTAGTCACTTAACCATACAACCCGAAGAAGTTTCGAATTGAAGTTAAACAACCAAAGTTGCTGTCTCATTATTTGAATGAGCGAGACAGCTTTCGATTTTGCCGGACTCAAATTCCAAGAACACTTGAATGTGTTGTTAGTTGTATTCCCTTAGGAATACTTTGAGAACTTTACAAATAATCTTAAAGATTATTTTGTCAGCTTTCCAAATTGTTAAAGAGCTAATCACTTCAATGAAGTAACCATTTTTAAAAGCACTATCGCTAATGCGCTTAAAGATGGTGGAGCTATGCGGGATCGAACCGCAGACCTCCTGCGTGCAAGGCAGGCGCTCTCCCAGCTGAGCTATAGCCCCATCAAGGTGTCGATACTGTATGCCAACTCCCTAAAAGGAATTGGTGGGTCTGAGTGGACTCGAACCACCGACCTCTCGCTTATCAGGCGAACGCTCTAACCACCTGAGCTACAGACCCAGTATCGTCTCTTTTACATAAACCGTATCAATCTGTGTGGACACTCATCGTGAGTAATCATCGTATAAGGAGGTGATCCAGCGCCAGGTTCCCCTAGCGCTACCTTGTTACGACTTCACCCCAGTCATGAACCACAAAGTGGTAAGCGTCCCCCCGAAGGTTAAACTACCTACTTCTTTTGCAGCCCACTCCCATGGTGTGACGGGCGGTGTGTACAAGGCCCGGGAACGTATTCACCGTGGCATTCTGATCCACGATTACTAGCGATTCCGACTTCATGGAGTCGAGTTGCAGACTCCAATCCGGACTACGACGCACTTTTTGGGATTCGCTCACTTTCGCAAGTTGGCCGCCCTCTGTATGCGCCATTGTAGCACGTGTGTAGCCCTACTCGTAAGGGCCATGATGACTTGACGTCGTCCCCACCTTCCTCCGGTTTATCACCGGCAGTCTCCCTGGAGTTCCCGACATTACTCGCTGGCAAACAAGGATAAGGGTTGCGCTCGTTGCGGGACTTAACCCAACATTTCACAACACGAGCTGACGACAGCCATGCAGCACCTGTCTCAGAGTTCCCGAAGGCACCAATCCATCTCTGGAAAGTTCTCTGGATGTCAAGAGTAGGTAAGGTTCTTCGCGTTGCATCGAATTAAACCACATGCTCCACCGCTTGTGCGGGCCCCCGTCAATTCATTTGAGTTTTAATCTTGCGACCGTACTCCCCAGGCGGTCTACTTAACGCGTTAGCTCCGAAAGCCACGGCTCAAGGCCACAACCTCCAAGTAGACATCGTTTACGGCGTGGACTACCAGGGTATCTAATCCTGTTTGCTCCCCACGCTTTCGCATCTGAGTGTCAGTATCTGTCCAGGGGGCCGCCTTCGCCACCGGTATTCCTTCAGATCTCTACGCATTTCACCGCTACACCTGAAATTCTACCCCCCTCTACAGTACTCTAGTCTGCCAGTTTCAAATGCAATTCCGAGGTTGAGCCCCGGGCTTTCACATCTGACTTAACAAACCACCTGCATGCGCTTTACGCCCAGTAATTCCGATTAACGCTCGCACCCTCCGTATTACCGCGGCTGCTGGCACGGAGTTAGCCGGTGCTTCTTCTGTCGCTAACGTCAAATAATGCAGCTATTAACTACACTACCTTCCTCACGACTGAAAGTGCTTTACAACCCGAAGGCCTTCTTCACACACGCGGCATGGCTGCATCAGGCTTGCGCCCATTGTGCAATATTCCCCACTGCTGCCTCCCGTAGGAGTCTGGACCGTGTCTCAGTTCCAGTGTGGCTGATCATCCTCTCAGACCAGCTAGGGATCGTCGCCTTGGTGAGCCCTTACCTCACCAACTAGCTAATCCCACCTAGGCATATCCTGACGCGAGAGGCCCGAAGGTCCCCCTCTTTGGCCCGTAGGCATCATGCGGTATTAGCCATCGTTTCCAATGGTTATCCCCCACATCAGGGCAATTTCCTAGGCATTACTCACCCGTCCGCCGCTCGACGCCGTTATCGTTCCCCGAAGGTTCAGATAACTCGTTTCCGCTCGACTTGCATGTGTTAGGCCTGCCGCCAGCGTTCAATCTGAGCCATGATCAAACTCTTCAATTTAAGATTTTGTTCGGCTCAATGAATACTGAACATTACATAAAGTAATGTTTGAATTGACTGTGCTGAATCCGAAGATTCAATGGTCACTTCGTATCATTGAAACCTAATTTGATACCGAAGTATCGAATTGGATTATCATCAACGAGTGCCCACACAGATTGATAGGTCTATATTGTTAAAGAGCTTGCTTTTCGAGAAACTTTTCTCTCAAAGCGGAGGAGCATTCTAGCGATTTAGTTGTTAGTGTCAAACACTTTATTCAACTTATTTTTTGTAGAAACTTTTATCCTTTCCGACTTGCTGAAGCCTTATCGCGTCTGCCGTGTCGGTGGATGCGCATTATAGGGAGAAGATTTCCTTTGGCAACACTAAAAATGCATTTTTTCTAAAAAAACATACTAAGTGGGCGTTTTCCATCCAACCTGAATTTTACCCAACAACAACACTCAGCATTTGTACAGAATATTCACAAAACCCTGTGGATAACTAGCAATAAACAAACGACACACCATCGGCTAACTAAATAGATATAGAGAAATGACTCTCTGAGCACAATACAGATCCAGCGTGCATGGTATTAAGACGAAAAGCCCTCGCTTTTATTTATCCTTCTATATAAGCAAGGCATAATGACGGCTATATATCCTTCCAACGTTAACACGGAGTCACTATATGAAAGTTCTTGTTACAGGGGCCAGCAGCGGTATTGGCTTTGAGTTGGTCAAACAACTCTGTGCTGAGCAACATGATGTTTTCGCCACTGGCCGAAACAAAAGTAAGTTAAGCGAACTACACCAACTTACCGGATGTAACTTTGGCGCTTATGATCTCACTGACTCACAGCAGGTGGTTGATATGTTCAATCAGGCCACGGACGAACTGGGTGGGTTGGATATATTGATTAATAACGCAGGGATGAACACCCGTAAGTGTTCTATTGATGAATTTTCTGTAGAAGAGCTTGACCTGCAGTACGCCATAAACTTAAGAGCGCCGGCAATTCTATGCAGAGAAGCTCTGTCAGTCATGAAAGAGCAAAAATCGGGATACATCATTAATGTCACCAGCACCGTTGCCAAGCGAGCTAGTGAAACAATGGCGGTTTATACTTCAATGAAGCAAGGTCTTTCCGGCTTTACTGGTGTATTAATGAAAGAGGCACAGCCTTACGGCATTAAAGTAACAAACCTGATTCCCGGAGGCACTGACAGCAACTTCAGATCAGCTAGCCGACCTGAATACATGCAACCCCAAAGTGTTGCCCGCACAATAATGGGACTATTGAAGCTACCAGAAGATGTTGTTGTACACGAGATGGTATTTAGGCCGCCAGTAGAACTTGAATAAGCCTCACTACGTAATATGTGAGCGAAAAGAAAACGAAGCCATGTAAGAAGGTGGCTGGAGACACGGATACAAATGCAACCTTCTTACTATAGAATACCGGCAGCTGATTAAATGAGCTCTCATTCATTAGAGCTGCCAAGTTGGATTTGAATTCACAAATACCAGAAACAACAAAGCCCCGACTGTCGTCGCGGCTTTGTCTTGGAATATAGTACCGACGGGCGGGTTGATTGGACAGGCATTCCTGCCGCCACCTAGAAGGCAACGCTTAATGACACTTCTCAGTTATCAACACCCAAAACGACGAAAGGCCGCTATAAAAGCGACCTTTCTATGTATGGTACCGGTGGGCGGACTTGAACCGCCACGCCCGAAGGCAACGGATTTTGAATCCGTCGTGTATACCAATTTCACCACACCGGCATCTTCAGGCTATTGCCCTCTGATGGTTGGCATTATACGTAAGCTATTAACCTGCGCAAGCATAAAAACCTTAAATAACTATCGTTTGCTGATAATTTCGCCACAAAGTGTGACCACGCCAAGTCCCATCACTTCAATCTAGTCACAACTGAAATTAACAACAGCCACCAGCTATATCTCCGAAAAGCTTATAATCGATTGACTGTGATATCTGAAACATAACCATTGCCAATACTCAGCAGAGCATCATGAATCATTTGGGCTGCATCTTCGGCCTGCATAAAGCTACTGGTATCCAAAGCCTTGCCACTGGTTTCCCAGAACTCTGTTGCCATGCCGCCTGGATAAACGGCGATAATTTTCATCGGCTTACCTTTCAGCTCCAAACGAACGGATTCTATCAGGCCCTTTACAGCCCATTTCACCGCGCAATACGTTGACTCTTGCGCTTTTGGTTGTTGAGCTGCGGTCGACATAATCATCACAACATTCACGGGTTCATCTTTATAGCGCTTAACCGACTCTCGCAATACATTAATGGCAGAATTGAGATTGTTGTTTATCAAGGTATTTATCTGTTCCGGATCTTGCTCTTCCAACAGTCCAAAATAGCCACTTCCCGCACAATGAATCACGGCTTTGGGTAGCTGCTCTAACTGTTCAAATAAATGTTCTGCATCTTTATATGATGCGAGGTCGCAAGCCTGGTGACCAATATTGTTCGGCAGTCCGGTTGTGATTGCTGATAGCTTACTTTCACTTCTCCCTGTCAGGTAGGTTAGTTCACCGTCTGCATCGTAAAGCTTCGCCAGCTCTGCCCCCAACCCGCTACTTGCACCTGTGATGACAATCATGCTCTACCTCGTTCATTTATATACTTGCTGTCAGACTTACTAACTAAGATAACGGATTAATTACCAATTCTCATCCAACCAATACAATTTTAAAAACGGCTTACTCGTCTGTTCTCATCACTCAGCAGAGTTAATAAAATTTCATCTATGCTTTAACAATAATAACTTTTTGAATTTTCTATCCACTTTCGAGCAAGTGATTGATAGGAGTCAGAGAATGACAGAGTCTAAATGGCAGTGGTTAATAAAGCGAACAACACGCAAGCTTTGGGTACGTACGTCCTTTTTCGCCTTGCTTGCAATTGTAACTGCTCTGATATCTATCGTTTTAAACAAGTACCTTACCCTGCCTCCCACAATAAACGTCAGCTATGAGCTACTGAATAACATACTAAATATTCTTGCGACATCCATGCTGGCAGTAACCACTTTTTCACTCAATATCATGGTCTCTGCATACAGTGCGGCCAGTGCGGGGGTAACACCTAGAGCAACCAAATTATTGATGGAAGACACTACCACACAAAACGCACTTGCCACTTTTCTTGGGTCATTTCTGTTTAGCCTGGTAGGGATCATCGCACTGGGTATTGGCGCTTATCACGAACAAGCTCGTATCTATCTGTTCATTGTCACTATGGTCGTGATAGTGATGATCATACTTACCCTGCTGCGCTGGATTCAGCACCTCTCCGTACTTGGCAGAGTAAGTGAGACCACATCAAAAGTAGAAGAAGCCTTATTAAATGCGATACAAAAACGAGGTGATGAACCCTGGCTCGGAGCGCGTCCTTGGAGTCATCCCGAAATCAAACCACGGGATAGCAAACCCGTTTTCAGCAAAGAGATCGGTTACTTACAACATATCGACATGAACCATCTCAATAGCGTTGCCGAAGACAGACAATGCACAATCTATATCGAGCGTCAGCCAGGTAGCTTTGTCTACATAGGTCAACCAATCGCATGGGTTTGCGGTGAATTACCAGAGGAGAGTGATATTTTGATTGCCTTTACGATCCGGACAGAACGCACTTACGACCAAGATCCCCGTTTTGGTTTGGTAGTACTGGCAGAGATTGCCTCAAGAGCTCTATCTCCGGCGGTCAATGATAGTGGTACTGCCATTGACGTGATAGGACGTTCAATACGGGCACTGTCACTGTGGGGAGAATTAACCAGCCAAACACCAGTCAAAACTCGCTTTCCAAGGTTGTTTGTCCCCTCATTAAATTGTCAGGATCTATTTGATGATGTGTATTTGCCGATAGCTCACGACGGCACCGCCCAAATCCAGGTTCAGATACGTTTACAAAAAGCATTGTTTGCTCTCTCAAACATGCATCCAAAACTGTTTACCAGCCCCGCTATAAAACTTTCAGAGAAAGCATTAGAACTCTCAATGAATCAACACTATACCGAAGAAGAAAAACACCGACTCTCACAGCTTGCTAATCTAGTAACCGATCAAAAAGCGCATTTTTAGCGAGTTAAAAGCATTCGAAGTGATATGAACACAATCCTGACACATTCACACTGGTAACTCAGTGTTCAGCGGCAAAGCCACTCAGATTTCACCACAATTAGGGAGTCTGTGCGTCAGGTCTCTTTTCACAAGAGACGGGAATCTATATTCTGACGCACAATTTTTTAAGGTAAGTGATGGAATTATGACTACTTCTACAACTCTTCCACCAGCAGGCCTCTTTCGCCGATTAGCCGCTTTGGTCTATGACTCGTTAATTGTCCTTGCCATTGAAATGATGGCTGCCGGTATTGTTATGGCGATTGTTTTTGCCCTCAATGCCGCCGGGTTACTCAGCTACGGGGAATATGCCGATGCGGCAGATATGCTATCTAAGCACCCGGTCATGAGTCCGATATTTACGCTCTACTTAGCGGTTGTATGGATTTATTTCTTTGTTTTTTTCTGGACTCGTGCGGGTCAGACACTTGGTATGCGAGCCTGGAAACTCAGAGTGCGTAACGAAGCAGATGGCGCACCTATTACAGTGACTCAGGCATTGATTCGCCTTGCCACATCAGGCTTTGGTTTAGCAAACCTTACCGTGCCGATTGACCCGAAGAAACGTGGTTTCCACGATATGTGGGCAAAAACTGAAGTGGTTGTGCTACCTAAAGCGAACTAGGTTACAGGTATCAGACAGTTATTAAAAAGGAAGGCTACTGCCTTCCTTTTTTTATTAACCTCAGCTCGGGATAAGAAAGTCTAATAAACTTAACTTTCATATAGTTAGTCAACTCAATGAGTCAGTGCAGCAATTTTTGATGGATAACAAGTCAAAATCACAAGTCAATAGCGAGTCTATTGCGGTGATTTTAACGCAGTTAGGCGCTAAAAGGGCTGTGCTGACTGGCTTAAATTATCCCGAGCTGAGGTTAACTATTCTTTAAAGCTTTCTTCGCAGTAAAGAGACCGCGATAGCCAAGAACACTAAGCTAGGTGCCAGCGCACCAAATATCGGAGGAATACCGTATACCAGCGTCAAAGGGCCGAAGAACTCACTTGAGATATAGAAAGTAAAACCAGCCACAACTCCGGATAGCACCCTAGCCCCCATCGTTACACTACGCAGAGGTCCAAATACAAAGGACAGCGCCATTAACATCATCACCGCGATAGAGATCGGCTGAGTCAGCTTACGCCAGAACGCCAGCTCATAGCGAGACGCGTCTTGTTCTGATGCTTTCAAGTAACTCACGTAATCATGTAAACCACTCAGAGACAGCTCTTCCGGTTTCACCGTCACTACGGCAAGCTTGTCTGGTGCCAGCGACGTGTTCCAGTTCATTTGCTCTAAATCTTGCTTGGAGATGGCCGTTTCATTTTGCATATCAGTGATTTGGACATCTCGCATCAACCAGTTATTATCTTGTTGGTAGTCCACTTCTTCAGCAAAAATGACTTGCTGTAATTTCTTATCATCATCGAAACGCCACATATTCAACGCATAGAGCTTATCGTCTTCTACTTTACCGATAAAAATAAAGTCATTGGCATCACGGGCCCAGACTCCTGCTCTGACAGAGACGATACTGCCTCCCGATATGGCAAACGTACGTAAGTCGCGAGCCATCTTCTGCGCTTCCGGAGCGCCCCACTGACCTAGAGCCATGACAATCAGCATCAGCGGAACAGCGGTTTTCAGTACTGAAGTGCCGATATCTAACTTAGAGACTCCCGCAGCCTGCATAACCACCAGCTCAGAGCTTGATGCCAGCATGCCCAGTCCAATCAGAGCACCCAGTAGTGCCGCCATTGGGAAAAACATCTCGATATCACGCGGAATACTTAACAATACAAAGTAAAGTGCGTGCGTAAGATCGTAGACGCCACGTCCGACTTTACGCAGCTGTTCTACGTATTTGATGATGCCAGATAAGCCAACGAATGTTGCCAAAACCAAGGTCGTAGTAGAAATAATGGTTCTACCAATATATAGGTCTAAGATTTTGAACACAGCTTACGCGAGCCTCTTCTTACGGAATTTTTCTTTCATTCTTCGGGCAGGAATACTGTCCATCATATTGGCCAGAACAGCCACTATCAGCAACATCACGTTAATCGGCCACATACCGACCACAGCTGGTATCGTGCTGTCTTCTAATGCTGATTTTGTCGCACTAATAGCAAGGAAATAAGCCAGATAAATCAGTATTGCAGGGCCCATTTTTGCGAAGCGTCCCTGACGCGGGTTAACAGCAGACAGAGGAATGACCAACATCGTTAACAGTGGAATACAGATAAACAATGAGATTCGCCATTGCAACTCTGCCTGCGCTTCCGGATCAGGATGACCAATTAAATCAGCCGTCGGGTAAGCTTCCCAATCCCTACCTTTTTTCTTCACTTTACGCTGGCCGATAAGCCCTTCGTACTCATCGAATTTAGTCACCATGTACTCGACGCGAGTCGGAATACCTTCGTATCGAGTCCCTTCTTTCATGGTAATGATCTGGCGACCATCTGACAGTTCCTTCACTTCTCCGGAAGAAGAAAACATCACACTAGGAAGGATTGAATCTCTCGGACGCATCTGAGCGACAAAAACATTACTTACCTTGCTGTTTTTAATATCATCAATAAATACGACAGAAGAGCCGTCCGGTGTCCCCTGGAACTGGCCTTTCTGTAGCAGATCAACACTGTTTTCTGCTGCAACTTGCTCATAAAGTTGTTCAACCTTTTCTTGCGACCATGGGGATAACCACAAAGCGTTAAAAGCCGCGACACCTGAAGTGATCAATGCTAAGTAAAGCGCTGCCTGCACCAGAAACTTGTTCCCGATGCCCGTGGCGTTCATAACGACAATTTCGCTCTCCGCATACAAACGACCAAAAGTGATCAGTATCCCGATATACAAACTCAGCGGTAGCATTAATAAACCCATTGCCGGCATGTTCAAACCAACAATAGAGAAGATCAATCCAGCCGGAATATCCCCGTCAGAAGCATCAGACAGTACGCTGATGAATTTCTGGCTCACAAACACTAAAAAGAGTACGAAAAATATCGCAAATTGGCTCTTGAGTGTTTCGCGGATCAAATATCTAACAATAATCACGCTGAAATTACCTATACAAAACTTGTTTTTTTGGTCGAATCACTATAGTTTCCCGTTGAACCATTTATTTTTTTAAAAATTATAAACTAAATGTTAGTCGCTTAATTAGCTCTGCATATGGGCCAAGAGCTAAACTTCAACAAGTAAGCACGCATTATCTAACATTTAGAGCAATTTGTCTTCAGGATGTAGGAGTACGCATGGAGTTCAGTGTAAAAAGTGGCAGTCCAGAGAAACAACGTAGCGCTTGTATCGTTGTTGGTGTGTTTGAACCACGTCGCCTTTCTCCAGTAGCCGAGCAACTTGATAAAATCAGTGACGGCTACATCAGTTCACTACTTCGCCGTGGTGATCTAGAGGGTAAACCGGGTCAGATGCTACTACTGCATCAAGTACCGGGTGTTTTGTCAGAGCGCGTTTTACTTGTCGGTTGCGGCAAGGAACGTGAACTAGGCGAGCGCCAGTACAAGGAAATCATTCAAAAGACGATCAGTACACTTAACGAAACAGGCTCTATGGAAGCGGTATGTTTCCTGACTGAACTGCACGTTAAAGGTCGTGATACTTACTGGAAAGTTCGCCAGGCAGTAGAAGCGACTAAAGATGGTCTTTACACATTTAACCAATTCAAGAGCGTTAAGCCAGAAACTCGCCGCCCACTGCGTAAGCTTGTTTTCAACGTCCCTACGCGTCGTGAATTGAACTTGGGTGAAAAAGCAATCACTCATGGTCTTGCTATCTCGTCTGGCGTTAAAGCGTCAAAAGACTTAGGTAACATGCCTCCAAACGTTGCAAACCCAGCTTACCTAGCCTCTCAAGCTCGTCGCCTGGCAGACGACTACGAAACAGTCACCACTAAAATCATTGGTGAGCAAGAGATGGAAAAACTGGGCATGACATCGTACCTTGCAGTAGGTCGCGGTTCGAAAAACGAATCAATGATGTCTGTCATCGAGTACAAAGGTAATCCCGACTCAGATGCAAAACCAATCGTACTTGTCGGTAAAGGCCTGACTTTCGATTCAGGCGGTATCTCTCTGAAACCTGGTGAAGGTATGGATGAGATGAAGTACGACATGTGTGGCGCTGCATCAGTATTCGGTACAATGAAAGCGTTAGCGAAACTCAATCTGCCAATCAACGTAATTGGTGTTCTGGCTGGCTGTGAGAACATGCCTGGCAGCAACGCTTACCGTCCGGGTGATATCTTAACAACCATGTCTGGTCAGACAGTTGAAGTGCTTAACACTGACGCTGAAGGCCGTCTGGTACTGTGTGACGCACTGACATACGTAGAACGTTTCGAACCGGATTGCGTTGTAGATGTTGCAACACTAACCGGTGCTTGTGTGATTGCACTTGGTCACCACATCAGCGGCGTAATTTCGAACCACAACCCTCTTGCTCACGAGCTTGTAAACGCATCTGAGCAGGCAAGTGACCGTGCATGGCGTCTACCAATGGCAGACGAATACCATGAGCAGCTAAAGAGCCCGTTTGCTGATATGGCTAACATTGGCGGCCGTCCTGGTGGCACTATCACTGCGGGTTGTTTCTTGTCTAAGTTTGCCAAAAAGTACAACTGGGCACACCTTGACATCGCTGGTACCGCCTGGAAGTCAGGCGCAGCGAAAGGCTCAACAGGCCGTCCTGTCTCAATGCTTGTCCAATTCCTTTTGAACCGCAGCGGCCAAGAGACAGAAGAATAATTTCTGAACAATATCGAAAAGGGCCGCAAGGCCCTTTTTTATTATCTCCCTGCTCTTTATAAAGAGTCATAGGGTTAAAGGTTTCAGGACAAGACCAAGTGAGAGAATGATGCAAACCGCGACTTTCTACATCATTAAAGAAGATAGCCCACAAGCGCAAACTGCTGGCTTTAAAGAGTATGTGGTGTTTTTAGCTCAGCACTTTGCCCGCCAAGGCGCTAAAGTCTACCTGAACTGCAATGACAAAGCGCATGCAGAACAACTTGCGGAGATCTTCTGGCAAATTGATGCAGACAAGTTCATGGCGCATAATCTCGTCGGTGAAGGGCCGAAATATGCCACCAATATCGAAATTGGTCACGAGGGTGTAAAGCCATCCTGGAATCGTCAGCTGATAATTAATTTGGCGGAAAATGAGACAACCTTTGCGAACAAGTTTGCTCAAGTGGTAGACTTCGTGCCCTGCGAAGAAAAAGCTAAACAGCTCGCAAGAGAAAGATATAAAATTTACCGGCAAGCAGGTTACCAGCTGCAAACGATAGAAATTGAATATCCTTAATGGTCAATCCTTATAGTTAAGCTCTCCCTATAGAGAGTTCACTTATAAAGATTGACTAAGATTTACCATTAACCAGAATCCAACCTCTAAATAGTTGGGCTTAAAGTTAGGCAACAAACAAGCAAATCCCGATGAAAATACAGACGATATTTGATCAGTGTTTGCCAATGCAGTTAACGCCTCTATCAGTCCAAATATGACGAGCAAGAATGAGCGCTATGGAAAAGACATACAACCCAACTTCAATCGAACAAGCTCTGTATCAGACTTGGGAAGAAAAAGGCTACTTTAAGCCACACGGTGACACTACTAAAGAATCATACAGCATCATGATCCCGCCACCGAACGTCACTGGTAGCCTGCATATGGGCCACGCGTTCCAGGATACGATCATGGATACTCTAATCCGCTGTGAGCGTATGAAGGGTAAAAACACCCTTTGGCAAGTAGGTACGGACCACGCTGGTATCGCAACTCAAATGGTTGTTGAGCGTAAGATCGCTGCAGAAGAAGGCAAAACAAAACACGATTACGGTCGTGAAGCTTTCATCGACAAAATCTGGGAATGGAAAGGCGAATCTGGCGGCACTATCACCAAGCAGCTTCGTCGTCTTGGCGCATCTGTAGACTGGGATCGTGAGCGCTTTACGATGGACGATGGCCTATCTAACGCCGTTCAGGAAGTGTTCGTACGTCTATACGAAGACGATCTAATCTACCGCGGTAAACGTCTGGTTAACTGGGATCCAAAGCTACACACAGCTATCTCAGACCTAGAAGTAGAGAACAAAGACACTAAAGGCAACATGTGGCACTTCCGCTACCCATTAGCAGACGGCGTTAAAACAGCAGATGGCAAAGACTACATCGTTGTTGCAACGACTCGTCCAGAGACCATGCTGGGTGATACGGGTGTTGCAGTTAACCCAGAAGATCCACGTTACAAAGATCTTATAGGTAAAGAAATCATCCTTCCTATCGTTGATCGTCGCATCCCTATCGTGGGCGATGAGCACGCCGATATGGAAAAAGGTACTGGCTGTGTGAAAATCACACCTGCGCACGACTTCAACGACTACGAAGTGGGTAAGCGCCACCAGCTACCAATGATCAACATTCTGACTTTCGACGCAAACATCCGTGACGCGGCTGAAGTATTCAACACAAACGGCGAAGCAAGCGACGCCTACAGCTCTGAACTTCCAGCGAAATACCACAACATGGAACGTTTTGCGGCGCGTAAAGCTATCGTTGCTGATTTCGACGAACTAGGCCTGCTTGAAGAAGTGAAAGATCACGATCTACAAGTTCCTTACGGTGACCGTGGTGGCGTGGTTATCGAGCCAATGCTAACTGACCAATGGTACGTACGTACTGCACCTTTGGCGAAAACAGCAGTTGAAGCAGTAGAAAACGGCGACATCCAGTTCGTGCCTAAGCAATACGAAAACATGTACTTCTCTTGGATGCGTGACGTTCAGGATTGGTGTATCTCTCGTCAGTTATGGTGGGGTCACCGCATCCCAGCTTGGTACGACAACCAAGGTAATGTTTACGTAGGTCGCACGGAAGAAGAAGTTCGTAGCAACAACAACCTAGAATCAGTGATTGAACTGCACCAAGACGAAGATGTACTGGATACCTGGTTCTCTTCTGCACTATGGACATTCGGTACTCAAGGTTGGCCAGAACAAACTGACGATCTGAAAGTATTCCACCCTTCAGACGTACTAGTCACTGGTTTCGACATCATCTTCTTCTGGGTTGCGCGCATGATCATGATGACCATGCACTTCGTGAAAGACGAAAATGGCAAGCCACAAGTACCATTCAAAACCGTTTACGTGACAGGTCTGATCCGTGACGAAAACGGCGATAAGATGTCGAAGTCGAAAGGTAATGTCCTTGATCCAATCGACATGATCGATGGTATCGACCTAGAGTCTCTAGTTGAGAAGCGCTGTGGCAACATGATGCAGCCTCAGCTAGCGAAGAAGATCGAGAAGAACACACGTAAGACGTTTGAAAACGGTATCGAAGCATACGGTACTGACGCACTGCGTTTCACGCTTGCTGCAATGGCATCAACAGGTCGCGATATCAACTGGGATATGAAGCGTCTTGAAGGCTACCGTAACTTCTGTAACAAACTATGGAACGCTAGCCGTTACGTAATGATGAACACAGAAGAGCAAGATTGTGGCTTCAATGGCGGTGAGATTGAATACTCACTAGCGGACAAGTGGATTGAATCTCAGTTTGAACTGACAGCGAAAGCGTTCAACAACCATATCGACAACTTCCGTCTGGATATGGCGTCTAACACGCTTTACGAATTCATCTGGAACCAATTCTGTGACTGGTACCTGGAACTGACTAAACCTGTTCTGTGGAAAGGCACTGACGCACAGCAACGTGGTACTCGCCGTACACTAATCACGGTTCTTGAGAAGACTCTACGTCTGGCTCACCCGGTGATCCCTTACATCACAGAAACTATCTGGCAAAGCATCAAGCCGCTAGTTGACGGTGTAGAAGGTGAGACAATTATGGTTCAGGCTCTTCCTCAATTCGACGAAGCGAACTTCAACCAGGAAGCGCTAGACGATATCGAGTGGGTGAAAGCGTTCATCACCAGCATCCGTAACCTACGAGCTGAGTACGACATCAACCCGGGCAAACCTCTTGACGTTATGCTCAAAGCAGCAAGCGAACAAGATGCCGCTCGCCTTGAAGCGAACAAGCAAGTGCTGATGTCTCTGGCTAAGCTGGAAGCAGTACGCGTTCTTGTAACAGGTGAGGAAACTCCTGCGTGTGCAACAGCACTGGTTGGTAAGTCTGAGCTGATGATCCCAATGGCGGGTCTTATCGACAAAGACGCAGAACTTGCTCGTCTTGATGGCGAGATCAAGAAAACACACGGCGAGATCAAGCGTATCGAAGGCAAACTAGGTAACGAAGGCTTCGTAGCGAAAGCACCTGAAGCGGTTGTTGCAAAAGAGCGTGAGAAGCTTGAAGGTTACAAAGAGACCTTGGCTAAACTAGAAGAGCAGAAGACCACTATCGCGGCTCTTTAGCCTCCAGAGTTAAAACGGAATGTAAATACTTCTGCTCTTAAATAAGAAAGCAAAAAAATCAAAAGGTTGGTCAATATGACCAACCTTTTTTGTATCGATTAATTCAAGAAAAAAATCTCATTAATAGTTTTTACCTATCACATTAATATTTATTGCCGAGTAGCGCAAATGAGAATTATTATTGATAATATATTCATCGAAACAAACAAGATGAGTAATTATCATGAAAAAGACACTAACTTTCGCAGCCTTGCATTTTACTATCGCTTTTAGTGTCGCTTACCTGCTTACTGGCGACATTCTAATTGGTAGTTTAATTGCCATGATCGAACCTTCAGTAAATACGGTCGCTTTCTACTTTCATGAAAAAGCATGGGCAAACATTCCAGCGCTTAAAGCTCGCCAGACCATGACCAAGCTAAAAACAGCAAGCTTCGCAACCGTTCATTTTAGCGTTGCTTTCACTGTGGTTTATCTACTCACTGGTGACGCATTTATCGGTGGTGTAATGGCGATGCTTGAGCCAAGTCTGAACACTGTCGCTTACTACTTCCACGAGAAAGTTTGGTTACGTAAGTCAGCAAACCAAATGTCAGTACCTCATTTTGGATTGCATCGACACGCCTAATCACCATATATTGAGCCCTTATCGGGCTCATTTTTGTAGGCAAAGCATGGAACAAATAGCACACTTCACTCTCCGCTCTCTCACACCAAAAGATAACCCAAACATAGCAAGCGTCATTCGTCAGGTCTCAGCAGAGTATGGACTCACCGCTGACAAAGGCTATGGCGTGGCAGACCCAACGCTTGATGACATGTATTCTGTCTACAACCAACAAGGCGCAGCGTATTGGGTGATTGAGCACAATGGTGTGATCGTTGGTGGTGGAGGTTTTGCGCCACTGGCAGGAGAACCTAACATGTGCGAGCTGCAAAAGATGTACTTCTTGCCACAAACTCGTGGACACGGGCTGGCCAAACGTATTGTGGCTCTGAGTCTGCAATTAGCAAAGCAACTTGGTTATCAGAAGTGTTATTTGGAAACCACCGAGTGCTTAAAAGAAGCAATTGGTTTGTATGAGAAGTTAGGTTTTGAGCATCTAGATGCCCCGCTTGGACAAACAGGGCATGATGCGTGTGAAGTGGTAATGCTCAAATCGCTGTGAAGATAGTTTTAAATGACCAGATGGGTAACACAGAGCTCTTGGCTTAATGCAACTGAAAAGTTTTGACTTTGCCCGTCTAACTCAACCGACAACTGATACAGATCGCGAGGATCAGGATTACTAACATCCGCATATTTTGGCGCATCAATCTGAAACAACGCACTGGCATGATCCGCACGAACATCAATTGGAATATGGTAAGTCATGCCGTTGAATTTAACCTTTGCTGCAACCAGACCAGGAGCAAATGTCTGATAGTAAAAATCAACTTTAAACTCACAACCGCCACCGTGATGCCAGATCTGTTCTGTAGCGACTCTGTCTAAACGGACATTACGAATAAACTGCAGGTAAGGCACCTGCCACACGCCCATCCGTTCATCACTTTTCTTGTACTCTTGATTGTTAAGAGTACACAGATCTGGCTGATGTTCCTCAAGAAGTAAATCCTCTTCTTCCTCCAGGAACAATATCTCGAAACGGTTACGCCCCATCTGCATAAAGGGACGAATATCTTTTTTATATACGTTCTGGGTCCCATCACAGTCAAACAGTGCTACACCGTTCAAGCGCACTTCAGCATGATAGTCCACGCCGCCTAGTACTATTTCTACAGCAGGAAATGCCAGCATGGACTCATCCACTTCAATATCGTGCATCAGATGCCACTCTTGCTGACAAATAGCCTCTTCCGTCAGCTCATCCGGCAGGGCCTGACTTAAAGGAGCAGGAAAAGTGATGTCATCTTGAGGGATGGAGAGATCCGTCAGTGGAGAGACTTGCCATAAACCGGCGAGTGATTGTTGCATATGAACCTTGAGCTAGATCAACTTTCCAGCATTATAGGGAAAGAGCTTTGATAAACTCAACGTTAATTACTGGCTAAGCACCTGGTTATCATTTTCAGGACACAAAAAAACCAGCGATACACGCTGGCTTTCTCAGAAATTCATCGATTACTCTTCGTCTTCATCTTCGTCAGGGTAAAGCGCGTCTTCGCCTTCGTAATAGGTACCCCAACCGTCATAGATGATGTCATACTTTTCAGCAAGGTGAACCAGCTTTTCAACCTGAGCATCAATCGCTTCAGCATCTAGCGCAGACTCCATGGTCGCATCACAGCAAAGTAGCTTATTGCCGTCTTCATCTTCGGTTTCTTCTGCTTCAAGTACTTCAAAGCCCATCTTAAATGCTTCAACTACCGCTTTTTCCAGCGTAGCAAAATCTTCAGCAAACAGGTGGTGCTCAATTTCATACAATGAATCCGGATCGCTGCCATCCTCTAACAATGCTGCGATGATATCGCGAGTATCTTCTTTTTGAATCTCAATTAATTCTTCTACTGACAGATATTCATCTTCGTGAGACATGTTTGGGCTCCAGATTAGTTACTTGATGGAAACGCGATACCCTGATTAACCGGGTATTCTGATCCGGTGAAATATGGCATGGATTGAGACGAAAAGCCACTAACAAACACCAAACCGTAGAGATTGTTGTCAATTATTCCTTTATAAATATTAAAGCTTCCTCACAAGGTCACAAAAAATTAACAACAAATGGGCTTTTGTAATATTCAGAAGATCCTAATTCGCTCGACGGGCAAGCAATCCGGCTTTCAATGCGTGATTATGACCATTTATTGAATACAGCAACCGCTGCTCTAACTTCACCAGCGAATAAAGCCAAGCAAAAAAATGCATATTTCGGAATGAATATGCACAATTTATGCACTAAGCATGTAATTTGATTAATCCTGCGTGGATCGAATAAAAACGCACTTTACCCAAAAGCACAAAAATAGAATAAAAAACCAATATTTACATAAAATACAAGAACAGATGAAATTTTAATTTAAAATAAAACAATTAACAAAATATTATCAAAGTTAACCAATTTGCATCTTAATCATAAGATTGTCATAAATAGCGGCTGGTAAATCTGTAAGGATACAAAATGAGTAAGCTGTACGTTGGATCAGAAGTTGGTCAACTTAGACGAGTTCTACTAAATCGCCCTGAGCGCGCCCTAACCCACCTAACACCTTCAAACTGTCATGAGTTATTGTTTGATGATGTACTTGCGGTAGAAGCGGCAGGAGAAGAGCACGACGCTTTCGCTCGTACCCTGCGCGACCAAGACGTAGAAGTACTCCTGCTTCACGATTTACTAGTCGAAACCCTGGCTGTTCCGGAAGCAAAAACGTGGCTACTGAACACGCAGATATCTGATTTCCGTTACGGGCCGACCTTTGCTCGTGATCTGCGCGTGTATTTCTCAGAGATGGATAATGAGCACCTTGCATCGGTACTATTAGGTGGTTTGGCTTATTCTGAGCTACCTATTAAATCGTCCTCCATGCTACCGAAGATGAGACGTCCGTTAGACTTCGTTATTGAACCGCTGCCGAATCACCTGTTTACCCGCGACACATCATGCTGGGTATACGGCGGTGTTTCTCTGAACCCGATGATGAAACCTGCACGTCAGCGTGAAACCAACCACTTGCGTGCAATTTATCGCTGGCACCCGATTTTTGCCGGTCAGGATTTCATTAAATACTTTGGTGATGAAGATCTGCACTACGATAACGCCAACGTTGAAGGTGGTGACGTTCTGGTTATCGGTAAAGGCGCCGTTCTGATTGGTATGTCTGAGCGTACGACACCTCAAGGTGTTGAGAACCTGGCATCAAACCTGTTTAAAGCTGGCCAGGCAACTGAAGTGATCGCTATTGATCTGCCGAAGCACCGTTCATGTATGCACCTAGATACGGTGATGACGCACATGGACGTTGATACCTTCTCGGTATACCCGGAAATCATGCGTAAAGATCTGGATACATGGCGTCTGACCCCTAAAGGTACTGACGGTGAAATGAATGTTGAAGCCTCACACAACTACCTTCATGCGATTGAATCCGCACTTGGCTTGGATGAACTGAAAATCATCACAACAGGTGGTGACAGCTATGAGGCAGAACGTGAGCAGTGGAATGATGCAAACAACGTACTGACCGTAAAACCGGGTGTGGTCATAGGTTATGAACGTAACGTATACACCAACGAAAAATACGACAAAGCCGGTATTCAGGTATTAACTGTACCTGGAAACGAGCTTGGTCGTGGTCGTGGTGGTGCCCGTTGTATGAGCTGTCCGATTGAGCGAGACGATATCTGATCTCAGGCTCTATCCAGTGAATAAAAACTAAGGTTGATGTGAATGCATCAACCTTTTTTAATAACTCATTAAAATAATTATTCACAATAAAAGCATTTATATGTTTTAATGCAGTGATTCAAAATCAATCACACGTACAAAGGGACGAGCTATGGCTTTCAATTTACGAAATCGCAACTTTCTGAAGCTGCTGGATTTCTCAACCAAAGAAATCCAATTCCTGCTCGAACTGTCTGCAGAGCTGAAAAAAGCAAAATATGCAGGAACAGAGCAGAAGAGACTCCAAGGTAAAAATATCGCACTCATCTTTGAAAAGTCTTCTACCCGAACCCGATGTGCGTTTGAAGTAGCGGCATTTGACCAAGGCGCTCAAGTTTCCTATATCGGTCCCTCCGGCTCGCAAATTGGTCACAAAGAATCGATGAAAGATACCGCCCGCGTTCTCGGACGTATGTATGATGGTATTGAATACCGTGGTTTTGGTCAGGCAATCGTAGAAGAGCTGGGGACTCACGCTGGCGTTCCAGTCTGGAATGGCCTGACAGATGAGTTCCACCCTACTCAAATCTTGGCGGACTTCCTGACCATGCAAGAACACGCTAGAGGCAAACAATTACATGAAATCACCTTTGCGTACCTAGGCGATGCACGTAATAACATGGGTAACTCTCTCATGGTCGGCGCTGCCAAGATGGGCATGGATATTCGTTTGGTTGCCCCTAAAGCGTTCTGGCCAGAAGAAAGCCTTATCGAGACTTGTCAGGAAATCGCCCAGCAAACAGGTGCAAGGATCACTTGTACGGAAAGCGTTGAGGAAGGCGTTAAAGGTTGTGACTTCTTATACACCGATGTCTGGGTATCGATGGGTGAATCAGCCGATGCATGGGATGAGCGTGTAGCGGTGATGACTCCGTATCAAATAAACATGGACGTCATCAACCAGACCGGTAATCCAAATGTGAAGTTCATGCACTGCCTTCCAGCCTTTCATAACGACGAAACTACAGTCGGCAAAGAAGTCGCTGAGAAGTACGGAATGAAAGGTCTGGAAGTCACTGAGGACGTATTTGAGTCTGAGTATTCGATTGTATTTGATGAAGCTGAAAACCGCATGCACACAATTAAGGCGGTAATGGTAGCAACGTTAGGTAGTTAGCGACTTCTGGTTGCAAAAATCACGAGGTAATCGCTTGCTCTGACAAAAGTTAAGCGTATAATGCTCGGCAATTTGTCTGAGGATTACGAAATGACCACGCTGATTGCTGACGTAAAAACGCGATTTGCTCTAACTAAGCGACTACGCTTACGTGGTATTTTTTTCGTTAATTCTATCGATTTTTAAACCTCCCTATTTGGGAGGTTTTTTTATGTCCAAAATTCCTCAAGGTTAATTTTGGAGATGGTCATCACTGTTATAGGGAAGAAGATCATGGCGAACTCGCTTTACCAGAAGCACATCATCTCTATTCCAGAGCTTTCACGAGAAGAACTGGAACTCATCGTCGCAACAGCAGGAAACCTTAAAAAGGAACCTCAACCAGAACTTATTAAAAATAAAGTCGTTGCGAGCTGTTTCTTTGAACCGTCAACACGTACGCGTTTGTCATTTGAAACGGCAATTCAGCGCATCGGCGGTGATGTCATTGGCTTTGATAACGATGGTAATACTTCTCTGGCGAAGAAAGGCGAAACGCTTTCTGACTCGGTACAAGTCATCTCTTCGTATGTCGATGCTTTTGTGATGCGCCACCCTCAGGAAGGAGCAGCACGTCTGGCGTCAGAATTCTCGAACGGCGTACCTGTAATTAATGCAGGCGATGGCGCAAACCAACACCCGACTCAGACACTGCTTGACCTGTACACCATTTCAGAAACACAAGGTCGCCTGGACAACCTGAACGTGGCATTTGTCGGTGACCTAAAGTACGGCCGTACGGTTCACTCGCTAACGCAAGCTCTGGCAAAGTTCAATAACATCCGCTTCTTCTTTGTTGCCCCAGAAGCTCTGGCAATGCCAGATTATATCTGTGAAGAGCTCGATGAGGCAGGAATCGAGTACAGCCTGCATACCGACATGGAAACCGTCATTCCTGAACTGGATATTCTGTATATGACGCGTGTACAGAAAGAGCGTTTTGATGAGTCCGAATACGCACATATTAAGTCAGCGTACATCCTGACAGCGGCTATGCTGGAAGATGCGCGCGAGAACCTAAAAGTACTGCACCCGCTTCCACGCGTGGACGAAATCACAACGGACGTGGATAAAACTCCGCATGCCTACTATTTCCAGCAAGCGCAAAACGGCGTATACGCACGTCAGGCGCTGTTGGCACTGGTTCTGAACGAAACACTGTAATCGAGGAGAAAATAGACATGGTTAAAGAAACTCAATTGCAGGTAGAGGCAATCAAAAACGGTACAGTAATCGACCACATCCCGGCACAAATCGGTATAAAAGTGTTAAAGCTGTTCGATATGCACAACTCATCTCAGCGTGTGACCATCGGCCTCAACTTACCGTCTTCAGCTCTCGGCCATAAAGACCTGCTGAAAATAGAAAATGTCTTCATCAACGAAGAGCAGGCCAGCAAACTGGCTTTGTATGCACCGCATGCGACAGTGAACCAAATCGAGAACTACGAAGTGGTGAAGAAGCTTGCGCTGGAGCTACCAGAGAAAATCAACGATGTATTTGAGTGCCCGAACACCAACTGCATCTCTCACAATGAACCTGTAGAGAGCAGCTTTAAAGTCTTCGAGAAGAAAGAAGAGATTCGTCTGAAGTGTAAGTACTGCGAAAAAGTGTTCTCCAGAGAAATCGTTACTGAACGTTAATTAACCGCTGTTTTCAAACAGTGAATAACTTCAAATGCCCTGTATTTACAGGGCATTTTGCACTTTACCTGTCATGGTTTTAGAGGCACACTGAGACTCTTAATTCGCTAAAACAGATGGAACAAATACAATGACGAAAGTACTTCACACTGAGTCTGCACCAGCAGCAATCGGCCCTTATGTTCAAGGTGTAGATCTAGGCAATATGGTCCTAACCTCAGGCCAAATCCCAGTTAACCCAGCGACAGGTGAAGTATCTGCAGATATCGCAGAACAAGCACGTCAGTCTCTAGACAACGTAAAAGCAGTGGTAGAGTCTTCAGGCCTTACCGTTTCTGATATCGTAAAAATGACCGTTTTCGTTAAAGACCTGAACGACTTCGGCACTGTAAACGAAGTGTACGGTAAGTTCTTCGATGAGCACCAGGTAGCTAACTACCCTGCTCGTTCATGTGTTGAAGTTGCTCGCCTACCAAAAGATGTAGGTATCGAAATTGAAGCAATCGCCGTTCGTAAATGATTGCTTAATAAAATTGATTCCATAAAAAATGGGTAGCCTGAGCTACCCAATTTTTATTGTTTTTCAACAAGGTAAACTATGCAGCGTTGCGCTGTTTCACTTCTTCATCCAGAGCAAGCAGTTTCTCTTTCATTTGCTCACGACAGGTGTTTGCTAACTCACGAATGCTTTCTTTGCTGTAACCCTCTGTACTCACTGGTGGCAGCATTTCCACAATCACATGTCCGTTGTTCCAGCGGTTCAGTTTGAGTTTATCGGTGGAGCTACAAACGATAGGGATAATCGGCACTTCGGCACCAATCGCCGCATGGAATGCGCCAGTTTTAAATGGCAGTAGACCGCGACCACGGGAGCGCGTACCTTCCGGGAACATCCAAACCGACACTTCACTCTCTTTCATGCTGCTGACCACTTGATCAATAGTGCCCTTGGCCTTTGAACGGTTAGCACGGTCAATCAAAATATTACCCGTCAGCCAGTAAAGCTGACCAAATAGTGGCATCCACGCTAAGCTCTTCTTACCAACAGTAACGACTTTTGGCGTTACTGCTGCAGATACCGTAAACAGATCCCAATTGTTTTGATGGTTCGCGATGTAAACATGCTGACCACGAGAGTAAGCATCTTCAGGAAGACGCAGTTCAAGCTTAATCCCAAACACTCTCGACATCTTGGCAAACAGGCGGCCAAACGTGAAAACGTGCTTAGGGTTACGAGGGCTTAACAGGCAGTAACCACAACCACCAATAAACATCACAATAGCGAATATCGCGATAGCAAATACACGTAACAGTGCAATCATTCTTGTTCTCCAGAAACCGGCTTCTGCCAGATACAACTATTAGTTTCTCTCAATCCTTGCCAATTTTCTCGAGGAAAGAGATTGATATAAAAAAGCCGAAACCTGAGTTTCGGCTTTTGATATCCAAATCAGCTGCGTGTAGTTTAACTTGAGGCGCGCACGCGCTCAATATTTGCACCCAGTGCAGCCAATTTATTTTCAATTTTGTCGTAGCCACGGTCGATATGGTAAATACGATCAACGATGGTTTCACCTTTCGCAATGCAGCCAGCAATAACCAGGCTTGCAGAAGCACGAAGGTCTGTCGCCATAACTTGAGCAGCACTTAAGGAATCTACGTCACCACAGATAACAGTATGACCTTCGATTTCAGCTTTTGCCCCCATACGCATCAGCTCTGGTACATGCATGAAGCGGTTTTCAAAGATAGTTTCTGTAATTACGCCACTGCCTTTCGCCATCATGTTCAGCAAAGTAAACTGTGCCTGCATATCCGTTGGAAAACCCGGGTGCGGAGCTGTGCGAATATTAACTGCTTTCAATTCACGATCAGTCATATCGACAGAGATCCAATCATCGCCTGTTTCTACCAGCGCTCCAGCTTCTTCAAGTTTCGATAACACCGCTTCAAGCAGGTGAGCATTGGTGTTACGACAAACCACTTTACCGCCGGATACCGCAGCAGCAACGAGGAATGTACCTGTCTCGATGCGGTCAGCAACAACACTGTGCTTACCACCACCAAGGCGCTCAACACCTTCGATGGTGATAGTGTCCGTACCAGCGCCAGAGATTTTTGCGCCTAACTTATTAAGGAAGTCAGCAGTGTCCACAATCTCAGGTTCACGCGCTGCGTTGTCCAGCGTTGTTGTGCCTTCAGCCAGAGTTGCTGCACACATAACGGTAATAGTCGCACCTACGCTTACTTTATCCATTACGATATGCGCGCCTTTCAGGCGACCATCAACTTCGGCTTTAACGTAACCATCTTCTAAAGTGATGGTTGCACCCAGTTGCTCCAGACCAGTAATGTGCAGATCAACCGGACGCGCACCGATAGCACAACCCCCAGGTAACGACACCTGACCTTGACCGAAACGCGCAACTAATGGGCCAAGCGCCCAGATTGAAGCACGCATGGTTTTCACTAAGTCGTAAGGTGCACAGTATTCATTGATACTACCAGGATCCACATGAACAGAACCATTTCGGCTGACTTTTGCGCCTAAACGCTTTAGCAGCTCCATGGTGGTATCAATATCACGAAGGTGTGGCACGTTAGCCACCTCTACCGGCTCTTCAGCCAGGATAGACGCAAATAAAATAGGCAGTGCTGCGTTTTTTGCACCGGAAATGGTCACTTCACCAACTAATGGCTTATCAGACCCAATAACTCGAAACTTTTCCATCAATAAACCTTAAAGCGACATCAGCTTCTTATCGCGAGCCCACTCTGCAGGGGTGAACGCTTTAATAGATACTGCGTGAATGTCGTTACGCTGGATGTATTCCATCAGAGGAGCATAAATTAATTGTTGCTTCTTGACGCGGCTCATTCCCTCAAAGCAAGCATCAACAGCAACCACTTCGTAGTGGCTACCTTCACCTTTTACATGCACTTCTTGAAGGTTTAGTGCCTCTTCTAATAACTGTTGTACTTTTGCGCTGTCCACAATTTTACCCCTGATAATTCTGTATGTGCTTGTTCACTAAGGATTCAACATTACTTAGTTGAAACAAAGTGCGTAGTTGCGTTGGCACGAAACTGAGCATTATATGACAGTTTTGCTTTTTTGCATGCTCTATTAAGTGAATTAACATCACCATCCCGGCCGAATCTACCCGCTCTACATCTTGTAAGGAGCATTCAAATTCACCCTGAGCAGGCTGCCATTTCTTCGCTTTATCCCATAACGAAGGAACGGAATCTCTGTCTAAAGCTCCTGAAAGCTTCAGACTATCCGCGGTCATATTCCACTGAGAAGCAGACTGTCCCATTACTTTTTCGCCTCAAAGCGAATCGGTTCAGCCGCCAGTTTTTCAAGATCTTTTGCTACTGACACCACACCTTCCTGGCGGATCTTGGTATTCCATTCAGACTGCTTGCTTGATAAGAGACTAATGCCTTCAGCAATCATATCGAACGCTTCCCACTCATCTGTTTTGTTATCTTTGCGCAGTTTGAACTCAAGTTTGATATTCGGACGCGGCGTATCAATAATATCGACTTTGACACTTGCAATACGATCCGACGGATCCAGTTTAGGTTCGGGACCGAACTCTATTTTCTGGTCATTGTACTGGGTCAGAACCTGAGCGTAAGACGCAACTAGGTAACCTCTGAAAGCATCGATAAACTCGAGTACATCTTCACGTTTTGTCCCTTTCAGATTCGGACCTAATAGTTTCAGGGCCGCATATCGGTAGTTGACGTAAGGCATCAGCTCTTCTTCAACAACAACCTTTAGCAGGTTCGGATCTTGCTGAATTTTTGGCTGCTCGTTCTTCAAGCGGTCAAACGTTACCTCTGCAACCTGCCTCATCATCTGATAAGGCTGAGTTTTATCCACTTCTGCCGCGTTCAAACCGAATGCTGTAAATACAGCACAAACCGAAAGTAGTAATCTAGAAAGCATCGTTATTCCTTACTTGAGTTATCTGAGCCACCACCAACACTGTAAAGTACCTGACCTATCAGGTCTTCAAGTACTAATGCAGATTTTGTATCTTCGATGGTATCGCCGTCTTCCAGCATCACTTCGTCATCAAATACGAAGCCAGGCACAAAACCGATATATTGCTCTCCAATCAACCCTGAGGTAAGAATCTGAACACTCGATGTATCCGGAAACTGGTTGTACTCGCTGTTGATAGCTAAGCTCACTTCCGGTAATAGGCTTTCAGGGTTGAGAGTGATTTTACTTACGCGACCGATAACGACGCCACCCACTTTAACAGGTGAGCGCACTTTCAAGCTGCCAATATTGTCGAACTTGGCGTTAAGGGTGTAAGTATTACCAGAGCCCATACTCTTTACGTCAGCGACTTGAAAAATCATTACAAGAATTGCGCAAATTCCCGCCAATACAAAGCTGCCAACCCATAATTCTGTTTTACGTGTTTGTTGCATGATTAGTTCCCAAACATCAATGCTGTCAGTACAAAGTCTAGCCCCAGTACTGCTAAAGAAGAATGCACCACAGTGCGTGTAGTTGCCCGGCTGATCCCTTCCGAGGTAGGTATAGCGTCATAGCCGTTAAACAAGGCAATCCAGGTAACAGTAATCGCAAACACAAAGCATTTGATCATACTGTTGCCGATGTCCTGACCTAATTCCACAGAGGATTGCATCGCAGACCAGAAACTGCCGTGATCAACCCCTTTCCAGTCGACCCCGACAAGCTGAGCTCCCCAGATCCCTACCGCCATGAAAATCATAGCCAGTAAAGGCATCGAGATCGCCCCCGCCCAAAAGCGCGGCGCAATAACTCGCTTCAAAGGATCAACCGCCATCATTTCCAGGCTGGATAGTTGCTCGGTCGCTTTCATCAGACCAATTTCTGCAGTCAAAGCAGATCCTGCACGTCCGGCAAACAGCAACGCGGTAACAACAGGGCCAAGCTCACGGAGCAACGAAAGTGCCACCATCTGTCCCAGACTGCCCTCGGCACCGTAATCCACCAGCACTACATAACCTTGCAGGCTCAATACCATACCGATAAATAAGCCGGAAACGACGATGATCGCAAGAGACTGAACACCAACGGAATAGAGCTGCTTAATCAGCAAAGGGAAACTTTTGCTCGGTTTAGGTTTGGCGAACAATGCGCCCAACAGCATCAACGTTGCACGGCCAAAAGCTTCACAGATGGCCAATGTGCGCTTTCCTAACGAAGCGACAAACTGAATAAAGCTATCGACCATCAAATAAATCCTTTTCGATACTTTGCGAAGGGTAACTGAAAGGCACCGGGCCATCGGCATCGCCCTGTAAAAACTGCTGCACTCTAGGATCCTGGTTCTGTCTCAACTCCTCAGGCGTCCCAAAAGCGATGATCTTGCCATCTGCCAGTAAGTAAACCCAGTCTGCAATACTCATTACTTCCGGAACATCGTGAGAAACGACAATGGACGTTAAACCAAGCGCCTGATTTAAGTTACTAATAAGCTCAACTAGGACCCCCATCGTGATCGGATCTTGTCCGACAAACGGTTCGTCGTACATGATCAAATCCGGGTCTAGCGCAATTGCCCGTGCCAGTGCTGCGCGTCGAGCCATACCACCTGACAGTTCACTCGGCATAAGCTCGGCAGCACCACGTAAACCAACCGCTTCGAGCTTGAGCAACACCATGGTTCGAATCAGATCTTCCGAGAGTTCCGTGTGTTCGCGTAACGGAAAGGCGACGTTATCAAAGACATTTAAGTCTGTGAACAGCGCACCGGACTGGAATAGCATGCTCATTTTCTTACGGGCATGGTAAAGCTTTTTCCGCGAAAGACTTGGAATGTTGTCTCCGTCAAACCAGATCTCCCCTTGTTCGGGATACAACTGACCGCCAATCAGGCGTAACAGCGTGGTTTTACCGATACCAGACGGCCCCATAATTGCGGTCACTTTGCCTTCAGGAACATGCAGATCGATACCATCAAAGATCTTGCGATTCCCGCGCGAAAAAGAGAGATTGTTCACGGTGACTAAATCGTTGTTCGACATATTATCTCTTTAATTGTCGGAGCATTAAAAGCGCTCACAGTTTCATCAGGCCGATTCATACTCAAATACTTCCACACTATTACGTGTAAATGCGATTTCGGTTCATCAATTAAGGATGCAATCATAAGCACATTAGCGGCGAATTTAAAGCACTGTTCGATTAAATAAACCCGACCAAATTCAATCGATTCTTGTTAAACGATAGCTGTAGACCGCCACAACATTTAAATCTTAATCCAGAATCAGCACTTAAACTGTAATGTTCGCTAAACACAATTTCGTTACTTACCTTTAATTTATTTGTTGTTTATCTTCCATTTTCCGCTGCAAAAGGTCAAAATTAGCGGTTATTCATTTCTCTTATTTAATAGTTAGGAATTATCATGCTCGAAGCCGTAGCGTTGCTTATCGTCGGTCTTGTTTTACTCGTCTGGAGTGCAGATAAACTTGTTTTTGGTTCTGCTGCTATCGCACGCAACGTTGGCATTTCACCTCTCGTAATTGGTATGACTATCCTGGCTATGGGCTCATCTGCGCCCGAGATGATGGTTTCTGCTACCGCAGCATGGGACGGAAAGACCGACACCGCTGTCGGTAATGTGCTGGGCTCAAATATCGCTAACATTGCGCTGATTTTAGGTATCACCGCGATAATTAAACCACTTTCAATCAGCTCTGGCGTCATTCGTCGTGAACTGCCGCTGATGATCGCCGTTACTCTGCTTGCTGGTGCTCTGCTATGGAACAATCACCTTGGCTTTTACGAAGGTATCTTATTGTTTGTTTTGTTCGGCTTATTTTTATTTGCGATGTTGCAAATCAGCCGCAAAGAGCAGCAGTCTGGCGATGCTTTTCTTGATGAACAAGAGTCTGAAATCCCAGAAGGCGTGAGCAACGCAAAAGCAGGTATGTGGGTTGGCCTCGGCTTGATACTGCTACCTTTGGCTGCAAACATTCTGGTTGATAATGCCGTTATCATTGCCAAACATTTCGGAATGAGCGATCTCGTGATCGGCCTGACTATCATCGCTATTGGCACCAGTCTGCCAGAACTTGCCGCTTCTCTTGCAGGTGTACTGAAAGGTGAAGATGACATGGCCGTCGGTAACATTATCGGCTCCAACGTATTCAATATACTCGCCGTAATGGGCATTCCCGGCATCATCAACCCGTCAGTGCTCAGCGAGTATGCAATGGGTCGTGATTTCTGGGTCATGCTAGCTGTATCGCTACTGCTGGTCGTAATGTGTTTAGGCAAATCTCGCAGTGTAAATCGCCTGGAAGGGATAATTCTGTTTATCTGCTTTATCGGCTACCAAGTTTACTTGTTCTCGAATATGTCCGCCTAATCACATTAATTATAAATAAAGACTCATTGGAGCACTGATATGTCCAATCAATTTGATTTTCGCGCGGCTGCTAAGCAAGTGCTTGATATTGAAGTTGCCGCTCTTCAAGAGCTGGATAAGTATTTTGACGATCAATTTGAACAAGCTTGTGAATTGATACTTTCCAATAACGGGAAAGTTGTCGTTATGGGCATGGGTAAATCAGGCCATATTGGTAATAAAATTGCCGCTACTCTGGCAAGTACCGGAACCTCTGCATTTTTTGTTCACCCCGGAGAAGCGGCTCACGGTGACCTGGGGATGATAAGCGCAGGGGACATTGTGATTGCCATTTCTAACTCTGGCGAATCCCATGAGATCCTTTCTCTGTTTCCAGTACTAAAACGTCTGAACATCAAAATAATCAGTATGACGGGCAAACCAGATTCCAGCATGGCACAGTTATCGGATTTGCACCTGCAAATCACGGTACCTCACGAAGCATGCCCGCTTGGTTTAGCGCCAACCAGCAGCACCACCGCTACTTTAGTTATGGGTGATGCCCTGGCAGTCGCGTTGCTCCAGGCTCGTGGTTTTTCTGCAGAAGATTTTGCGCTGTCACACCCTGGTGGTGCATTAGGGAGAAAACTGCTGCTTAAGTTGTCTGATATCATGCACTTTGGCAGTGCTTTGCCGAAAGTCTCTCCCGACGCACTTATACGAGATGCGCTACTGGAGATTTCGGAAAAAGGACTGGGGATGACCGCTATCGTCGATGAACACGATGCTATGCTTGGTATATTTACGGATGGTGATTTACGCCGCACGTTAGACAAACGCATCGATATCCATTCTACCGCCATCGGCGAAGTGATGACCAAGAGCCCGACCGTTGCCCAGCCGGACATGCTTGCTGTAGAAGGTTTAAACCTTATGCAAAGCAAAAATATCAACGCATTGATTCTGTGCAAAAATGGCAAAGTTGTTGGCGCACTCAACATGCATGATTTACTAAAAGCTGGTGTGATGTAATATCATCACCAATATTTAATCGCAGATTAAGGCAATAGTCAGGGACGTACTGAGCTAAACAATAGGCCTTCATTATATGAGTTTTACTCGCCTTATTTATTTGCTCTTGGTTATCATCATCGCATGGTGTGCTTATTATCTAGTAACACCTAAAGACGCAGATACGATTCAAGTAGCACCAAATACGGAACTGCCCATGTTCAGTGGTACTGGACTGGAAAACATCACCTATGGTGAGGATGGTGTCCGCAGTTACATCATCCGCTCTGACAACTTAGATCATTATGCTAAGAGCGGGGCAACAATTTTTAACAACCCGACATTGATGATTTACCGTGAAGGTAGCGTCGTAGAGTGGAAGGTAACAGCAACAAGAGCCGTGTTAGATAAAGACCAAACGCTAACGTTGTATGATAAGGTGTTAATGCAGAATTTATTACCTGAAGCAAGCTTTGACACTATGGCAACAGATAAGCTGGTCATTGATTTAACCAATCGTGATTTTAAAGCCGATCAACAGGTCATGTTGGTTGGGGCACAATTTGAAACTACCGGAGGCGCGATGAAAGGCAACTTAAAACAGCATACCGCGACTCTGACAGATAAAGTTCAAGGTCGATATGAAACCGTTACACCTTAGCCTACTGGCATTGATTCTGGCGGCGCCTCAAGCGCTGGCACTTAAGTCGGATACTCAACAGCCGGTTTACATTAACTCGGATACCCAACAAGTGGATATGAAGAGTAACCAGGTTATTTTTGATGGCGACGTATCTCTTAAGCAAGGCAGCATCAATATTGATGCGGATAAAATCGTGGTAACCCGCGATCCAAAAACAGAAACGATAAATAAGATACAGGCATTTGGTAAACCAGCAAAATTCTCGCAGCTGATGGACGACGGTAAAACGATAAGCGCTCAGGCAACAGAGCTGGATTACAGCATCTCTACCGATGAGCTGACCATGAAAGGTCAGGCCCAGCTAGCTCAGGAAGGTAACACTATAAAAGGCTCAACTATCCGCTACCAGATTGGTCAACAGAAACTGGTTGCGGACAGCTCTAAAAATGAGCGTGTGACAACCATTTTGCAACCGAATCAGTTAGAGAAATAGTATGGCGGTATTAAGCGCAAAAAACCTGGCGAAAAGCTATAAAAAACGCAAGGTCGTAACTGATGTTAGTCTGGAAGTAGAATCGGGACAGATAGTAGGATTACTTGGTCCAAACGGTGCAGGTAAAACGACATCTTTTTACATGATTGTCGGCCTGGTACCAAGAGACGAAGGCGTCATCACTATTGATGACAAAGACATCAGCATCCTGCCGATGCACAGTCGATCACGCCTTGGCATCGGCTATCTCCCACAGGAAGCCTCGATCTTCCGTAAATTGTCTGTTGAAGACAACATCATGGCAGTTTTGCAGACGCGTGAGGAAATGACCCGAGAAGAACGGCAGGATAAGCTGGAAGATTTGTTGGAAGAATTCCACATACAGCACATAAGATCCAGCGCAGGCATGGCACTATCGGGGGGGGAACGCCGCAGGGTAGAAATTGCTAGAGCATTAGCAGCCAATCCACAGTTCATATTACTGGATGAGCCTTTTGCCGGCGTTGACCCAATTTCTGTCGGTGACATCAAAAAAATTATTGAACATCTGCGTGATCGAGGTCTGGGCGTACTGATCACCGATCACAACGTACGGGAAACACTGGACGTCTGTGAAAAAGCATATATCGTAAGTCAAGGACACCTCATTGCATCGGGAACTCCGGATGAAGTTCTCAACAATGAACAGGTGAAACAAGTTTATCTCGGCGAACAATTCCGTCTATGATTATATTAGGAACGGTAAGATTCTGAGCATTACAAGGTAAGTAACACTGAATGAAACCTTCATTACAACTTAAGCTAGGTCAGCAGTTAGCCATGACACCTCAGCTGCAACAAGCGATTCGTTTATTGCAGTTGTCGACCCTCGATCTTCAACAAGAAATTCAGGAAGCATTGGATTCAAACCCACTATTGGAAGTTGAAGACGGCCAAGAAGAGCCTCTAGTTAACGGTGAAGATAAATCAGAATTGCATGCAACAGACAACAACCGATCTGATGACAATAACAGTGCAAACGAACCATCAGAAAGCGACCTTCCAGATAGTTCTGATATCATTGAAAAATCAGAAATCAGCTCAGAACTTGAAATAGACACCACATGGGATGATGTCTACAGCGCTAATACTGGTAGTACAGGCTTAGCTTTAGATGATGACATGCCTGTGTATCAGGGTGAAACCACTGAATCACTGTACGATTACCTGTTATGGCAACTGGATTTAACGCCATTCAGTGAAACAGACCGGACCATTGCCTTGGCTATCATCGATGCAATTGATGAGTACGGATATTTAACCCTCTCTCCTGAAGAAATTCATGAAAGCTTCAATAATGAAGATGTTGAACTTGATGAAGTAGAAGCAGTCCGCAAACGTATTCAGCAGTTTGATCCGCTTGGTGTGGCATCACGAAATCTGCAAGAGTGCTTACTTCTGCAGTTAGCCACCTTCCCGGAAGATACGCCGTGGCTTGCAGAAGCCAGAATGATCCTAGCCAATCACATCGATCAACTGGGCAATCGCGACTACAAACTGGTTATCAAAGAAACCAAGTTAAAAGAAGCCGATTTACGCGAGGTACTGAAACTTATTCAGCAGCTCGATCCTCGCCCGGGCAGCCGCATCACTCCTGATGACACCGAATATGTAATTCCAGACGTGTCTGTATTCAAAGACAACGGTAAATGGACAGTTTCTATCAATCCGGACAGCATTCCAAAATTAAAAGTTAATCAACAGTATGCGCAACTCGGTAAAGGTAATAGTGCCGATAGCCAGTACATCCGCAGTAATTTGCAAGAAGCAAAGTGGTTAATTAAGAGCTTAGAAAGCAGAAACGAGACGTTACTCAAAGTTGCAAGATGTATTGTTGAACATCAGCAAGATTTCTTCGAGTATGGTGAAGAAGCCATGAAGCCAATGGTTTTAAATGACGTAGCCTTGGCGGTCGATATGCACGAATCCACAATTTCTCGTGTTACAACGCAAAAGTTCATGCATACACCACGTGGTATTTTTGAATTGAAGTACTTCTTCTCCAGCCATGTTAGTACAGATAATGGCGGAGAATGTTCGTCAACAGCAATTCGCGCACTCATTAAGAAATTAGTCGCTGCAGAGAACACGGCTAAGCCACTTAGTGACAGTAAGATTGCTGCTCTTCTGGCTGACCAGGGGATTCAGGTAGCAAGACGTACGATAGCAAAATATCGAGAATCCTTGGGTATCGCCCCTTCAAGTCAGCGAAAACGCCTACTTTAGGCACTAACTGAAAAGGAAAGTCTATGCAAATCAATATTCAAGGCCATCACGTTGATCTTACCGATTCAATGCAAGACTATGTTCAAACTAAGTTTCAGAAGCTCGAAAGATTCTTCGACCATATAAATCAGATCCACGTTGTACTAAAAGTTGAAAAATTAACTCAGATCGCGGAAGCTACGCTCCACGTAAATCAGGGCGAAATCCATGCGTCATCAGATGACGAGAATATGTATGCAGCGATCGACTCGCTGGTAGATAAACTGGTTCGTCAACTTAACAAGCACAAAGAAAAACTAAACAGTCATTAATCATGCAACTTAGCGAAATACTGTCTTTGGACTGCACGAAAAGTGCAGTTCACTGCACAAGTAAAAAAAAGAGCCCTTGAAATGATCAGCCGAATCGTCGCCGATCACACGGGTCAAGATTCTACTGAGCTGTTCGAATGCATGCTCAACAGGGAAAAAATGGGCAGTACCGGTATCGGTAACGGTATTGCCATTCCACACGCAAGAATGCAGTCAAGCGATAAAGCGGTCGCAGTGCTTCTTCAATGCGACGAAGCAATTGAATTTGATGCGATTGATAACCGTCCAGTCGACCTACTCTTCGCTCTTCTTGTTCCTGAAGAACAATGCAAAGAGCACCTCAAAACACTAGCCTCTATGGCAGAGCGCCTGAGCGACAAACAAGTACTGAAAATGCTTCGCAGTGCTCAAAGTGATCAAGAACTCTACGACATCATGATTCACCAATAAGCAGGATGACCACCATGCGACTAATCGTTGTTAGCGGGCATTCTGGTGCCGGAAAGAGTGTGGCACTTCGTGTGCTGGAAGATTTAGGTTATTACTGTGTTGATAACCTGCCAGTCAACTTACTCGATGCATTTGTTCAGTCTGTTGCTGACAGCGAACAGAATGTTGCCGTTAGCATCGATATCCGTAATATTCCGAAAAAGCTGAAAGAACTAACCGGGACGTTGGAAAAGCTCAAACAAGAGCTCGACGTCACCATGCTATTTTTAGATGCGGATAAAGAGACTCTACTCAAGCGCTACAGTGAAACACGTCGTATCCACCCGCTATCCCTAGGAAGCCATTCCCTTTCTCTTGCTCAGGCAATCGAGCGGGAAAAAGAAATCTTAAGACCGCTCAAAGTCCATGCGGATCTGATACTGAACAGCAGCGGACAGTCTCTTCATGAGTTGAGTGAGACTGTACGTATGCGAATTGACGCACGTGATCGCAAGGGACTGGTAATGGTGTTTGAGTCATTTGGTTTCAAATACGGGCTTCCATCCGACGCCGACTACGTATTTGACGTGCGATTCCTGCCTAACCCGCACTGGGAACCCGGATTACGCCCGCTAACGGGGCTAGATGCACCAATCGCTGCGTTTCTGGAGCAACACGAATCCGTACTCTCTCTAAAATATCAGATTGAAAGTTTTATAGAGAACTGGCTTCCGCTACTCGAAAAAAACAACCGCAGCTACCTCACGGTTGCTATCGGCTGTACTGGCGGTAAACACCGCTCTGTCTACCTGACTCAAAAAATCGGTGAGTACTTTGCTGCGAAGGGGCATCAGGTGCAGATCCGTCACACCTCATTAGAAAAGAATGCCAAGGAGTAACCGTGGAGCTAAGTCGTAAAGTATTGATCCAAAATCGCCTCGGTCTGCACGCACGTGCCGCTGTAAAGCTAGTAGAACTGGCACAAAGCTTTGAAGCTATCGTCACTATAGATAATGAAGAAGATAAAACCGCCACCGCCGACAGTGTGATGGGATTACTTATGCTTGAGTCGGCTCAGGGTCAATACGTCACGATTCATGCAACCGGTGACCAGGCTGAACAAGCACTTGATGCGGTTTGTCTGCTCATTGAAGATAAGTTTGATGAAAGCGAGTGATTTACTCGCTTTTTTGCTCCTGTAGATGTAATTGTCCGCTACTTTATACCAATAAACCACTATCAGACCCCGACCAAATATTGCCGATACTCCAAGTTAGTTACTGTTAATTTAAGCAATTATCACTACACTTCTTGCTTAATTCAGCCAGATGTCCCCTACCTGCTAACTCAACTCTTTTCCTTTAGTAAATAATTTCATGAGTTTCACAAGTTGTTATTAAAAGGCGCCTAGAATTAAGTTATTATTCAACGCATTGTAAATATCAGGAATTGGGAGGAACGAATGGCAGAGCAAATAGAGTTCGACCAAGCTCACCAAGCCCTCCAAGAAGTCACAGAAGCGTTAGAAAATGGCCGCTTCGTCCATGTTCGCCGTCAACTTCAGGACATGGAACCTGAGGATATCGCACACCTTTTAGAAGCCGCTCCGCGTAAAAGCCGTGACGTGCTTTGGCAACTTACCGACCCCGAAGACTATGGTGAGATTCTTGACGAACTAAACGAAGACGTTAAAGACAATCTCGTATCCAAAATGGCTCCTGAAGCGCTTGCAGAAGCAACAGAAGGCATGGATACCGATGACGTTGCTTACGTACTGCGTAGTTTGCCAGATGACCTCTCACGCGAAGTCTTGTCCCAGATGGATTCCGCGGACCGTCTGCGTGTCGAAACCGCCCTGTCCTACCCCGAAGATACCGCTGGTGGATTGATGAACACCGACGTTATCACGATTCGTGGTGACGTCGATGTCGACGTAGTTTTACGTTACCTGCGTATGAAAGGTGAGCTACCAGAAGCAACCGATGCGCTTTATGTGATTGACGATGAAAGTAAACTGATTGGTGAATTACCAATTACGACGCTGATTACTACCCAACCTGACGTAAAAATTATAGATATCATGGAAGATGCGGATGAGGCCATCACGGTAGACACCAGCGATTCTGATGTTGCCAGCCTGTTTGAACGCCGCAACTGGGTCTCCGCTCCGGTCGTGGATGAAAACCAACACTTGGTAGGTCGTATTACTATCGATGACGTGGTCGACGTTATCCGTGAAGATGCCGAACACTCAATGATGAGTATGGCGGGTATGGATGACGATGAGGATACCTTTGCTCCTGTATTTAAATCTGCCCGTAAACGTAGTGTCTGGCTTGGGGCGAACGTACTTGCTGCACTTGCAGCTGCATCTGTCTCAAACATGTTTGAAGCCACACTCGAACAGATGGCAGCAATAGCAGTATTAATGACAATCGTTCCTTCAATGGGCGGGGTTGCCGGTAACCAGACAGTAGCACTGGTCATTCGTGGCCTTGCTCTAGGTCATATCGGTGATGCCAACAAGCGTGAACTGCTATTGAAAGAAGCGGCGATCGGTTTACTCAACGGTATCATGTGGGCGCTGATCATCGGTGGTATCGTCGTAGCCTGGAAAGGCAACTGGATGCTTGGTGGCATTATCTCTGCCGCCATGCTCACTAACCTGTTAGTTGCAGGGATTGCAGGGGTAAGTATTCCTATTCTACTGAAAAAGATGAATATTGATCCCGCTCTGGCAGGAGGTATGGCCTTAACCACCATAACTGATGTTATTGGTCTGTCGGTATTCCTCGGACTAGCGACCATCATGATCTAAAGTCACCATACGCGAATAACAAAACGCAAATATTAAAAAAGCCTGATGTCATCATCAGGCTTTTTTGCATTTGAAACTGATTCGATTATTCGCCCGCGACTTTCATCTGATCGAGTAAAATGGAGCCGGTCTGAATCTGAGAACGCGTTTCCACATCGCTGCCCACGGCAACGATTTTGTTAAACATCTCTTTTAAATTACCTGCGATGGTAATTTCAGACACAGGGTACTGAATTTCACCATTTTCAACCCAGAATCCGGCAGCGCCACGTGAGTAATCACCGGTAACCACATTCACGCCTTGCCCCATCACTTCAGTAACCAATAAGCCCGTACCAAGCTCTTTCAGCATCTGCTCAAAGTTCTGACCAGTCGATTTGATATACCAGTTATGAATTCCACCAGCATGGCCGGTTGGCTCCATTTTCATTTTACGCGCTGCATAGCTAGTTAGCAGGTAACTTGCTAATACACCGTCAGTAATAATTTCACGATCTTGCGTGTAAACGCCTTCGCTGTCGAACGGGCTTGATGCCAGGCCCCGCAACACATGAGGACGCTCAGTGATGTTAAACCACTCCGGAAGAATTTGTTTACCAAGATGATCCAGAAGGAAAGAAGATTGACGGTAAAGGTTACCACCACTGATTGCCATCACCAGATGACCAATCAAGCCAGTCGCAACGTCTGCAGCAAACATGATCGGATAGTGACCCGTTTTTAGTCGCTGCGCATCCAGACGATTAATGGTGTTTTCCGCAGCTTTGCGACCTACCGTTTCAGGCGTCCAGAGATCATCACGATGACGCGCTACAGTGTAGCTGTAATCACGCTCCATCTCACCATTCTTACCCACGCCAATAACGCAACAGCTGGTGCTGTGACGACTCGATGCATAACTGGCTAACAAGCCATGGCTGTTACCATAAACTTTTACACCATAGTGGCTGTCGTAGCTTGCACCATCGCTTTGCTTGATGGCACTGTCGTAGCTAAGCGCTTCTTTTTCTGCTGCAATAGCGATTTGAGCCGCGTAATCAGGATCAGGAGAATCCGGGTGGAACAGGTCCAAATCAGGGATCGAGTCAACCATGTACTCTTTCGCTGCAGGGCCTGCGAATGGGTCTTCAGATGTGTAGTTGGCGATATCCAGCGCAGCACTCACCGTTTGTTCAATCGCTGCCTCACTCAAATCAGATGTGGATGCACTGCCCTTACGCTGGCCACGGTAAACGGTAATACCAAGTGCTCCATCGCTGTTGAATTCGACATTTTCTACATCTCCCATACGGGTAGATACACTCAATCCGGTGCTTTTAGTAATTGCGACTTCTGCAGCATCAGACTTCGCTGACGCCAGCTTCAAAGCTCTTGCGACGGCTTGTTCTAGCTCGGTACGTTGCTCTGCAACCTGCTGTTTAATATCCATTGTCTTTCACATCTTGTCTTCAATGCATAATAGAATAACAAGAATTTCGCTTTCTCCCCACGATTCTTGTTAAAATAGTCATAATATTAATCCAAATACAGGTAACTGAAATGGCACGTAAGAATCAAAAAGCGCCATGGGAACCAGAAGAAGAGATCATCTGGGTAAGTAAATCCGAGATGAAGCGCGACATGGAAGAGCTGCAAAAGCTGGGTGAAGAACTTGTAGGCTTAAAGCCTTCTGTTCTGGAAAAGTTTCCATTGAGCGAAGACCTGCGCGAAGCAATTGCTGACGCACAACGCTTTAAAAACGAGGCGCGTCGTCGTCAGTTGCAACGTATCGGTAAATTGATGCGTTATGAAGATCCAGAACCAATCCAGGCGGCGCTGGACAAAATTCGTAACAAGCACTCTCAGCTAACGGCTGCATTTCACAAACTTGAAGTATTGCGTGAACGCGTAGTGGATGAAGGTGACAGTGCAATTGACGATGTGGTGGAACAGTATCCGGACGCAGATCGTCAGCGCCTGCGCCAACTCGCCCGTCAGGCAGCAAAAGAGAAAAAATCAGGAAAACCGGCAAAAGCGTACCGTGAAATTTTCCAGATTCTTAAGGCACTGAGCGAAGAAGATATTTAATCCTTTTTCGCAAAGACTTAGGCAAAAAGCAGACCTCTCGGTCTGCTTTTTTATTATTCTGTGATCTTGTCTTTAAACTAAGCGGTTAACGTGCTCGCCACGTTTAAACGCATTAATATTTTCAATCAGGATTTCTGCCAGTCCCTGTATTGAAGAATCACTGCCCCACGCAACATGCGGCGTTAACAGCAGGTTAGGCATACTCATGTTGGCAATCAGTGGATTACTTTCGTCTGCCGGCTCTTGGGTAAACACATCAAAACCCGCGGCAGAGATCTCACCAGCTTTCAGCGCATCAACTATTGCCTGTTCATCAACTAAACCGCCACGTCCGGTATTAATCAGGATAGCGGTCGGCTTCATCATCCGAAGCTCAGTTTCGCCAATAAGATCACGCGTATGCTCACTTAAAGGGCAATGCAGGGTAATCGCATCCGATTGCTTGAGCACATCCTCAAACGGAACATAACCCGGTCGGCACTCAGTCGCGCCTTTTCTCTCCGCTAACAGTACGTTCATTCCCAACGCTTTAGCCAGTTGAGAGGTTGCCTGGCCGAGCGTACCACTGCCAATCACACCTAACGTGCTGCCGCCAATATCGCCAATAGAATGGGTGAAAAAACAGAACTGCTTATTACGCTGCCATTCCCCAGCGGCAATATCTTGATGATAACCAAATAGGTTGCGGCGCAAAGCAAACAACATCGCAATCACATGCTCAGGGACAGAGCGAGTTGCGTATCCCTGTACATTCGCCACAGCGATATTGTTATTGGCACAGTAATCCACATCAACGTTATTAAAGCCGGTTGCCGCTACTGCGACCATACGCAGCTCAGGCAATTGAGCCAAAACTTGCGAATCCAGAATGACTTTATTACTGATAACAATCTCGGCGCCAGACAGCCGCTCAACAACTTGCTCGGGAGAAGTTAAATCGTATTCAACCCACTCGTGGGCGAAATCAGGTCTTGGCACCTGAATATGAGCAGGGATGGTGGCTCGGTCTAAAAAGACCACTTTAGGCAGTGACATAAAGGCTCCTTATTCACTGCCTTAGAAGAAAAATTATGGACGTGGCAGTGTTTTATAATCTGGTAATTTACGCGCTGGGTCGAAATAGTCAAAGATCATCTCTTGTGCTTCCGGATAGAAGTCACAAGGGACAAAAATACTGCGTAACCAATGACTTTTCGGATGATAAAAGCTCAGCTCTGCAGCGTGCAGTTCCAGACGGTCTGAAAACGCTTTTGCTTCATCTGTGGCATAAAACTCATCTCCGACAATCGGGTGACCGAGCGCCTGCATATGTACCCGTAGCTGATGAGAACGTCCGGTAATTGGTAACAGACGCACAATCATCGTCTTCGCACCATTTTCATGTAGCTCGAGTTTAGCGACCTGGAACAGGGTTTTCGATGGCTTGCCATCTTCAAAGCAGACTTTCTGCAATGGACGATTCGGCCAGTCACAGATTAAAGGTAAATCAATTTCACCTTCTTGCTGATCTATATGTCCCCATACACGGGCATAGTAGATCTTATGCGTCAACCTAAACTGAAACTGCTTCTTCAACGCACTTTCTGCGTGTTTGTTCTTCGCCAATACCATCAGACCAGAAGTGGACATATCCAGACGGTGCACCACCTGAATATCAGGGTATTGCTCTTGCAAGCGGCTCCACATGCTGTCGTGATGCTCAGCAAGACGTCCCGGCACGGACAACAAACCTGATGGCTTGTTTACAGCCAAAATATGCTCATCCTCAAAAACGATATCAATCCAGGGGTCGGTCGGAGGCGTGTATTCAAGCATGGCCATTGGCAGGATCTCTAAAAAATAAAAAACGCCGCGATTATAGCGAGGCCTTACAAAAAACGCATTTTATTTGAACTTACAAACTAAAAAACCAGAAACAAAGTTAATCTCAACTAATCCCCCAAAAGCACAAGTTAACGGCATGTGAAATTTGTTTGACAAGCTAAACCATAAGTTTATAGAGTGCTAGAGAAGACCTGCTATTCCTGATGCTTCATCTCCTTGAAGTATCTACATAAGACAAAAATTAAATAAATACATCAGGCTCAAACACACCATTTTAAAAACATTACCACTGCGCTAAGCATCATTACTTCTCCGTTCTTACGAAATAATGCTGTGAAGTGCTCCCCCAAGATCACTTGGGAATAAAAAAATAATAAGGACACGAAGCATGGATTCTGCCATATCCACACCACCCCAATCCAAACTATCCGCCCTATTTCGCTCGCTTGGCCCCGGTATTCTTATGGCTTCAGCAGCGGTCGGAGGTTCTCACCTTGTTGCATCGACTAAAGCTGGCGCTATCTACGGCTGGCAGCTTGCGGTGCTTATCCTGCTGGTAAACTTTTTTAAATACCCATTCTTCCGGGCAGGCGTGCAGTACACCATGGGCACTGGCAAAACACTGGTAGAAGGTTACGCGAAACTGGGACGCCCTTACCTGTGGGTATTTATGTTTTTAAGCGTGGTTTCTGCAGTGATTAATACAGCCGCACTACTGATGTTCAGCGCAAGTCTGCTCGGTTATTTCATTCCGTTTTCATTATCGATGGCGTCTCTGAGCATTATTGTGATAGCAACCTGCCTGATCATTCTTTTTGCAGGTCACTATAAAGCACTAGATACTCTGTCTAAAGTCATCATGTCCGTACTGACGATCGCCACCCTGCTTGCCGTGGCGATTGCATTCGGTAATCCGGTTGAACAAGTGGCGAACTTCGAACCACCTTCACCTTGGACCATTGCGGCTATAGGCTTTATCGTTGTTACCATGGGCTGGATGCCAGCTCCTATCGAAATTTCGTGTTTAACCTCAGCCTGGTTAAAACGTCAGTCGAGTGAACAGGAAGTGACGCCCCGCTCTGCGCTGTTTGATTTCAATGTCGGCTACATAGGTACCGCGATACTGGCGATTGTCTTCGTGTCTCTGGGCTCACTGATGCTGCACGGCTCTGGTGTCGAACTGAAAAGTTCTGGTGTGGGCTTCTCCCACCAGCTTGTTGGCTTGTACGCCTCAACCATTGGTGAATGGTCCCGTTACCTGATTGCCGTAATTGCGTTCTTCTGTATTTTCGGTAGTACGATTACGGTTATTGATGGTTACTCACGTGTCATTTCAGACTCTCAGCGCCTGCTGCGTTCACAGCCGGATACCAATCCAAAAGCAACCTCGGCTATCATGCTGGCAGTTTCTTTACTGGCATTAGGTATTGTAATTTTCTGGGCTTCAGCGTTATTGCCGATGCTGAACTTTGCGATGATTCTGGCCTTCATGACCACGCCATTCTTCGCGTTGCTGAACTACATACTGGTGAGTAAAACAGACTTACCAAAACCACTGGCAGTCGGGCGCAAACTGAAATGGCTATCGATTGCAGGCCTGATTTACCTGTTCGGCTTCCTGGCCGTATTTATCTGGTGGAAGTGGCTAATGTAATTCATTACTGATTGCTGAAAAAGAAAAAGGCCTTCAATCGAAGGCCTTTGTTATTTAAGTGAAGTGTCTGAACAGATTAATTATGGCTGACCACGATCAGACGCAGCGAATCCAACTGAACCTGAGCCCGGTTGATGTAACCTGTAAGCTCTTTGATCTGCTCTTCAATCGCCTCAATCTCTTCATCACGAATGTTCGGGTTAACCGCTTTCAGTGCCTGCAAACGCTCAAGCTCTGAGTTCAGACTTTGCTGCATATCCTGCTGAGCCTGCTTGCGCACCTCTTCCACTTTTTCCTCTACCAGAACATCGCCCGCTTCAATCAAACGGTGCACTTCTTTTTGTACTGACGTCACCAACTTGCTGCCAAGGTGGCGGTTTACCGGACTAAGCTGGCGGTTGAAGCCTTCAAATTCCACTTGCGAAGATAAGTCACTGCCACGTGCGTCCATCATAAGACGAATCGGTGTTTTCGGCAGGAAGCGGGTAATACCACTGCGTTTCGGTGCTTGCGCATCCACCGCGTAAATCAACTCAAGCAAAATAGTACCGACTGGCAACGCTTTGTTTTTCAGCAAGGATACCGCAGATGTACCGACACCTTCGCTCATCAGAAGATCGATACCACCTTGAATCATTGGGTGCTCCCAGCTGATAAAGTGCATATCTTCACGGGACAGAGCCGTTTCACGGTCAAAAGTAATGGTCGCGCCTTCATAAGGCAGCCCCGGGTAACTCGGCACCATCATATGCTCAGACGGCGTTACTACTAGTGCGTTCTCGCCCTTGTCATCCTGATTAAGACCAATCGTATCGAACAGAGAAAGTGCAAACGTCACCAGATTAGTATCACCATCCGTCGAGGAAATTTTCTCTACGATTTGCTGCGCTTTCTCACCACCGTTAGAGTGCATTTCTAGCAGACGGTCACGACCTTGTTCTAGTTGAGACTTCAGCTGCTTGTTCATTTTCGCTGATTCTTCAATGATCTCATCCAGTTCGCTAGTGTCGCCGGATGCCAGAATTTCAATCAGAGCATCAGAGTACTTATCGTAAACCGCACGACCTGTCGGACAGGTTTCTGCAAACGCATTCAGACCTTCGTCGAACCAGCGAGCTAAAATCGCTTGCGACGTGCCTTTCAGGTAAGGAACGTGAATATCGATATCGCGGTTTTGACCAATACGGTCAAGACGACCAATACGCTGTTCAAGCAAATCTGGGTTGAACGGCAGATCGAACATCACTAACTGGTTTGCAAACTGGAAGTTACGACCTTCTGATCCGATTTCACTACAGATCAATACCTGCGCGCCGCCCTCTTCTTGCGCAAAATAAGCGGCCGCTTTATCACGTTCAAGAATCGACATCCCTTCATGGAATACGGTTGCACGGATGCCTTCACGCTCACGCAATGCCTGTTCTAGCTGCAATGCGGTGCTAGCGCGAGAAGCAATCACCAGAATCTTGTCACTGCGTTTCTCTTTTACTTTTTCAAGTAACCAGTTTACGCGCGAATCAAACTGCCACCAGCTTGCATCATCTCCTTCAAACTCCTGGAAGATCTCTTCCGGGTAAAGGTTTTTCATCGCACGCGCTTCAGCGCTCATCTTACCGCCAAGCATGCCACCGACACGCATTGAGGTAGTGTACTGCGGTGGAATATCCATTGGCATCAGGTGTACATTACGCACAGGGAAGCCTTTAATCGCAGCACGCGTGTTACGGAACAGGACGCGCCCAGTACCGTGGCGGTCCATCAGGTTGTCAATAAGCTCCTGACGAGCTGAAGCCTTAGCGTCTTCGTCGCTGTTGCTTTCGATAATACGGAACAGTGGCTCAACATCCTGCTCAGACAACAGTTCCGTGATCTGATTTTTCGCTTCATTTGGCAGTTTTTCGCCAGAGAACAACGCTGTAATCGCATCAGCAACCGGAGCGTATTGCTCTTCTTCCTCAACAAACGCTTCGTAATCGTAGAAACGGTCTGGATCAAGCAGACGCAAACGCGCAAAGTGACTTTCGCGACCTAACTGTTCTGGTGTAGCAGTCAGTAGTAGTACGCCGGGTGTGCGTTCAGCCAAGCCTTCAACCACCTGGTATTCTCGGCTTGGTTTATCCTGACTCCACTCAAGGTGGTGCGCTTCATCAACAACCAACAGATCCCACTCACCTTCCAAAGCTTGTTCAAAACGCTTACGGCTCTTGCGCAAGAAATCCAGTGAACACAATACGTATTGTTGGGTATCAAATGGGTTTTCAGCATCGGCGAACGCTTCAATACAGCGCTCTTCATCAAAGATAGAGAAATGCAGGTTGAAACGACGCATCATCTCCACCAGCCACTGATGCTGCAGTGTTTCTGGCACCACAATCAGAATACGCTCTGCACGGCCTGACAGCACCTGCTGGTGAATGATCATGCCTGCTTCGATGGTTTTACCCAGACCAACTTCGTCGGCTAGCAAAACACGAGGAGCATGACGTCGGCCGACTTCATGAGCAATGAACAGCTGGTGAGGGATCAAACCTGCACGCATGCCACACAGACCTCGCATCGGGCTCTTATGTTGTTCAAACTGATTGCTTAAAGCGCGGTAACGCAGAACAAAATTATCCATCCGGTCGATCTGACCTGCGTACAACTTATCCTGAGGTTTGTTAAAACGAATCTGGTTGCTAAGGAAGATCTCTCGCAATACCACCGCCGTTTCTTGCGTATCTTCACGAGTACCGAAATAGGTATAAAGCCCTTCATCTTCCAGCACTTCTTCAACTTTCAGAGACCAACCTTCCTGGCAATCGATAACATCACCAACGTTAAACGTAACTCGGGTAACAGGCGCATCATTACGTGCGTAAACTCGGTTTTCCTCTGATGCTGCAAACATCAATGTCACAGTACGTGCATCCATCGCGACTACCGTACCTAAACCTAAATCACTTTCCGTATCGCTAATCCAGCGCTGCCCCAAAGCAAATGTCATGAATTGACTACCTCGTTATTAATTTTTGATTCGTGTTGGCCTACTCATGTCCGAAGACATGGATATTAGTGTAGATCTGATTCTCGCTTCCGCTACGCCTGTTGAACTTGTCATGCCACTCTGGAGTGAACATTTTTCAATCAGCTCAACATGATAAATCGCGCGTAGCTTGTGCGCAGAAAAAGGCCGCTAATATTACTTTAAGCTGTGATTTAGGTCACGCCGAAACCGCACCAAGCGGAAACTTTTTTTCCGAAACCATAAATGCAATCAAATTGTAAAAAACTGATGTCAATTATTGAGTTGCTACAGGTAAATATTACGTATACTTTGTTTGGGTGCGCTTAAATTCATTGCATATACAATCGCATATAATTTTAAGCGCTTTGGTACACGATTAGGATCAACACGGGTTTGCATACGTTGTCTGCTGCTCGGTTGCACACTAACCGACGACAGTCCGACAACCTCTATTGCAAGCAATCAGAGTTAGGCCAGTTCACACTTATATTTGGCTAAACCATTCGCAAGCAAAGCCGCTTTTAGGCAAGGAGACGCTATGGGCGATACCGATCGGAAACTGTTTGTACTTGACACCAATATTCTTCTTCACGAACCCTTCGCAATCTTCTCTTTCAAAGAACACGACGTCGTCATCCCAATGACCGTTTTGGAAGAACTAGACAGAATCAAAGACAGCAAACGCGATGTTGCACGAGATGCCCGTATCGCAATTCGCGCTTTGGAAGATATGTTTAAAGATGCCACGCCGGATGAAATTTCAGAAGGTATTCCGGTATCAAAAGAGAACCCGGACCATGGTTCTATTTCCATCTTAGCGGATTTCGAACTTCAGGAAACCGTTAAAGCTTTCGCCGATAAAGCCGGCGACAACCGCATCCTCAATGCCGTACTTTATCTGCAGAACAAACGCGCACCACGAGAAGTGGTACTGGTAACCAAAGATATCAACATGCGTCTTCGCGCCAAAGGAGCTGGCGTACGTTATGTTGAAGATTACCGAACCGATCAACTGATTGATGATATTCAGTATCTCACTAAAGGCTTTCAGCAGCGCGAAGGGGATTTCTGGAGCGCAGTCAGTGAGGTTGAAAGCTATGCTCTCGGCGGAAAGACTTACCACAAACTCAGCCGTGAACCTTTTGACCCAACATTCATTAACCAATATGTCATAGACGAAGACAGCGATTTTGCCGGACGAGTTGAATCCATCAATGAAGATAAACTCACCCTGCTCGACCTCAGCCGTGAGCGCATGATGCACCGCCGCGCCTGGGACATTACACCAAAGAACATCTACCAGGCGATGGCGTTAGATTCACTGCTTGACCCTGATATTGATTTAGTGATTCTCACTGGTGCCGCTGGTAGTGGTAAAACGCTGTTAGCGATGGCAGCTGCACTTGAGCAGACTATCGAGAAAAAGATGTTTGATAAGATCATCGTGACGCGAAATACACCAGATATCGGTGAGTCGATAGGCTTCCTGCCGGGTACCGAAGAGGAGAAAATGATGCCATGGCTGGCAGCGGTGACCGATACGCTGGAAGCACTGCATAAAAACGACCACTGTACAGAAGGCTCGCTAAAGTACATTTGCGATAAAGCCAACATCCAGTTTAAGTCGATAAACTTTATGCGCGGCCGCTCAATTCAAAATGCGTTCGTACTACTTGATGAGTGTCAGAACCTAACCGCCTCACAAATCAAGACCATCATCACCCGCTGTGGTGAAGGTACGAAGATTGTCTGTTCCGGTAACCTGGCGCAAATTGACTCGCCTTACCTCACTCCAGTAACGTCCGGATTAACCTACATGGTAGAACGATTCAAGAACTTTGAAGGCAGTTCGAACATTCACCTTAACGGCGTAGTTCGCAGCCGCCTGGCGGAGTTTGCGGAAGAGAACCTCTAACCAAATCAATTGACTGTAAAAGCAAAAGAGCGCTCAGGTGAGCGCTCTTTCTATTATTTGGCACGTTAGCGTTACTCAGTACCGCCAACCGTCAGTGAATCTAATTTCAACGTTGGCTGACCAACGCCAACAGGGACGCTCTGCCCTGCTTTACCACATACACCAACACCTTTGTCGATACTCAGGTCATTACCGACCATTGAGACTTGCTGCATGGCCTCAATACCAGAACCAATCAGTGTCGCCCCTTTCACCGGACGAGTGATTTTGCCGTTTTCAATTAAGTACGCCTCAGAAGCTGAGAAGACAAACTTACCGGAAGTAATATCAACCTGACCGCCACCAAAGTTTGGTGCGTAGAGACCTTTCTCCACCGTCGAGATGATCTCTTCCGGAGTATGCTCACCCGCAAGCATGTAAGTGTTGGTCATGCGCGGCATCGGCAGGTGTGCGTATGATTCACGGCGTCCGTTACCGGTTGGGTTTACCCCCATCAGACGCGCGTTGAGCTTGTCTTGCATGTAACCTTTCAGTACGCCATTTTCAATCAACGTATTGTACTGGCCATTCACGCCTTCATCATCAACGTTCAGTGACCCGCGCAAGTCTTTCAGCGTACCATCATCGACAATCGTACAAAGTGATGAAGTGACTTTCTGCCCCATTTTACCTGAGAACACAGACGACTCTTTACGGTTAAAGTCGCCTTCTAAGCCGTGACCTACCGCCTCATGTAGCAGCACGCCCGGCCAGCCAGATCCCAATACGACAGGCATCATACCTGCAGGAGCAGCTTCGGCTTCTAAGTTAACCAACGCCATGCGGATCGCCTCGTCCGCATAATGGAAAGCTTGTTTCACACCATCAGTTTCAGAAAGGAAAAAATCGTAACCAAAACGACCGCCGCCACCGGCACTTCCGCGCTCACGGCGTTCACCTTTCTGGGCTAATACACTAATCGACAAACGCACTAACGGGCGGATATCACCAGCGTAAGTCCCGTCGGTTGCCGCCACTAACATTTGTTCGTGTACACCACTAATGCTGATCGACACTTCTTTGATCAAAGGCTCTTTAGTGCGGATATAAGCATCAAGTGATTTAAGCAATTCTGTTTTTTGCTGCTTTTCCCAGCCAGCCAGTGGATTCACGGCTTCATAATAAGCCTGGTTATCAGTACGTTTAAACGCCTGAACCTTGCCATTTTGCCCTTGCTGAGCAATGCCTCGCGCTGCCAGAGCACTTTGTTTAAGACCGTCAAGGTTGATCTGGTCTGAGTATGCGAAACCGGTTTTCTCACCAGTTACAGCACGAACCCCGACACCACAATCAATATTAAAAGAGCCATCTTTGATGATGCTGTCTTCCAGAACCAGAGACTCATGCCAGCTGGACTGAAAGTAAATGTCCGCATAATCGATCTGGCGTGTCGCAATGCTCGCTAATGTGTCAGCAATGTCTTGCTCTGTCAGACCGTTTGGGGCGATGAGTGCCTGTTCTATTTGGTTTGTGCTCATAGTTAGCTCTTTATTTCCGTCTCAATTCATTTTGAAAGCGACTGTGTTGAGTCAGCGGCATATTTTGCCTTACTTGCTGGCTCTGTGACAAATCTATATCTGAGACCAGCAATCCTGTCTGACCTTGAAGTTGTTTATGTATTCGTCCCCAAGGGTCGATGACCATAGAGTGTCCCCAGGTTGTCCGGCCACAAGGATGCGTTCCGGTCTGGTTGCTGGCAATAATCCAGCATTGGGTTTCTATCGCCCTGGCACGTAACAGTATTTCCCAGTGCGCTTCTCCTGTGACCGCGGTAAAAGCCGCCGGAACGACGATAATCTCAGCCCCGGCCAAACGCAGCTCTTTGTATAGTTCGGGAAAACGTAGATCATAGCAAATACTCAGACCGATACTGCCAATATCCGTTTCTGCAACCACAATCTGATTACCTGCGGTAAACGTATCCGATTCACGGTAGCTACCATGCCCGTCCGCGACTTCAACATCAAACATATGCAGTTTGTCATAATGGGCAACACACTTTCCGTGCGGTGGAAAAACCAAAGTGGTCGTCGTTACACCTCTGGCTGTTCGGATGGGCATACTGCCAACAATCAGCGTTAGCTGATAATGTTTAGCAATATCCGCCAGGCGCTGCTGTATTACTCCACTTCCAAGTAGTTCAGCATGCTGATGGTAATCTTCACGGCTGGCAAACAACACTGAATTCTCAGGCGTGAGAACCAGTTTCACACCCTGATTTGCTGCCAGTGCACACTGTTCATCGATAAAAGCCAGATTCGCTTCGATATCTGGCCCGGAGGTCATTTGAATAATACCAACACGTTCCATGTGTTTTCCTTTTATTTCTCTGCAACCAATCGCTATTTTGCCTGCTCACGTAGTTTTTCCGGTAACTCGTATTCGCCTCTGCTACGTGAGATCTCTTTTACGGTCGGGGAGTCAAGCGGACCTTTCACCTCATAATTCACCTGCGTAAATACTTCGACAACAGGAGAAATAACCGTTGAGATCGCCAGAACATACAAAGCGGTCTGAGGTGCTACCGCAAAGGCTGTCAGCATGGGTAGCCCGGAGGTAATATCCGGAGTAAACTTAACCTCTGCGTCCACGACTCTGCTGCTCACGTTCGCAATACCGCGGATCTGCATTTCCCCGGCCAACGCATCCATCACAATATCGTTAGTGATAAATACGCCGTCCTGAATTTTTCCGCTGCCGGATATAGAATTGAAGGCCATGCCTTTATCAAACACGTCGGTAAAGTCGAGCTGCATCTTACGAATGATAGAATCAAGGCTGAATAAGCCGAGCAGACGTGCTGCGCCACTCACTTCGCTGATCACCCCTTTACCAAACTCTGTAGATACATCGCCTTGTAGAGATTGTGTCTTCATCGACCACGGTGCGCCATCCCATTCCATGTCAGCATTGATCTCAAATGGCGCTTGCTGAATACCTGAAGTGATCCCGAAACGCTCCATAAGATCCGTATTATTGTCGCCTTTCATTTTCATGGTCATACTGGAGTGACTTCGTTTATCCTTCAGCTCCCACCAACCGCTCAGATCAATACGGTTTTTTCCACTACTGAACCCGATGTTTTTCCACTCCAGGCGATCATTGCTGCGTTGCAGATCGACATTAACTTTACCGACTTTGTAACCCTGCAGCCAAAAATCATCAATGTGTAATGTTAAGTTTGGCATCTCAGCGTGAAGCTGGCGATCAAAGTTAGAGATTAGCGGCGCACTTTGATCTTCACTAGCAAATATTGATGTCCGTTCTTTTTTAAGGTTATCTAACTCGGGCATGTACAAATGCAGATGATCGAGAGACACCGAAAGATCATAAGGCTTAAGGTAGCTTGCTTTACCTTTCACTTCCTGACTGTTTATCTGCAACTGCCAACTTAACCCTTTCTTCTGGGCGTTGAAATTAACATCATGAAAATCAATATTGCCAAACGTTACATTCTGAACATCAAGCAGAACCCGAGACGGCAGCGGAATCGCTGGCGTTTTCATATCAGAGAGAACAGACGACGTATCACTGCTCGGAACACTGACTAATTCGATCCATTTATCCAAATCCAGTTGTTCAAGCTTAACCGACACATTATGCCCGCTGATTGCGCCCTTCCTGAATCCATCCTGACCAAGTATAAGATTGGTTGCCTTTAAGACTGGTACTTCTGCAGAAATATCAATTTCAGCCTGATATTTCGCCTGCGGCAGTTGTAAACGCGCAGAAATGCTTTCCTGATTGCCGGATGCCTGCAGTTTCGCCTTACCGGACGCTCCCGCTTTCTTCGAAAGTGGGTATGGATACTTGCTCGCCACACGATTCAGCTGAGCTGCCACATCGACCTGATAAGTAAAACCGACATCATTGAGCTGCAAATCGACATCCATCTGCCACGGAGCATGACCTGAAACCAAATTCAGCCACTTATCTCCTAGGTAAGGCTTAAGCGGCTCGACATCCCAGTCCCCCAGAGTATCGATACTAACGTCATAACCTTGCTCTGAACTTTCACCACGAAAATCAAGTGAAATAGACTGGGACAACAGCTCTGCAGCCAGGCCTGACGTGGTAACAACATCATTATCAAACGTAACCCGTCCGGTCGCTTTTTCCAGCGTCATTGGTGGTGCATCTATATCGACTCGATTGTCTTTAAGATCGGCGAAACCCCACGCTCTCGGTTCTTTTTCTTTATCAAACGGAATATTAAGATGGAATTCAGAATACACCGGACCACTGACCTGCAAAGCTGTCAGCGCGGCGCCAACTGAATCAACCAAAGGCGTAGCCATCATATAATCACGGACTTCGTTACCCGGCGCACTGGCTTTGGCTTCAATTTCAATGTGACCGTCTGGAGCTAGCTCAGGAATACGCCCCGTAATGCGCTTAGCTTGCACACCGTTTAGTGTTGCAGATTTGGAATCCAGATACATGGCATCATTTTCAAACAGCAAATCCAGCTGCAAATCAGTAATAATTGGCCATGCGGTATCAAAACTGAACTTGCCCTCTTTAAGCCCTACCCACGCCTGGAACATGCCGTTATTGTCTTTGTACGGGAAATCACCCAGCTCGCCGTACCACAGCAACTTTGCGGTATTAACTTTACCGCCCTGAATCGCTGTGGAAAGGTAATCGGTGAGGTCCTGCCCTAAGGCTAATGTAGGTAAATAGCGCCAGGTTTCCCCCGCATTGAACGCATCTGCCTCAGCATAAAAAGACAAAAACGGACTCTGCTCTTTCGGAAAATCTAAACGAAAAGCGCCCAGAACCTGAAGGTCCGGGGTAGCTGCGGTGACTTTATCCGCCCACAAACGCCAGCCTAGTTCATCCTGTTGCCAGACAATATCAACTTCACCTTGCTTTATATTCAGCGGAGCCTGAAACACATCCCCATAAGGAAAGACATCATCAATTACAGTCACATTCGCTTGCGCCTGACTGATATCACCAGATACCGAGCCTTGCACATGCTGAAAACCAGGCAGTAATTCCCACTGAGTTATACCCAGTTCATCCAGTTTTGCCGAGTATCGCAAAGTGTCCAAACCACCATGCATCGACAGGCGAATGTCTTCTACTCGCCCCTTAGGCTGCAACTTATTGACGATGTCACTGACTGATTCCGAGTCAGGAGCGAGTTTGAGCAAAGGTGTTACGGATTCAATATCGATCTGAGACAGGTTAAGTGTCCACCCTTCAGGCTGCCAGTCAAACGCCACATCCAGTTCAGGCCAAGTGCTTTCATCCGTGCGGATATAAAGTGAGTGACCATTTACTTTCCATCCATCTTTCTCCGGTACCAGTTTAAAGAAACCAGACTCAACAAACAGCTCATGTCTGCCATTTTCATTCCAGACTAATTCAGAAGGCTGCAGTTCGACATAGGCGTAATTGGGCTGACTGTGCTTCAGGGTCAGCCAGGTGTTCAAACTGACTTTGCCAGACTCAATACCCGACTCGGCTTGCATGTAGGTCGTCAGCCAGGGGGAAACAGAAACATCTTGGGCACTGACAAAAAACTCTCCGGAGACATCACGAAGGGATCCGTGATCTTTAAAGTCAGCACGTACTAACAAAGAGTTCATTTTGGCTTCCGCAATACTCACGGTACCTTCAGCAAGATGGCGCTTGCCCTTATTGCTCCAACGAAGTCGCTCGATATCAAGACGCCTTGTTTCCCCTGATACAGACTTATACCAGATACGTGAATCTGTAATCGTAAAGTCTTCGAATTGGCGCAATAAAAGAGAGTCGAGCTGATCTATTAAATTTACGTCGCGCTCTTCTGCGGTTAGAACCGGCCCCGAAGGCTCACTATTAGGCAACATATCCACGCTGCGGATATTCAGCCACAATTTGTCGATGGTAAGATCTGCGACGATAGGCTTGAACTGCAGTAGTGACTGAATCAAGTCAAATTCAACCTGAATCTCGTCAACAGCAAAGCGGACTTCTTTATTATTAGGCAGGTTAGCCTGTAGGTCTGTTAATGTAATCGACGGATGGTTGTTACGCCAGGAACCCGCAACGCTGGAGATAGAAAAATCAAAACCTGTGCCTTGTCTGACCCAGGTTTTGATTTCACCTTGGAAATGATCGAGTTGTGGTAGTGTGACACGCAATGTCGTTACGACAATGGCTAGTAAAACCAATATCGCGGCTAAACTCCATGCACAAAAGCGCGCCAAACGTTGAAAACCAGAATTCACAAATGTCCCAATTACATCATCACGACGTCAAACTGTTCCTGAATATACAGGGGCTCAGCCTGAATTCGAACCTGCTTACCAATAAACACTTCAAGCTCTGCCAGCGCGTGTGACTCATCACCAAGTAACGCTTCCGCGACAAACGGTGACGCATACACAACAAAATTATCCGCATCGTAAGCTCGATTCACCCGGGTAATTTCGCGCAGAATCTCGAAACATACAGTCTCGACCGTTTTCACTGTGCCGCGACCTTCACAAGTAGGACAACCGGAACAAAGTATATGTTCAATACTTTCGCGTGTACGTTTTCGCGTCATCTCAACCAGCCCCAGCTGAGTAAAACCATTAATATTGGTTTTTACCCGATCTTTCGACAATGCCGCTTCCAGAGAGGAGAGTACACGTTGACGGTGATCGTCAGAGGCCATATCGATAAAATCGATAATTATGATGCCACCAAGATTACGCAGCCGTAGTTGACGAGCAATCGCCTGAGTCGCTTCAATGTTGGTATTGAAAATGGTTTCTTCCAGATTACGACGACCGACAAATGCCCCCGTATTAATGTCGATAGTGGTCATCGCTTCGGTTTGATCAATGATCAGATAACCGCCGGATTTAAGTTCCACCTTACGCTCTAAAGAGCGTTGGATCTCATTCTCCGTATCGTACATATCAAAGATCGGCTTATCGCCTTCATACAGCTCTAGCTTCTCTGTCAGTTCAGGGACGTATTCAGAAGTGAACTCTAGGAGATTCTCATACTCTAGGCGGGAGTCGATTTGGATTTTATCCAGCTCTGTGCCGACAAAATCACGCAGAATACGCTGAGCCAGTCCCGGCTCTCCGTAAAGCGTGGAACGGGTTTTGTACTTAGAGCGACGCTCTACGACTTTTAGCCATAAACGCTTTAAAAATGCTGCATCCTGAGAAAGCTCTTTTTCATCAGCGCCTTCTGCCGCAGTACGGATAATGAACCCACCGTGCTCATCACAGTAGTGACTCACGACTTTCTTCAGGCGTTCACGCTCACTTTCACTTTCGATTCGTTGAGAAACCCCCACATGACTCGCCCCCGGCATGAAAACAAGATAACGTGAAGGAAGAGTTATGTCGGTAGTTAAGCGAGCACCTTTGGTACCCAACGGATCTTTAACCACTTGCACAACGATATCCTGTCCCTGACGAACCAGTTCAGAAATATCACGAACCTGAAATTGCTGTTTTTCGTTTTCTGCCACACATTCAGTATGCGGGACAATATCAGACGCATGTAAAAATGCGGCTTTATCTAAGCCAATATCAACAAAAGCAGCCTGCATACCAGGCAATACACGGCTTACTTTGCCTTTGTATATATTGCCTACAATACCGCGACGGGATTCGCGTTCGATATGAATTTCTTGCAGTACTCCACCTTCAATCATGGCCACACGAGTTTCACTCGGGGTCACGTTTAGCAGCAATTCAGCACTCATGTGCACACCTCAATATAATTATAAAAATTCTTGAATTAGCTGATCGGTTTCGAACAAAGGTAAGCCTACTACAGCGTGATAACTGCCTTCGATTCGGGTGACAAAACGCCCTCCGAGTCCCTGAATACCATAACTTCCAGCTTTATCGCATGGTTCACCTGACTTCCAGTATTGTTCGATTTCTTCATGAGTCAATGGCTTGAACCATACGTCAGTGATGACCACCACTGAATGTTGTTGTTGCGCAGAAACAACACTTACCGCAGTCATCACCTGATGACCTCGTCCCGATAAGCGAGTAAGCATACGCTTCGCATCTTCAAAACTGTCTGGTTTCTCTAATACCTGATCGTCACTTACCACCACGGTATCAGAGCCCAGTACAACGGAATCAGGCTTAGCCAATGCTAAGCCTGCCTGCGCTTTTTCTAGAGAGAGACGTAATACATAATCGCACGCCTGCTCATCAGCCCGTTTAGCTTCCTCAATGTCAGGTATTACAATGTCAAAGTCGTAACCTAACTGAGCCAGCAGTTCTTTTCTTCTCGGAGAGCCTGAAGCGAGAACAAGTGATAAGCCTTTTTCCACAATACTACCTAACGTGCCATGCCCGACGCACTCGTCGCATTAGCAAAAACATCCATGGCCAAAGTATACAGTTTATTGCCGCCGTCCACAGGGATAATGGATTGAATACTACGTCCTGGTTCAAATATTCTCCACAGAATATCATCAGCTCCAGCAACACAGTAAAGAAGGCAATAAGAATCGCTTGTTGCCATAACGCCATGTTGCGGATCAGCAAGAAATTCAATGCGACTAAGTAAATGATGATTGACATCATCATGCCTCTGATTCCCAGTGTAGACCCGACCAGAATGTCCCACACCAAGCCCAGAATTAATGCAGTTCCCACATTTACGCGGTTGGGTAAAGCCAGTACCCAGTAACAGGTGACTAAGAACAGCCACGACGGACGAAACAACTCTAATCCGCCGGGCCAGGGAATCGTCTGTAATACCAGAGCAACGAAGAAACTAACACCAATAACCATCCGGCTACGAAATACATTACTGGCCATCAGTTACCTCTTGTTGTACTTGTTCCAGTTCTTCTTCCACATTCGATTGTAATACTTTGTGCTGGCGGTCTTCGTTCGGCCAGATGAGCAGCAGATAGCGCAGACGATCAAACTCAACAACCGGATCGGCTTTAATCGACGCAAATTCCTGATGCGTATCCAGATCTACTTTGGTCACATTGGCTACCGGATAACCTTCAGGATAAATCCCACCTAACCCAGATGTCACCAGCAAGTCACCGACCTGAATATCGGTACTGGTCGGAATATGTTCCAGCTGGATTTCGTCCATCTCACCGTTACCCGATGCAATCACACGGATATCATTACGAATCACCTGGACAGGAATCGCGTTCTTCGCATCAGTGAGCAGCAATACGCGAGCGTTATGCGCAGCCACAAACGTAACCTGACCAACAATGCCTTTCTCATTGATCACTGGCTGGCCGACGTATACCCCATCAACATGCCCTTTATCAATAACCACCTGATGACGGTAAGGTGATGTGTCAACGGCCATCACTTCAGTAACGACTTTCTTTTCATCACGGACAAAGGAGGAGTCCAGTAGTTTACGTAGACGTTGGTTTTCTTCTTTGTATTGATCAAGCAAGATAAGCTCGCTTTTCAGACGCAGCAGTTCTCGCTTCAACTTACGGTTGCCTTCAACCAATGTCTGATGCGTGTTAAAGCGCTCGAATGCTCCGTCAAATAAACTACGAGGTAGATTCGCAGCATATTGAATCGGCGACACCGCACTGTTTAATAAATAACGGACATTAGAGAACGTATCCAGACGGCTATCAGCCAGCATTAAGCTCGCCGACACCAAGACAGCTAAAAACAGACGTAATTGCAGAGACGGGCCTCTGCCAAAGATCGGGTTCATCTTGTTTTAGACCTGATTGCTTCCACTTTCATGAGCCTTAACTGGCAGCCTGAAGCATACCTAGAAAGCCTCAGATAGGGAGCATGTTTGAATTACAGAGAGAGCAGAAATGAAGGAGAAGCTCGTCCGGAGCTTCTCCTAAATTTTATTCTTCAGAAAACAGATCGCCGCCATGCATATCGATCATTTCTAAAGCTTTACCGCCACCACGGGCCACACAAGTCAGTGGATCTTCAGCGATAACAACCGGGATACCCGTTTCTTCCATTAACAGACGGTCAAGATCTTTCAGTAGTGCACCACCACCAGTCAGAACCATACCATTTTCCGAGATATCAGAAGCCAGTTCTGGCGGACACTGCTCTAGTGCAACCATAACTGCAGATACGATACCAGATAGCGGCTCCTGCAATGCTTCAAGAATCTCGTTAGAGTTCAGAGTAAAGCTGCGAGGCACACCCTCTGCAAGGTTACGGCCGCGAACTTCAATTTCTAGTACTTCATCGCCAGGGTAAGCAGAACCGATTTCGTGTTTGATTTTTTCTGCCGTTGCTTCACCAATCAGGCTGCCGTAGTTACGACGCACGTAGTTGATAACCGCCTCATCAAAACGGTCACCACCGATACGTACAGAAGATGAATAAACCACACCATTCAAAGAGATAACTGCAACTTCAGTGGTACCACCACCGATATCAACAACCATAGAACCTGTTGGCTCAGATACACGCAAACCTGCACCAATTGCCGCCGCCATTGGCTCGTCAATCAGGTAAACCTCTCGTGCGCCAGCACCTAGTGCTGATTCACGGATCGCACGGCGCTCAACTTGAGTAGAACCACAAGGAACACATACTAGTACGCGTGGGCTTGGTTTTAGGACGCTGTTGTCATGCACTTGCTTAATGAAGTGTTGCAGCATTTTTTCAGTTACGTAGAAATCAGCAATTACACCGTCTTTCATCGGACGAATAGCAGAAATGTTACCCGGTGTACGACCAAGCATTTGCTTTGCGGCGTGACCTACAGCAGCAACGCTTTTTGCAGAACCTGCTCGGTCTTGACGAATAGCAACTACAGAAGGCTCATCAAGGACAATACCCTGCCCTTTTACGTAAATTAGAGTGTTGGCAGTACCTAAATCGATAGATAAATCGTTAGAAAACATGCCACGAAGTTTCTTAAACATACTCTTCGTTCATCCTGCAAAAATATAAAAGACAAAAATTGCCCTAAATGTACCAATGCCTCGCCGTTACAGCAAGGCATTGGTACGTAAACATGGGTAGAAAACCCAATTTATTGCAATTTCCTTACTTAAGGCGAAAAACCGAAGTGTATTACTGCCCAGTCAGACCCGGCTCGCCTCGATAAATGACACGGTCATTGCCACGATGGATACCAAACGTAACTACTGAAGAGGGGTTTTCTTCCACTACAAGTTCACTTTCGCCCTCTTCCTCCCAGTTATACTTTAGCCAAGGAAGTGCATTAGAGCCTTCATTAAGTTCTAACCATACACGCGTTTGCTGACGATAGGGCTCAGCCTCCGTTGCAGTTACGGAGCGAGAAGAACCTTGAGCCACTTCGCCGCCAGCCCCCAAAGTTACTATCTTTGAGCCAACTTCAGGCCAGATAGGCCGCTGCGTATCTTTTTCAGTCACACCAAATACACGGGTTTGGCTATCATCCAGATTGACAATAAAACGACTTCCATTCCAGTATTCGACCCTTAGCGGAATATGTAAAGTTGAGCCTTGGCTTCCACCCACATCATCAAGATCGACACGACCAAAACGGATATCAGGTTGCACAGCAAGAATACCCTCTTCCACAGCGACTGGATCGACGTTTGCACTGACTCCAAGTCCACTAATAGAAACTTCAGTATAATGATTGTCTGTGTAAGTACTAATCTCAGAAAAATTCAAAGGGCCATCAGGTTTATAGCTTGTTGTGTCTTTAGCCATGACGATGCCATCATTCACCGAGCCTTCAAAACGGCCAATACTGCGTGAATTTACACCTGTAAGTCCGTTATCTTCCCAGGAACCACTGTATGTTTTGGGAGTTGAGAATCGAGCAGCGTATTCACCGGACTCGATCAAACTAAACTGAGCCTGTAGTGATTCACTGAAGAACTTATAATTATTCAGTGTTGTGTATTTCTCACTCAAAGCTTCTATATAAAACACTTTTGCTCCAAAAGGCTGTCCCATATAGGTGAAACTCTGGCTATTTGGATATGCCCATTCATTTGTGTTTATATCATCTTTATAAACATGGAAATATTTAGGATAAAAACGGCCAATATTCCGGTAACCCAGTTGTGTACATTCATACCAATCTTCTAAACCAATTGGCGAACCGCACGTCTGAGAATAGTTCTCGGTGGATGCCATCACTTTTAAACTACCAACATCATTCCAGTACAGGTTAGTAAACTTGTACTCTTTGTCACTGTTTACTCTTGGTTTAGCCATTTCGTCACTGGAAGCCAGCAAAACGTTTGATTCGTGTAAGTCTGGTGTAGCCACTTCACTGGACAGTTTGACATGATTACTAAAAGAGCTGTCTAAGAAAAAATTAGAGGTGATATTTGAGGCACTGCACCAGGCACTGTTGGACTCAACTTCCCCAGCTATCGCTGACTGATACTTTACTGGCACCACCCGGAGATCAAACTCTTTACCCGCAGCTATAAAACCAGCCCCTCCTGAAGAGGTACCCGTTGCAGAATCAAGATCAGTGTTGTTCGTCGAACACAAAGCAAATGTCCATGGACGAGAATACACCATGAAATTTCCTTTAAGCGCACCGCGACCTTCAATCGGACAATCCGCTAACCCACTACAATCAAAATCCGTATCTTCCAGGCTAACTTCAATTTTTCCTGCGTTGTCTAATGCAAGCCCACTATTCGCAGTACCTGATGTAAATTCAGGAGCATAAGTAAGACTGCCGCTCGCGCCACTTGAAGGTGTAGACCAGGAATACTTGACTAGAGGCAAACCGCTATACGCTGCGTCAACGACTCCGCCATTGTCATCACAAGCCAGTGCCTTTACTTCAACGTTCTCGGCTTTATTTGCAATGACATACTGATCATCGACTGAAAATTTGTAAGGAACAAACTCGTAGCTACCCGAGACCGAGCTGTTCTGCTCGCCCTCGATATATGCAGTAACCGATACGGACCGGCTTGCACCGCCACTTTGAATAGTAAATTGATTGCTGACGCCAGAATATCGTTGCTCTGAACCATCAAAAGTAACCACAACCGTGCCATTGAAGCCTGATGCTAACTGACCGTTCTCTATTACAGAAACGGTTGGCATGATGTCCTCACAGACCAGCGCGATATCGGTTTCAGGCGAGAGTACCAGTGTATAGTTGCCATCAACAGGAGTGGAATCCAGACATGATGATGAAGCAAATATTTGCGCGCCGCTATTGAGCTGGACACTAACTGCAGTTACTGCACCATAAACCTTGGAAGCATTTGTAAACTGTACTGATTCAGTATTTTCAGCAGTAGCTTCACTATAAAGGAGACCGATAAAGGTAGCCGAGTTATTAAAGCTTACTTTGGGCAATTGACTTGGAACTGAGTCATAAACATTGACCCTGAGGTAACCATCGTATTGGCTGTTGTTATCAATATCTGCGATATCCATACCAAGGAAACCACCAACGTTAAGCTCCTTTACATTGAGAATAACTTCTTGTCCTTCCGGGACGACAATACTTCCCGAAGAGTTTACCTCAATCCGGTCCACCCAATAGGTCCCACTCATTAATGTGAGAACACCACCGTTCCCGACACTTAGAGTACCTTCTACCTGACGCCCTGCTTCCCATGTTTCCGGGGAGCCGACCCAGAGGGACCCACTTTCGCCGGAGGCAGGAAAGGCTTGCAGAGTCTGACGCTGCACTCTGAGACTAGAATCCCCCCAACACCTTTCATTGTCACAGCCGGCATTTATCTGCTGTTCCCAGTCAGGAGCAGGACCGGTCAGGTCACCAAAAACGTTATCTTCATCGAAGCCAACGATTCGTTTCCCTGTGGTTAGATTCTTTGTAGCACCTCTGATTTGGGCATTACCTGAAATATACAATCTGCCGTTACCACGGCCATCACCATACCAAGTCTGTACCACCGAGTTAAATGCATCACAGACATCACCAAATTCTGGTAATTGCGGATGTTCAGCCTCATCCGAGCATTCAACATTCGAAACATTATCCCCTTCAACCTTGAACGAACCATTACCGGTACCCAGGTTTTCCGTCGCTTCGTTAATCTTTACATACGACGCTTCAGGTTCACCATCGAGCTTACGGTAATAGGTCAGAGTGTTTGTGGCGCTTTCATAAGTGATCAGGACATTGTAGTGACTCCCGACCGCAAGACCTGACTCGTAAAACGTCCTTGGAAAGGCCTTGTAATCATCAGGAATTTTATCTGCATCTGTATACCACAGGACATACCCGCTGTTCCCCCGCTCAAGAGTTACAGAATAACCTGAGTTCGCTGTAACCAACGCGTTAAGGACGATGGAAAAGTCTCGATCGCCATGAGGCTGATTGTTACCAGAGCATGTATCAAACTGAGCAAAAACGACGCGAGGAAAAAACAAAAATACTGCAAGTAAAACAGCGATCAACTTTTTCATAATTATTCTATTCCCGAACCCAAACTTCCTGCTGGCGCTGTACTTTCGATGGGCCAGAACCACACGTTGCCACACTTTTGAAAACATAAAGCTCAGCATCTCCGTCATCACTCTCGCCCGGTAATTGACCTGCACTTTTACACTCTAACTTTTCAATTCTACAGCCCGTATCAACCAAGCCATTTTCTGGCGCTAAGGTACCAGCCTGAATATCATCACAAAGACTTGAAACTGCGGCTGAACTACCGACAGGAAAAAACTTGGTCAGCACCCAATCATTACTTGACTGAGCAGCGAACCATGCCTTCGTACCAAGGAACTCTTTTGTGAGAGCAGAATGATCAGACCAACCCACGCGTGCTAATGATGCCGCCAAATACCCCATGACAATTATGACGAATAAGACCACCACCAACACATTACCTTTTTGATGATTACGGAACATTAAGCACCTGCACGTCATGTTGATAGACACTACGCTCATCCGACTGGCTGAACTCCAGCTTTAAATGCACCAATCCGCCTCGGTGAAGCGATGCGTCACTATATTTAAAATAACTTTGTGTTTGATCAGCAGAGTAAACCAGATCGCCAGCGACGGTAACGTCATTGCGCTGAAGCTCTGAACCGAAAAAACAATATTTGATTAATTTCGATGGATCGTAGATATAGTGGCGGTTTGAAACGGAACTACTACTGAGTTCGCCTTTGGCAATGGTATAAACGTCTCCCTCAACAGTTGAACCTTCAAGGCTAATACTATTCGCAGAAGAGCTTAAATCACTCAGTCGTGTCGGATTAATCACCAACCTCAAGCCATCATTGATATCTGACTGCGTTTCCCATGCGCCGACCACGAACTTAATTTCATCGCCGCTAAAGGAATAAAATCCTGAGTAAAAGATAGGCATGAACTCGAGACACCCATCAGCTATAGAAAAACTATTCGGTACCGCATGGCGAATCTCACGCGACATTTTCTCAATCACAAACTGTGCTTGTGACTGCAATCGTTGCCGTTTAACGGAATCCGCATATCCGGTCATCCCAAGACGTACAAAACTGGTAATGCCCAGGGTAATAATACTGCCTATGACAATCGTCATGACCATTTCAATTAGAGTGAAACCACGTATTTTCATCAGTAGTTACCCCGAATCGCAGAAAGGGTCATTGGCTGCGCCCGGCCGGCATAAATGGTCATCGTCACGCGTTTATAGTCCGTGATAGCACCAAAATCTTCGCCACCTTCAGTCACATAACTTACATCAATTTCGACACGGAAGTTTTTGTAATCCTCTTCCAAGAGCTCTCCGAGAGCATTACTTAGCTGATGTTGCGGTGATGATTCACAGCTTCCCTGAGTAGTTTGCGTATACCAGCAGCCGATATAATCATCGACATCATTAAAATCAGCCGGGGTTAATTCGCCATCATCAGCCTCTAGAACACTTGAGCAAGCGGGAGCGCCCAGAATACTCTCGCCACAACGAATCTGGCCGCCATCAAAATCACTGTTTTCATCAAAGCCTCGCGCAAGTATCTGTGACATAAAACCCTGAGCTAAAGCAGCAGCTCGGCTTTGGTAGTGAGGAATAGCCGAATCACGAACCTGAGGGATAAGAAACGAAGTGAACGCCGCCATCGCAATGCCCATTAACACAATCGCGATGATCATCTCGACTAAGGTCATACCGCGAACCTTTTTCATGAGCAGTCCCCTCTTGATACATAGCCCTGGCTATTGATGAGGACTTCACAGCGGCTGTTGCCACTTTTATCTTCAATCCAAATCGAAATGTTTCCACTATTTAAGCCCACCGGATTTCCGAGTAAATCGAAATCAATGTAACCAGGGGCAGGACTATTAGTAACAGAAAAGGCAACATAATCATCGGCAACAACATCACTGCGCGAGGCCCGATCATCTTCGCTTAACGCGCACGCTGCAACAGACCCAATGCATGACTCCTCAACTCGTAGACGAAAATTACCATCCATATCAATGATGTCATCAGGGTCAGTGAGGTTCGACTGCATTCGGTTGAGCTGTACCTGACGAATGACCGAAATGACTTGATCCTGAAGCGCATAAGCAGAAAAACTGCTCTTACCGATAAAACGGCTCGCGGCAAAGAGTGAAACAATAGAAAGGAGAACGATCACCAGGATCAGTTCGATTAAGGTGAACCCTGATGCGGAGCGGCGAATTTTCATGATCCAACCCTGGGCTTAGAATGAGCGAGACAATTATACGATGAAATGATGATAAAAATGATAGGTTTATCATTTTTTAAAAAGACATGCTTGAGGTCTGCGCTGATAAATCTTGGTAATACTGCATAACTGAAAGCACCTGAGATGCTTTGCGGAGATAAGGTATTCCAAGATCAACCAAAAGTAAGAGAAAAAGGCCAGACTAGCTGGCCTTTGACAAGTATATTAACAGTCGGTTGTAACCGCTCTAGAGTAAGCAGGATTATCCTTATCTCGAGCCTCTACATAAATCACATAACAACCTGTTGCATTGTCGGTGTTATTCCCATTGAATGCCCAGCCAGTGCCTGCTGTAGCAGTAAAACCATAAGTCTGGGTAGCGACTCCGCCAACATTAGTAACAGTAACACCTGTCATTGTTTCCCAGTCTTCACTTAAACCATTTACCGCATTAGGAAGACCAGCAACTGTTGGGTAACCAAAGTTAATAGCCACCCCTTCCACATTTTCAGGAGAAGAGCTAGTCCCAAGTGTTTCACTACCTGCAATTGCAGATTTTCCGTAGACAATACCTGTTGCGCCGTTAATCGCACCTGAAAGGCCAGCTAGTGCAGAAGCACGAGCATCATTTTGCAGGTTTAGGAAACGTGGAGCTGCAGTTACCGCCAGAATGCCCAGGATAACAATAACTACTACGAGTTCGATAAGGGTGAAGCCACCTTGTCTTTTCATTGTTTACTCTCTATATAAGTGCGCAGTCAATCTGCAAATTTAAAATATCTCCCACCACCAGTTGAGAAAGGCTCAATTAGTGATGGCAGCAAAACCGTATTGAAAGGAAGTAATGTTACGACCTGTTCTGAATCTATAAATGACCGTTCCTCAGCCATATGCGTAACAAGACAAACACAAACGGATTTGTTTTTATTACAACTATTTAACTACTTATGAGTTGGGTTCTATTATACCGACTTTTATATTCAGGTTGTAGCACTAAAGTGTCAAAAAAATCACTCTGACAAGTTTTCGACACCAATTCCTATTTAATATCGCGATAACTCTTACACATTGATGTAGCTGAAATCTTACATATCACGGATTTGTATTGTGCCATTCAAACAAACAAATTCTTCGTATCCTGACTACTGCTTCAACAATTCAGTTAGCACTTAATTACTAACCCCTGAAATTTAATTGCGACCAAAGCAGATAAAATAATTAGTGCCCGGATAGGATTTTATGTCGCATCTTAACCGCCTTTAATAAGATCCAACATTCCCCACATTGGTAAGAAGATGCCGAGAGCCAGTATTCCGACTATGGCGGCAACAAGAGAAAGCAATAACGGCTCTATTCTCGCTGTCAGCGTTTTAAGATCATAATCCACTTCCCGGTCATAGAAGTCGGCCACTTCCAGCAGTAACTCATCAATACGCCCCGTTTCTTCGCCCACTGCGATCATCTGGATCACGAGCGGCGTGAAGATCCCACTATTAATGGCCGTTGCCGAGATAGTACTGCCCGCCTCAATGGCAGATTTCATTTCCATTAACCGGTTCTCTAGAAAACGGTTCCCCAGTGATTCTGCCGCTAGCGCTAAAGACTGGTTAAGTGGCACACCGGATTTCAGCATCAGAGAAAATGTACGTGCAAAACGGGCAAGCTGAGCACGGTTAACAATGTTGCCAACGATAGGCATACGCAAACGGAATTTGTCGAACTTTTCCCGGCCTGCGGCTGTTGAGAGCCAGGATTTAAAACCGAAATAACCGCCCACCATAACCACCAGAAGAAGGGGCCAGTAGTTGACAAAAAAGTTCGATGTGCCAATCAGTATCCGTGTAGGCAACGGTAAATCAACACCAAAACGCGTAAACATCTGTGCAAACTGAGGGATCACAAAAATGTTCAGAATGAACATAGCGATAGCAACAAAAGCGATCACGAAACTTGGATAACGCATTGCCGTTTTAATTCGCTTACGGGTTTCCAGCTCCTGCTCGTAGTATACCGAAAGCTGAAGCAACGCCTGATCCAAGCGACCCGTATTCTCACCAACGTTGATCATTGAGACAAAAAGAGGACTGAAAACTTTGCTGTGTTGCTGCATTGCCGACGACAGGCTGCGACCATTACTCAGCTCTGATACCACACTTTCCAACGCTTCACCCATCTGTTTGTTTTCACAGTTCTGCTGTAATCCGCGCATCGAGCGTAACAGAGGCACACCTGCTTTAGTCAGACTGTACAACTGGCGGGAGAAAAGAATGATAACCTCAAGCGGCACCGCTGGCACAAAAAGCTTAGACAAGCTGAACTGGCTGCCCAGCGAGTCTTTTTCCAGCGTCAGTTTTAAAGGGATCACACCTTTATTCATCAATACTTCGGCAGCAGATTCTGAGTTAACCGCCTCGATTTTTCCACTGGTTGTAGAACCATCGAGAGTTCTGCCCTGATAACGAAAAGTGGCCATTCATTTACCTGTAACCAAATAACTATAAGAAAGTAACTATAACAACATAACTATATGAAAATTGGGTCCGGAGTTGCCGCAGCATCACCTTCACCAAGAGCCATAACTTCATCCAGGCTGACCGTTCCCTGCATCGCTAGCTCCATTGCCGAAGCCACCAGGGGTTTGTAGTTTTCAGAGCGGCGAGCAACTTGCGAGAAACCGACCGCATCGTTAGCACGCAGCTTATCCATCATATCCTGCTCCAGCTCCAGCATTTCAAAAACACCGATTCGGCCGCGATACCCCGTCAGGTTGCAGCTTTGACAGCCAGTGCCCTTATGGAAAGTGGCGCCAATTTGATTCGGAAAACGCACAGCTAACCACTGCTGGCGCGCTTCATCCAGTGTATCTTCTGTCTTACACTCCGGACACACTCGGCGAACCAGACGCTGCGCAACCACTGCACGTACCGCACTGGCGACCAGATAGCCCGGCGCGCCCATATCAATCATACGCAAGGCACTTTCAATCGCATCGTTAGTATGCAGAGTACTTAGTACTAAGTGACCAGTCATAGCCGCTCGCAGGCCTATCTCTGCGGTTTCCTGATCACGCATCTCACCAATCAGAATAATATCCGGGTCCTGACGTAAAAACGTTCTCAGAGCGCGCGCGAAACTCAGACCGATCTGACTGTTAATCTGAACCTGGGTAATACGTGGTAAACGATATTCGACCGGGTCTTCTGCCGTGATAATTTTCTTACTGGATTCATTAAGTTCACTCAGAGCCCCGTAAAGTGTCGTCGTTTTACCTGACCCCGTTGGTCCGGTAACCAGAATCAACCCGTGAGGACGGGAAAGCTGACGACGGAGGCGACTCAGCAAGCCTGGTGGCAATCCAGATTCTTCCAGTGGACGGATACCTGATGTCTGGTTAAGCAGACGCATTACCACTGACTCTCCGTACTGAGTCGGTAAAGTCGACATACGAATATCAACCGACTGACCACGTACCTTGATATTAAAGCGGCCATCTTGTGGTAAACGCTTTTCAGAAATATCTAACTGCGCCATCAGTTTAAGGCGTAAGACCAATGCCGATGCGACATTGACTTCATTCAGGATCGTTTCGTGTAATACACCATCAATTCGCTGGCGAAGACGCAGTACTTTAGCGTCCGGCTCAATATGTATATCTGAAGCACCAACCTGCACCGCATCTTCAAACATAGAGTTAATCAGTTTTACAACCGTTACCTCCTCACTGTCCGTTTCATCAACACCGAAGTCAAACGTCTGGACATCCTGATGCTCAGCTTGTAGCTGCTCGGCAAATGAGGCGATTTCTTTTGTACGGCGGTAGTAACGGTCAAAGCTGTCGATCAGCTGACGCTCAGCCGCAATGATAAACTCCAGGCTGTATTCGCCCAGCAAGTTCATCAGCGATTCCTGGGCAAAGAGATCCGCAGGGTCACTCATTGCCACACGTAATGTATTGCCATTGCGCGCGACTACCATCGCACGCAGACGACGGGCGTGAACTTCCGGCAGAAGTTGCACTGCGTCGGCATCTACAGGAGCACGACCAAGATCGATCAGTGGTAGCCCCAGCTGCTGTGATAAGAAGTTAAGCAGCTGTTTCTCGGTGATGATACCGAGATCAATTAAGGCATCCCCCAGTTTTTGTCCGGTACTGCGTTGCGACGTCAGAGCTTGCTGAATTTGGTCTTCAGAAACAATGCCTTCTTCAACCAACAGATCACCCAAGCGTTTTCTCAATTGAATTTTCATTGCGCATTCTCCAACTGCTTAAGAATCGTCAACCGATCACGTATAAAGGCCTGAGACTGATTCGAAATGCCTACTTTGCCCAGTGCTTTTTGGTAAGAGCTGATGGCTGCCATAAACTGCAGAGCCCTCTCTTGCTGAATCCCCAGACCTAACCACCAGCGTGCATTTTCAGGATCACGCTGGGTCAGCAGCTGATAACTCTCAAGTGCTATTTCATTCTGTTTTTGTTTTTGCGCTAAAGCAGCACGCATCGCCAGGTAATCTTTACCCGGCAACGGAGGCAGATGCACCAACGGACTGAGCGCCGCCTCAGGCTGATTGGCTTTTACCAGTAACTTTGATAAAGCCAGACGAAGCACCTGGCTGTCGGTATCTAAGTTGATGCCTTCCTGAACGATTTCATACGCTTTGCGTGTATCGCCTTTGCCAAAATACAGCGCAGCCAGCTTTTGTCTCGTGTCTGCATTCATCGGCTCATAACGCAAAGCTTCACTGTAAGCAGAAAGCGCCGTTTGCATATCATTAGCATCCATCGCTTTTTCAGCCCGCCCAAGAGCTTTAGCCGCCAATTGGCGGTGTGTTAGCTCAACGTGCTCAATACTCATAGAGCTTTCAGAAACTGGGCGCAACTTTGTACTCGATGCAGTGGCAACCTGAGCGACCAGGACAGGAGTCTCTGTAACGACTTGGGGCTGTTTTCTCGGCTGAAAATCATCCACCAGTGGCGCTGAAGCTTTCGAAGAAACTGTTTTCAAAGAGACGGTTTCCGAAGCTACTGTTTTCAAGCCTACTGTTTCTAAAGAATGCGCTTCAGTGACTTCAGCAACGGATTGTCGCCCAAACGGTTTACTGTATACCGGATGATTGATCTCAGGTGTTACCTTACTTGTTGGTGAAGAGCTTGTTGGTGAATCACTGGTTGGCAAGTAAGCAGCAGTGTCATTAGCCGTATCTTCAGCTTGTCGGATGACACTAGGCTGATACTGAGCTATTTCACCGGCAGGCACAGGTCCGCGGGATACCGATACCGCCCAGCCGCCAACCGCCAGACTCAACGAAAAGCCAGCCACCAGCCAAACCCAGGGCTTGCTGCGGGATACTTGCGGAATATCGGCTCTGGTTAACTCTGAAGGCGATGTTTTTTCTGAAATCTCAGACAGTGCTTTATTTATGGCACTCAAGGTTGACTCCATCCCCAGAATACAGGGGTTTTAAATTTTGGTTTACGTGCATCGAACGTATCGTGCATAGCCTCATAAACATGATGATTTTTCGTCGAGGCACAACCGTCATTAAACGCAGCCAGTAGCGCTTTATGACTGATTTGATTGATCAGACGCGGTATTCCTGCCGCTGAACGCCAGATTGCTTTTTTCTGCTCTAATGAGAAAGGATGAGGATCATTACCTGCCACATCCAGACGCTTGTTGATATACGCTACCCCCTCATCCAGAGAGAGCGGGCGTAACGCACAACAGAATGTAATCCGCTGACGAAACTGTCTCAGCTCATGGGTTGCCAGTCTTTCATCTAGCTCAGGCTGACCAAACAACACCAGCTGAATCAGCTTATGTTTTTCAGTTTCCAAATTACCGAATAAGCGTAATGCTTCCAGTGCTTCGGGAGAAAGTGACTGCGCCTCATCAACAATTAATACGCATCGTCGCCTGGAAGAATAAATCTGTATTAAGTGCTCATGAATAAGCGAGACGACATTCGATGTATCTTCACTTTTTATGCCCATTTCTCTGGCAACGGCAAGTTGCAGCTGTTTAGCGTTCAACACCGGATTCGGCAGATACACCAGTTCAACATACGACTCAATATGCTCAATCAGCTTGCGGCAAACCATGGTTTTTCCGGTACCGACTTCACCCGTCACCTTAACCACTCCCTCTCCCATTTTTATGGCAGCGACAATAGTCTGAATGGCTTCGTAGTGAGGCGCTAACCCCAAAAACATCTCTGTATTTGGGGTCAGGGAAAATGGTTGAACCCGGAATCCGAAGTGCGACAGGTACATAATAAAGTTACTAACTGTATAATTGAGCTACGAATTCTTTGAGAAGCTTAGCCCTTCACAACGTTTATTTTGCATCCGGGAACCACTCTTGCAGCAAGTCACGAGAGCGTTCAAGCTCTTTTTGCCACGAGTTCACACCAACAACCGTTGGTTTAAGCAGAATCACCAACTCTGTTTCGCGGTGATATTATTCACGTTACGGAACAGATGGCCAAGGGCCGGAATATCACCTAACAGTGGCACCTTAGAGACCTGTTCAGATTTCTGCTGCTTCATCAGGCCACCGATCACAACAACATCACCATCCCGGGCACGGATAACAGAATCCGACTCACGAATCGAACTTTTGGCTAATGGCAGCTGAACATCTTCGAAGTCGCCACCAAGGTTAAGCAGTTTGGTCTCTTCTTCTACTTCGATAACCGCAGGGTGAACGTGCAGGAAAACGTTGCCTTTATCATCAATCTGCGGTGTCACATCCAGTGAAATACCAGAGAAGAATGGCGTTAACTCTACCTCAGGTACCGCATTGGAGTTATCACTGCTACCTACACTGCTTGACAGCTCAGTCACAAAGTACTGATCTGTACCGACTTTAATCACAGATTTCTGATTGTTTGCAGCGGTAATTCGTGGGCTCGATAGCACATTGAGATCGCCCTGAGTCGACATAAAGCTAAGCACAGCATCGAAGTTACCATCAGAAATGGTGACATTAGTCTGACCGCCAAGTAAAGTACTGATGGCATCCAGTGCTGGCAATGAAGACCCCGGACGGTCTACGGTAATACCACCTGAACCAATAGATGCGGTTAAGTTCGACCAGTTTATGCCCTGCTGATAGCCATCACTCAGGGTCACTTCGAGGATTTTCGCTTCCAGAATCACCTGACGCTGCATACGCTCCTGTGAGGTTCCAAGAAACTCACGCACCTGACGAATATCGTCAGGGAAGGCGCGTACTGTAATAACACCGGCCTGAGGAGTAACCACCACACTTTGCCCCTTACCAGAGCCGATCAGGTGAGCCACCGCCTGTTGTAACATTGGCCAGAAGTCGCTTTCCGTCACCGTTTCAATCCTGGTACCACCTGTTGGTGCGGTTGAGGAGTTACTGCTGTCAGAGCTAGAAGAGTCAGAGCTGTCAGAGCTCCCTCCAGAGTTGGATGTTCCTGCAGAAGTAACCGAACCAGTGCTGATACTCGTCAGTGAGCGTCCCGTACGTTTAAACTGGAGGTAATCAACAGGGATAGTAACCGTGCGCAAGCCCGCAGGATAAACCTGAATAACCTTTCCTGACTTAACCACATCATAGCCGTACATGTTTTGCACAACGTTAAGGACTTCATCTAAGGTTACGTCGGTTAAGTTCACAGTAATATTGCCAGTAACCGCTGGATGGATCGCTGCGCTGTATTCGGTTCCTTTAACCAGTGAAGCAAAAAAGCTTCTTGCTGCTACCTCATTAGCCTGGATGCGGAAGCGTTTGGATGTCGCCTGTACCGAGGACAAACTCGTGTCCAGGTTAGGCATCAAGTCTGCCTCAACAGAAGAGGGTATCTCTTCCAGAGCACGGCTATTGGCTTGATTGATTGATTCATTGAGAGCTTGCTTCACTTCAACAGGATCTCGATGTCCCATTGAACATCCCATTAAAGAAGCGGTAATTATTCCTACTACTAGTTTGCGCATATTTGATCAGGCTCTGACTATTATTTTTTTACGTTTAAACCAAAAAGCTCGAGTTTCCACTGACGGTTGCCACGCTTTAAAGTTACAAATTCACTCGTGATACTGACTACTCTGTATCCCCTGAACAGCTGCCCCTGCTCCACTATCTGATTGTTCATGATGGCAGTACACTGGCTGTTTGTCTGACACATAATGCTGTTTAGCGTCGGTAGTCGGTACTGTTTTGCAGCTGGCTTAGCATTGGATGCCACTACGGGTTTCTTCCAGTCTAACGGAGCCGTCGGATCCTGATTCGCCCATGCTGGAGAAGCGATTACCGCTAAGGCTATTGAGATAATGAATGACTTAACCACCGATAAACGCCTCTCTAGAACCTAATGTATATACTTCCACTACTAAGGTTGCTTTGGGATATTCATCCACTTTATAGCTGAAGCTGCGCCAGTAATAAGTAGCGGGCAAATTTTCCAGCTTGTTCAGATAATGAGATATTGAAAAGTAATCACCGCTCAGCTCCATACGCACAGGATGAACGTAGTAGCCTGAATATTGTGACGCGTTATCATCGTTGGCAATCGGCTCTGAAGGCAGAGTTTGCAAGGAAACCAAATGAATTCCAGTCTCGTGCGCTAACACTTTTTCCAGCAGCTCTGCCATTTGAGAAGGAGTGATAAGATGCTCAACGATCTCAGACAGATGCTCAGACAGACGTTGGCTTTCTGCTAAAAGAATCTCCAACTCACGCGTAACTTCAGCATTAGGATCCTTTTTCAGCTGCGCTTGTATACGCAAAGCATCACTTTCCGTTTTTTGATTAGCTAACTTCAACTGATTCAACTGATTTTTGGAGCTGTTGACCTGCTTAAGAGTAGGTTCAAGGACAAGGACGAATAACAGCATCCCAACCGCCACTAGGCCACACAGTGCGACCAGTGCTTTTTCTCTTGTACTCATTTCGCCAAAGCGATTTTCCATTGAAAGCCAGTACTCGTTCATTTCTTTTCACCCTCAAGCGCTTTCAATTCAAACGTCACTATGCCTTTATCGTCACGGCCAATGGTGACGTCATCAAAGGTACGGCCAACGAGACTGATCTCATTTTTAAACTTGTTAACCCAACCTGGTACCGAACTTGGCGACTTAGCCAGCCCTTTTAGATTCAAGGTGTTGTTGCTTATATTAATTTCAGATAACGAGATTTCGTTGCTGCTCAACTTAGCGAGAGACTGCATCACGCCGGAATAACCAACGCGCTGCGACTGATCGAATTTTCCGACCGCTTTTAACGAGTCACGTTTTGCAATGATTTCACGCTCCAGGCGAGCCTTTGCTGCCAGTTTATTAGCGTCGGGTTGATGCTTGCTTAATTGCACCTGATAGTGCTGCAGCTCAGACTTTAAGATACTGCCCTTGCTCTTCTCAATCGCAATTTCATCTTTTATTCCGCTATTTTGCCAGGTCACATAACCGTATGAAGATAAGATCATCGCGGCTAAAACTCCCCAGGAAATCACCACATTTTTTAACGTCAGCAGCTCTTTTTTTGGCTTTAAATGGTCTGGGTATAAGTTGATACGCAGAGCGTTCGATGCGATGGCGATATCTGCAAGTACGTTCCCGGAGAGCTCATGCTCTTCAGGCAACAGTGGTGAAACTTTAGTGCTGAGTCGGAAATTAAGAGATTGAACTAATTCATTCTCATCTTCTTCATCACAGCACACTTTCAACTGATGCAGCTGCACATTGCGCAGTTGTGATGACAGATAATCAATTGAGCGCTGCAATTCTAATGACAAACTGTCCATCTGCATTTCACTGGTCGGCACCCCGGTGAGCGGAGGCGTCACACTGCGAATTGAGCGATGGAAGGCAATAGTACGCTCCACAAAAGCGCTGATACGGAAGTGACCTTTAACGCTTCTCTGCAGCAAGATAAAATTACCAAGCTCACCCGCAGTATGTCCCCAGACACAGTCTTCAGGAATCACCGCGTCCAGTGGCAAATGAACTCGATTGGCAAGCTGCACAATATTGTCTAACACTTTTCTAGGCAAGACATAAGACTGCACTTTGTTTGAGTTAGACAGCTCCACTGCATCGGCAACAATGTCAACTGCACGCTCTGAGATCAGCTCTTTCAACAAAAATGGTAGCGCAGCCGGCCACTCGTGACGTGGCATAGCAGGTTTGTCTATTTGATACATCTGGTAGTAATTGTGAGATAACACTACCTTTAGTGAGTCATAAGAACCGGCAGCAACACTGAGTGCCTGCTCAGCTGCTTTCTCCCAGTTTGATTCAGAGACCTCAAAACGGGACGGTCGGCCCTTCTTCGCTGAAGTTGATAAATATACTGCGTCTGGCTGAATTACCAAAAAGCAAGTGCGCCCACCACCTGATGTTCGCTTAAACTTGTCTAATACTGCTTTAAAATCCATGATTATTATCTTTATTTTTACGCCAGCGATTTCGTTTCCCCGGCTTAACTTGGGGCTCTGTTCGACTACCTTGCATGGTTTGTGGACGAGGAAGATATTGACGCTCTGCAGAGAAGTAACGCCCCTGACCACCATAAATACCCAATTCTATTAACGTGCTTAACTCATTGCGGTTCTCAATGCCGACAGCGATAGTCTGGGTTTTACTGTTTACAGCTGCACCCAACATACTACGAATAAAAAGTTGGTTCTCGTGCCGCTGATCGATTTTTGTCACCAAGCTGCGATGAAGCTTAAGATATTGAATATCTGTCTCTTTTAAATAGTGACTACTGACTATCGTTCGCCCGGCCTGACCTATCATCAGTCGGCAACCCAAACCGGCAAGCATTTTAGCGACTGGTCGCATAAAGTCTAAGTGTCTTACAAATTGAGCTTCCACAAACTCAAAAATGAGACACATTCTTTGCTCCTGGGTTAACTGCAACAGTTCATCCCGAAACCATTTGAAATGCTCTCGATTAGAAAACGGCGTCACATGAAGGTTTAGAGCGTAACACAAGCTGCTATCAGAATTTTCCCTATAATGCCTTAAGAATTTATTGATAACTGCCCGATCCATTTGCGCCTCATATCCAACCTGTCTAACAGCTGATATAAACCTGGACGCCTTAACTATCCCGTTTTCAGGATCCAGAATCCGGCATGTCAGGGCCTGATAGAGTACTTTTTGGTCCGAGTTATCAGCCACTTCTCGCACAGTCTGTGTATACAGAAGCACGTTATCAGTGGTTAAGGCTGAATCGAATAGCGTACGCCATCTTACGCTACCTCTGACCTCTTCATCATGGCTCCATTTTTTAAAGCGGCTCCAGTTGTTACTGCCTTGCAACTGGGCACTACGCAACGCGGTTTCCGCTTCATCAATGATCTGACTATGCCGTTCACCCTGCTTATACATCGTAATGCCAATATGGCACCAGTTATCAGGTTCTAAAGGCTCAGGGGGAGTGAGTTTTTCCATCTGACGGATACACTGCGAAGCTAAATTAGCCACACCTTTTGTATCCTGGTTGGGTAAGAAGAGCGCAAAGTCAGCATCATAATAACGGGAAAAAACAACGTCAGGATAGCGCTGAACCAGATTGGAGAGCAGGCTGCCCACTTCAACAATAAAGTCGTCGGAGAGCTGCTTATCTTGCTCTTCCTCCACCAGCTTCCAGTCATGGATTCGTACCAGCAACACAGCACCACGTGATCCGCTTTCCAGTAACGCTGATTCCAGCTTGCTGTCAAACAGTACCCGATTTGCAGTTCCGGTTAATTTATCCAGAAATGTCTGAGTCCGGATAAAGGTATCAAATCGGCTTCGCTCCTTGCGTGCGTCCTGTAGCTCTTCTATCAGGACATCAAGAGCTTCACTTGCAGTGTAGGGCCATTCAGATTCATCGCCCTTGGCATATTGCTCAACGCGGCCAGCCAGTATCATTCTGCCCCGCTCTTCAAGCATTTCCGAACCAGCCAGCTGCTCCCTGAGCCATGCCAGACCTCGCATCAGACAAAATATGATCAGAATGACGGCCAGTGTAATAGACCACAGTGCCTGGATTGAGTAGCCAAAGCCCATGTAGGGGGGAATCGCCTTAAAATGGATAACGTAGCCCTGATTGTGAGTAAGCGGATACTCTTTTTCGAACAGGACAGACTCTTCCATTTTATGGGAAGTATCTTTAAAACGGTATACGACCGCATTATTGGTCGTTAATGTCATTTCAACAATGTTACTGGCCTGGAGCATCTTCGGCATCCAGCGCTGCATAGAGTAAGCCGCATCAGGATCTTCCATCTCCTTATCGACCACCTCAACGATCCCGTCCAGATAATGAGTAAGGTACTCTTGGCCAAGCCGTTTAAAAGAGAGAGTAGCACCGACAAACAAGATAAACATTGCGCATATGACGATCATGGTGACAAATGCCACCAGCCGGGTGCTGAGTTTAAGAGTTGGGGTATACCTCATGAATGCCAAATTCCTTTTCTATTCACTATATACCTTATTGAAGTATTTATACTTGAACGGTGATTATGCCTCAATCTGATTAATCAGATTGTGATAGGGGTGAATATATCATTAATACATTCATCAATTTAGTAGTGATATCGGCCAACAATGAAAAAGCTAGATATCTTTCTGACAAAAGAAAACAATAAAAAAGGCCGCTATTAGCGGCCTTTAGTGTATTTTTCAACATTTTTAAATTTGTCTTTCGATTGGGTAGAACACGTGCGCCCTAATAGGGTTAGCCGTTGTCCCCCCACCGAACCGTACATGCACATTTCTATGCATACGGCTCTCCATTAGACTTTAGCAAAGTTGCGATAGTCAGGTAGCTTCCCGCGATGTAAATCTATATGGCAGTCCTTGCATAGTACTAAAGTCTTTCTCCTTCGGGAGATCATTAGTCGTTTCCAAGGTTCTGCATCACCCTTGATATCTTTTAGTTTACGCACATGGTGAACTTCCAAATATCCAGATTGAGTACCACAATATTCACATTTTCTTGCTGCCATTCTATCAAGCAGTTCAGTTCGAGACGTATACTTAAATGTATTAGGTAACGGATCAATGAAATCTGCCATCGACACACTTCTGTTTTTTAGCTGGAAAATTTCCAGCTCGTAGATTTTATTATTTCGATGCTCACGATGAACGTATCTTCCATCAGGTTGCCTCAATCGCTTAGCAATCTTAGTCCTTGATGTCTGATGCTTGTTTGCCAGCGTTTTGAATAGACTATTCATCCAGATCCAATGTAATTTATTGAGATACAGAACTGGCGACAAATTGTAGTAGTTTGCATAACCGCGCATTTCGGCATTGTATTGACTGATTATCTCGTAATCAGACAAAAATGTCATAACGGGCTTGCTTCTACTCTTATCATTGTGCGAATCGTATTCCCCATAGCCACGTAGAGCACAAAATTTTTGAATTTTCTCTCTCGGTACACCAAGGTGAATGTGTTCAGTAATTGTACGCTTTACAGCGTGAGTTTTACTGCCATCCGAGTTGTGTCCCACAACACATTTAACTCGTTTGTTTTCCCTACGACATTTAACTTCATATCCGAGAAATACAAAACCTTGTTTCGGATCTACTATGCTTGACTTTTCTTTAGAGACTTCAAGTTTCAGCTCTGATTCCACAAATTCAGTGACTTCTTTCATCACTTCTTTCGCTTCATTTTTTGAACCAATAATCCCTATCAGAAAATCGTCAGCATAACGAACGTAACGCATCCGTTTAAAAGCAGGATCATCCATCAATACACTGGACGTGTTTGCCAGCTTCTTTTCTAGATCAATTGCTTCTAGTTTCCACTTTTCAAGCTTTTGCTCGTCAGCATGAAGACCAGTTGCACCATATCCTTGCCTTATCCACTTTATACGATTTGCTCGATTCTGTAGAGCTTTCTTGTACTCTGGGTTTGGTTTTCTTCTATCCCCTTTGCTAAACTCTTTAATCTTCATTTTCATGAATTCGTCAAGTTCGTGGAGGAACACGTTGGCGAGTATCGGTGAAATAATTCCACCCTGTGGAGTTCCACTGTGGGTGCCAAAGTAACGCCAATCTTCCATATAGCCAGCTTTCAAGAACTTTTTAACCAGTGCTAGAAAAGCTTTATCGTCTATTCTTTTACTTAAGAATTTGAGCAATAGATTATGGTCGATGTTGTCGAAGTAACCTTTTATGTCTACATCACATACCCACTTAGTTCCCTTCCAACTGTTACGAATTTCAGTTAGTACTGTGTGACAGGAACGATTTCTACGAAAACCATAGCTCCAGTCACTGAAGATAGGTTCATAGATCTCTTCAAGGATCATTCTCATGACTTCTTGAATTAACTTGTCGTCACCGCTGGGTATTCCAAGAGGTCGTTTCTTACCGTTTGGCTTCCTTGCATCCTTGGGTATGTAAGTGCGTCTACAAGGTTTAGGGCGGTAGTCCGACGATTTGATTAGGCTGACTAGATTTAGAACCCTATCATTACCCATTCCATCGAGCGTATTATCATTAACTCCTTTCGTCATGGCACCACGATTAGAGTAAATGTTGGCATAAGCCGTTGCCCATAAGTCGAGGTTATTACACATTAATTTGTGCAGTTTCTTGACCTTATGACCCTGTATACTTGCTTTGTTAATACCACTTAGAGCTTTGAGTGTTCTTGCTGATAGCACTGACTATCGAACCTCGCTTCTATTAGTATTGTGTCTAACTGCCTCCCTTCCCCCTTACATCTATGCTTTCACGATAAATTGCTTTATCACTTATACTTAGGTTTCAGATTGGATTTAAACCAATTGCCACTTCATTACAAAGCTACGTTGGGTACTATGGAGACTCTGTCATCATATTGGTTGTTTAGTTCAAACCAACTTAGATGATCCCGTATTTCTCTGTAGTCAAGATACGTCCTACTTAGGTTCCACTTACGTCCAATTACCACTCTCACCGAGCAGGTGCCAAAGTTGTTGGATATGACAACCTTCTAAACATAATTGTCATAAACTTTGGTAAGACTCCTGAACTATCGTGAGTCAAAGATATCCCGAAACCCACTATGAACTGTGATTCAACCAATCAGGTTTAACCTTATAGGACTTGCAATGACTGGCGCAAAGTAGATAGTTTCCCCGCCACCAGCCTTTTACCTAACATGCTGCACTCCCCTTCCTTTTTCAAGGTTCAAGCTTATTACTAAGCAAGGATAAGTCAGGCTTGCAATAGGCTTTCCAACAGCCTATACTTGTGATTATAAATAACCGTAAGCACTTGATTTACAAAGCAAAACGGCGCACTCAGAACGGAATGTCGTCGTCGAAATCCATTGGTGGTTCATTATACTGTTGCTGCGGTTGCTGCTGCGGAGCCTGTTGTTGTGGCTGTTGTTGCTTAGGCGCATTGTATGGCTGCTGTGCAGGTTGCTGAGGCTGACCCCAACCACCTTGCTGCTGCGGTTGACCACCTGAAGCTGGAGCACCACCCTGAGAGCGTCCGCCCAGCATTTGCATTACACCATTAAAGCCTTGGACGACAACCTCTGTCGTGTACTGATCCTGACCTTGCTGGTTTTGCCATTTACGTGTCTGAAGTTGCCCTTCAATGTAAACCTGAGAACCTTTACGAAGGTATTCACCAGCTACTTCAGCTAGCTTGCCAAACAGCACAACACGGTGCCATTCTGTTTTTTCGCGCTGTTCGCCAGTCGCTTTATCACGCCATGATTCAGAAGTGGCAATAGTAATGTTTGCTACTGCACCGCCGTTAGGCATATAACGAATTTCAGGGTCATTACCTAGATTCCCCACCAAAATAACTTTGTTAACTCCACGGCTGGCCATGATGTGCTCCGTTTCACTCTGGATATATAAAATTTTAGCGCATTAGAATAGCACGCTTTAATGATTTGATTAAAGTCTAATACCATTGTGTTCTATCTAGCCGTTTTCCAGAACCAAAATAACTATTCGATCATCTATGTAACATTTTTGATTCGTGTTGCAGCCTCACCAGTGTCAACCTTTGAATCTCGACGCATTTATTCATCAAACATGTAGCTCTAATGCCTCTTTGATGCCAATTTATTGCCTTAACTGAACACTGGGAGATTTGAGCTTGTGAGAAAGTCAGCCTACGCCAGAAAGCTATTTCTGATCAGCATGGAAGATAACGCCGCCCAAAAAGTAACAGCACTGGAAAAATACATCGAGATTAGTATTCCCGTGATCTCAACGGATGCACTAATGGAGGCACAGCCGGAACATCGCAATAAAATCCTGCTCATTGATTTCAGTGAACATAAAGCTCTTGTTCAATCGATTAAAAACTTGCCTTTAGTCTGGAAGAATTTTGAGACGATTATATTTAACGTTCCGAAGCGCCTTACTACAGATGAACTGCTCTGTTTCGGCCAACTAAAAGGGGTGTTTTATGCCGAAGATTCGCTCGAACAAGTAGGAGAAGGGCTAAGAGGTATTATTAATGGACAAAACTGGTTGCCACGCAATGTCTCCAGCCAGCTATTGCACTATTACCGCAATGTCATCAACACTCATACAGCGCCCGCGACCGTAGATCTGACCATCCGGGAATTGCAGGTCCTACGTTGTCTTCAGGACGGAGCCTCGAACAGCCAAATGGCGGAAGAGTTATTTGTCAGCGAATTTACAATCAAGTCACACCTGTATCAAATATTTAAAAAGCTTTCGGTGAAAAACCGTGTCCAAGCCATTGCGTGGGCAGATCAGAACCTGATGTCCTGATTTCTATGAAAACACACGCAGCTCAAATGACCTTATTTGGGCTGCTCATTCTTTTTCCGCTCCCAAAATCACACTTTTTCCTACTTTAATCATGATTACTATGCAACTCTCGTGCTAAAGTTATCCTCAGATCTTGAAGATAATGACGAGAAAGGATAATCCCCCAATGATTAAAAAGTGTCTATTCCCTGCAGCAGGCTATGGTACGCGCTTCCTCCCAGCGACCAAGTCAATGCCAAAAGAGATGATGCCAGTAGTGAATAAACCATTAATTGAGTACGGCGTAGAAGAAGCGATCCAGGCTGGTATGAACGGCATGTGTATTGTTACTGGCCGTGGTAAACACTCAATCATGGATCACTTTGATAAGAACTACGAACTGGAACACCAAATCAGTGGTACGAATAAAGAAGAGCTGCTGGTAGACATCCGTGAAATCATTGACTCTGCAAACTTTACCTACATCCGCCAGAGAGAAATGAAAGGCCTTGGACACGCGATCCTAACCGGCCGTGAACTGGTTGGTGATGAACCATTTGCAGTGGTTTTAGCTGATGACCTTTGTGTAAATGAGGATGAAGGCGTACTCGCGCAAATGGTCGCATTGTTCAAACAATTCCGTTGTTCTATCGTTGCGGTACAAGAAGTACCTGTTGATGAAACTCATAAGTACGGTGTTATCTCTGGCGAAATGATCAAAGAAGGCATCTACCGTGTCGATGACATGGTTGAAAAACCGGAACCAGGTACAGCACCAAGTAATCTGGCAATCATTGGTCGCTACATTCTGACTCCTGATATCTTTGAACTGATCGAAAATACCGAACCGGGTAAAGGTGGCGAGATTCAGATCACTGATGCACTACTAAAACAAGCACAAGCAGGCTGCGTAATTGCTTACAAATTTAAAGGTAAGCGTTTTGACTGTGGTAGCGTTGAAGGCTACATCGAAGCAACAAATTACTGCTTCGAAAACATGTACCTTAAAGATGAAGTAAAGTCTGAGCTAGGTAAGCACGCAACTAAACGCGAAGCATAACTTTTTCAAGCATATTGTTCAGTATTAACCATAAAGCCCGGCTAAAAGTCGGGCTTTTGTTTACTGTTTTTTTGTCCAGTATTTCTTTGCACATTTCTCACACTATGTAATACTTGCCGCATTTGGTTATTTAGAGCAAAAACGATGGATAAAATAGAAGTTCGCGGTGCCCGAACCCATAACCTCAAGAACATTAACCTCACTATCCCTCGCGATAAGCTGACGGTTATTACCGGACTAAGTGGTTCTGGTAAGTCTTCTCTCGCTTTCGATACCTTGTATGCTGAAGGTCAAAGACGCTATGTAGAGTCTCTCTCTGCTTATGCACGCCAGTTCTTGTCTCTTATGGAAAAGCCGGATGTCGATCATATCGAAGGCTTATCACCAGCAATTTCTATCGAACAGAAATCAACGTCTCATAACCCACGCTCAACCGTAGGTACAATCACGGAAGTCTACGACTACCTGCGACTGCTGTACGCTCGTGTTGGCGAACCTCGCTGCCCGACACACCATGCTCCTCTTGCAGCTCAAACCATCAGCCAGATGGTGGACAAGGTGCTGGAGTTACCCGAAGGCAGCAAAATGATGCTGCTGGCTCCAATCGTTAAGGAACGTAAAGGCGAACACGTAAAAACCTTAGAAAATCTGGCTGCACAAGGCTTTATCCGGGCTCGTATTGATGGTGAAACTTGTGATCTTTCTGATCCACCAACGCTTGAGTTACATAAAAAGCACACCATCGAAGTGGTCGTCGATCGTTTTAAAGTTCGTCCTGACCTGCAGCAACGTCTGGCGGAATCATTCGAGACGACGCTTGAACTTTCTGGTGGTATTGCTGTTGTGGCTCCGATGGATGGTGACGGCGAAGAAATTATCTTCTCTGCAAACTTCGCCTGTCCCCAGTGTGGTTACAGCATGCAAGAGCTAGAACCGAGGCTATTTTCATTCAATAACCCGGCAGGTGCTTGCGGCACTTGTGACGGGCTTGGAGTGCAACAATATTTCGATCCAAGCCGAGTTATTGTGGATGATTCATTAAGCCTGGCACAAGGCGCAATCCGCGGCTGGGACCAAAAGAATTACTACTACTTCCAGATGCTCTCCTCTCTGGCTGATCACTATGGTTTTGATCTCCACGCTCCGTTTAATTCGCTGCCAAAGAAGACCCAAGACGTCATATTGAAGGGCTCCGGCCGCACTGAGATTGAGTTTAAGTACATCAATGATCGAGGTGATATCCGAGTTAAGCGTCACCCATTTGAAGGGATACTAAACACTCTGGAGCGTCGCTACCGGGATACTGAGTCAAACTCTGTGCGTGAAGAGCTAGCGAAATACATTTCAACTAAGTCTTGTTCAAGCTGCAATGGTACCCGACTGCGCTTAGAAGCACGGAACGTGTTCATTGCTGACACCGCCTTGCCGGAAATCGTAGAGCTGAGTATTGCCGATGCTCTATCTTTCTTTGAAACTCTCCAACTAGAAGGTCAGCGTGCACAAATTGCCGAAAAGGTAATGAAAGAGATCAATGACCGTCTACAATTTTTAGTCAACGTGGGGCTGAACTACCTTAATTTATCACGTAGTGCTGAGACATTATCAGGTGGTGAGGCGCAACGTATTCGCCTGGCGAGCCAAATTGGCGCGGGTCTAGTCGGGGTGATGTACGTACTGGATGAACCTTCGATTGGTCTCCACCAGCGTGACAATGAACGCCTATTGAAAACTCTCACTCATCTGCGAGACTTGGGTAATACGGTATTAGTTGTAGAACATGATGAAGACGCGATCCGTTGTGCTGACCACGTGATTGATATTGGTCCGGGCGCAGGGGTACACGGCGGTAATGTCGTAGCTGAAGGCACAATGGCGGAGATCATTGCTAATCCTGACTCTCTCACAGGTCAGTACTTAAGTGGTGCCAAAGAAATAGCCATACCTAAAGAGCGTACTCCCCGCGATCCGAAGAAAACTGTCGAACTTATCGGCGCAACGGGTAATAACCTGAAAAATGTTAATTTGTCAGTGCCTGTCGGCTTATTCAGTTGTATTACTGGCGTGTCAGGTTCAGGAAAATCAACCCTGATTAACGATACCTTCTTCAAGATCGCACATACCCAGTTAAATGGCGCAACAACGGCTCACCCTTCACCTTACAAGTCAATCAAAGGGTTGGAGCACTTTGATAAAGTGATCGACATCGATCAGAGTCCGATTGGCAGAACGCCTCGCTCTAACCCTGCTACCTACACGGGCATTTTTACCCCGATACGTGAACTCTTTGCAGGTACGCAAGAATCACGTTCACGTGGCTACAAACCAGGGCGTTTCAGTTTTAACGTTCGTGGTGGCCGTTGTGAAGCTTGTCAGGGCGATGGTGTGATTAAAGTTGAAATGCACTTCCTGCCGGATGTTTACGTGCCTTGTGATGTTTGTAAAGGTAAGCGATACAACCGCGAAACTCTAGAAGTACGCTACAAAGGCAAAACCATTGATGAAGTACTGGAAATGACGGTAGAAGATGCGCGCGAGTTCTTTGAACCCGTACCTGTCATTGCACGTAAATTACAAACATTAATGGATGTAGGCTTGTCATACATTCGTCTTGGACAAGCGGCAACCACTCTATCTGGTGGTGAAGCACAGCGCGTGAAGCTAGCAAAAGAACTGTCCAAACGCGATACCGGTAAAACGCTCTACATTTTGGATGAGCCAACCACTGGACTCCATTTCCATGATATTCAACAATTACTGGCTGTCTTACATCGTCTGCGAGACCACGGTAATACTGTTGTGGTCATCGAGCACAACTTGGATGTCATCAAAACCGCAGACTGGATAGTCGACCTGGGGCCGGAAGGCGGACAAGGCGGAGGCGAAATTATCGCTGAGGGTACACCTGAAGATGTGTCCCTGATCGAAGGATCACATACCGCACGCTTTCTTAAGCCTATGTTGAAGTAGAAAAAACAGGTAAAGTAGCGTCATTAATCTGAAAGGCCAGCATTGCTGGTCTTTTAAATTCAAAGCAATGTAATGTCTATGGCTACTATACATGTAAGCGGAACTAAACTGTCACCAGAAAAAGTTCAGGTTCCTCTCAACCGCAAGCTCCTTATCGCTCTGGCAGTACTCTTTGTACTGGCAATGCACTTTTTTATGCCTAATCCCGGCGGCGCAGGGTTAGCCCTTTCATTTAATGCAACTACCTGGATAGCCTTCAGCTTTGTACTCGGGATTGGTTGCTATCAGATCGCCCGTAGTCAGGCATTAAGATATTCCAAACTGACTTTCGGCCTGCTTATCTGTGTCATCATAATGACCGTGCCGGTATTTTACCCGAATGCGAACACTGACTTGGCGGCAAACAAGCTAATAGGATTATGGTGTGGCTGGCTGTTTTTTGTCGTCTTGCAACAGTTCCATTTTAGTAATAAGCACCGGCAACGTATCTTATGGTTTATTGTAATGGCTGTCGTCATCGAAGCGATTTTCGGTCTGACACAGTACCTTTACTTTAAGCCCGGCAACCCCTTCGGCTACAACACGGTCTCCAACCGACCGTATGGCATATTCCAGCAACCCAATGTAATGGCAAGTTTTCTTGCAACTGGACTTGTGATTGCGAGTTACTTGTTAGCTCGCCAGCCATATAAGTACGACCGCAAACTCAGTGATGTTTATCTTCTGTATGCTGTACCAGTTTTAACCCTGCCGTTGATCGTTGCACTTGCGTCAAGAACAGGTTGGCTTGTCTCTCTGGTTGCTGTGCTACTGATCATCCCCTACATGTACCGTTATAATACCAAGAGGCGTTTCACTCATTGGGTCATATCTCTGGCATCAGGACTACTGCTGTCGGCAGTCGTTATGAATATCGCTTTTCCGGATGGTGATGGATTAGCCACAGAGAAAGTCCATATGGAATCCCCTCGTGCTTACACTTTCCCGCAAACCTTAGATATGGTGATTGAAAAGCCATTTACGGGGTATGGGTATGGTAAGTTTGAGTCCGAATACATACTTTATACCGCTCGCCAGCACGCCTTAAATGAGAAGTATCCAGCCGGATTACCTTCCATGGATCACCCGCACAATGAGTTATTATATTGGGGGGTAGAAGGCGGCTTACTACCTGTTTTAGGTATCTTTTTAGCCATGGCGCTGGTGCTGCACAGAATTTCTCAGGCAAAGCGCGGAACCCGATTAGCTTTGCTAGCTTTGTTCATCCCTATCGTTTTACATACGCAGCTAGAGTACCCGTTTTATCACTCTTTGGTGCATTGGATAATTTTCGTCATTTTACTTTACTGGGTCGATCAGCGGGTCGCACGTTATCGTCAGGCCGGTTTCACTAAAATCACGAAAAGCTTGCTGCGCGTTTTCAGCTTGCTTATCCCCGCTGTGTTTACGTTTTATATGGTAAGTGCCTTACATACCAATTACATACTGACAAAGTTTGAGACCACACGTCCAACAAATCCGGACATCCTCAATCAAGTCAGTAATCCTGTGGTCTGGAAAGACAGGTTTGACTGGGATGTGTACAGCACTTTCCTGAATATAGGCTTACACACACAGGATCCCAGCTTAATCCAGCCGTACATCGACTGGTCACTGAATATTATTAAAGATAAGCCACGCCCTGCTTTCTATAATAATTTGATCCTCGCTTATCAGGGGCTCGATGACACCAGTAAAGCTGAACAAATCCGTGCAGAAGCGCAATTTTTATTTCCTAAGGTGGATTTTAGTCGAGTGAATTATCAGCCGCCTTCAAAAGCTCAATCAGCGTCACCTGTTCTGGCAGAAGCTGAATAACTCAACAAAAAAGCGAAGGGTAACCTTCGCTTTTTGATTCAGCTAATTAACCAGTGCCGGCAAATTTATCACGAGATAATTACCGGGATTGGTATTACTCAGTAAGTGATTCTTCCAGCGCTTTCAGGCAGAGAGCAACATTTTCCGGACGGGCACCATATCCCATCAGACCAATACGCCACGCTTTTCCAGCCAGTGCGCCAAGCCCGGCACCAATTTCCAGATTATACGTTTCTAACAGGTGAGCACGGACTTTCGCTTCATCAGTGCCTTCCGGTACATAAATCGCGTTCAGCTGAGGCAAGCGATAAGCTTCTTCAACAACAAACTCAAAACCAAGCTTCTGCAAACCTTCTTTTAGTTTTTCATGCATTCGCTGATGACGAGCCCACGCATTTTCAAGGCCTTCATTTTTCAGCATCAGTAATGCTTCATGCAAAGCATACAGGCTGTTAACCGGCGCAGTATGATGGTAGCTTCGCTTGCCTTCACCACTCCAGTAACCGAGGACTAAACTCTGGTCCAGGAACCAGCTTTGCACCGGCGTTGTTCGCGACTGAATTCTGTCAATTGCACCCTGTGAAAACGTTACTGGTGACAATCCCGGCACACATGATAGGCATTTCTGACTGCCCGAATACACAGCATCCAGTTGCCACTCATCAACTTTTAGCGGCACCCCACCCAGAGACGTAACTGCATCAACAATAGAAAGTGCATTGTATTGCTTGGCTAATTTGCCCAGAGCCTGAGCATCACTCACTGCCCCGGTAGAAGTTTCCGCATGGACAAAAGCTAAAATTTTAGTATCCGGATGCTGCTGCAGAGCCTGTTCTACTTTATCGACGGAAACTGGCATTCCCCATTCATCGTCGACAACGACCACTTCGCCGCCAGCTCGAACTACGTTTTCACGCATGCGCTCACCAAAAACACCATTGCGGCATACGATGACTTTGTCACCTTTTTCAATCAGGTTAACGAAACACGTTTCCATACCAGCACTGCCGGGAGCAGAAACCGCGATAGTGAACTCATTTTCAGTCTGAAACGCGTATTTCAGCAACTGTTTTAGTTCATCCATCATAGCGATGAATAGCGGGTCCAGGTGACCGACTGTCGGGCGACTCAGCGCTTGCAGTACCTGAGGGTAAATATCTGAAGGTCCAGGTCCCATAAGTATACGATGCGGGGGAATAAAACTTTGGATCGGCATGTCAGCTCCTTGTTTAACGTTATTTAGCCCGAGGAGAACGATTATTTTTAGAGTTTAGTATACCCAAATGACTTCAAGATGCAGGATTCAGAGCGTTGTCACTGGCACAAGTTTGAGGAAAATAACGTAGTGGAATAGCAAGCTATTTCCAAGTTATATGACGCTGAAACTGTGTCAGTGACACGCTCCTAAAGGGCGAGTTGCCTTGGCTCACAGCCTTTGTTAACGATTTTTGATTTAGAACCACTAGATCTTCAAATCGTTGCCGCGCCTGTAAGCCAAGTCATTCTCGCTGAACCTAGCATCTTGAGGTTATTTGGGTATAAGGTCTCGGGCACCAGAGGCATCACACTAATGGATTTTGTGTAGCTCGGCAATTAGCTATAAGTATTGAGTACAAATAACCATCACAAATTCGTTAGTAGAAATCATAAGAATAGTGGAAATATTGATTGACATTACAGCGGTAAAACCGTTCAATGTTTGAGCTTTATGTGGAAGAGGAGCACTACCCAGGTAGATGATTTGTGGAACCGCAATTCCAATACAAACCATTGAGGGGGAGTAGTGCCGAGGTAAGTCAAAATTGCAGGGTTTGACTTGTCGGTTGACCTGGGTTGAGTCCCATCAACTGTCATCAGCACCGTCTGATGAAGAGCTTCTGAGGGTACATATTTCAAATGACATTTTAGATACCTCTCTTTTTGCTCTGCTCCTCTCCTCACTAAATATCGGATATACATTATTTTCTAGGAAGTCGTGGGAGAACGCAGTGAGCGCATTTAACGTAGCAAAATTCGGTGGAACCAGTGTTGCCAACTTTGAGGCAATGAGTCGTTGTGCCACCATTATCGAAAACAATCCAAATACTCGCCTTGTCGTTAGCAGCGCTTGTTCAGGTGTAACAAACCTATTGGTGGAACTGGCCAATGGTGTCCAGGATCAGGAGCAACGTGCCGAGTTGCTGCGTAAACTCGCGGAAATTCATGACGCTATTCTTGGTGAGCTAAGAGATGCTACGGAAGCAACCACGGAGGTTTACGCGATTCTGGACACGGTCACCAGCTTAGCCGAAGCCGCATCCATTCAAGCCAGCACTAAGCTAACAGATCATTTGGTTGCATGTGGTGAACTGATGTCAACACACATTCTGGCTCAACTGATGAGAGAGCGTGGCATTAATGCAGTGCGTTTCGATATACGCGAAGTGCTAAGAACCGACAACAACTTCGGCCGTGCTGAACCGAACGTCGAAGCCATTTTTCAGCTGGCGCAAGAGAAACTCGTACCACTGTGTCAGGAATCGATCGTGATTACTCAGGGCTTTATCGGTTCTGACGAGGAAGGCAACACTACGACGTTAGGTCGCGGTGGCAGTGACTACAGCGCTGCGCTTATCGCTGAGGGTGTAAAGGCTTCCGGCCTGGAAATTTGGACCGATGTCCCTGGCATCTATACAACCGATCCGCGTATTGCGCCAAAAGCATCACCGATTCCGGAAATCAGCTTCAGTGAAGCGTCAGAGATGGCAAATTTTGGCGCGAAGATCCTTCACCCTTCCACGCTGGTACCAGCGCTACGCCACGACATACCGGTTTTTGTCGGTTCTTCTAAAGATCCGGAAGCCGGCGGCACCTGGATTCGCCATCAAGTAGAAAGCTCACCGTTGTACCGGGCTCTGGCATTACGTTGCAACCAGACAATGGTGACACTGCGTAGTGCAAACATGTTCCACGCATACGGTTTCCTGGCGAAAGTATTCGAAATACTGGCTAAACACAAAATTTCGGTAGACCTGATTACCACTTCTGAAATCAGTGTCTCACTGACACTGGACCAAACCGATACGTCTGGCGGCGCACCGCAGTTACCTCAGGAAGTAAGAGAAGAGCTGGAAGAGCTGTGTAAAGTAGAAGTCGAGCACGATTTATGTTTAGTCGCGCTGATAGGTAATAATATGAGTGGCACTAAAGGCTACGCGAAGCAAGTCTTCGGTACGCTAGAAGACTTTAACCTGCGTATGATTTGCTACGGTGCAAGCCCACATAACTTGTGTTTCCTGCTGCACAAATCAGAATCACAGCTGGCAATTCAGAAACTACACACCGAGTTGTTTGAACGATAAGTACCAAACTTTCAACAAGACAAAATAACAAAGGGCTGCCACTGGCAGCCCTTCTACTTTTCAACTGATTAACCGTTAATATTTGGACCTAACCACTTCTCTGCCTCTAACCGGTCCCAGCCTTTACGTTCAGCGTAACTTTCCAGCTGATCTTCCTGGATCTGTGCGATCGCAAAGTAACGAGAATCAGGGTGCGAGAAATACCAACCAGAAACAGAAGCCCCCGGGTACATCGCATAACTCGAAGTCAGTGACATACCGATATTCTCTTCGACATCTAAAAGATCCCATAATGGCGCTTTTTCAGTATGCTCAGGACATGCCGGATAACCCGGTGCAGGTCGAATTCCCTGATACTTTTCACGAATCAGATCATCGTTGGTTAAATTCTCATCCTCAGCATAACCCCAGATCTCTTTTCTTACCCGTTCGTGCAGATACTCTGCAAAGGCTTCAGCTAAGCGATCCGCAACAGCCTGGATCATGATCGCGTTGTAATCATCACCTTTAGCCTTGTATTCATCAGCCAGTTCACGTTCACCAATACCACCAGTCACTGCAAACGCCCCAACCCAGTCGTGCTTACCGGAAACTTTAGGTGCAACGTAATCTGACAGACAATAGTTAAAGCCTTTTGGCTTTTCAGTTTGCTGTCGAAGGTTACATAAAACTTTCGCGACTTCGCTGCGAGACTCATCAGAATAAACTTCAATGTCATCACCCACGCTAGCTGCCGGGAACAGACCACAAATACCACGTGCATTGAGTAAACCTTCACGTTCAACACGATCAAGCAGTTCATTCGCATCATGGAACAAGCGCTGCGCTTCTTCACCGACTTCTTCATGTTTGAAGATAGTCGGGTATTTACCGACAAGTGACCAGGTCATAAAGAATGGTGTCCAGTCGATGTACTGACGCAAAGTAGCAACATCAAAATCATCAAAGATATGAATACCCGGCTTCTTAGGAGCAGGAGGAGTATAAGCACTCCAGTCAATCGCTACTTTGTTGGCACGAGCTTCTTCTAGTGTTACCGGCTTGGTTCTTGGCTTCTTACGGCTATGCTGATCACGTACACGAACATAATCTTCATCGAGTTTTTCGACAAATCCAGGTCGCAACTCATCAGATAGCAGCGACGTACATACCCCAACTGCCCGTGATGCGTTGTTCACATAAACAACCGGATGCTTGTAGTTCTGCTCTATCTTGACCGCAGTGTGCGCTTTCGAGGTTGTTGCGCCGCCAATCAGCAATGGAAGGTCAAAATCCAGACGTTCCATCTCTTTCGCTACGTGTACCATTTCATCTAAAGACGGGGTAATCAGTCCTGACAAGCCGATAATATCGACGTTCTCTTCTTTGGCGACTTTTAGGATCTTCTCGCAAGGCACCATAACGCCGAGGTCAATGATCTCGTAGTTATTACATTGCAGAACAACACCCACGATATTTTTTCCGATATCATGTACATCGCCTTTCACCGTTGCTAGCAAGATCTTACCGTTACTCGACCCTGATTGCTTTTCTGCATTGATATAAGGTTCTAGGTGAGCAACCGCCTGCTTCATTACACGTGCTGATTTCACGACCTGAGGCAGGAACATCTTTCCTTCACCAAACAGGTCACCGACCACGTTCATGCCATCCATTAACGGGCCTTCAATTACCTCCAATGGTTTCGAGGCGTTAACGCGGGCTTCTTCTGTATCCTGCACAATGAACTCAGTAATACCTTTAACCAGAGCGTGTTCCAAGCGTTTTTCTACCGGCCAGGTACGCCATTCCAGTGCAGAGGCATCCTCTTCTTTACCAACGCCTTTATCTGCATATTCAGCAGCAATATCCAACAGCCTTTCAGTCGCATCATTACGACGGTTCAATACCACGTCTTCGACCGCTTCACGCAGCTTTTCCGGTACGTTATCGTAAATCTCCAGCTGACCGGCATTAACGATCCCCATATCCATACCGTTTTTAAAACAGTGGTAAAGGAATACAGCGTGAATCGCCTCGCGCACATAGTTATTACCGCGGAAAGAGAAAGATACGTTAGACACACCACCAGATATCATCGCATGTGGTAAGTCACGCTTGATGTCACCAACCGCTTCAATAAAGTCAACAGCGTAGTTGTTGTGCTCATCAATACCTGTCGCGACAGCAAAAATATTCGGGTCAAAAATAATGTCTTCTGGCGGGAAGCCGACTTCATCAACCAAGATACGGTAAGCATTAGTACAAATTTCTATTTTTCGCTCTCGAGTATCAGCCTGGCCAACTTCATCAAATGCCATGACGATAACGGCTGCACCATAACGGCGAATCAATTTAGCCTGCTCAACGAATTTCTCTTTCCCTTCCTTCAGAGAAATCGAATTTACGATACCTTTACCCTGAATACACTTCAGTCCGGCTTCAATAACTTCCCACTTGGAAGAGTCGACCATTATAGGCACTTTGGAAATTTCCGGCTCTGAAGCGCAAAGGTTCAGGAAGCGAACCATACAAGCCTCTGCATCCAGCATCCCTTCATCCATATTGATATCGATGATTTGTGCGCCGTTTTCGACTTGCTGCCGAGCTACATCTAACGCTTCGTCATATAGCTCTTCCTTAATCAAGCGCTTAAAACGAGCCGAACCAGTTACGTTAGTGCGCTCACCGACATTAATAAACAAGGAATCTTTTTCTATTGTCAGTGGTTCCAGACCTGACAAACGGCATGCCACAGGTAGTTCAGGTAACTGGCGAGGAGTAACGTTTTCAACAACTGCTGCCATTTGACGTATGTGATCGGGAGTAGTACCGCAACAACCACCAATCAGGTTCAAGAACCCGCTGTCAGCCCACTCTTTAACATGCTCAGCCATGTCATCAGGAGACAGGTCATATTCACCGAATGCATTTGGCAAGCCCGCGTTCGGGTGTGCAGATACAAAAGACTCAGAGATACGCGAGAGTTCTTCAACATATGGGCGCAGTTCATCTGGGCCAAGGGCACAGTTCAAACCAAAAGAAAGTGGCTTAACGTGACGTAAAGAGTTGTAAAACGCTTCCGTCGTTTGACCTGACAGAGTACGGCCTGAGGCATCGGTAATTGTGCCTGATATCATTACTGGTAGTGAGATACCCAACTCTTCAAATACAGCGTCAACTGCGAAAGCACATGCTTTAGCGTTTAAGGTATCAAAAATAGTTTCGATGAGGATCAGATCTGAGCCACCTCTAATCAGAGCGCGAGTCGACTCAGAGTAGGCTTCAACTAACTGGTCAAAACTGACATTGCGGTAACCCGGGTCATTTACATCCGGAGAGATAGAACAGGTGCGGTTTGTCGGACCAAGCACACCAGCTACATAGCGTGGTTTATCAGGTGTTCTTGAGGTCCACTCATCCGCTGCTTCACGAGCTAACCTAGCCGCAGCAAAGTTGATCTCTTCGCTAAGGCTTTCCATATCATAGTCAGCCATCGCAATCGTAGTCGCATTAAAGGTGTTAGTTTCAAGAATATCAGCGCCGGCTTCAAGATAAGCGCTATGGATGTCCTTGATCAGTTGAGGCTGACTGAGTACCAACAAGTCGTTGTTACCCTTTAGATCGCAATGCCAATCAGCAAAACGCTCTCCTCGATAATCTTGCTCTTCAAGTTTATATCCCTGAATCATGGTGCCCATACCACCATCAATCAGAAGAATACGTTGCTTCAACTGAGCTTCAATCTGTTGTCTTACATTACTTCCCACAGTACAGCCTCATTCCTTTAGTTATGATCCCATCCTATCACACAAACTTCAGGAGTCTAGACGTCCAAACGTAGATTTCATGATTATTTTATCGAGCTCTTAACTTATAAAAGAATCACGAAAAAATGTTTGCTATTTAAGCAGCATCCGCCGAGAATTCCATTCATAAAATGTTACAAACAGAGTGTTCTAATGTCGGTCTATCATACTTTATGTTTTCTATCCGCTGCTGCGATGTTAATCGCTTTCGTAAACAGCAAAATAGGAAAGATGCAAACTACCATCGCTATCACAGCTGGCTCAATGGTGCTTTCCCTTCTTATCCTTATTGCAGGTCAAAACAACTGGTTTCATCTCACGGAAATTGCTACGCAGACAGTAACCAGTATCAACTTCGAAAATTTCTTACTTAAAGGCATTTTAGGTTTTTTGCTTTTTGCCGGTGGCCTGGGTATCAAGCTACCTAACTTAAAAGATCAAAAATGGGAAATTACAGTATTAGCGCTTGCAGCCACTCTGTTCTCGACGTTCTTTATCGGTTTTGCTCTTTATGGCATCTGCTTGCTAATTGGTATTCAGTTTGACTTGATATACTGCTTACTGTTTGGCTCATTGATTTCTCCAACTGACCCGATAGCAGTTCTTGCTATTGTTAAAAAGTTGGACGCACCGAAACGTATCTCAACTCAAATTGAAGGTGAGTCATTGTTTAACGATGGCTTCGGTCTGGTCATTTTTGTCACTTTATTTACCATCGCTTTTGGCACTGAAGCTCCTACAGTCGGAAGTGTGACAATGCTATTTATCCAGGAAGCAATTGGCGGCATATTCTACGGTTTCTTGCTCGGACTGCTCTTCCACTACTTAATTAGTGCGACAGACGATCACTCAATGGAACTACTTTTAACGATAGGCGTCCCTACTGCTGGTTATGCATTCGCAGAATACATCCACGTATCGGGTCCTTTGGCAATGGTAGTTTCAGGGATCATGATTGGTAACTGGACACGCTTTATTGGCTTCTCTAAAGAAAGTGAAGATCACCTGGATCACTTTTGGGAGCTGGTCGATGAATTCCTAAACGGTGTTCTGTTCCTATTGATAGGTATGTCGATGCTGCTATTTAAATTTCATGAAGAAGACTGGATCATGATGGCCATTGCAGTTCCTCTAGTACTAACGTCGCGGTATCTCAGTGTATTCCTTTCGTACATCGGATTTAAACGTTTCAGAAAATACAACCGCTGGTCAGTAAAAATCCTGACTTGGGGAGGTCTTCGTGGTGGCTTAGCACTTGCGATGGCACTATCCATTCCATCTGGAATCTGGGTTATTCAGGACAAGTTGATCGACGTGAAAGAGATCATTCTGGTAATGACTTACGCTGTAGTTGTGTTTTCTATCTTGATTCAAGGCTCGACCATTACCCCAATGATCGAAAAAGCCAAAGAAGAAGAAAAGAAGATGGAGGAAGCGCATAGCACCCAAGCGGCCTCCGAAAAAGATGAGAACAGTGAGCAACTCAAGCAGCAAGAACAACTTGAGTCTTAACCAGACAGCTATACAAAAAAGCAGCCATCCCGCTGCTTTTTTTATACTTAAATATAATGGGTAAGCGAACATCAGCGTAATCAGGCTAATAATCTTGTTTCCCGCACCCATTAGAATGTGTAGGAATTGATAAAGATAAACTATCTAGCTAATCAGATTTGAACTGAATTGTCGCTAGAATTAGTGAAAGTCAGACGTGCTTGAGATGCTCGCCAGGTAGGAATCGATAACGGCAGGATTAGAACACCTAACTTTGGGACACGCAGCTAGTGATTTCATCACTTCTATCCAGCTATGTCTTTTAGCCAGACGAAAACGAGTTCCTCTGCTTCAAGTTAGACCCATCAATAGAGGCAGATAACGAAACCGTTTTCATCTCTATTCTTTCGCTGCGGGTCAAAGCCACAGTTCGACATTGGATACGATAGTTATCATATCCTTGTTTGTTAGTTAGCTCGCCGGTTTTAACTGCTGAGGACTGCCTTCAAGTTAAAGCATAGTGAGTAATCGCACTGAGTACGCTTAACGTAGAGGGGCTATGTGAAATAGACATAATTCGTCCTCAATGTGTAAACACATTTCAGGACGGACACCAGATATGACAAAAACCTCGCTATTTATAACGAGGCTTCTTAATACTAGCTGAGAGTGAGGGATCGCGACCGACCTAGGTTCTGATACATATCCCTACGGACTTACAAGCCCCCAAAAACAACGAAAGCCTACAAATTCTTTGCAGGCTTTCTATATTGTGACTGAGAGCCGGGGCCGAGACCGACTAGGGATTTAACAAATCCCGTGATTGTTCAGTGCGCATAAATGAAGAAAGCCCGTTGATTTCTCAACGGGCTTTCTAAATGTGGCGGAGAGATAGGGATTTGAACCCTAGATACGCTATTAACGTATGCCGGTTTTCAAGACCGGTGCTTTCAACCACTCAGCCATCTCTCCACAAATTGTTACTAAAACTTAGTCTTACTTAATAATGCTAATTTTTAGTTTGGTTTTCATCTGTTCAAAAGATGAAGACCTAATTAAAGCCTGGCGATGTCCTACTCTCACATGGGGAAGCCCCACACTACCATCGGCGCTGTTTTGTTTCACTTCTGAGTTCGGAATGGAATCAGGTGGGTCCAAAACGCTATGGCCGCCAAGCAAATTCTTTAATCTGGAAAGCTGTTTTTTTAATTCTCGTTCTTACACATTCAATGTTCTTTCATTGAGTCCATCAAAACCCCTTGGGTGTTGTATGGTTAAGCCTCACGGGCAATTAGTACAGGTTAGCTCAACGCCTCACAACGCTTACACACCCTGCCTATCAACGTCGTAGTCTACGACAACCCTTTAGGATACTTAAAGTATCAGGGAGAACTCATCTCAAGGCTTGCTTCCCGCTTAGATGCTTTCAGCGGTTATCAATTCCGAACTTAGCTACCGGGCAATGCGTCTGGCGACACAACCCGAACACCAGAGGTTCGTCCACTCCGGTCCTCTCGTACTAGGAGCAGCCCCTTTCAATTCTCCAACGCCCACGGCAGATAGGGACCGAACTGTCTCACGACGTTCTAAACCCAGCTCGCGTACCACTTTAAATGGCGAACAGCCATACCCTTGGGACCGACTTCAGCCCCAGGATGTGATGAGCCGACATCGAGGTGCCAAACACCGCCGTCGATATGAACTCTTGGGCGGTATCAGCCTGTTATCCCCGGAGTACCTTTTATCCGTTGAGCGATGGCCCTTCCATTCAGAACCACCGGATCACTATGACCTGCTTTCGCACCTGCTCGAATTGTCATTCTCGCAGTCAAGCGGGCTTATGCCATTGCACTAACCTCACGATGTCCAACCGTGATTAGCCCACCTTCGTGCTCCTCCGTTACTCTTTGGGAGGAGACCGCCCCAGTCAAACTACCCACCAGGCACTGTCCGTAACCCCGATAAGGGGTCAACGTTAGAACATCAACACTACAAGGGTGGTATTTCAAGGACGGCTCCAACGATACTGGCGTACCGTCTTCAAAGCCTCCCACCTATCCTACACATGTAGGGTCAATGTTCAGTGCCAAGCTGTAGTAAAGGTTCACGGGGTCTTTCCGTCTAGCCGCGGGTACACTGCATCTTCACAGCGATTTCAATTTCACTGAGTCTCGGGTGGAGACAGCGTGGCCATCATTACGCCATTCGTGCAGGTCGGAACTTACCCGACAAGGAATTTCGCTACCTTAGGACCGTTATAGTTACGGCCGCCGTTTACCGGGGCTTCGATCAAGAGCTTCGACCGAAGTCTAACCCCATCAATTAACCTTCCGGCACCGGGCAGGCGTCACACCGTATACGTCATCTTACGATTTTGCACAGTGCTGTGTTTTTAATAAACAGTTGCAGCCACCTGGTATCTGCGACTCTCAATAGCTCCATCCGCGAGGGACTTCACCGTCGAGAGCGTACCTTCTCCCGAAGTTACGGTACCATTTTGCCTAGTTCCTTCACCCGAGTTCTCTCAAGCGCCTTGGTATTCTCTACCCGACCACCTGTGTCGGTTTGGGGTACGATTCCTTACAATCTGAAGCTTAGAGGCTTTTCCTGGAAGCATGGCATCAATGACTTCACTACCGTAGTAGCTCGACGTCGTGTCTCAGCCTTAAAAAGAGCCGGATTTACCTAACTCTTAAGCCTACGCACTTGAACCTGGACAACCGTCGCCAGGCCCACCTAGCCTTCTCCGTCCCCCCATCGCAATTGTAAGAAGTACGGGAATATTAACCCGTTTCCCATCGACTACGCCTTTCGGCCTCGCCTTAGGGGTCGACTTACCCTGCCCCGATTAACGTTGGACAGGAACCCTTGGTCTTCCGGCGAGGAGGTTTTTCACCCCCTTTATCGTTACTCATGTCAGCATTCGCACTTCTGATACGTCCAGCATGCGTTACCACACACCTTCAACCGCTTACAGAACGCTCCCCTACCCAATATACAAAAGTATATTGCCGCAGCTTCGGTTTACTACTTAGCCCCGTTACATCTTCCGCGCAGGCCGACTCGACCAGTGAGCTATTACGCTTTCTTTAAATGATGGCTGCTTCTAAGCCAACATCCTGGCTGTCTGAGCCTTCCCACATCGTTTCCCACTTAGTAGTAATTTGGGACCTTAGCTGGCGGTCTGGGTTGTTTCCCTCTCCACGACGGACGTTAGCACCCGCCGTGTGTCTCCCGGATAGTACTTACTGGTATTCGGAGTTTGCAAAGGGTTGGTAAGTCGGGATGACCCCCTAGCCTTAACAGTGCTCTACCCCCAGTAGTATTCGTCCGAGGCGCTACCTAAATAGCTTTCGGGGAGAACCAGCTATCTCCAGGTTTGATTGGCCTTTCACCCCTAGCCACAAGTCATCCGCTAATTTTTCAACATTAGTCGGTTCGGTCCTCCAGTTGATGTTACTCAACCTTCAACCTGCCCATGGCTAGATCACCTGGTTTCGGGTCTATATCCAGAGACTAAAACGCCCAGTTAAGACTCGGTTTCCCTACGGCTCCCCTAGATGGTTAACCTTGCCACTGAATATAAGTCGCTGACCCATTATACAAAAGGTACGCAGTCACAGGACAAAGCCTGCTCCTACTGCTTGTACGTACACGGTTTCAGGTTCTATTTCACTCCCCTCACAGGGGTTCTTTTCGCCTTTCCCTCACGGTACTGGTTCACTATCGGTCAGTCAGTAGTATTTAGCCTTGGAGGATGGTCCCCCCATATTCAGACAGGATATCACGTGTCCCGCCCTACTCGATTTCACTGAATGTGCGTTGTCAACTACGGGGCTATCACCCTGTATCGCCGGACTTTCCAGACCGTTCGTCTAACGCATATAAAGCTTAAGGGCTAGTCCAATTTCGCTCGCCGCTACTTTCGGAATCTCGGTTGATTTCTTTTCCTCGGGGTACTTAGATGTTTCAGTTCCCCCGGTTCGCCTCGCTGCGCTATGTATTCACGCAGCGATACTAGCTTATGCTAGTGGGTTTCCCCATTCGGAAATCCCAGACTCAAGTGGCTTTTACTGCCTAATCTGGGCTTATCGCAAGTTAATACGTCCTTCATCGCCTCTGACTGCCAAGGCATCCACCGTGTACGCTTAGTCACTTAACCATACAACCCGAAGGAGTTTCGAATTGAAGTTAAACAACCAAAGTTGCTGTCTCATTATTTGAATGAGCGAGACAGCTTTCGATTTTGCCGGACTCAAATTCCAAGAACACTTGAATGTGTTGTTAGTTGTATTCCCTTAGGAATACTTTGAGAACTTTACAAATAATCTTAAAGATTATTTTGTCAGCTTTCCAAATTGTTAAAGAGCTAATCACTTCAATGAAGTAACCATTTTTAAAAGCACTATCGCTAATGCGCTTAAAGATGGTGGAGCTATGCGGGATCGAACCGCAGACCTCCTGCGTGCAAGGCAGGCGCTCTCCCAGCTGAGCTATAGCCCCATCAAGGTGTCGATACTGTATGCCAACTCCCTAAAAGGAATTGGTGGGTCTGAGTGGACTCGAACCACCGACCTCTCGCTTATCAGGCGAACGCTCTAACCACCTGAGCTACAGACCCAGTATCGTCTCTTTTACATAAACCGTATCAATCTGTGTGGACACTCATCGTGAGTAATCATCGTATAAGGAGGTGATCCAGCGCCAGGTTCCCCTAGCGCTACCTTGTTACGACTTCACCCCAGTCATGAACCACAAAGTGGTAAGCGTCCCCCCGAAGGTTAAACTACCTACTTCTTTTGCAGCCCACTCCCATGGTGTGACGGGCGGTGTGTACAAGGCCCGGGAACGTATTCACCGTGGCATTCTGATCCACGATTACTAGCGATTCCGACTTCATGGAGTCGAGTTGCAGACTCCAATCCGGACTACGACGCACTTTTTGGGATTCGCTCACTTTCGCAAGTTGGCCGCCCTCTGTATGCGCCATTGTAGCACGTGTGTAGCCCTACTCGTAAGGGCCATGATGACTTGACGTCGTCCCCACCTTCCTCCGGTTTATCACCGGCAGTCTCCCTGGAGTTCCCGACATTACTCGCTGGCAAACAAGGATAAGGGTTGCGCTCGTTGCGGGACTTAACCCAACATTTCACAACACGAGCTGACGACAGCCATGCAGCACCTGTCTCAGAGTTCCCGAAGGCACCAATCCATCTCTGGAAAGTTCTCTGGATGTCAAGAGTAGGTAAGGTTCTTCGCGTTGCATCGAATTAAACCACATGCTCCACCGCTTGTGCGGGCCCCCGTCAATTCATTTGAGTTTTAATCTTGCGACCGTACTCCCCAGGCGGTCTACTTAACGCGTTAGCTCCGAAAGCCACGGCTCAAGGCCACAACCTCCAAGTAGACATCGTTTACGGCGTGGACTACCAGGGTATCTAATCCTGTTTGCTCCCCACGCTTTCGCATCTGAGTGTCAGTATCTGTCCAGGGGGCCGCCTTCGCCACCGGTATTCCTTCAGATCTCTACGCATTTCACCGCTACACCTGAAATTCTACCCCCCTCTACAGTACTCTAGTCTGCCAGTTTCAAATGCAATTCCGAGGTTGAGCCCCGGGCTTTCACATCTGACTTAACAAACCACCTGCATGCGCTTTACGCCCAGTAATTCCGATTAACGCTCGCACCCTCCGTATTACCGCGGCTGCTGGCACGGAGTTAGCCGGTGCTTCTTCTGTCGCTAACGTCAAATAATGCAGCTATTAACTACACTACCTTCCTCACGACTGAAAGTGCTTTACAACCCGAAGGCCTTCTTCACACACGCGGCATGGCTGCATCAGGCTTGCGCCCATTGTGCAATATTCCCCACTGCTGCCTCCCGTAGGAGTCTGGACCGTGTCTCAGTTCCAGTGTGGCTGATCATCCTCTCAGACCAGCTAGGGATCGTCGCCTTGGTGAGCCCTTACCTCACCAACTAGCTAATCCCACCTAGGCATATCCTGACGCGAGAGGCCCGAAGGTCCCCCTCTTTGGCCCGAAGGCATCATGCGGTATTAGCCATCGTTTCCAATGGTTATCCCCCACATCAGGGCAATTTCCTAGGCATTACTCACCCGTCCGCCGCTCGACGCCGTTATCGTTCCCCGAAGGTTCAGATAACTCGTTTCCGCTCGACTTGCATGTGTTAGGCCTGCCGCCAGCGTTCAATCTGAGCCATGATCAAACTCTTCAATTTAAGATTTTGTTCGGCTCAATGAATACTGAACATTACATAAAGTAATGTTTGAATTGACTGTGCTGAATCCGAAGATTCAATGGTCACTTCGTATCATTGAAACCTAATTTGATACCGAAGTATCGAATTGGATTATCATCAACGAGTGCCCACACAGATTGATAGGTCTATATTGTTAAAGAGCTTGGCTTTCAGTGCCTTAGCACGTAAGCGAGGTGCGTATAATACGCTTTCCACTTTGAAAGTCAACATAAAATTCTGAAAAACTTCAGAACCCTATGGTGACTTGCTTAAATCATAAGCAAAGTCGAAATTAAAGCCTGGCGATGTCCTACTCTCACATGGGGAAGCCCCACACTACCATCGGCGCTGTTTTGTTTCACTTCTGAGTTCGGAATGGAATCAGGTGGGTCCAAAACGCTATGGCCGCCAAGCAAATTCTTTAATCTGGAAAGCTGTTTTTTTAATTCTCGTTCTTACACATTCAATGTTCTTTTATTGAGTCCATCAAAACCCCTTGGGTGTTGTATGGTTAAGCCTCACGGGCAATTAGTACAGGTTAGCTCAACGCCTCACAACGCTTACACACCCTGCCTATCAACGTCGTAGTCTACGACAACCCTTTAGGATACTTAAAGTATCAGGGAGAACTCATCTCAAGGCTTGCTTCCCGCTTAGATGCTTTCAGCGGTTATCAATTCCGAACTTAGCTACCGGGCAATGCGTCTGGCGACACAACCCGAACACCAGAGGTTCGTCCACTCCGGTCCTCTCGTACTAGGAGCAGCCCCTTTCAATTCTCCAACGCCCACGGCAGATAGGGACCGAACTGTCTCACGACGTTCTAAACCCAGCTCGCGTACCACTTTAAATGGCGAACAGCCATACCCTTGGGACCGACTTCAGCCCCAGGATGTGATGAGCCGACATCGAGGTGCCAAACACCGCCGTCGATATGAACTCTTGGGCGGTATCAGCCTGTTATCCCCGGAGTACCTTTTATCCGTTGAGCGATGGCCCTTCCATTCAGAACCACCGGATCACTATGACCTGCTTTCGCACCTGCTCGAATTGTCATTCTCGCAGTCAAGCGGGCTTATGCCATTGCACTAACCTCACGATGTCCAACCGTGATTAGCCCACCTTCGTGCTCCTCCGTTACTCTTTGGGAGGAGACCGCCCCAGTCAAACTACCCACCAGGCACTGTCCGTAACCCCGATAAGGGGTCAACGTTAGAACATCAACACTACAAGGGTGGTATTTCAAGGACGGCTCCAACGATACTGGCGTACCGTCTTCAAAGCCTCCCACCTATCCTACACATGTAGGGTCAATGTTCAGTGCCAAGCTGTAGTAAAGGTTCACGGGGTCTTTCCGTCTAGCCGCGGGTACACTGCATCTTCACAGCGATTTCAATTTCACTGAGTCTCGGGTGGAGACAGCGTGGCCATCATTACGCCATTCGTGCAGGTCGGAACTTACCCGACAAGGAATTTCGCTACCTTAGGACCGTTATAGTTACGGCCGCCGTTTACCGGGGCTTCGATCAAGAGCTTCGACCGAAGTCTAACCCCATCAATTAACCTTCCGGCACCGGGCAGGCGTCACACCGTATACGTCATCTTACGATTTTGCACAGTGCTGTGTTTTTAATAAACAGTTGCAGCCACCTGGTATCTGCGACTCTCAATAGCTCCATCCGCGAGGGACTTCACCGTCGAGAGCGTACCTTCTCCCGAAGTTACGGTACCATTTTGCCTAGTTCCTTCACCCGAGTTCTCTCAAGCGCCTTGGTATTCTCTACCCGACCACCTGTGTCGGTTTGGGGTACGATTCCTTACAATCTGAAGCTTAGAGGCTTTTCCTGGAAGCATGGCATCAATGACTTCACTACCGTAGTAGCTCGACGTCGTGTCTCAGCCTTAAAAAGAGCCGGATTTACCTAACTCTTAAGCCTACGCACTTGAACCTGGACAACCGTCGCCAGGCCCACCTAGCCTTCTCCGTCCCCCCATCGCAATTGTAAGAAGTACGGGAATATTAACCCGTTTCCCATCGACTACGCCTTTCGGCCTCGCCTTAGGGGTCGACTTACCCTGCCCCGATTAACGTTGGACAGGAACCCTTGGTCTTCCGGCGAGGAGGTTTTTCACCCCCTTTATCGTTACTCATGTCAGCATTCGCACTTCTGATACGTCCAGCATGCGTTACCACACACCTTCAACCGCTTACAGAACGCTCCCCTACCCAATATACAAAAGTATATTGCCGCAGCTTCGGTTTACTACTTAGCCCCGTTACATCTTCCGCGCAGGCCGACTCGACCAGTGAGCTATTACGCTTTCTTTAAATGATGGCTGCTTCTAAGCCAACATCCTGGCTGTCTGAGCCTTCCCACATCGTTTCCCACTTAGTAGTAATTTGGGACCTTAGCTGGCGGTCTGGGTTGTTTCCCTCTCCACGACGGACGTTAGCACCCGCCGTGTGTCTCCCGGATAGTACTTACTGGTATTCGGAGTTTGCAAAGGGTTGGTAAGTCGGGATGACCCCCTAGCCTTAACAGTGCTCTACCCCCAGTAGTATTCGTCCGAGGCGCTACCTAAATAGCTTTCGGGGAGAACCAGCTATCTCCAGGTTTGATTGGCCTTTCACCCCTAGCCACAAGTCATCCGCTAATTTTTCAACATTAGTCGGTTCGGTCCTCCAGTTGATGTTACTCAACCTTCAACCTGCCCATGGCTAGATCACCTGGTTTCGGGTCTATATCCAGAGACTAAAACGCCCAGTTAAGACTCGGTTTCCCTACGGCTCCCCTAGATGGTTAACCTTGCCACTGAATATAAGTCGCTGACCCATTATACAAAAGGTACGCAGTCACAGGACAAAGCCTGCTCCTACTGCTTGTACGTACACGGTTTCAGGTTCTATTTCACTCCCCTCACAGGGGTTCTTTTCGCCTTTCCCTCACGGTACTGGTTCACTATCGGTCAGTCAGTAGTATTTAGCCTTGGAGGATGGTCCCCCCATATTCAGACAGGATATCACGTGTCCCGCCCTACTCGATTTCACTGAATGTGCGTTGTCAACTACGGGGCTATCACCCTGTATCGCCGGACTTTCCAGACCGTTCGTCTAACGCATATAAAGCTTAAGGGCTAGTCCAATTTCGCTCGCCGCTACTTTCGGAATCTCGGTTGATTTCTTTTCCTCGGGGTACTTAGATGTTTCAGTTCCCCCGGTTCGCCTCGCTGCGCTATGTATTCACGCAGCGATACTAGCTTATGCTAGTGGGTTTCCCCATTCGGAAATCCCAGACTCAAGTGGCTTTTACTGCCTAATCTGGGCTTATCGCAAGTTAATACGTCCTTCATCGCCTCTGACTGCCAAGGCATCCACCGTGTACGCTTAGTCACTTAACCATACAACCCGAAGGAGTTTCGAATTGAAGTTAAACAACCAAAGTTGCTGTCTCATTATTTGAATGAGCGAGACAGCTTTCGATTTTGCCGGACTCAAATTCCAAGAACACTTGAATGTGTTGTTAGTTGTATTCCCTTAGGAATACTTTGAGAACTTTACAAATAATCTTAAAGATTATTTTGTCAGCTTTCCAAATTGTTAAAGAGCTAATCACTTCAATGAAGTAATCATTTTTAAAAGCACTCTGCTTTCTATTTCGAATAAAGTGCGCTTAAAGATGGTATCCCGTAGGGGAGTCGAACCCCTGTTACCGCCGTGAAAGGGCGGTGTCCTAGGCCTCTAGACGAACGGGACACTAAGTTGAACATCTTGGGGGATGTTCTATCTCTTAAACTTCATAAACCGTATCAATCTGTGTGGACACTCATCGTGAATAATCATCGTATAAGGAGGTGATCCAGCGCCAGGTTCCCCTAGCGCTACCTTGTTACGACTTCACCCCAGTCATGAACCACAAAGTGGTAAGCGTCCCCCCGAAGGTTAAACTACCTACTTCTTTTGCAGCCCACTCCCATGGTGTGACGGGCGGTGTGTACAAGGCCCGGGAACGTATTCACCGTGGCATTCTGATCCACGATTACTAGCGATTCCGACTTCATGGAGTCGAGTTGCAGACTCCAATCCGGACTACGACGCACTTTTTGGGATTCGCTCACTTTCGCAAGTTGGCCGCCCTCTGTATGCGCCATTGTAGCACGTGTGTAGCCCTACTCGTAAGGGCCATGATGACTTGACGTCGTCCCCACCTTCCTCCGGTTTATCACCGGCAGTCTCCCTGGAGTTCCCGACATTACTCGCTGGCAAACAAGGATAAGGGTTGCGCTCGTTGCGGGACTTAACCCAACATTTCACAACACGAGCTGACGACAGCCATGCAGCACCTGTCTCAGAGTTCCCGAAGGCACCAATCCATCTCTGGAAAGTTCTCTGGATGTCAAGAGTAGGTAAGGTTCTTCGCGTTGCATCGAATTAAACCACATGCTCCACCGCTTGTGCGGGCCCCCGTCAATTCATTTGAGTTTTAATCTTGCGACCGTACTCCCCAGGCGGTCTACTTAACGCGTTAGCTCCGAAAGCCACGGCTCAAGGCCACAACCTCCAAGTAGACATCGTTTACGGCGTGGACTACCAGGGTATCTAATCCTGTTTGCTCCCCACGCTTTCGCATCTGAGTGTCAGTATCTGTCCAGGGGGCCGCCTTCGCCACCGGTATTCCTTCAGATCTCTACGCATTTCACCGCTACACCTGAAATTCTACCCCCCTCTACAGTACTCTAGTCTGCCAGTTTCAAATGCAATTCCGAGGTTGAGCCCCGGGCTTTCACATCTGACTTAACAAACCACCTGCATGCGCTTTACGCCCAGTAATTCCGATTAACGCTCGCACCCTCCGTATTACCGCGGCTGCTGGCACGGAGTTAGCCGGTGCTTCTTCTGTCGCTAACGTCAAATAATGCAGCTATTAACTACACTACCTTCCTCACGACTGAAAGTGCTTTACAACCCGAAGGCCTTCTTCACACACGCGGCATGGCTGCATCAGGCTTGCGCCCATTGTGCAATATTCCCCACTGCTGCCTCCCGTAGGAGTCTGGACCGTGTCTCAGTTCCAGTGTGGCTGATCATCCTCTCAGACCAGCTAGGGATCGTCGCCTTGGTGAGCCCTTACCTCACCAACTAGCTAATCCCACCTAGGCATATCCTGACGCGAGAGGCCCGAAGGTCCCCCTCTTTGGCCCGAAGGCATCATGCGGTATTAGCCATCGTTTCCAATGGTTATCCCCCACATCAGGGCAATTTCCTAGGCATTACTCACCCGTCCGCCGCTCGACGCCGTTATCGTTCCCCGAAGGTTCAGATAACTCGTTTCCGCTCGACTTGCATGTGTTAGGCCTGCCGCCAGCGTTCAATCTGAGCCATGATCAAACTCTTCAATTTAAGATTTTGTTCGGCTCAATGAATACTGAACATTACATAAAGTAATGTTTGAATTGACTGTGCTGAATCCGAAGATTCAATGGTCACTTCGTATCATTGAAACCTAATTTGATACCGAAGTATCGAATTGGATTATCATCAACGAGTGCCCACACAGATTGATAGGTCTATATTGTTAAAGAGCTATTCTTCTTTGTGACTCACATCACTTCGGAAGAGGCGGCCATTCTAGCGAGATAATTTTTAGTGTCAAACACTTTTTGCAAATTATTTCGTTTTTCTTTTTGACCTTGTCAACCTTACTCAAACCCTTGCGAGCCCTTGCCCTGTCGACGAGGTGGCATTATAGAGATCGCGCTCACATTGGCAAGCGTTATTTTTCAAAAATTGCAAAAATAATAGTTAAACGGTGAGTTTTCGCTCAAACCCTTATTTATCCAACTTTACCCCTAACTATCAAACAGGTTATCCACAGAGTTATCCTTAGAAATCCATTTTCACCACGGTCTTTTGCTTCTACACAATAAAGAAAGCCGCTTAAAAGCGGCTTTCTTTATTGTGTATAGGAAAACAATCCCTACATTTATCTATATACCCGAACCATCTTGTTCGGAACCATCGTCTTCGTGTAGTCCACATTCTCGCTTCAGTCCGAAAAATCTGGTTTCTTCCTCTGCCATTCCCGGCTCCCACTTACGGGTAGTATGGGTATCACCAACAGAAAGGTAACCTTCATCCCATAGAGGGTGGTATTTGAGACCGTGTTCTTCCAGATAATAGTGAACGTCTTTATTAGTCCAATCTATTACCGGTAAAAACTTAAACACCCCATTTTGAATCGAGAGTATAGGTAAACCTGAACGAGTATGACTTTGCTCTCTGCGCAAGCCTGAAAACCATGTAGCAACATTCAGCTCTTTCAAGGCACGACGCATTGGTTCGACTTTATTTATCTTGTTGTACTTTTCTATACCTTCAACACCCTGCTCCCACAGATTTCCGTAGCGGGCTTCTTGCCAATTAGCACTTTTTACCGCGCGGTATACTTTTAGGTTCAGGTTAAGTTGCTCAGTCAACTCATCAATGAAGCGGTACGTTTCTGAAAACAAATATCCGGTATCCGTCAGGATAACTGGTATATCCGGTTTTTCTTGAGTCACAAGATGAAGCATGACCGCAGCCTGGATACCAAAGCTAGACGAAACCGCGAACTCTCCGTCTAGGTTTTCCAAAGCCCATCTAACTCGCTCTTGTGCCGAAAGCTGTTCAAGTTCGACATTGATTTGAGCAAGACGGAGGACTTGCTCCGTCTTAGTTAATGTCAATAACTCTGCCAGCTCCGGTTTGGAAGCTACAGAATCAAGCATAGAAGTCCCTCTTTGACACGAGCACTTCCTGGATAATGCCGGCGCGAATAGTGAAGTCACCAAATGCTTCTCCGTCTTCACGCTCTGCAGCCCATCGAGCCACCAGCTGATCAATCTCTTCTAGGATTTGCTTATCCGTGATGTTCTCTTTATACATTTTTGGTACACGTGTGCCAGCACGGTTACCACCTAGGTGCAGGTTGTAACGACCCGGAGCTTTGCCAACCAGACCAATTTCGGCCAGCATCGCACGGCCACAACCATTCGGACAGCCTGTAACACGCAAGATGATGTTGTCATCTTCTGGCAGACCATGTTTTTCAAGGATACCTTCTACATCAGTAACAAACTGAGGAAGGAATCGTTCTGCTTCTGCCATTGCTAGCGGACAAGTCGGGAAAGCTACACACGCCATGGAGTTCTTACGCTGCTCACTAACGTTGTCATCCATTAAGCCGTGTTCACGCGCGATCTTTTCAATCTTCGCTTTTTCGTTTTTCGGTACGCCGGCAACAATCAAGTTTTGGTTAGCCGTCATGCGGAAATCACCTTTATGGATTTTCGCAATTTCAGCAACACCCGTTTTTAATGGCTTACCTGGGTAATCCAATAATCTACCATTCTCGATAAATAGAGCTAAATGGAACTTACCATCAATGCCTTCTACCCAGCCAATGCGGTCACCACGTTCAGTAAACTCGTATGGACGGCTTGCTTCAAACTTAATCCCAGCACGTTTTTCTACTTCCGCTTTAAACACATCAGTACCTACGCGATCAAGCGTGTACTTGGTTTTCGCATTCTTACGATTTGAACGGTTACCCCAGTCACGCTGAGTCGTTACTACTGCAGCGGCAACATCTAAGGTTTTATCCAGAGGTACAAAACCAAAGTCATCCGCACGACGAGGGTATGTTGATGTATCACTGTGTGTCATCGCCAGACCGCCACCAACAAGCACGTTGAAGCCAACCAGTTTGCCGTTGTCTGCAATCGCAACGAAGTTCAGATCGTTCGCATGCACATCCACATCATTTTGCGGGGGAATAACAACAGTAGTTTTGAACTTACGAGGTAAATAAGTTTTACCCAAGATTGGCTCGTCTTCTTCAGTTGTTTCGACTTTCTCACCGTCTAACCAGATTTCAGCATAAGCGCGGGTTTTTGGCAGAAGATGTTCACTGATCTTCTTTGCCCACTCGTACGCTTCCTGATGCAATTCAGACTCTACCGGGTTCGTGGTACAGAGTACGTTACGGTTAACGTCACCCGCAGTCGCGATTGAATCGATACCAATGCTGTTCAACGTTTGGTGCATTAACTTTATGTTTGGCTTAAGGACACCGTGGAACTGGAACGTTTGACGTGTAGTCAGACGAATACTTCCGTATAGAGAGTGCTCTGTTGCAAACTTGTCAATCGCCAGCCACTGTGTCGGCGTGATAACACCGCCAGGCATACGAGCACGAAGCATCACGTTATGAAGAGGTTCAAGTTTTTGCTTAGCACGCTCATTACGGATATCACGATCATCTTGCTGGTACATGCCGTGGAAACGAATCAACTGGAAGTTGTCCGCGGTAAACCCGCCAGTAATACGATCCTGCAGATCCTGCTCAATCGTGCCACGTAACAAGTTACTTTCCCTTTTCAGGCGCTCGTTATCAGAAAGCGGCCCAAGCTCTTCGCCTAATACAACCTGCTTATTATTTTCCGTAGAAAAAGTCATTAGTACACATCCCTCTGATAACGTTTCGCTTTACGTAAGTCATTAATAAATTGTTCTGCATCGCTGCGAGACAGTTTACCTTCTTGCTCAGCAACGATAATAAGTGCGTCGTGGACATCTTTCGCCATGCGAGTTGCATCACCACATACGTAGATGTAGGCACCGTCCTGAATCCACTGCCATACTTGAGCTGCGTTTTCCAGAATGCGATGTTGCACGTAAACCTTTTCAATCTGGTCGCGGCTAAAGGCAACATCGAGACGACTTAGCACGCCTGATTTAAGGTATTTTTGCCACTCAACCTGATACAAGAAATCTTGTGTGAAGGTGCGGTCACCAAAGAACAACCAGTTTTTGCCTTCAGCATCGCGGTTCTCGCGCTCTTGAATAAAGCTGCGGAATGGCGCAATACCTGTACCCGGACCAACCATGATGACTGGTGTATTATCGTCTTCCGGCAGTTTGAAGTTATTATTGTGTTCGACAAACACTTTCACTTCACCGCCTTCTTCCAAGCGTTGTGCCAAGAAACCAGAAGCGCCACCGAAACGTTTTTCGTCGTTGTGATCGTACTCAACCAAACCTACAGTCAAGTGCACTTCTTCATCGACTTCAGACTGGCTCGAAGCGATTGAGTAAAGACGAGGAGTCAGGCGGCGCAATAAACCAACCAGTTCATCAGCAGTTAGCTTTGTCTTCTTCTCTGCCAGTACATCAACAATTTGAGTATTCGCAGCGTATTCACGAAGCTTGTCTTTATCTTCAACCAGCTTCTGCAGTTTCTTGCTTCCAGAAAGCTCAGCGAATTTAGTCACGAACTGCGGGTTAGATGTGGTGATTTCGTATTTACTGACCAGAGCACTATGGATAGACAGACTTTCCCCATCAACCTCAACAGTTTCAACGCCTGACAAACCGACCTTACCCAGAACCGCATTAGCCAACTCAGAGCTGTTTTCATACCATACACCCAGAGCATCACCAGGTTGGTAAGTCAGACCCGAGCCATCCAGATCGATTTCGATGTGACGTACGTCTTTACCTGAGTCACGGCCAGTGATCTTCTGACTGGTCAGCAGTGTTGCTGTATAAGGATTCTGCTTGTTGTACTGAGAATGCGTTGCGGCAGCCTGACCAACGGGAAGCTGGACGACTTCTGCTGCGCTGCCAGACGAAAGCGTCTCTTTCACTTTCTCCAGAGCACTCTTACGCCACTCGGTAGCAGGTGCTTCGTAGTCTACATCACAGTCGATACGGTCGATAAATGACTTAGCACCCAGTTTTGACAGATAGGTATCAAAATCTTTACCAGTCTGGCAGAAGAACTCATAGCTAGAGTCACCAAGCGCGATGACACCATACTGTAAGTCAGGCAGTTTAGGCGCTTTCTTCGACTGTAAAAATTCATGCAGTTCAATAGCATTGTCTGGCGCTTCGCCTTCACCGTTGGTTGAAGCCACGATGATAACGTGCGTTTCTTTGGCTAAGTTTTTGCCTTTGTAATCGCTGGCATCGAATAATTCAACAGCGATTCCTTCGGACTTTGCTTCCTGCTCTAAAGCCTCGGCAACGCCTTTAGCATTCCCGGTTTGAGAAGCATAAATGATGCTCAGCTTACCAGCTGGCTTAGCGGATACAGCGGCAGCCGCTTGTGCAATTGGCGTAGCTGCTGCGCTTGGTTGATGTTGAGCTAAACCCCAGAAGTAGCCACTGACCCAGGCTAGTTGCTGTGAAGACAACCCTGAGACAGTTTGTTGGAGTGAGTTAAATTGCTGGTCATTCAGCGGGCTTGCGATTGGCGGGTTTCCACCTTGCCCGTTATTATCTTCAGACACATTAGTGTGTGAGTACTCGTTCTTTTGAAAAGACATTGTCACGACATCCCTATTCATTGCGTGACGATAGAGTACCCACTCTCCTTAATAACAAGAAAGAATAGAAGTGAATGTTTTATAACTTTTTGGAAGTAAGCATGGCTTACTTTTTGCTCATCGGTCTTCAATCCTGACTTGCTGAAAGCCTACTGCCATGGCTGATTTTGAGGCGGCATCCAAATCTTCATAAAGACATTCTTCACCATGATTGTCTGTCAGAAACACGAATCCCCCTCGGGCATGCCTGAATTCAACGACCCATCCCCCCTCTTGAATTGACGGTTCGATAATGGCTTCCACCAGCTGGTTTTCACGAAATAGATGTCTTAATTCATTTATTGTCATCGCTATCCCTGTTCCAACTTTTCATATTATTTCCAAGTAAGCATGGTCTAACTAATGAAAATAGGGAGAAAAATTCGATTACATATAATGAACAGATATAAAAAAACGCCGCTTATAATGCGACGTTTTAATGAAAGCAATTTAGTACATGGTTTAAAACGAGTATTCGGCACTCACAAAGAATCCGTCAGCGAAAACAAACTCTTTACCTAAGCTAGATAGAAACTGTTCCGATTCCAGATCAATGACTCGGTAGCCGCCACGAAGCGTAAACTGGGCGTCTTGCAACGGCAATCTGTACTGCATACCCGCCATCAGGTCAGTATTTTTAATACCTTTACTGTCACCGAAGTTCATTTCACCAATCACATCAAAGTTGGTATTCGGTACCGTAATCTCTGCGTAGCCATACCAAGCCCAAATCAGTTCATCAAACTCTTCGGTACGCGGGGAAGTACCTGCATCAATATACTTAGTGTCACTCAGATTACTTACGGTCACACCCGCATCAAAATGCAGTAGATCATGTTCTAAAATCTGGTAGTAAAGCGTCATATCCAGTTTATCGAAGCCCATGTAATCCGCATCAATACTGGAATAACGCAAGCGCGCATTCGGCACGTATTTTACATCGTGCTCAACCGCAGCATAGAAAGTGCCGGTAGTACTGCTGTCTCGTTTGACCTCGTTTACTTTTGTATCTGCAGCCCAAACGTCTGCGCCGACCTTAACGGAAACAGAAGACTCTGCGAAAACTGAAAAAGAGGTTGCCAACGATAGTGCTGTTAAAGCGAGAGTCGCTTTATTTGTCATGTAGTATGTACTCCGGGATAGCTGCTATTCAACAAAAAGGACATGAGTGGAAATATACCATAATCTCATGCCCCTCTATCAACTAAATCGCCGTAAGCTTCTATTTATACCGAGGTTGGGATACGAAGTTTTTAAAAAACCAGAACCCTAATGCAATGACAATTAACCAGGGTAATAGTTTAAGTACAGTACCTACCAAGCCGAGTAAAAACATCACAACCAGAGCAATACCTGTTGCCGCAAGTACCGACATCATTGTGACGCCTGTTACCAACAGGGTCGCCGCAAAGACTAAAATGAAGATCAGCTCCAACATAATTACTTCTCCAAACGTTTTCACCGTAAATATTTCTACAGTTTTGCAGGTTCTATACCAACTTGTTAATCTCGATGCAATTACATGATCTATAAATAAAAATAAAGCCAGAGGCGGTTTTGCACTCTGGCTTTGTTTATTCTTTAATTGGTAATTTTAACCAACCACAGGTGAAATTTACACATTCAGCTCTTTTGGAATTTTCGCAAGTGCGTCTTGCAGCACCTCTAAGCCAGATCCTGGCTTGTGTGCATTCTCGCTGATATGACGACGCCACTGACGAGCACCCGGCATACTCTGGAACAGACCCAGCATATGGCGTGTGATATGACCCAGATACGCACCTTTTGCCAATTGTACTTCAATGTATGGATACATCTCTTCAACAATTTCACTGCGCTTTTTCACTGGCGTATCCGCACCAAATAACTCTTGGTCTACCGAAGCCAGCAAATATGGACTCTGGTAAGCTTCGCGGCCAATCATTACACCATCAAGATGCTGAAGATGTTCTTTCGCTTCTTCTAACGATTTTATGCCGCCATTTACTGCAATAGTCAGGTCAGAGAAGTCTTGCTTCAATTGATACGCACGTGGGTAATCCAGTGGTGGAATTTCACGGTTCTCTTTCGGGCTTAAACCACTTAACCAAGCTTTGCGAGCGTGAATGGTAAACTGCTCACAACCACCTTTCTCAGACACAATAGAAACAAAGTCAGTCAAAAACTCGTAAGAGTCCTGATGATCAATACCGATACGTGTTTTAACTGTAACAGGAACGTCAACCACCTCTTTCATTGCTGCGACACACTCAGCTACCAACAGTGGCTCCGCCATCAGACAAGCCCCAAAGCGGCCATTCTGCACACGATCAGACGGGCAACCGACATTCAGATTGATCTCATCATAACCGCGCTCTTGCGCTAACTTGGCACACTTAGCGAGATCTGCCGGGTTTGAGCCACCTAACTGAAGTGCTAACGGATGCTCCTCTTCGTTGTAAGCCAGGAAATCTCCTTTTCCATGAATGATCGCACCTGTCGTCACCATTTCTGTGTACAACAGGGTTTCTTTGGTCATTAAGCGATGGAAGTAGCGACAATGACGGTCAGTCCAATCCAACATTGGTGCTACAGAGAGCCTGCAAGAATGAGTCATGATTTCAACACCCGTTTTTATTTTACCAAGGCTGAGCGCAGAGGTGCGCTCAAAAAATAAGTCGGGTATTGTATACCCACATTCTTGAGGATGCGAGTATTGTCCGCTTAGCAGAGAAAAGTCACAGATAAAAAACAATTTGAGTACAGTTCTCTTATTCTGTGATGGCAGTAATGTCTACATTCGAAGACCAATATGCTTTTATTCATGATTTTCGAAGTGATAGCAGGTAAAATGAAGCGTTTCTAAGCGGACTGCGAAAAGAAATATTTTGTCATAGAGCACATCCAATAGTTATGGTGATAGGTTTGAACCCAACAATCATGGAACAAGTTGAAAGTATCTGCGCCGAGCGTGGAGTAAGACTGACTCCTCAACGTCGACGCGTATTTGAGCTTATCTGTTCAAGTCGTAGCGCATCAAGCGCATATGATCTATTGGAGCAACTAAAAGAGAGTGAACCACAGGCAAAACCTCCGACGGTTTACCGGGCGTTAGATTTTCTCCTGGAGCAAGGTTTTATCCATAGAGTGGAATCAACCAATAGTTTTATAACATGCTGTTCTTTCAATACCCAGCAACACTTTTTTCAATTACTAATATGTGATAAATGTGGTGATGTCGTAGAACTCGAAGACGAGAACCTGGAAGCCTTGTTGGCCCGGAACGCCGAAAAGCATGGATTCAAACTGACCAAACAAGTCATTGAAACGCATGGCGAATGCCAGGTCTGTTCCTCCAAATCAAAAGAAAAAGTATAGAAGAACAATATGCGCGCTGAATTTGTAAACCCGTTTTTAGCTTCTTTAATGAACGTACTAAAAACCATGGCTTCTCTGGAACTGAAGCCACAAAAGCCTCGAATCAAAAAAGATGAAATCGCCCGCGGAGATGTTTCAGGTCTGATTGGCATGGTTGGCCCACAAACTCGTGGCTCAATGTCGATTACCTTTGATGAAGCGCTGGCGCTGGAAATTATGCAGAATATGCTTGGTGAGCGCCCGAACGGACTCAATGAAGAAGTCACTGATATGGTCGGTGAAATCACCAACATGGTTACTGGTGGTGCGAAACGTATTCTGGCTGAAAGTGGATTTGATTTTGAAATGGCCACTCCTGTGGTGGTTTCTGGCCGTGGGCATACCATCCGTCACAAGTGTGAAGGTTCAATCATCATCATGCCTTTCACCTCTGAATGGGGAAATGCCTTTATTGAGATTTGCTTCGAATAGCTAGGTTCTAGGTTCTAGGTTCTAGGTTCTAGGTTCTAGGTTCTAGGTTCTAGGTTCTAGGTTCTAAAAATATAAAAAGGCTGGTGATGAAAATCACCAGCCTTTTTAGTTTGTTCTAAGCAAACATTACACTTTGAAAGCTTTGAATGCGTTGATCAGACCATTAGTAGAGCTGTCGTGAGTACTGATTAGAGACTCATCAGCAAGCTCAGGCAGGATTTGGTTCGCTAGTTGTTTACCTAGTTCAACACCCCACTGGTCAAAGCTGAAGATGTTCCAGATAACACCCTGTACGAAGATCTTATGCTCGTACATTGCGATCAGGTTACCCAGCGTGCGAGGCGTGATTTGCTTAACCAGGATAGAGTTTGTCGGGCGGTTACCTTCAAACACTTTGAACGGTGCAATTTCTGCTACTTCTTCAGCATTCTTACCCGCTAATACCAACTCTTCTTTTACTGTCTCTTCACTCTTACCAAAAGCAAGCGCTTCAGTTTGTGCAAAGAAGTTCGACATCAGTTTCTGATGGTGATCGCTTGCTGGATTGTGGCTGATTGCCGGAGCAATAAAGTCACAAGGGATCAACTTTGTACCCTGGTGGATTAGCTGGTAGAAAGCGTGCTGACCATTAGTGCCTGGTTCACCCCAGATGATAGGGCCTGTCTGGTATGTAACAGCGTTACCGTCACGATCAACGTACTTACCGTTTGATTCCATATTGCCTTGCTGGAAGTACGCAGCAAAACGGTGCATGTACTGGTCATAAGGCAGGATAGCTTCAGACTCGGCACCGTGGAAATTGTTGTACCAGATACCAATCAGTGCAAGGATCACAGGAATGTTGCTTTCCAGGTCTGTTGATACGAAGTGCTTATCCATCTCATGAGCACCGTCAAGCAGCTCAACGAAATTGTCGTAACCAACAGCTAGTGCAATGGACAGACCGATTGCAGACCATAGTGAGTAACGGCCGCCAACCCAATCCCAGAATTCAAACATGTTGTCTGTGTCGATGCCGAATTCAGAAACTGCGGTTGCGTTAGTAGAAAGCGCCGCAAAGTGCTTAGCAACGTGAGCCTGGTCGCCAGCAGTTTCAAGGAACCAGTCACGAGCAGAGTGTGCGTTCGTCATGGTTTCCTGGGTCGTGAATGTTTTCGATGCAATCAGGAACAGTGTGGTTTCCGGCTCTACTTTCTTCAGTGTTTCAACGATGTGGGTACCATCAACGTTAGAAACAAAGTGAAGATTCAGATGGTTTTTGTATGGTGCCAGCGCTTCAGTCACCATGTAAGGACCAAGGTCTGAACCACCGATACCGATGTTTACGATGTCGGTAATAGCCTTACCTGTGTAACCTTTCCACTCGCCGCCGATAACGCGATCAGTGAATGACTTCATTTTTTCCAGCACTGCATTTACTGCTGGCATTACGTCTTCGCCATCTACCATTACTGGCGTGTTAGCGCGGTTACGCAGTGCAGTGTGAAGAACAGCGCGACCTTCTGTCTGGTTGATCGCTTCACCACTGAACATCGCTTCGATTGCAGATTTCAGCTCAGTCTCTTTAGCAAGAGTGAACAGGTGCTTAAGAGTTTCCTCATTAACAAGGTTCTTTGAGTAGTCGACAAGAATGTCTGAGCCGAAACGTGCAGAGTATTTGTCAAAACGATCCGCGTCCTGAGCAAATAACTCCTTAAGATCCATATCTTGTGCAGATTCGAAGTGCGCCGTTAACGCTTTCCAAGCTTGTGTTTGCGTTGGATTGATATTTTTCAACATGGTCTTTATCCCGATGTTACAGTAGGTTCCATTCCTTACAGTCTAGCGAAAACTGTGGAATCCCCGATTAGCAAAAAGTTTTAAAATTTAGATGTTTGGGCGTTTTGCCACAAAACAAGTCTTTGTAATTTTTTTTCAGGCACCAATTATGACCGAGAGCTTTTACACTCACATTGAGTTAGGTCACGTTAGCCGCCCTGAATTTGAACAATTCATTCATAGGTATAGAATAATATCATTAAGTAATGACGGGCTCTAATTGGATTAGGATAGACGTCAAATTGGAAATGTCCAAAGGAACACCTATGTGGGTACAAGAAACACTGCATTTAAAAGCCAGAAGTCGCGGCTTTCATCTGATTACTGATGAAATTGAACAACAATTACCACAAATTAACTCTCTTTCGGTAGGTTTGTTACACCTTTTTATTCAACATACCTCAGCCAGCCTTACCCTAAATGAGAATGCCGACCCTACCGTTCGTATCGATATGGAAGCACATTTCAATAAGTATGTCCCCGAACGCGCGCCGTACTATCAGCATACCTATGAGGGAGATGACGATATGCCAGCGCATATTAAAGCCTCACTACTTGGCAGCAGTGTGACAATTCCGATTCAAGGTGGTCGTTTGGCACTGGGAACATGGCAGGGCATTTACCTGGGTGAACACCGTGACTATGGTGGTAGCCGCCGTGTTATTGCCACCATTAATGGAGAGTAAAAGATAAGGCTGACACTCTGGTTAGCCTTTGTTTAAATCACTAACAGAAATCAGAATGGCTGATTAATCATAACCCGGAATGTGCCTTCATCTGCGGCTTTTGCCAGTTCAGCACGAACGACTACCCCTTCAACCTGTAAACGCACGGCACCTCCAATAGTCCACTTCATATCTTTATGCAGCGTCTTCATATTGTACTCATCCGCCACACGTCCCAACTCAGCAAACGCAACCCACTGCCACCACGGCATGTCGTAATAGTTAATAACTGGAATATCTTCCAGCGGTTGCCAATCAGGTAGGGCCCGGTACTCTAGCGAGTAATGAATCGCAGAACGTCCGTGATAACGTCCTGCGGTATAACCACGCAGGCGATATAACCCTCCGAGACGAACCTGCTCCTGCTCGGGCGGCCGGCTGCAAATATCGTCATCGCATCGATTCCAGGTTGGTGTATCAGCGGTATAGAAATCAAAAGCCAGTACTTGTTGATCGAACCAGTTGCCCAGCGCTCCCAAAGCGTAATAGTGACTGTTCTGAAACTCCCACGTCAGCCATGCATCTTGTGACTGACTAGTATCAACGCCGGAGGTTAAAACCAAAGAGGTATGCGAGCCACGAGTGGTATTACGCGTACTGTTCCGGTTATCCCAGTCATACGCAAAACTAAAGCCCGTCGCCTGCTCTTTTTCTCCGTTATAAATATCCAGCGCCCGTGATGAATAAAAAGGTGTAATGATGACAGAACTTACCCCACTGTTAAGCGGTGAGGCATAGCTGACATCGCGAACAGGCTGAAACGCGCCCTTCAATCCATGCTCTTTCACATATCCCCAAGGCAATAGGTATTTAAATTCAAACTTATACTTTTGTTCGTCACCATTGGTGATAGTCTGTGAGTCAACAGAAGAGTTATTGCTGCCTTGAACGCCCAAATAGTAAGGGCTCTCGTTGAAACGGGCCTGATACATCTGCGTGCTGAATACCAGATTGGAAGAGAGTGCATAGTTGAAAGCGGACAAGAAACCAAGATAGCTGTCTTTGTCTGAATACAGCCCCATCCCAAACAAAGCTGCCTGGGGTTGCCCTACGCCTTTTGCGACCCCGGCAATGCCGAAAGTATTACCCAGAGTCTCCGTACTAAAGTAAAACGGCAAAAATGCCGAGTCTTTCTCTTTACTCTGCACTGGTACAGATAAAAAAAAGCTGGCAGATAGAGCCAGCATTAAGGTTAGTTTTTTTGTCATGGATTACTTTGAATATTCCATTTCTACGCGTGGCGTTAGTTTCGTTACTAACTCATACGCAATAGTGCCGATGTGACTCGCGACTTCTTCAGCGGGTAGCTCTTTCCCCCAGAGTATCGCTTCATCACTGACTTTGTCTGTTGCATCAGGTCCAAGATCCACCGTCAGCATATCCATCGAGACCCGTCCTGCGATTGGCACTTTACGTCCGTTAACCCAGACCGGCGTGCCATTTGGCGCACTTCTTGGGTAGCCGTCACCATAGCCTACCGCTATAACACCAACTTTTGTATCTCGCTCACTCGTCCAGATACCGCCGTAACCGATACTCTCACCCTTCTTCACTTCACGTACCGCAATAAGGTGAGACTTAAGCGTCATAACTGGCTGGTAGCCTAAGTCCTGCGCTGTTTTATCATTAAACGGAGACACGCCATACATAATGATACCCGGGCGCACCCAGTCAAGCTGACTTTGTGGCCAAGCCAACAGCCCTGCCGATGCAGCAAGAGAACGTTCACCGTGGCAGCCTGCTGTCAGTGAATTAAACAACTCAATCTGCTTTAGCGTTATGTCACTGCTTAACTCATCAGCACAAGCAAAATGGCTCATATAACGCAGCGGTTTCGCTACATTCGGACAATCTTTAAGACGTGAAACCAAATCATCAAACTGCTCAGGTCGTACACCCAGACGATGCATCCCGCTGTCAATTTTAAGCCACACCACTACAGGTGTCTCTAAATCGGCTTGTTCAAGAGCGATTAACTGCTCTTCACAATGCACCACAGTCTGGATGTTATTCGTCACCAAGACTGGCAGGTCACCCGCTGAATAAAAGCCCTCTAACAGCAAGATAGGTTTAACCACACCGCAGGCTCTGAGCTGAAGCGCTTCCTCGATGCGCGCGACACCATAAGCATCGGCCTCATCGGCATATTTTGCAACGTGACGTAAACCGTGACCATAGCCGTTGGCTTTCACCACCGCCATTACTTTGCTGTTAGGCGCTTGGGCTTTAACGCGACGTAAATTGTGCTGCAAGGCAGACAAGTCAATACACGCCTTTGCGGCTTTCATGTAGCTCATGGAATTACTCGTCATCGATATCGAATGCTGGACCTGCATAATTGTCAAAGCGCGAGTGCTGACCCTGGAATGTCAGACGCACCGAACCGATAGGACCGTTACGCTGCTTACCGAGAATAATTTCCGCCGTGCCTTTATAAGGGCTGTCTGGGTGATAAACCTCATCACGATAAATAAACATGATCAAGTCAGCATCCTGCTCGATAGAGCCCGATTCACGCAAATCCGAGTTTACCGGACGTTTATCCGCTCGTTGCTCCAAAGAACGGTTTAGCTGCGATAGTGCCACAACTGGAACATTCAGTTCTTTCGCCAGTGCTTTTAGCGAGCGGGAGATCTCCGCAATTTCAAGTGTACGGTTATCAGTTAATGCAGGAACGCGCATCAGCTGCAGGTAGTCGACCATGATCATAGACAAACCGCCGTGTTCACGGGCAACACGACGAGCACGGGAACGCACCTCTGTCGGCGTTAAGCCAGAGCTGTCATCGATGTACATATTTTTCTTCTGCATCAGGATACCCATGGTAGAAGAAATTCGTGCCCAGTCTTCATCATCTAACTGACCAGTACGAATTTTAGTCTGGTCAACACGGGACAGAGACGCCAGCATACGCATCATTAGCTGTTCCGCCGGCATCTCTAACGAGAAAATCAGTACAGGCTTATCTTGTTGCATCGCAGCGTTTTCACACAAGTTCATCGCAAAGGTGGTTTTACCCATCGAAGGACGAGCCGCTACGATAACCAGGTCAGAGCCTTGCAGACCTGCAGTTTTCTTATTGAGATCAGTAAAGCCGGTATCAACCCCTGTCACACCATCTTGCGGTGTTTTGTATAGCAACTCGATCCTTTCCAGCGTTTTTTCCAGAATGTTATCGACGTTTTGCGGGCCTTCGTTCTCGCTCGTACGGGATTCCGCAATCGCAAAAACTTTACTCTCTGCCATATCGATCAGATCTTCGGAGCTTCTCCCTTGTGGATCGTAACCGGCGTCAGCGATCTCGTTTGCTACACCAATCAAGCCACGAACGATCGCACGCTCTGCAACAATATCGGCATAGGCGTTGATGTTGGCTGCACTCGGTGTGTTCTTGGCTAAATCAGCCAGATAAGCAAAACCACCGACATCTTCTAACTGCTCGTGACGTTCGAGGTATTCCGACAAGGTGATAAGGTCGAGTGGCTTACCCTCTTCCAGAATGGTTTTCACACCTTCAAAAATCAGACGGTGCGGACGGCTATAGAAATCACTGCTGACTACGCGCTCAGCAACGGTATCCCAACGTTCATTGTCCAGTAGGAGACCACCAATCACTGACTGTTCTGCTTCTAGTGAGTGAGGTGGTACTTTGATTGCGTCGACCTGAATGTCTGAAGGTTTGCGATTTCTGTTTTCCGCCATGACTATGCTCAATAACTACGAATGACTTGGGATTATAACCTTAACCCAATTGAGATGCTTCACTGAAGAGAAAATTACTTGTTAAGAACCAGAATACACGCCGTTATTTACCCAGGGTAAATAAACTGAATGAGACAACACGCTATCTTTCGGTTTCCATGCCCCGCAAGGAGCAATACAAGCCGATATAGCGGAGCGGCGAGCCCACTAAATCAGCTAAAATTTAACCAACTATTGACCAAAGCAGGCATCTGTATCAGTATCATGCCCCTTCTTTTTATTACGTCCGAGGTTTGCGTGTCCCGATACTGGTTACTTAGCATGAGCATACTGTGTATGGGAACATCGTATGCTGATGAATCAGTACAGCCAGAGCAAAGTATTGATGTGCCCGATCCACTGAAAACAGAAGTTGAATTTGGCTATCAGGCTCATACAGGTAACACGGACCGTCGTTCCCTGAATGCTCGTTTAGGTGCTGAGTATACCTCTGGCCGGCATCGCTCTTATGGTGAGTGGAAATACTACAACCTGTATAAGGACGGTGAAGAAGATAAACGCTCTTCGACTTACACCTTCCAAAGCGACTACAAATTCGGCCCTAAGACCTATTTGTATGGTAGCTTTAAAGGCGTAGATTCACGCTATACCGCGTACTTTAAAGATTTTACCTTTTCGGGTGGTATGGGTTACCAGTTCGCTTATACAGAAAACTTCGTTTTAGAAGTTGAGGTGGGGCCTGGTTATCGTTACCAAGAGCCTAACTTAGATGAGATCGATGACGATGACATTGTGTTCCCGGATATCGTTCGTGAAGGTATTTTCCGTGGCAATCTCAATACAACATGGCACGCCCTGGACAATTTAAGTCTCTCGGCCGAATTTACTCTGGTATCCGGCAAAAGCAACACCAGCTTAGACAGCGATATTAGTGCCACCAATGCCATCACTGAAGACATCGCATTAAGACTGACCCATTCACGTCAATATCACAATAAAGTGCCGAATGGTTTAAGCAAAGCGGACAGTGTTTTTTCTGTAAAACTACTTTTTGTTTTCTGATCATCATACCAATACCAATACCAATACCATTACTTTGCTAATCATTTTCAGAATTGGTATTCGCCATCCCTTATTAAGAAGACATAAAAAAAGCACCTCCGGAGAGGTGCTTTTTAGTATTTCGTCTTGATACTGAATTACTCAGCAGCAACAACCTGTACTTTCGCAGTAGCGAAAACTTCAGAGTGAAGTTGAACGCTGATATCGAATTCACCAGTTGTACGTAGAGCACCTTCAGGAAGGCGAACTTCGCTCTTAGCAACTTCAACGCCTGCAGCTGTAATAGCGTCAGCGATGTCACGAGTACCGATAGAACCGAATAGTTTGCCTTCGTCACCAGCTTTAGAAGCGATAACAACTGCTTCTAGAGCGTTAACTTTCTCAGCGCGAGCTTCTGCAGCAGCTAGTTGCTCAGCAACTTTAGCTTCTAGTTCAGCACGACGTGCTTCGAACATTTCAACGTTGCCTTTAGTAGCCATAACTGCTTTACCCTGAGGGATAAGGAAGTTACGAGCGTAACCAGATTTAACGTTAACTGTATCGCCAAGACCACCTAGGTTACCGATTTTATCAAGTAGAATAACTTGCATTGCTTAATCCTCTTTCTTAATAAACGGAACCGATTACTGATGCTTGTCAGTGTACGGTAGTAGAGCTAGGTAGCGTGAACGCTTGATAGCACGTGCTAGTTGACGCTGGTACTTAGCGCTTGTACCAGTAATACGGCTAGGTACGATTTTACCAGCTTCAGTGATGTAGTTTTTAAGAGTTGCTACGTCTTTGTAATCAATCTCTTGTACGCCTTCTGCAGTGAAACGGCAGAATTTACGACGACGGAAGAAACGAGCCATGGGCTATCTCCTGATCTTAAATTTGAGTAATATTGTCGGCATGTAACACTAATTTCCCGACGCCATTCCGGCCGGTCTGATAAGTGACAAAACCACTTACCTTAATGTTACTACCTTGCACTAAATTCTGAGTATGTGTTTGTGACCCAAGCCCGCTGACAACTACCGGCATACGACAATAAACTTGTCTCGGTAAATCAGCTTCGATAACAGTCGAGCGATGCTCTAACCAAAATCGACAGTGTTCAATGCCACCAGGGCTTTGACTACGAATGGGCGGCTTGGCAATGGTGCCACTCAGCTCCATTCGGTTGGTCATAACAAATCTTACTCAGCAGCTTCTGACTTAGCTTCAGGCTTAGCTTCAGAACGCTCTTCACGACGTGGAGCACGCTCTTCTTTTTGCTTAAGCATGATAGATTGCTCAGTGATCGCTGCTTTAGTACGCATGATCATGTTACGTAGAACTGCATCGTTGAAACGGAAAGCAGTTTCTAGCTCATCAATTACAGCTTGGTCAGCTTCAACGTTCATTAGAACGTAGTGAGCTTTGTGAAGCTTGTTGATTGGGTAAGCCAGTTGACGACGACCCCAGTCTTCTAGACGGTGGATTTTACCGCCAGCTTCAGTGATAGAACCAGTGTAACGCTCGATCATGCCAGCAACTTGCTCGCTTTGATCAGGGTGCACCATGAATACGATTTCGTAATGACGCATGGGTTGCTCCTTACGGATTATTCAGCTTCCACAATTGGCTCAGTCGTCCAGAGGAAGCAAGGAACTAAAGATAATTGACTGAGTTTAAGGAGCACGAATAGTACAGAAAGGCCGCAAATTAGGCAAGTGATTATTTGCTTGGAAGGCAGGGATAATTTCTTTCGGCCTACCCCAGAAACAACAAAGGCTGCCAATATAGCGGCAGCCTTATGAATCAACCAGTTAAATGACTTATTTTACTTGCGCCAGCTCTTCACGCATTTGGTCAATAACCGCTTTGTAATCCGGCTGACCAAAAATAGCAGAACCTGCTACAAACATATCTGCACCTGCTTCGGCAATTTCACGGATATTATCTACTTTAACACCGCCATCGATTTCCAGACGAATGTCTCGGCCTGACTCATCAATCATCTTACGCACCGCGCGCAGTTTATCCATGGTATGAGGAATGAAAGACTGACCACCGAAGCCCGGGTTTACCGACATCAGAAGAATCATGTCGACTTTATCCATAATGAACTCAAGGCTTGTTAATGGGGTTGCAGGGTTTAATACCACGCCCGCTTTACAGCCATGCTCTTTAATAAGCTGCAACGTACGATCAACGTGCTCAGACGCTTCAACATGGAAGGTGATCATGGATGCTCCGGCTTTAGCAAAATCAGGAATGATGCGGTCAACAGGCTTCACCATCAGGTGGACGTCGATCGGTGCCGTGATACCGTAATCACGCAGCGCTTTACATACTGGGGCACCAAAAGTCAGGTTTGGCACATAGTGGTTATCCATTACATCGAAATGCACCACGTCTGCACCTGCAGCGAGAACCTTTTCGACATCTTCACCCAGGCGGGCAAAATCTGCAGATAAAATGGATGGAGCAATAAGAAAATCTTTCATACCTGACCTCAGTAGTAATGAGCAAACAGCAAATAATCTGCGCGCAATTCTACCGAAGCCAGTGGGGAGATCCACTATTTAGTGACAATTAAGAATCTGACTTATCCGCTTCTGGCGCATGAAAAAGCGCGAGCAGCTCATCAACTTTGTTACGACCACTACCGTTGCGGCTGATGGTGCGCTTCACTTTTACCACACTCAAATCCGCACCATGGTACAAACGGCGGGTAAGTGTAGTGTCGTGGTTTGAAATCAGTACAGGAATAGCGCGTTCAGTTGCCGTTCTTTCTGCAATATCAGCGAGAGCAGCCTGATCATCTAGCGTAAATCCATTGCCTGCATATGAGGTGAAGTTTGCCGTATTCGACAACGGTGCGTACGGCGGATCACAATAAACAACACTGCCTTTACGCGCACGACGAAACGTTTCCGGATAACCTTCACAGACAAAGGTCGCTTTCTTGGCTTTTTCGGCAAAGAACTCTAATTCCGCTTCAGGGAAGTAAGGCTTCTTATATGAGCCAAATGGGACGTTGAAGCCGCCTTTTTTGTTGTAGCGGCACAGGCCGTTAAAACCAAAGCGGTTCATGTAGAGAAAAGCAAGAGAACGATACATCACATCTTCTGTGTTATTAAACTCAGCGCGAATGCTCAGGTAAGCTTCCTTGCGATTGTTCTCCGCAACAAACCAACGCTTCGCTTCAGAGATATACTCTTCCGGACGAGCTTTAAGCAAGTTGTACAGGTTGATCAAATCCGGGTTGATGTCTGCCAACAAGTACTGGTCGTAGTCGGTATTAAGAAAAACAGAGCCAGCGCCGACAAAGGGTTCAACTAGCTTTCGGGCCGGTGGTAAATGACGTTGGATGTCTTCAACCAGTCCGTATTTTCCTCCTGCCCACTTTAGAAAGGCTCGTTGCTTTTTCATCTACTGCTCTATCTATCGACCCAAAATTAAGGGTGCGGAATGTAACATATTTTTCGGCGAAGCTCAGGTTTATTTCACACGTTCGATTTCGCGCTGTACTTGACTCAAAGATTTTGCCCATGGACCGAGTGACTTAAGCGACCCCGGCAATGTCTCGACCGCATCACGGGCTTGCTGAATTGTAGGATAATCACGGTAAGTTACGATATACCATTCCTTGTCACTACGAAGCGTCGGATAGATACGTACTTTGTCATTCAGTTGGTGCTTATCCAGAAAGGCCTGAACGTCGGCCATCGAGGTCATCGCGGCTAGTTGAACCGTATAAGCACGTGGTGATAACGCCTTTAACTCTTCTCGGGAAAATGAGAATTTAACTACAGGTTGAGTCGTGTCAGCTTGGGATTCTGAGCGCTGTGGAGAAACGGCGATATCTGATTCTGTTTCGCTGTTCGACGAAGAGTCGTTATCAGCTTGAACCAGTGTATCTTTTTGTTCTGCAACCAGAACGCTATCAGCCTTCTCATTTTTATCTTCAAGCAAAGCATCCACTACATCGGATTCAATCACGACACGCTGGTGTTTGTCATCAATCCCCACTGTCCCCACTTCTTCTGTAATAGGGGGTGGCAGCGAATCTGAATCGTCGATTGCTTCTGAGGAGTGAGAAATGTCTGAGTCGTCCGTCACTGAAGTCAGACTGGTGTCACTCTCTCTCTCCGGTAATGTCGGGATAGCCGTTTGCTCTACTGTGCGCGTTATATTGTTCGCTTTATCATCTGGACTAGGCTGACTGAACATCCACCAGTAACCACCAGCAGCCAGTAAAACCAGCCCCAGGATCACCAGCGCACTATTAAGTGGCTTTGCTACAATTGAGCGGATAATGATCCTTTTCTCCACGTTCATATCTCCTAATGCCATGATGTCGCCCGGAGTCGGATCGACTTTTTTAAATGCATCCCGAACACGCTTTTCCGAACTGTCATCCACATAACGAACAACTAATGACTCAAAAAAGCGTCTTGCTTCCGCTTCTGACAGCACATCGATATCCAGTTCGACAGGTTTTATCGCTTGTCCGTAACTGATGCGCGATAAAATCCCTTCTAAATGACCTGACTGAGTGAACAGTAAAACATTAATTGTCCAGTTTGGCTTTTCCTGAGCCAGTAGCACAAGCGTCCACAGTTCAGAAACTAAGGTTTCACTCAAAAGCTGGGCATCATCTACCACAATTGCAATATCACAAGGTTCATCACCCACGATACGTTCAAGTGAGTCGCCTAAAGGCTCCTGCTGATTAAACAACGCATCAGAAACCAGCTGATTTAGGATGAGAATCCGGTGCTGAAGATCATCCTGATTTCTGTGACAAAGTAGCAAACATTGGTTTTTGTTACTTGCACCGACTTCAAGATATCGCTGCGCGAGCCAAGTTTTTCCATACCCGTCACCGCCATTGATCGCGATAAGGTTAGAGCCAAAGTTGGTGAGCAGCCTAAGCCGTTCGAGCAGCTCAATTTGAGAATCTAATTCCAGGACGTGTGCAAAACTCATCTGATAACCTTAATATACTCAAGAGAACTCAATATACAGCTCCCAAAGGGCGAGCTTTATTCACTGAACAAGCGCCTTGAAGTTACTTGAGTACAAACAACAAGAATGACGCCTAAAGGCGCCATTTCAAGGTTAAATATTCCGACCAAAATCGATTGCCTGCTCAAGCACTTCCTGTGTTGTATCAGCAATTACCTCAGCCGTACCAATACCAGTCGGTAAGACTAACCTTAATTGTCCGGAAAGAACTTTTTTATCACGCATCATATGTTTGATAAAATCATCAAAGCTCATGCTATCCGGAGTATGCACTGGCAATTTAGCGCGACGTAAAAGAGCCACGATACGATCAAACTGCTCTTGAGAGATTAATCCACGCAACTGAGAAGCTTTCGCCGCCATAACAGTGCCAGATGACACCGCTTCACCATGTAGCCAGTTACCATAACCCAACTCAGCTTCAATTGCATGACCAAAGGTATGGCCTAAATTTAGCAGCGCCCGAATACCTGACTCTTTCTCATCCTGAGCCACAACTTCCGCTTTAATCTGACAGCAACGTGCAATGGCATAAGTCAGAGCCTCTTCTTCGAGGGCGTAAAGGCGATCCAGGTTTTCTTCCAGCCACACAAAGAACTCTGCATCATAAATGATGCCGTACTTAATGACTTCTGCAATACCCGCCGCGAATTCACGTTCAGGTAACGTCGCCAAACAGTTCGTATCGATGATCACGGCTTTCGGCTGGTAAAATGCGCCAATCATGTTTTTGCCCAGAGGGTGATTCACTGCTGTTTTACCACCAACAGAAGAGTCTACCTGAGACAACAAAGTCGTTGGAATCTGAATAAAATCAACACCGCGCTGGTAACACGCCGAAGCAAAACCTACCAGGTCACCGATAACTCCACCGCCAAGTGCGATAATGACCACATCGCGAGCATAACTGCCTTCAAGCAGAAAGTTCATTACTTGGTTAAATACATCCAGGTTTTTGTATTGCTCACCATCAGGCAGTTCCAACAACGATGCACTGCATCCAAGTTGTTCGAGTTGCTCAAGAATTTTGTTTGCATACAGAGGAGCTACCGTGACATTACTGATCACAACAACTTTTTGGTTTGCATTCTTGTTTTCGAGAACTTGAGAAAGGTACGCCGGGTCCTCAAATAACCCGGCGCCTATAGAGATTGGGTAGCTACGCTCAGCTAGATTGACCGTAATCCGTTCCATCGGTTTGCTCCAGTTTAAAAAAGATAAATACTTATCTCTCTTCTAGCATTTTTACGATCTGATTGGCTACCACTTTTGCGCTCTGATCATCAGTGCGAACAGTGTAATCCGCCACTTCTTCGTATAGAGGGTTACGTTCTTCAGCTAATTGTTCCAATACTTCACGAGGGCTATCCGTCTGAAGTAGAGGACGCTTCTTGTCACGGTTTGTACGCGCAAGTTGCTTTTCAATTGTCGTTTCTAAGTAGACAACAACACCGCGAGCAGAAAGGCGGTTACGGTTTTCTTTGCTCTTTACAGAGCCACCACCAGTTGCAAGCACGATACCTTGCTCTTGTGTCAGGTCTTCAAGCACCGCTTCTTCACGCTTGCGGAAGCCCTCTTCACCTTCTACATCAAAAACCCAAGAGATGTCTGCACCAGTGCGTTCTTCGATCACTGTATCAGAGTCTACAAACTCCATATGCAGCTGCTGTGCAAGATGTCTACCAATTGTACTTTTGCCGGCGCCCATCGGGCCAACAAGGAAAATATTACGTTTCTCAGCCATGTTTAGCAGTAATTTACAACATTGATTCAATAAGATCGCCACAAGAAAATACAGCTAAGCCGCTGTTCTACAAGGCTCGTGGCACCAATTCCTCACAGATAATTCGTGATAAGACCCGAAATTATCCAAGCATGGTGCCACTAATGCAACTTTATTTTTGATCTATTCGCCTTTTGGCTCACTTATGGCTATTGAATAACAACCTTAGGTGTGACGAAAATCAGTAGTTCACTTTTACCCACATTCTCATAACTTCTGCGGAAAAGTGCACCTAATAGCGGCAGATCACCTAGTAATGGCACTTTGTCGACTGAATTAGTGATGCTGTGCTGGAAAATACCGCCCAATACAACTGTCTCACCATTATTAACCAATACCTGGGTACCGATTCTCTGAGTATCTATCGCAACGGCTTCACCGGTACCCGTTTTCACCACTTGTCCAGGTCTGTCCTGGGTAACACTTAAATCCAGCACCAGACGGTTATCAGGGGTAATCTGTGGCGTCACCTTCAGACTTAATACTGCTTTCTTGAATGTGACCGATGTCGCACCGCTCGATGATGACTCTAAATATGGTATTTCAGTACCCTGCTCAATGTAGGCCGGCTTTTTATTCGTCGTAATCAAACGAGGACTAGAAATTATCTCTGCTTTCGACTCCTGCTGGAGTGCAGACAGCTCAAGGTCGAGCAAGGTATCTGTACCTAGTTTTGCAACTTGAAAAGCAATACTGGTTGCACTCGGGCTGGTCGACGCGAGGTTCACGTTAAGGAAGTCATCAATTCCGACACTGTTTCCGCCTTCACCATCCCCTTCATACAGACCTATGGTTGCTAAGTTATTTTCAATTGAACCACCAACCGTATTATTACCGTTGATAGAAGAGAATCCCCAGCGAATACCCAGCTCATCCATATTGCCTTCACTGATGGTGACAATTCGAGCTTCGATTTGAACCTGCTTAACCGGAATATCGAGTGACTCGATAATGTCACGAATCACCGAAATGTTTTCTGGCAGTTCTCTGATCAACAGCGAGTTTGTACGTTCATCAATCGTCATGCTGCCACGTGAGGAGAGCATACTTATATTACCTTCACCATTAATCATTTCAGCAATATCAGACGCTTTAGCAAAGTTAACTTTGATAATTTCAGACGAAAGCTCACCCATCTCTTCTTCAAGCTGTTGCTTCTCTAACTGTTGCTTTTCACGCAAGTCCAGCTCATTTGTCGGCGCGACAAGGATAACATTACCGTCAACACGCTTATCGAGGCCTTTTACCTGCAGGATAATATCCAGCACTTGCTGCCAGGGAACGCCATCGAGTCGCAGAGTTAAGTTGCCTTCAACTGAATCTGAAACCACCAGGTTAAACTGGTTATAGTCAGCGATTAACTGCAGTACGTTACGCACAGGGATATCCTGGAAGTTAATCGAGATCAGCTTCCCCTCTTTCTCCAGTATGCTCTGATCCGGTACCTTCTGGTTTGGCTTCAGTTTACTTACTTTGATTTCCAGATAGCGCCCGGTCAGGCGGTAATCATGGGTATAGTCATCACCGATATGGGCCACTAAACGCGTCGTTGAGGTATCACGAAAAACTTCAACACTCTCCACCACGGTAGAAAAGTCCTTTACATCAAGAAGGTATAATTGATCGTCTCTCACTGATGTATTCAGTAAGTCGATACTTAAGCCTTCCTGTACACGCTGAATATCAACAATCGCTGCGGGTGAAGAGAGTTCCACCACTATCACTGCGTCTTTGTCTTTATTGGTGCGAAAGTCGATACTCTTGAGAGCATTAGATGTCACATCTTCTGCCGCAACCAAAGGGGCTAAAAGTAAAAACAACCAAAAGGATAAGAGCCCGGTTAGCATCCTAGGTGTACGTGTTAGTCCTTGTCTCATTTTCATTACTCAATATCAAAAATAAATGCAGGTATATCTATCTCAAAGCCAGCTTAACTTTGCGTTTTTGCCAACAACCCAACCCATCAGGCAGCGTTTCGTTAATCAATAGATAGGAATGGGTAACTTGGGTGACTTTGCCGTTGTTTCGCCCTAAGTACTGTCCCGGCGCAACTTTGTATACCGTGCCGTTCGGAGCTTGTACCAGACCAGAAACGGTATTGCCTATTCCCATGACGCCTTTAAGACGAAGCTGATTTAACGGGAACTTCTCCAGCTTGCCAGAGCGCGCTCGCGAAGGTGGCTGCCAGCAGTCTTTTCTCGCGATAGGCTGTGTCGCTATCGTCGCCTCTCTGGGCAATTCAAAAGGGGCTCGCAGTATTTTGGGATCGTAGGCAACCGCGACATACTCATCAGCTGGCTTAAGTTTCTCTACATCACGCCTGGCCTGATTTTCGACACCACGAATAAAATCAGTTAAGGACTCATCGTTCGCCTGACACCCCACCAGCAAAGTTGCAACCCAGACCACCAGCAAAGATCTATTTTTCATCTTTCTTTTCCTCTGGTTTGAACTGGTAGGTGTTCGCTCTCACACGAAAGTGCAGCGTTTCACTCTCCTGACTGACGCGCTGCCAGGTCACATCTTTGAACGTGATGATGCGTGGTAAAGTCGCAATCGCCTGTGAGAAACGACCGATGTCATGAAAATCCCCGGTTAACTCGATGTTAAGTGGTAGTCGGTACAAAAAGCTTTCAGACTGCTTTTCACCCCAGTCGATACGGGTAAAGGTCAGTTTGTTGTCGATACCCAACTCGTTCACTGATGCCAGCATAGTCGCGAGTTCTTTTTGTGCTGGCAATTGCTGCAGCAGTAACTCGTAGCGGGTTGTTAACTCATCTAACTGGGACTGAAGTTGCGGCAGTGCAGCAACCTTATTAGCTTTAATTCGCAATGTGACTTTCAGCGTCTCTTCCTGCTGGATGAGACTATTCAGACGCTCTTCCTTAGGAGTGAGATAAAACCAGTAACCAACGCCCTGCAAAAGGAGAACAATCAACCCAATGGTGATCAACTGAGGTATTAAAGGCCATTCAGCAATCTCATCCATTTCCAGATCTTGCCAATTAACCATGCTGACCTCCCTCTACTTTCTCAACTGGTTTGAACCTAAAGGACACCTTAAAGGTCTGAAATTCTTTACCAAAACGTGATTTACCATGAACAATGGAATGCATTTCCACATCCACCAGTTTTGCAGAACGCTCCATGTTATCGAGCATGGTTGCCAGTCGAGGCGTACTATCAGAAATTCCGGATATTTCAATTTCCAGATCATTCATGCTGATCTTGTCGACATACACTCCTTCAGGAATAGCGGCAGGCATGAGGTTCATAAACTCTGTGGTTTTGTTACGCCCCAGTTGTAATCCCTCAACCACTTTCAAGCGCTCCAGTATTTTGCCGTGCTCCTGCTCAGCAATTTTCATCGCTTCAATACGTTGATCGAGCTCGGCAATATAATGAGTAAGATAACCGAGCCTTTCTTGCTGTTTATCCTGCTGATATTCATAGAACTTTCCGATGCTCCATTGCACACCAACCGCAACAAACAGACCGAGAACAATCAGTCCTACAAACCGGCGACGATGCTCTTCCCTCTGGTTTTCACGCCAAGGCAATAGGTTAATGCGATACAGCACGTTGACCTCCTAACCATTGAATACCTCTGACTGCCAGCCCCGCAGCGGTAGAAAAGTGCTGCCAGTCAGCTGCCCTGCGCTTGCGTTTAGACACATTCATCTCAAACAGACCTAGCGGGTTTAGTAACTCGCACTCCAGTGCCAGCTGATGCGATAGTTCTTCTGCAAGCATTGGGGTTGCGGCTCCACCGCCCGATAACCAAATACCTTTGATATTTTGTGAACCATTGATAGAGGTATACAACTGAATCTGACGCTTAACCCGTTCAACCATCTGTCGGTTAAATTGTTCCGTCTGGCTGTGCGCGTCTTCGGTCAGAGACTCCTCTTGAGAAGTCCGAGGAAGAGAAGATGTTCCGCAGGCAAACTCTTTATGGAAAAGCTCCCCTTGCTCTGTGAACATCGTGAACGAGCTAGAATGTGAGCCAACATCGAGCAACCCGTACTTGTTCTTATCCGGAAAACGTTCTGCTGCCAGTTTCCAGATATGCCCGAGACTTTGTGAATGTACGTCAACCAAAACAGGTTTAAGACCAGATTTGTTTAATGCTTCAACCCGGCTTTCTACAACATCTTTACGCGTAGCAAACACCTGATAGCTGGCTACTCCTCTCTGCCCTTCTTCAGTGTTAAGACGGACAAAGTCCAGACTCAGTTCTTCAACCGGGAAAGGGGATTGGTGAGAAAAAGCCTGCACAACCGCAAACTCAACCTCGTTTTCTTCGACGTTTTGTTCAATGTTGAGCTTTTTGCTGATAACCGCATTGTCAGGAACAGAAATTGCGACTTTCCGAGCCCCAAAAGGCAGCTCTTTTTTCAGCTGCTTGAGGGTATTTACAATTTCTTGATGATTTATGGTGTTATTTTCAGCGACAATACCGTCCTTAAGTAATATTTCTTTGTAACCCAATAAGGCGTATTTATCGCCATTGGGTTTAAGTACTACGGCTTTGAGGCTGTTGTGGCCAATATCTATGCCGGTAACGATTAGCTTATCCATCTTTACTCTCGCTCCGAAATTTCTTCGCGCAAAGGTTGTTATTAGCACCCAAATAAGAGTTAATATCTCTATGTGCTAAATTTTTGACATAAGAGTACAAGGGTTTGCCGTTACACAGCCTTAACCAATCAGGGATTCTCCGGTGAAGTTCATAAAGCGTTTATTTTTATTAACATTGATTTGCATAATTCTTGGAGTCACCACAATTTTTGGCTTCTATCAGTACGTGAAGCCTGAATTGCCGGATGTTGCAACTCTAAAAGACGTTGAATTACAGACACCTATGCAGGTATTTAGTAAAGACGGGAAGCTGATCGCACAGTTCGGTGAAAAACGCCGTATTCCTGTTACTTACGAAGAAATTCCTCAGGACCTAATTCATGCGTTAATCGCAACAGAAGACAGCCGCTTTTACGAGCACCCAGGTATCGACCCGATCGGTATTACCCGTGCTGCAGTTGTCGTTGCTCTGTCTGGTTCCGCAAAACAAGGCGCGAGTACCATTACTCAGCAGCTTGCACGTAACTTCTTCTTATCTAACGAGAAGAAGCTAATGCGTAAAATCAAAGAGATTTTCATTGCAATCCATATCGAGCAACTTCTGAGCAAGCAAGAGATCATGGAGCTTTATGTCAACAAGATCTTCCTTGGTTATCGTTCATATGGTTTTGGTGCTGCCGCTCAGGTCTACTTTGGTAAGAGTCTTAACGAACTGACGCTGAGTGAACTCGCCACACTTGCTGGTATGCCAAAGGCACCATCAACTATGAACCCGCTCTACTCGTTAGAACGTGCGACCAACCGTCGTAATGTCGTGTTAATGCGTATGCTTGATGAAAAGTACATTACCCAGCAACAGTATGACGTAGCACGCAACGAACCTATTGTATCCAGTTATCACAGTGCAGAAATCGAGTTATCAGCACCTTATGTAGCTGAGCTTGCCCGCTCTTGGGCAGTGAAAGCATATGGTGAAGAAAAAGCCTATACATCAGGTCTGAACATCTACATGACGGTAGATTCTAAAATGCAGAATGCCGCGAATACCGCCGCAGTAAATAACTTGCTGGGATACGACGAGCGTCATGGCTACCGAGGAGCAGAAAAAGAGCTTTGGAAAACCGGCGAAAGCGCCTGGAGCAGTGAGCAAATTACCGATCATCTTCAGAAGCAGCCAACGTATGGCGATCTTTTACCGGCAGTGGTTATCAAAGCAGAAGGTAAGACCGCTCAGGTTGTAGTTAAAAACAACCAGGAGCAGACTATTCCTTGGTCAGGAATGAACTGGGCACGTAAGTTTTTGACTGACGACCGTCAGGGTTCTGCACCAAAATCAGCGCAAGAGGTTCTAGCACCAGGCCAACAGGTTTGGGTTCGTAAAGTGAGCTCAACCGATGAAGACGGAAATACGACCGATAGCTGGCGCCTGAGCCAGGTACCGAGTGCGAATACTGCCTTTGTCGCGATGGATCCGGAAAATGGTGCAGTGTTGTCGCTAGTGGGTGGTTTTAACTTTGTTCACAGCAAATTTAACCGTGCAACTATGTCAGTACGTCAGGTCGGTTCGAGTATCAAGCCTTTCATTTATTCCGCCGGTCTGGACAGAGGCCTGACACTTGCAACCCTAATTAACGACGCACCAATCAACAAATGGGATGCAGGTTCAGGCTCAGCTTGGAGACCAAAGAACTCACCTCCGACTTACGGCGGTCCGACTCGTCTTCGTATTGGACTGGCACAATCGAAAAACGTGATGGCAGTTCGTACCTTACGTGAAGTGGGTCTGGATGAAACCCGTCAATATCTGGCTCGTTTTGGTTTTGATATCAACGACGTCCCTCGCTCAGAAACTATCGCGCTTGGCGCTGGTAGCCTGACGCCAATGAAAATGGCGCAAGGCTACTCAGTCTTTGCCAACGGTGGTTACTATGTCGAGCCGTTCTACATTGATCATATCGAGGATGCATTCGGCGAAGTACTGTTTAAATCGAACCCTAAGACAGTCTGCCACCAAAACTGCCCGCAGATGACAGGTGAGATTAATCAGGACCGATTTGCGAATGAATTTGGTGAGCAAGATTTACCTCTCGAAAATGCAGATACCACTGACAATGTAGACAGTAATGAACCACAGTATGCACAGCAGGTCATTTCGGAGCAGAATGCATTCTTGATGCGTGAGATGATGTACAGCAATATCTGGGGTGGTGGCAGCTGGCGTGATGGTACTGGCTGGAATGGTACCGGATGGCGAGCACAATCGCTGGGACGCAGAGACATAGGTGGCAAGACCGGAACAACCAATGACTCCAAAGATGCCTGGTATGCTGGCTACGGACCCGGTGTTGTCGCTATTTCGTGGGTAGGTTTTGACAATCACTCTCGCGCACTAGGCCGTGCAACGGTAAACAGCAATCTGGGTCAGGGCCAGGTATCTGGTGCAGAATCTGGAGGCAAAACCGCCGAGCCTGCCTGGGTTGACTTTATGAGCGTTGCTCTTGAGGGTACACCTGAGCAAAGCAAACGTATTCCGGGCAACATTATTCAGGTTCGAATTGACCGCACCAGCGGTATGCTGACTGAAAGTGTGGATGGCTCATCAATGATGGAATACTTCGAAAAAGGTACCGAGCCAACTGAGTATTCGGGCTATCTTCTGGAAGACCGTATCTACTCAACCGACGGCGGAACAACTGAAGAGCTATTCTGATCTACAGCACGATAAGAAAATAGGGGAGCCACTGGCTCCCCTATTTTCTTTAGCAACAATAATACCGATCATGCAGCAATGGATGACGGGTAGTCGGCCAGAATATCTTTGATTTTCGCTGCCAGAGCTTCAAAGCGTGCACGTAGTGGTGAGCCCGGACGATAGACCAGCACAATATTTCGTGACGGTGTCGGGTTGACCGCTGGGACATAACACACGCCATCTTTTTGCTTCTCCTGAGGAAGAGACAATTGAGGTAACAATGTAATTCCGGCGCCCGCAGCAACCATATTGCGTAAAGTTTCCAAGCTTGTGGCTTTAAAACGCTCATCGTCTTTGGCTCCAGCCGCGAAACAGAAGCCTAAAGCCTGATCACGTAAGCAGTGACCATCGCCAAGAGCTAATACTGTTTTACCCTTCAGATCCATCATGTCGATATGTTCCAGCGATGCCCACTCATGATCACAAGGAACAGCCACACTTAACGGCTCGTTATACACTGCAATTTCTTTGAAAGGTGCGGTTTCTGCTACAGAAGCCAGCACTAGGCAATCGAGTTTTCCCTCTTCCAGCTGATGTACCAGCTGCTGGGTCTGAGCTTCATGAAGAAATAACTCCAAATCCGGAAATTCAACTTTTAACTTAGGAAGGATTTTCGGCAACAGGTAAGGGCCAACTGTCGGTATAAAACCAATATGTAACGGCCCGGTCATCTCACCGTTTTGTCCGTTCGCCATGTCTTTAAACATTTTGACTTCACTTAGAATCCGTTTCGCTTGCTCCACCAACTGTAAACCAGAGTCGGTAAACAATACGCGGCGGCTACTGCGCTCTAGAAGTGCAGTTCCTAACTCGTCTTCTAACTTTCGAATTTGCCCGCTGAGTGTTGGCTGGCTGACAAAACATGCTTCTGCCGCTTTACGGAAGTGCTTATGCTCCGCAAGCGCGACTAAGTACTCAAAGTCCCGAATATTCATAACTCACGATTCGCTTATATAGTGATAGTTAACACCTATCAAAACCATAACACTAAACGATTACAGCTATCAAAAGGTTTTTACAATAATAGGAGCGGCTGTCAGAATAAAAACGAGCACGGTGCTCATTGATTTAAAAAGAATGATAAGGAAACAGATGTTTATCTCTAAAGAAGGTCAAAAGGTACCACAAGTCACTCTTCCAACTCGTGTCGGCAGTTCATGGATTAATCTGACTAGCGACGATATGTTTAAAGACAAAACCATCATCGTCTTCAGCTTACCCGGCGCATTTACCCCTACGTGTTCTTCAAGCCATTTACCTCGTTACAACGAGCTTTTCCCTGTCTTTAAAGAGCATGGTGTCGATGAGATACTTTGTGTGTCAGTGAATGATGCATTTGTCATGAACGCCTGGAAGCAAGAGCAGGAAGCAGACAATATTTCCTTCATTCCGGACGGCAATGGTGAGTTTACCGATGGCATGGCGATGCTGGTTGATAAAAGCGATCTAGGCTTTGGCAAACGCTCATGGCGCTACAGCATGCTAGTGAAAAATGGTGTTATTGAGAAAATGTTTATCGAACCAAATGAGCCGGGCGATCCGTTTAAAGTCTCTGACGCCGATACCATGCTCAACTACATTGCGCCGGATTACAAAACTCAGGATTCAATCACTATTTTTACCAAACCCGGTTGCCCTTTCTGTGTGAAAGCCAAACAGAACCTTATTGATAACGGTCTTCAGTATGAGGAGCTAATTCTGGGTAAAGACGCAACGACGGTAAGTCTGCGCGCTATAACTGGTCGTACAACGGTGCCTCAGGTATTCATTGGTGGCAGACTGATTGGTGGTAGCGAAGAACTGAAAGCCTACTTAGGGTAAATAAGCCCCACTCAAACGACAGATAGAAAAAAGCCCCAAAATCAATCTCGATTCCGGGGCTCTCTTAGATTCTTCTAAGAAAAAGCAGTGGTACTTTAATAGACTCTGCTTCCTCTTAAAGGTTCCAAATCTTTTCGATTTTTTTAGCAAATACTTAAGTAACGATCTCATCACTAAAGTATGTCATTGAATGCTAAAAAGATCAGTCTTAGTTATGCCACATGACTTTTTTGGATCAACTGCTCGACTAGGTTGATCTCCAGTGCCACTTCGTCACACGCATGCTGACGTGGGCATTGATCACAGTCTTTCAGTACTTTCTCCGGCAATAGTGATTTCGAGGTTGGCAAAAAGCTCTGCTTCATAAAGAACTCCGGTGTTCTGGTGAGCACGAAGACTTTTTTGATCGCCATCTGACGGGCTTTCTCAACCAGGTAATTCACAATCGCACTGCCCTGCCCTTGTCCCTGCCAGCCGGCTTCGATACCCAGAGAACGGATCTCCGCTAACCCTGAGTCGTAAACGTACAGAGAAGCACAGCCCGTAACTTCGCCATGGTGCTCAGCTACTGCAAACGAGCCAATATCACGCACCAACTCGTTACGAGAGCGCGGTAGATTTTCACCCAGGTTAGCCCAGTAAGCGACCATCCCCTCAAGAGTTTCGATATCCGTCAGACGCGCCGGACGCACTTTAACAGCTGCATTATCACGCTGAACTAATCGCTTGTCTGCCTGATCAACCGCATACGCTACTTGCTGTGGTGATACACCGCCTAGTGCGCAACGTTTTTCAAGACAAGATTCAATAGTAAGAATCTCATACACATCATCTTCTATCACATCGGAGAATACTTTCAGTTCTTGCAGAGAAAGCTCTTCAAGCGCGCAGCCTTTCTCAATAGCCCCGACTACAGCAACACCCACGATATGGTGCGCTTCACGGAACGGAATGCCTTTAGCAACAAGATAATCAGCCAGTTCTGTAGCGTTGGCATAGCCCTGCTTCGCCGCTTCCAGCGTCCTTTCGCCGTTAACTTTGATACCATCGAAACACAATGCTGCCATTTCCATACAGTCGTTCCAGGTATCTAACGCGTCAAACAAACCTTCTTTGTCTTCCTGCATATCTTTGTTATATGCCAATGGCAACGCTTTTACTGTCATCATCATGCCAGCCAGAGCGCCGTATACACGCCCAGTTTTACCACGGATTAGTTCAAGCGCATCCGGGTTTTTCTTCTGTGGCATCAGAGACGAACCAGACGTCACCGTATCAGCCAGCTCTATGAAGTTTGACTCACCAGAATTGTAGAAGATCATATCTTCAGCCAGACGCGACAAGTGCAGCATTGAGATCGAGGCTACTGACATCAGTTCCATCACATGGTCACGATCTGATACCGAATCCAGAGAGTTACGCGTCGCACGGTGGAAACCAAGGTTATGCGCAAGTTGCTCACGGTTGATCGGATATGCCGTACCGGCTAGCGCACCAGAACCCAGTGGGCAGGTATCCAAACGCTGCAGAGCATCGCTCAGACGAGAGTGGTCACGTTCAAACATTTCAACATATGCCAAGCACCAGTGTGCAAACGTCACAGGCTGGGCACGCTGAAGGTGTGTATAACCGGGTAATACTGTTCCTTGGTGCTGCTTTGCGACATGCACCATTTGCGATTGCAGACGATCTAAAGCAATCAATAGCTGCTGTCCTTGCTGACGACACCAAAGCTTAAGATCAGTCGCAACCTGATCGTTACGAGAACGGCCAGTGTGAAGCTTCTTACCCAGATCACCGACCTTACCAATAAGTTGCTGCTCAACCCAGGAGTGAATGTCTTCTGCGTCAGAACTCAGGATCTGGTGCGGGTCTTCCATCACTTCAAGTTTCAACTCGTTTAATGCGAGTTCCAGCTTTTTCTGTTCTTCTGCAGATAACACATCAACAGAAAGCAGCGCTTTAGACCATGCAATTGAGCCTACAATATCCTGCTCAGCCAATCGGTAGTCGAAACGCAACGAATCGTTGAATTCTTTGAATCTGGTATCTGCTGCCTGGGTAAATCTTCCGCCCCATAATGCCATTGCGTCTCTCCTGATGACTATTGCTTACTCTAATTAGTGATGACTCAATTGATGGTCATTTGCTCACTTTTTCTTATAGGCCAACGTTACGGCAATTTTGATAAAAAATAAAGTATAAATTCAATATTTTTACATATCTATTCACGATAAAATAGTTTGACACACATAAAAACTCGCTAAAACAAAAAAAAGACCTGCCACTAGGTGACAGGTCTTTTTCATCAGAAATGAAATATAGGATTATTTCTTCTGGCTGTTCAAAGCACGGATACGGCTTGATAGCGAGTAAAGACGGATGAAACCACCAGCATGGCTTTGGTCGTAAACTTCATCTTCACCGAAAGTTGCAAACTCTTCTGAATACAGGCTGTTGTCAGAACGTTTCTGAGTAACGGTTGCCTGACCTTTATACAACTTAACAACCACTTCGCCATTCACATCCTGAGCCAGCTCATCTGAAGCCGCCAGGATTGATTTACATAATGGCGTAAACCAACGACCATCGTACACAAGGTGAGAAGCTTTAAGACCCAGCTCTTCACGGAATTCGAATGATGCTTTGTCTAGTACCAATTGCTCTACTGCACGCAATGCTTCCATCATGATGGTACCTCCCGGAGTTTCGTAACAACCACGAGACTTCATACCCACCAGACGGTTCTCAACGATATCAATACGGCCAACACCGTGTTTCGCACCTTTCTCGTTCAGGTAAACCAGCGCGTTATATGGCGTCATTGATTCACCATCAACAGCAACAACTTCGCCTTTTTCAACTTTCAGAGTTACATATTCTGCTTCGTTTGGCGCTTGCTCCGGATCTACCGTCCATACCCAGCAATCTTCATTTGGCGCATTCCAAGTATCCTCTAAAACGCCGCCTTCGGTAGAGATGTGCCATGCGTTAGCGTCACGTGAGTAAATCTTAGTAAGCGATGCAGAACAAGGAATGTTACGCTCAGCCAGATAATCCAAACATTGCTCGCGGCTGACAAGATCCCACTCACGCCAAGGTGCGATAACATGCAGATCAGGTGCTAATGCTGCGAACGCGCCTTCAAAACGTACCTGGTCGTTACCTTTACCGGTACAACCGTGACACAGTGCATCGGCACCCACTTTACGCGCCACTTCAACCTGCGCCTTAGCGATGATTGGACGTGCCATTGAAGTACCCAACAGGTATTTACCTTCGTAGTATGCACCGGTTTTTAGTGTTGGGTAGATGTATTCGGCAACCATTTCTTCTTTCAGGTCAGCGATGTAACACTCAGATGCACCTGATGCTTTCGCTTTCGCTTCAATGCCTTCAAGCTCTTCTGCACCCTGACCTACATCGGCTACAAAAGCGACAACTTCACAGTTGTAATTCTCTTTTAGCCACGGGATGATGACTGAAGTATCTAGACCGCCTGAGTATGCGACTACTACTTTATTTACGTTCACTTTGCTCATGATTTTCTCCAAATTTAACTGGCGCTGCTCTCGGCGGTCAGTGCCAACTACTTCCTAATGTATGATTCTTTAAATTCTTTAGTGCGGCTTTACTGAGGCAGAAACTGTGTACCGATACTCTGACCGGCAAATAACTGTTCCAGCTTCTCCGGGTAACGCCAGGTTGCAACTTCGATAGGTCGGCCAAGATCATTGGCAGCCTCCAAAGCGGCTTTAACTTTGACGATCATGCCGTCGGTGATCACGTGACCTTCGATCAACGCATCTGCTTCTTTTTCAGATAAGCTTTTGATCAAGTGACCTTTACCATCCAGAACGCCACTGACATCAGAAAGCAGAACCAACTCCGCATCCAATGCTCCGGCAACTGCGACTGCGGCTTGATCGGCATTAACATTCATCATCTGGCCTTCTTTGGTCAGACCGATAGAGCTAATGATTGGCAGTGCACCCGTGTTTAGGATCGCCTGCAGCAGAGTTGAATCCCCCGGAGAGGCTTTACCTACCGCGCCCAGCTCAGGATCAAGTTCTTCAACTTTACATAAACCGCCATCAGCTAAACTCAGACCGACTGCATTAAGACCATCCGCAATTGCCTGACCTTGCAGGAGTTTGTTTGCTGTACCCGCTAGCGCGCCAGCAATGACAGGGATTTGGTCGTAAGGAGTGACACGTAAGCCGTGTTTCTTTACGGTTTGGAGTTGTAACTTGCTCATCAACTCGTCCACCAAGTAGCCACCGCCATGAACGATGGCGATTTGTCGCTGCGCCGACTCTTGGTAAGCCACGATGGCACCAAACAGTTGGCTTAAGGTTTTTGTGCAAGATAAAGCTGCACCGCCTAGCTTAATGACTAATGGAGCTTGATTGGTTTGCGTCATTGCTTTTCCCTCTATCAACGACTACAGCAACGCTGTCAGTTCTGGGTAACCGTAATGAATATTTAAACACTGCATCGCTTGGCTCGATGCACCTTTGAGTAGGTTGTCGATGGCAGAAATCACAATCACATGCTCGCCCTGCACCTTCCAGCCGATATCACAGAAAGGTGTATTTTCAACATCCTGAATACGTGGAATGCCATCCCCTTTAAGACGCACAGCAGGCTTGCCCTGATAGGCTAGTTCGAATGCCTTAGTAACCTGTTCTGCGGTCACACCTGATGCTAACTTCATAGTGATTGTGGCAAGAATGCCGCGCTTAAAATTGCCCAAATGAGGGGTAAAAATCACATCACAACCTAGATGCTGAGCGATCTCAGGTTGATGACGATGACTGAAGACTCCGTAAGGTTGCAGACTCACTTCGCAGAAGCTATTGGTCATCGAAGCTTTTCTGCCGGCCCCAGATACACCGCTAGTCGCATTGATTACCGGCCATTGATTAGTATCCAGCAACTTACCTTCTAGCAGAGGTTTGATTGCCAATTGCGACGCTGTTGGGTAGCAGCCCGCTACCGCAACTAAAGGAGTGTTTTTAATTGCTTCGAAATTCCACTCCGCTAAGCCATACGCCGCTTTGTCCAGCCAGTTGTTAAATTGATGCTTGAAACCGTAAAAGGTGTCGTAAAAGTCTTCATTCTGAACACGGAATGCACCAGATAAATCAAAGACCTGACATCCTGCTTCAAGAAAAATCGGGGCAAGGTCATGACTGACTTCGTGTGCAGTGGCCAGAAACACCACATCAGATTGTTCAGCCACTTTATTCGGATCGGTTAACGGGTTAACCGGCATATCGATTACGCCGTCTAACTTGCCATGCAGCTGTGCGATGCTTTTTCCTGCATCCACACTGTTGGCGGATACGTATAAACCTGATAGCGTGAGTTCCGGGTGTTTGTTAACCATTAAAGCTAACTCTGCGCCGGTGTAACCGCTGGCTCCGATAATCGTGGTTTTTAGCATTCTATAACATCCGTAAACTTAAAGGCTCAAGTGACTATTCATATTTAACTTTTGCTGTATATTGATTTTTTATTCATTAAATATGATTTAATATGTGTTTTACATTTTTGTGCTCGGTCTGTCAACAGGAGATTTGAAGAATCCATGCAATTACCAACTTTTCTAGAGGTCTATGAAGGACTCATCAGTACCTCTTCAATCAGCTCAACGGATCCGAAATGGGATCAGGGCAATGCGAAAGTGATCGAAAAACTCGCGACCTGGTTCAGAGATCTTGGTTTCAGTGTTGAGGTGATCGAAGTAGAGCCAGGCAAACACAATATGATCGCACGTATGGGTGAGGGAGAAGGAGGACTCCTCCTTGCCGGGCACAGTGACACGGTTCCGTTTGACGAAGGGCGCTGGAACTTCGACCCGCATAAGCTGACCAAAAAAGATAACCGTTTTTATGGTTTGGGTACGGCAGACATGAAAGGCTTCTTTGCCTTCATTTATGAAGCAGTTAAGAAAGTCGACTGGACTAAACAGAACAAGCCGCTTTATGTGTTAGCGACCTGTGATGAAGAAACCACGATGCTGGGCGCAAGACATTTCACCGCAAACGCGCCATTTAAACCGGATTACTGCATTATCGGAGAACCAACCAGTCTGGTACCAATTCGCGGCCATAAAGGGCATGTCGCCAATGCAATTCGCGTCACCGGTAAATCTGGCCACTCATCAGATCCGGCTCTGGGCGTGAATGCAATTGAGATCATGCATGAAGTGATGTTTGCCATGATGCAACTACGCGACAAGTTAATTAAAGAGTACCACCACCCCGGATTTGCTATACCAAGCCCGACTTTAAACCTTGGTCATATTCATGGTGGCGACAGTGCTAACCGCATCTGTGGTTGCTGCGAACTTCATTATGACGTTCGACCTTTACCGGGCATCAGCCTGGACGGTTTGGAAAACATGTTGCGTGGCGCACTTAAAGAAGTAGAAGCTAAGTGGCCGGGCCGAATCGAAGTTATTCCGCTCCACGAAGCTATTCCGGGTTATGAGTGCCCTCATGATCACCCATTCATTGGTGGTGTCGAAGAGTTATGTGAGACCAGCTCGCAGACCGTAAACTACTGTACCGAAGCCCCGTTTTTACAAGAGCTTTGTCCGACGTTAGTGCTTGGTCCCGGTTCAATTGATCAGGCGCATCAACCAGACGAGTTTCTCGCCTTTGATTTTATAGATCCCACTATAGACGTGCTGTCTAAAGCCATGATCAGGTACTGCTGTTAACCATACTTCAGTTTCTGCTCACAACAAAAGCGTGCAGCTCGGATGAGCTGCACTGACTAATTTATTTATAATCTTTCTTAATATCTTTTGTTGACACTTGACCATTATTTAACTGGTTATTTTGTAATTAATTTTCACCCAATATTCTATATGCATCGTAACTTTGCTCTAAATCAGGATAGAAGCGGAATAATTACAAACATAGTCGGCTTTATTTGACTAGAACTGGTGCTTTTCGCTAGATTGGTGTCTTAACAAGGACAATGGATGTAGTTTTATTACGAGGCAGGACGACAATGAATGAGAAATACGCCGCACTCAAAAGCAATGTGCGCATGCTAGGCCACTTACTGGGCAACACGATTCGCGATGCCCATGGCGAAGAAATTTTCGAAAAAGTGGAAACCATTCGTAAATTATCCAAATCTGCCCAAGCAGGAAATCAAGCAGACAAGGAAAGCTTGATAGAAGAAATCAAACACCTTCCTGATGAGCAGTTAACGCCAGTTACCCGCGCGTTTAACCAGTTTCTGAACCTGACAAATATTGCTGAGCAATACCACACGATTTCACGTCACTGTGAAGAGCACATCTGCGAACCAGATGCGATCAACTCGCTGTTTTCTAAACTGGTGCAAAACAATGTCAGCAAGCTTGATACCGCTCAGGCAGTTCGCGATCTGAATATTGAGTTGGTTTTGACGGCTCACCCGACAGAGATCACCCGCCGCACCATGATCAATAAACTGGTGAAGATCAACGAGTGTTTGTCCAAGCTAGAGTTAAGCGATCTTTCATCTAAAGAGCGTAAAAAAACTGAGCGACGACTAGAACAGTTGATCGTTCAGGGCTGGCACTCTGATGTGATCCGCCAACAACGTCCGACGCCACTTGATGAAGCCAAATGGGGCTTTGCTGTTGTAGAAAATTCCCTGTGGGAAGCGGTACCTGAATTCCTGCGTGAAATGGATGATCGTCTGCAATCATACCTGGGCGAAGGTTTACCAATTGATGCCCGTCCGGTGCACTTTTCTTCCTGGATGGGTGGTGACCGGGACGGTAACCCGTTTGTGACACACAGCATTACACGTGAAGTGCTGCTTCTGTCCCGCTGGAAAGCGGCGGATCTTTACCTCAACGACATCAACGAACTGATCAGCGAACTGTCGATGACAGTCTGCAACGATCAGGTACGTACACTCGCTGGCGATGATCAACACGAACCGTACCGCGCAATCCTCAAGCAACTGCGCACACTGCTGACTGAAACCAAAGAGATTCTGGATGCGAAAATCTACGGCCAAAGGCTGGCTGTAAAAGCACCGCTACAGAAAGTAGAGCAGCTCTGGGATCCACTTTACGCCTGTTACCAATCTCTGCATGAGTGCGGCATGGGTGTTATTGCTGACGGTTCACTACTGGATACACTACGCCGCGTTAAAGCGTTTGGTGTGCACCTGGTTCGACTCGATATCCGTCAGGAGAGCACCCGTCACGCAAACGCGCTTTCTGAGCTGACACGTTACCTAGGTATTGGTGACTACGAGCAGTGGAGTGAGCAGGATAAAATTGCCTTCCTGACCAACGAGCTGGCTTCTAAGCGTCCGCTCCTGCCACGCGACTGGCAGCCATCAGAGCCGGTTCAGGAGGTTCTGGACACCTGTAAGATTATTGCTGCCCAGTCTCGTGAAGCGTTCGGCGCTTATGTCATCTCTATGGCCCGTACGGCCTCTGATGTTCTGGCGGTACACCTGCTGCTTCAAGAATCAGGTTGTCCTTACCGCATGGATGTCTGTCCGTTATTTGAAACTCTGGACGACCTGAACAATGCAGAATCGGTCATCAAACAATTGATGGATATCGATTTGTACCGTGGTTTTATTCAAAACCACCAAATGGTCATGATTGGCTACTCTGACTCAGCGAAAGATGCGGGCGTGATGTCTGCGGGCTGGGCTCAGTACCATGCAATGGAGTCACTGGTCAAAGTTGCTGAAAAAGAAGGTGTTGAACTGACCCTGTTCCACGGTCGCGGTGGTACGGTTGGTCGTGGTGGTGCACCGGCACATGCTGCGTTGCTGTCTCAGCCACCTAAAAGCCTTAAAGGCGGTCTGCGTGTAACCGAGCAAGGTGAAATGATTCGCTTTAAACTCGGTCTGCCAGATGTTGCGGTAAACAGCTTCAACCTGTACGCGAGTGCGATTCTGGAAGCAAACCTGCTGCCACCACCAGAACCAAAACAAGAATGGCGCGATCTGATGGAAGTACTGTCTGAAGTAAGCTGTGAAGCTTACAGAAGTGTCGTTCGCGGCGAACCAGACTTTGTGCCTTACTTCCGCCAGGCAACTCCGGAACTTGAGCTGGGTAAATTACCACTTGGTTCCCGCCCTGCAAAACGTAACCCGAACGGCGGTGTAGAAAGTTTACGTGCGATTCCATGGATTTTCTCCTGGAGCCAGAACCGCCTGGTACTGCCGGCTTGGTTAGGTGCAGGTGAAGCGATCCAGTTCTCTGTAGATAAAGGTCACCAGGCGCTATTAGAAGAGATGTGCCGTGAATGGCCGTTCTTCTCTACCCGCCTTGGTATGTTAGAGATGGTGTACTCGAAATGTAATATCGACATCTCACGCTACTACGACTTGCGTCTGGTAGATGAATCACTGCGTCCTCTGGGTGAGAGATTGCGAGCTCAGCTACAAAAGGACATCAAAGCAGTCCTGAACGTAGAGAACAACGAGAACCTGATGCAACATGATCCGTGGGGTATGGAATCAATTCGCCTGCGTAACATCTATGTAGAGCCATTGAATATGCTTCAGGCTGAATTACTTTACCGTACTCGTCAAAGCGAAGAAGTATCAGCGGATCTTGAAGAGGCATTGATGGTGACGATTGCAGGTATTGCTGCTGGTATGCGTAACACCGGATAATCCTCATCGTTTATGAACTGAAAGGCTGAGCAACCGCTCAGCCTTTCTTATATTCATCAGATTGAAGAGCAATTGACTAGTCAGTTAATCCGGTTTAAACGACGAATTCACCAATAATGCAGAATAATTAACCACAAAAATCCTCTACTGAGTATTATATTAGTTTTTTAGTGTAATTTATTCCTACTATTCCACTTCATGCTTATTATTTATATACTACTCGCCCTGCCGAGAGCGCATAACTCAAATCAAACTGCTCCGGCTAAGATGGTAAAACCATCTCTAGGTGATAAACGGCTTTAAGGTGACAGGACCAACTTTGTTGGTACTACTTATACATAAAAAACTCAAACGCCATAAAGAGCGCAGCTGAAAGTATAAGTAGCTTGTTTACAAGTTTATTGACCATTTGGATTGAAGACATGTCATTACCACACGTAATCTTAACTGTTCTTAGCACACGCGATGCAACCGGTTACGATATCACAAAAGAATTCTCAGCTAGCATCGGTTACTTCTGGAAAGCAAGTCACCAGCAAGTTTACCGCGAACTTAACAAAATGGCTGAGAAAGAACTGGTTACTTGCGTACTGGAGCCTCAAGAGGGTAAACCGGATCGTAAGGTATACTCCATCACAGATGCCGGGCGTAGTGCACTAGGTGAATGGTTTGACCAACCAACGGCACACCCAACAGTTCGTGATGAGTTCTCCGCAAAACTAATGGCTTGCGCGGTGCAACCTGCTGCACCTTTCCGTGAGCAACTGTCTGAACTGGTTGAAGAGTCACGCAAACTGGTTTCACACTACAAAGAAATTGAAGCGGCATACTACGCTACGCCGTCGACTCTGGATAAACAAGCACGTCTGGAACGCCTGACGCTACGCCGCAACCTACTATTGCGCGAAACGTGGATTACCTGGGCAGAAGAAGTGCTGACTGAACTTGAAGTTATCGGCTAAAAAGTTTCAGTTTATTCATACAATATATCGAAAAAAGGCTTGCCAGATGGCAAGCCTTTTTAATATCTGTTCGACTTAGACGGCAATCTGAGGTCGCACGCCTAGTGTGTGGCATAATGCGTAAGTCATCTCAGCACGGTTTAGTGTGTAGAAGTGGAAGTCTTTCACCCCTTCACGGCTCAGTACACGAACCATATCAATCGCCTGACTCGCGCCTACTAACTGACGAGTAACCGGATCATCATCCAGGCCCTCAAATTGTCGGCTCATCCAGCCCGGAACTTTAACGTTGTTCTGCGCGGCAAAGCGGGATGCCTGCTTAAAATTAGACACAGGTAAAATGCCCGGTACGATTTCCACATCGATACCGGCTGCAACACAGCGGTCACGGAAACGCAGGTAAGACTCGACATCGAAGAAGAACTGGGTGATCGCCCGGCTTGCACCTGCATCAACCTTGCGCTTCAGGTTAAGTAAATCAGCCTGTGCGCTTTTCGCTTCAGGGTGAACTTCAGGGAAAGCCGCTACCGAGATATCAAAATCATGACGCGATTTAAGTAACTCGACCAGATCAGAGGCATACATGTCAGGAGCACCACCGCCAGGAGGAATGTCACCACGCAGTGCAACGATATTTTCTATACCGTTGTTCCAGTAGTCATCCGCAATCTCAATTAACTCGTCGCGAGTCGCATCAATACAGGTTAAGTGCGGTGCCGCAACTAAGCCTGTTTCTGCTTTGATTTCTTTGATGATGGAGTGTGTTCTGTCACGCTCACCCGAGTTCGCGCCGTATGTCACAGAAACAAACTTAGGTTGAAGTGTTTTCAGACGGTGCACAGAGTTCCACAGTGTCTCTTCCATTTTTTCGCTGCTTGGCGGAAAAAACTCAAACGAAACATTAATGTTATCTGACAGCTCAGCGATATTCTGGTTTAAGGCATCAATGTGGCCTGCGTGCGTGTAACCCATCTTACTCTCCCTGTGGCAACCGCCACCAAATCAAATTTCGCGAATCGACGTTTAGACGTCTATATGTCTACAGAATGAATTGAATACGATTTAATGTCAACCTTGTGATTATGAATTTTTTTCAAGTTAATAATGAGGATAACTCAAGTTGATATCCGGTTCATATTTACCCGCTAGACATCTGATGAAATACAGGCTTCAAAACTAAGTATGGCACTGAGAGAGGAATAAAAAACCCCGGATGGATACCGGGGTTTTGGAAGTTCCTGAGACTTTTAAAACAGCCCCGCTAGGCGGTTAAGATCAGATTGAATTGCACCTGCCGTGACTTCCCGCCCTGCACCCGGGCCACGGATCACTAGCGGATTATCCCTGTACCACTTGCTTTCAATAGCAAAGATATTGTCACATGGTAGCAGGTTAGCCAGCGCATCCTCCCGCGACAACGCTTCGATACCGACGGTCGCTTTGCCATCTTTTTCCAAACGGGCCACATAGCGAAGTACTTGATCGTTTCTCTGAGCTTTGTTTAAGCGATTTGCAAGGTTTGGCTGAGCAAGTCTGCATTATCGAAAAACTCATCCAAACTCAGATCACGCAGCTCTTCAGGCACCAATGATTCTACTTTTATACTTTCCGGTTCGATATCGAGACCAGACTCACGAGCCAGAATCACCAGTTTACGCATCACATCCGAACCATCGAGGTCAGATCGGGGGTCAGGCTCGGTTAAGCCTTGTTGCCAGGCTAAATCAACCAACTCGCTAAATGGTACTGATCCATCAAACTGCTGGAACAGCCACGAAAGCGTGCCGGAAAATACCCCCGAAAGTGCGACGATTTCATCACCACTCTCACGCAGGTCGCGGACGGTATGGTTAATTGGTAATCCCGCGCCTACTGTTGCATTGTAAAGCCAGTGACGACCAATCTTTGCAAAAGCATCCTGAACCTGATGGTAGTATTCGCTGTCCGCCGAGCCTGCCACTTTGTTCGCAGAGATTAAGTGGATGCCCTGCTGAGCAATATCAACGTAACTGCTTGCCAGCTCTTTACTTGCGGTAACATCAAGGACAACGGCCTCGTCGTATTCCTGAAGAGCGCCAAGACGGGTCAGCCAGGCACCGTCATTCTCAGTACTTTCATCATTGAATCGCGTGGAAACGCTGTTTGCATCAATGCCCTGCTCATCAAACCAGTACTTCTGACTATCAACCACGGCGACCAAATCGAAACTCATGCCATGACGCTTTTCAAGCTCACTTTTCTGTGTAGCAAACAGATTTAGCCAGCTCGACCCGATGTTGCCTTTACCACATAATGCAACCGCTACGCGTTTTTGTGCCTGAAAAAGCTGGCTGTGAATGGTTTGAACCAGTTCCTCGGTATTGGTGCGACGCAATACCGCCACCAGACTCAAGCCCGACTCGGTTTCAGATATAAACTCTACCGGCAAATGTTTTAGTTTTTGCTGGAAACCAAAGCAGTGATTAGCATTAGTGGTCACACCCGCACCTACGGCGGCTAACAAAGAATACCCCTCTGCCAGAGTAATATCCGCCTCTGACAAAGATGCCTGCAGATACTTGAGTGCACCACCGGCGATCTCTGCCGTGTACGCCAGTCGTAGTATGTGTTGTTCAGACTGCACCTCAAATGCGAGCGGCTCCAACTGAGCACGTTTAAGAGATTCGAGCACATCAGTCTGAGTTTTTTCAAAATCATGTCCGTGTGCAAACGAAAGCTCTACCAGCAAGACCTCATCAAGCGACGTGATGATTTTCGCTCCGCGACCAGATGCCAGTACACGTTCAATACGAGTCGAACCTGACTCTGGCTGGTAACTGCACTTGAGGCTCAGATCCATTGCACTTTGAGCCACTGGCTGAAGCGTTCGGCTGTGCAAGACAGGAGCCGCCAGGCGGGCAAGTTCACTGGCTTCATCCAAACGTAAAAGCGGTAATAGACACGCATCAGAGACTAAACGCGGATCGGCACTGTAAACACCGGCCACATCACTCCAGATAGTCACTGTACTGACCTCAGCAAGCGCACCAATTACCGTCGCAGAATAGTCTGAACCATTACGGCCAAGCAGAACAGTCTCACCTTGCTCGTTCTGTGCCATGAAACCTGTGATGATCACTCGCTTGTGGCTATGCTGCGCGAGTGTTTCTTTAAGAAGCGGGTACGAACGAGCACGGTCGACTTCAGGCTGAGTGCCGGCTTCCGCACGTAAGAATGTACGAGCGTCTTGCGCGACGGCCGGGATATCCTGCTGGCTCAGTAATGCCGCCAGTAAACGTGAAGACCATACCTCTCCGTGGCCTAATACCGCCGCTTTTTGCGCGTCGGTCAGAGGGGAAGTTAGCTCAGCCAATGTACTGAACTCGTCATTCAACGAAGCAAGCAGTTGTTCCTGAACTTCACCTTCTAGCAGGTCTTCAATCAGACTGCTTTGAAACAGTCGCAAGTTATGCAGAGCTTCATGGGCAATCCGGCCATCTTTGTCTAAGCCTTCCAGAAACTCAATTAAGTGGTTAGTCGTTTTACCTGCTGCCGATACCACTACCAAATCATTTTCTTTAGAGTACTCTTTGAGAATACCCGCTACACGTAAGTAGCACTCCGGGTTTGCCAGGCTGCTACCGCCAAACTTATGTAGCTGACGTAGTACAGTCATCAGTACTCTCCTATTGCTGTGCAGATTTGGTAAAGGCTTGTTCAAGGTCAGCGATCAGATCTTGCGCATCTTCCAGTCCGACAGAAAGGCGCAGCAATTGCTGAGAGACGCCAGCTTCTGCCAACGCTTCCTCACCCATCGCACGGTGTGTCATTGATGCTGGGTGACATATCAGGCTCTCTACCCCACCAAGTGACTCAGCAAGAGAGAATAACTGCAGCTCTTTAACAAACGCTTTGAGCTGCTCAATTGAGCCGCCAAACTCAAAACTCAGCATTGAACCAAAACCAGATTGCTGCTTCTTAGCAATCTCATGTCCCGGGTGTTCTGGCAGACTCGGATGATAAATTTTTGCTACTAAAGACTGTTTCTTCAGGTAAGCCAGCACTTGCTGGGAGCTCTCTTCATGCACTCGCATACGTGCGCCTAAAGTACGGATACCTCTTAGCGTCATGTAGCTATCAAATGGTGTGCCTGTCGCACCAATGCAGTTGCCCCACCACGCCAGCTCTTCTGCATGCTCTTGTGTTTTGGTGATCACCACCCCACCAATCACATCTGAGTGACCATTGATGTATTTTGTCGTGGAGTGAATAACGAAGTCGGCCCCAAGGTCTAAAGGCTTTTGGTACACAGGTGTCAAAAAAGTATTGTCTACCGCGACTAAGGCACCAATTTGTTTTGCTTTTTCACATACTGCAGCAATATCCACCACACGAACCAGAGGGTTCGAGGGGGTTTCTAACAAAATCAGTTTTGGCTTTTGCGCCAATGCGGCATCAAGTGCCTGCTCGTCAGATTGATCAACAAACAGTACCCTGAAATCGCCTTTGTTAGAGCGGGTGTTGAACAGACGGTAAGTACCGCCGTAGCAATCATGTGGCGCTACAATCAGGTCATCAGGACCAATAAACGCAGAAACCCACAAGTTCAGTGCTGACGTACCGCAGTTAGTGACCACAGCCCCTTTACCTGACTCTAACTCAGACAGAGCACTTTCCAACAACCCTCGGTTCGGATTACCTGAACGGGTGTAATCGTACTTTGGAACTTCCCCAAATGCAGGAAAGCCGTAATTTGTTGAAAGGTAGATAGGTGGTACGACAGCATGATATTGAGTATCAGATTCTATGCCAGTGCGTACAGCAATGGTCGCGGGCTTGCGGGTGCTCATGGGTGTATCCTTTCACAAGTGGTGACTTCTAAATAGGAATGCGCTATACCTGAACTATCAGATTCAATGAATTGCACATTTCCCTCACTATTCTTGTCACTTTACTCGTCTATTTTTGAGACGTCAACACTTCTAGACGTCTATATGTCTTTGCTTATGGCAGTAAATGCAGCTAAAATCAGCAACTCAATTATTTTTAACCCATTACAAATATGAAGGTACGCAATGGCTGACTGGAATGGCGAATACATTAGCCCGTATGCTGAGCATGGAAAGAAAAGCGAACAAGTAAAAAAAATCACTGTATCTATCCCGCTGAAAGTTTTAAAAGTGCTAACTGATGAGCGTACTCGTCGTCAGATCAACAACTTACGCCACGCAACCAATAGCGAACTGCTATGCGAAGCATTCCTGCACGCGTATACAGGCCAGCCGCTTCCAACGGATGAAGACCTTCGTAAAGATCGCCCAGATGATATCCCGACAGAAGCGAAAGCGCTGATGACGGAAATGGGTATCGAATTTGAGTCATTTGACGAAGAGTAATTAGCGTCAAAACGAATCTAACGAATGGTGATTCAGATTCTGGGACCAAAATGACATAAAAAAATGGGACGCCATCGCGTCCCATTTTTTGTACATGTTTTACAACAGCTAATTACTCAGCCATATTGATCACGCAGACATATAGTTTTCCGGCATTTCAATACGAGCAACACCTGAGTCAACAGCAGCTTGAGCGACCGCTTTTGCAACACGTGGCAGCAGACGGGCATCCATTGGTTTAGGAATGATGTAGTCAGAGCCAAACTCCAGCTTATCTACACCTGCCGCTTTCAATACCGCTTCCGGCACTGGCTCTTTAGCCAACTGACGAATAGCGTCAACCGCCGCCAGTTTCATTTCATCATTGATTTCACTTGCCCGGACATCAAGCGCACCACGGAAAATGAATGGGAAACAAAGCACGTTGTTAACCTGGTTCGGGTAATCACTACGTCCGGTACCCATAATAAGATCATCACGCACTTCATGAGCAAGCTCTGGCTTGATTTCAGGGTCCGGGTTTGAACACGCAAAAACAATTGGTTTGTCTGCCATTAACTTCAGAGCTTCGGCTGGTAAAAGATTCGGACCAGAAACACCAAGGAACAGATCCGCACCTTCAATCACGTCCTCTAAAGTACGCTTATCAGTGTTGTTCGCAAACAACTGTTTGTACTCGTTTAGATCGTCACGACGCGTATGAATTACGCCTTTACGATCCAGCATATAAATCTTTTCACGCATTGCACCACACTTGATCAGCAGTTCCATACAAGCAACCGCTGCAGCCCCGGCACCCAGACACACAATAACCGACTCTTCGAGTTTCTTACCTTGCAGCTCGATGGCATTGAGCATACCTGCAGCCGTAACGATAGCTGTACCGTGCTGGTCATCATGGAAGACAGGAACGTCACAGCGCTCAATAAGACGCTTTTCAATTTCAAAACAGTCCGGTGCCTTGATATCTTCAAGGTTGATGCCACCGAATGTATCAGCAATGCTCGCTACGGTATTAACGAACTCATCAATAGTGCGGTGCTTTACTTCAATATCAATTGAATCCAGGCCTGCAAAACGCTTAAACAGTAACGCTTTACCTTCCATAACTGGTTTAGAAGCAAGAGGACCAAGGTTACCCAGACCAAGAATAGCAGTACCGTTAGAAATCACGGCAACCATGTTACCTTTCGCGGTGTACTTATAGACATTATCAGGATTTTGCGCGATTTCACGTACAGGTTCGGCAACGCCAGGGCTGTATGCTAATGCAAGGTCACCTGCGGTTTCCGCTGGCTTAGTTAACTCAACAGCTATTTTACCCGGGGTTGGGTAAGCATGGTAATCAAGAGCTTGTTGACGCTTTTCTTCTTCCGGAGTTACTGCTTGGCTGTTCTCTTCAGACATGGGGGTCTCTTTTTTTATTTTATAGGTAAGGGGGAATAAATTCTAAATGATAGAAATCAATCTTCATAGATAAGAATGCGAGCAATATCCTTAAAATGAATGACAATAAAAGAGATTAGACCAGATAAACAGGAAAAGCACCTAACTTTTAAGTCAGGTGCACTACTCTAGGGATTGGTGAGGACTTCTAACTGATTGGGAGCTAGAGATTATTCGTCGTCATCTTCATCAACATACTGTGATTGCAGATAGTTGGCGATGCCGGACATTTCGATCAGACCCAGCTGAGTTTCCAGCCAGTCGACATGCTCTTCTTCATCTTGAAGAATATCTTGAAACAAATCACGGGAAACATAATCGCGAATATCTTCCGAATAAGCGATTGCGTCTTTGAGATCTGGGATAGCAGCCATTTCCAATTTGAGATCGCATTCGAGCATTTCTTTGGTATCTTCGCCGATCATCAGTTTGCCTAGATCTTGCAGGTTAGGTAAACCTTCTAAAAACAGAATACGTTCGATTAAATGATCAGCGTGGTTCATTTCATCAATAGACTCGTGATACTCCTTATCGGCGAGGTGCTTTAAGCCCCAGTCCTTGTACATACGAGCATGAAGAAAATATTGATTAATAGCGACGAGCTCGTTACCGAGTACTTTGTTGAGATGTTGTATTATGATTGGATCGCCTTTCATGGAAAAGCCCCTCCTCTTTTTAGGCTTCATTTAAATGTAGAAGCAAATGAGAAGGTGTCAAAAGGCGCAACTACCTTCACCGTATCATTACGGTGGTTAGCAGGCTTGTTTTAGTTCAGTGTAATGCTCAGCTAAAATTTCTTTGGCTTGTCTGATGCATTTACCACACTGGCTGCCCAGTGCCGTACATCGCTTTATCCCTCTTATATCCGTTATGCCTTCATCCATCGCTAACTTTCTAATTTTCTTGTCAGAAACACTATGACAAAGACACACAAACATACTCTGAAACCCAATAGAAATAACCCGAGGAGAATAATATAAACAAGAATAGTTCTTGTTACCAGTCGTATTGTGCATTCAACTCAGAACATTTAGTTATATAGATTTTTATATGGCAGGTAAGGATCAAGCACTTAGGGAAGGAGGGTTAACTGGGAAATTTTTTAGCAAATAAGAGTCTGTTTTAACAAATAAAAAATACGAGGATTACTTATCGGCTTATAACCAAATAAGAATTTAGAAATGAAAAAAGGGAAGCCAAAGCCTCCCTTTTTCTTGCTTGCGTTTTCTTCAAAGTGAAGAAAAGTGCAAGATTTCGCTTAATTCGTTATGAATTAGTCGAAGATCTTAGCAACAACACCAGCACCTACTGTACGGCCACCTTCACGGATCGCGAAACGTAGACCTTCGTCCATTGCGATTGGTGCGATTAGCTCAACAGTCATCTGTACGTTGTCACCAGGCATTACCATTTCTACGCCGTCTGGTAGAGTGATGTCACCAGTTACGTCAGTTGTACGGAAGTAGAACTGTGGACGGTAGCCTTTGAAGAATGGAGTGTGACGACCACCTTCATCTTTAGACAGTACGTATACTTCTGATTCAAACTTAGTGTGTGGAGTGATTGAACCTGGCTTAGCTAGTACTTGACCACGTTCTACTTCGTCACGCTTAGTACCACGTAGAAGTGCACCAACGTTCTCACCCGCACGACCTTCGTCTAGAAGCTTACGGAACATTTCAACACCAGTACATGTAGTAGTAGTAGTGTCTTTGATACCTACGATAGCAACTTCGTCACCTACGTTTAGGATACCACGTTCGATACGACCAGTTACTACTGTACCACGGCCTTGGATCGAGAATACGTCTTCGATAGGCATTAGGAACGGTAGATCGATTGCACGCTCTGGCTCTGGGATGTATGAATCTAGCGCTTCAGCTAGTTCAACGATTTTCGCTTCCCACTGCTCTTCGCCGTTTAGTGCGCCTAGTGCAGAACCTTGGATAACTGGTAGGTCATCACCTGGGAAGTCGTACTCAGAAAGAAGTTCACGAACTTCCATTTCTACTAGTTCTAGTAGCTCTTCATCGTCAACCATGTCACATTTGTTCATGAATACGATGATGTATGGGATACCAACCTGACGGCCTAGTAGGATGTGCTCACGAGTTTGTGGCATTGGGCCATCTGTTGCAGCAACAACTAGGATACCACCGTCCATCTGTGCAGCACCAGTGATCATGTTTTTAACATAGTCAGCGTGTCCTGGGCAGTCTACGTGTGCGTAGTGACGGCTTGGAGTGTCGTACTCTACGTGAGACGTTGCGATTGTGATACCACGCTCACGCTCTTCTGGAGCGTTATCGATAGATGCGAAGTCACGAGCAGCACCGCCGTACACTTTTGCAAGAGTAGTACAGATAGCAGCAGTTAGAGTTGTTTTACCGTGGTCAACGTGGCCGATAGTACCAACGTTTACGTGCGGTTTTACACGTTCAAATTTTTCTTTAGACACAATCGTGTTCCTTCCTAGTTATGATTCGCCGTGATCATTATTGACCTACGACGCGCCAGATACGTTATTTTATGCGCCAACGCTCGTTAGCGCAATATTTGGACGGCTTGATCTGACAAAAAAGTCATAAACTTTTTGTCGCTCAGTCGTCAATTAGTAACCACGCTCTGCAATGATTGCATCTGCAAAGTTCTTAGGCACTTCAGCGTACTCATGGAACTCCATAGAGTAAGACGCACGGCCTTGAGTTGCAGAACGTAGGTCAGTTGCGTAACCAAACATCTCAGATAGTGGGACTTGCGCACGGATGATCTTAAGACCAGCTACGCCTTCGTCCATACCTTCGATAATGCCGCGACGACGGTTTAGGTCACCAACAACGTCACCCATCCAATCTTCCGGAGTGGTTACTTCGACATTCATCATTGGTTCTAGAATCACAGGTTGCGCTTCTAGTGCACCTTTCTTGAATGCCATTGAGCCAGCGATCTTGAACGCCATCTCACTAGAGTCTACATCGTGGTACGAACCATCAAATAGTGTAGCTTTAATATCCAGAACAGGATAACCCGCCAGAACACCACTATTCATTTGCTCTTCGATACCTTTCGATACCGAACTGATGTATTCCTTAGGAACCACACCACCCACGATTTCGTCTACGAATACGAAACCTTCACCAGGCTCTGAAGGTTCAAGCTTAATCCACACATGACCGTATTGACCACGACCACCTGACTGACGAACAAACTTGCCTTCCACTTCCGCTTTACCACGAATGGTTTCACGGTAAGCAACCTGAGGTTTACCAACGTTACAATCAACGCTGAATTCACGCTTCATACGGTCTACGATGATGTCCAGGTGAAGCTCACCCATACCTGAGATCAGAGTCTGACCTGTCTCGTCGTCCGTTTCCACGCGGAACGATGGGTCTTCCGCAGCCAGTTTACCCAGCGCGATACCCATTTTCTCTTGGTCTGCCTTAGAACGAGGTTCTACGGCAATCTGAATAACCGGTTCAGGGAACTCCATGCGCTCCAGAATCACCTTGTGGTTCTGGTCACACAGTGTGTCACCTGTGGTTACGTCTTTCAGACCGATTGCAGCGGCGATATCACCAGCGCGAACTTCTTTTACTTCTTCACGCTTGTTTGCATGCATCTGAACAATACGACCAAAACGCTCTTTCTTCTCTTTGACAGAGTTGTAGACACCATCACCTGAGTTTACTACACCTGAGTAAACACGCATGAAAGTAAGCGTCCCCACAAATGGGTCAGTCGCGATCTTAAACGCTAGCGCAGAGAACGGTTCGTTGTCGTCAGCGTGACGCTCAACTTCATTCTCTTTCTCATCGATACCTTTAATAGCCGGTACATCAACTGGCGATGGTAAGAAGTCGATTACTGCATCCAGTACCGCCTGAACACCTTTGTTCTTGAACGCACTACCACAAGTGGCAAGTACGATTTCGTTATTTAGTGTGCGAGTACGTAGCGCTTGTTTGATCTCAGCTTCAGTCAGTTCACCTTCTTCAAGGTACTTATCCATTAGCTCTTCAGTCGCTTCAGCAGCCGACTCAACCATATGGTTGCGCCACTCTTCAGCAAGCTCGATCATGTCAGCCGGAATGTCTTCGTATGTAAACGACATGCCTTGGTCGGCTTCATTCCAGTTGATCATTTTCATCTTGATAAGGTCGATAACACCTCTGAAGTTCTCTTCTGCACCAACGTTTAGCTGGATTGGAACAGGATTCGCACCAAGACGATTTTTAATTTGGTCCACAACGCGTAGGAAGTCTGCGCCTGCACGGTCCATCTTGTTTACAAACACCATACGCGGAACATGGTATTTGTCTGCTTGACGCCATACAGTTTCAGACTGAGGTTCAACACCAGATGAGCCACAGAACACAACTACAGCACCATCAAGTACACGAAGAGAACGTTCAACTTCGATAGTAAAGTCAACGTGTCCAGGAGTATCAATGATGTTCACGCGATGTTCAGGGAACTGTGCTTCCATACCGCGCCAGAAAGTAGTCGTCGCAGCTGAAGTGATAGTGATACCACGTTCCTGCTCCTGCTCCATCCAGTCCATGGTTGCTGCACCATCGTGAACTTCACCGATTTTATGAGACAGACCAGTGTAGAACAGAATACGCTCTGTAGTGGTTGTTTTACCTGCATCTACGTGAGCACAGATACCGATATTACGGTAGTGCTCAATAGGAGTTTTGCGAGCCACGATTGAATCCTCTTAACTTAGAGATAGGGACTATTGCTATAGCTAAAATGCTGTCCTCTAGATATAGCAATAGTTCCTAGCATAGGCATAGGAACTAAAGAAGTGCTGCAAGGAACCTTGCAGCACTGAAAAGGTATTACCAGCGGTAATGAGCAAACGCTTTGTTCGCTTCTGCCATACGGTGAACGTCTTCACGTTTCTTAACAGCAGTACCTTTGTTCTCAGACGCGTCTAGCATTTCAGCAGCTAGGCGTTGAGCCATAGATTTTTCACCACGCTTGCGCGCAGCTTCAACCAACCAACGCATAGCAAGCGCGTTACGGCGAACCGGACGAACTTCTACAGGAACTTGGTAAGTTGAACCACCAACACGGCGAGATTTAACTTCTACCGCAGGGCGTACGTTTTCAAGAGCTTCTTCAAAAATAGCTAAGTGGTCTTTACCAGACTTTTCAGCCATAGCATCTAGTGCAGTGTAAACGATTTTCTCTGCAGTAGATTTTTTACCGTCAACCATTAGGATGTTAACGAATTTTGCCAGCAATTCAGATTTGAATTTTGGATCTGGAAGGATCTTACGCTGACCAATGACGCGACGACGTGGCATGGATTTTCTCCGTTGTCTTCTTCAGGTTTTATCCAAAACTTTTCAGTTTTTTCAAAAAATTAAAAATAATTTAGTGTTTGGCCTTACTTAACGGAATCCATTAAGACTTAGGACGCTTCACACCGTACTTAGAACGACCTTGTTTACGGTCATTTACGCCAGCACAGTCTAGTGCGCCGCGAACAGTGTGGTAACGTACACCCGGAAGGTCTTTAACACGACCACCACGGATTAGAACAACTGAGTGCTCTTGAAGGTTGTGACCTTCACCACCGATGTACGAAGTAACTTCGAAACCGTTTGTCAGACGTACACGACAAACTTTACGAAGTGCTGAGTTAGGTTTTTTAGGTGTAGTAGTGTAAACACGAGTACATACACCACGTTTTTGTGGGCACGCTTCTAGTGCAGGCACGTTGCTTTTAACAACTTGCTTTGCACGAGGCTTACGTACCAACTGGTTAATAGTTGCCATTAACTAGCTCCTGATTTACTTGAAAGTAAGCTTTGTGAAAAATCTATCCCAAACTACCGTTGGCAGTTAGGGACGCAAAATTCTATGCAGCAGTGAGAGGTGTGTCAAGAAATATACGGATCTTTTTTGTCCAATTAGAGTAATTCGTCCGTAAAGCGTTATCGACAGGAAATGAGGTTCAATCCCAGGTCAGGGATTTCTCTTGGTTTGCAGTTAATTGAACGAAGCCCTGGTAATTAACGACTGTAACAGACGGGCTGATTCGATTTACCATACCACGAGCCTGAATGTCGCTCTCTAGCACATATACGTTGCTGTGTTTAACCTTGCTGAACGCTTGATGCTGCGGATTTGCAGCGTACACGGCATCTTCAATGAGTAAGAGGTCATCTTGCTCACTACACAATGCTAAGGCATCTTCTAAGGCGGAGACGGTTTTGATGATATGTAACATAACGTCCTCAGAATGACAGGAGTTTGCCTGCTTGCTGCAGTTTCTCTTTCACTTGCTCAAGCGTTAATGCCTGAGCATCAATAACCAGGTCAGCTTTTGCTAGCCCCCGCTGTGCCAGTGAATAAGAACAAACGAACACTTTCTCGATATCATACAAATCAAACAGTTTGAGCATGGGTGCGTAATCTTTGCTTAGAATGGCACTTGGGTCTTGCCCCAGCAAAAGCTGGTAGACGCCGTCTCCGGTAAAGATCACGCTTATATCTTCGCAATAGGCGGAAGCAGCCAGCAGAGCATCAACGCCCTCGCGTCCGGAAGATTGCCCATGAGGCGCGCTGCGAAATAGATAGGTTAACTGACTCAAAACTGCACCACTCTGTCCTGGACTAACATCGCTTCGGCTAAACTGCCTAATCCTGCCTGAGAAAACCCCTGCGCCAAGTTGTTTTGAATTAACCCGTGCTGGTTAGCTTCGTCTTCACTGATAATCCCCCGTCGCAGCGCTGCTGCCACACAGGTCTCAAGGCGCACGTTATGTTCTTCTGCTAAGTTTTGCCATGCTTTATTGAGATCGAACTCATCGTTTGCAGGGACACTCAGCGCACTGCCGTTCGTCACACCATCTTGATAAAAGAACACACTGACTAAGGTGTGCCCCTGTTCAACGACGGCCTTGGCAAACTGATAGGCACTGCGAGCAGACTGGCTCCCGTATACCGAACCATTAACAACTAACGTGTAGGTTAATCCACTCACGCCTATTCATCCTCAGTTTTACGCTGACGGATATATAGGTAGACGGTGTGTTTAGAGATATTCAGACGATCAGCTACGCGGTTAATCGCGTCTTTGATATCAAAAATACCTTTATCGTACAGCTCCATGACGATCTGACGGTTTTTGGTATTATTCGATACAGATTTATCTGCGTTAATCTCTTCTATCGTACGCTCGACGGTTTGATCCACCAGCTCTTCAACGTCACTGGCAAAATTCACTGATGAAGCGGCTTCTTTCGCTTCTTGTGTTGGCATAAAAGACTGTAATACTTGTGAGAATGGCGCATCAAGGTTGACGTTAACACAAAGCAGGCCAATCACGCGGTTCTCACCGTTACGGATAGCGACCGTGATTGACTTCATTAACACGCCGCCTTTTGCACGTGTGAAGTACGAACGTGAGAAGTTACGCTCAGATCCCTCAATGTCTTTAAGCATCTTCAGTGCTAAGTCAGTGATAGGTGAACCAACCTGTCGGCCGGTATTTTCACCATTGGCAATTTTAATCGCAGAGGTATTCAGATCTTCCAGAGAATGAAGAACGATTTCACAGAACGGACCAATCAAGCTGGCAATACCGTCAACGACCGCTTCGTATGATCTCAAGATGATTTTATCGTGCTCGGTAAACGGCATCACGTGAACGGATTCCATTTCGAGCAGCATCTCTGCATTTAATGTTTCTGTAGTTGTCATAAGCCTTCGAGCGAAAAATCAACAAATTGGTGTAAGTTTATCAGAAAATTTGAAAATCAACCTAGCAAACTCTCCAACTAGTGACATGGAACAAAAAAGGCTCGTTAAACGAGCCTTTTTTCAATAAGTTAGCTTAATCCTTTCAGATTACTCTGCTTTGTCATTCTCTACTTTTAACAGCTCAACTTCGAATACCAGCGTTGAGTTAGCAGGAATGCTTGGTGTGTCCTGGTCACCGTAAGCCAGCTCTGGCGGGATAACGAACTTGAACTTAGAACCTACAGGCATTAACTGTACACCTTCTGTCCAACCAGGGATAACACGATTCAGAGGGAATGTAGCTGGTTCGCCACGATCGTATGAACTGTCAAACTGAGTACCGTCAATCAATGTACCTTTGTAGTGAACCTGTACTGTGTCAGTATCTTTTGGCTGCTCACCTTCAGCTGGCGTGATCACTTGGTAAAGTAGACCTGTGTCAGTTTTCACTACACCTTCTTGCTTCTCAAAATCAGCGCGGAAGTCATCGCCTGCTTTCTTCGCGGCTGCTGCTTTTTCTGCTGCTTGTGCCTGCATCTTCTCAGCAACACGCTTGTCTAGAAGTTCTAATGCAGCGCGGGTTTCTTCTTCATTTAGCTCTGCACTACCTTTGAATACATCTTCGATACCTTTAAGAACAAGGTCTTTGTTCAGATCGATGCCGATTTCGCTTGGCTTCTCAATACTAGTACTCAGGTAGTTAGCAAATGAAACACCAATTGCGTAAGCCGCTTTGTCATCGTCGGTTTTAAAGTGGACTGCTTTGCCGGTTTCTGCCTGAACTTGCTCTGCCTGAGGTGCTGCTTCTGTTTTGGTTTCTTCTTTCTGACAACCTACCGCCAGCATAACTGTTGCTGCAAGTAGTGACACTTTTAAAACTGATTTCATTAAATTCTCCCAATAATGGCTTCGCCATTGGTTGTTGTGCACAAATCTTCCATGAGACTGGTGAAGACAATCGTTATACCAATATACTAGCTATATGTCTTAAGACACAAACCGGATTATTAGATGTGATACAAAGAATTTCTCATTTATTCCTATATTTAATTGTCATCACCACGTTAAATGGTTGCTTTTTTACCGGGTCTGAAGTGCAACGCTGGCCACTTGAACCGCAAGGTTCAACCAGTTTTGCTCTGAGCCGAGACGGACGATTTGCTCTGCTCTATTCAGGACAAGATCACTTAGTTTTGTGGGATCTTGAGCAAAATAAGCGGTTAGCTCAGCTTGGCGAACTTGATGCTGACGCTAATGTCGTGTCGCATATTCGCATCTCAGATAACGGCCGTTTTGCCGTAACCGCAGGTCAGATGAACTTCGCCGTGTGGGATCTCGGCTGGACACAAGCCACAGGCCTTTGGTCTGTTTCAGACGCATTGATCCGCGATGTTGATATCACCAGTAACGGCGAACAAGTGTTGCTCGGTCTCTCAAACGGCAAAGCAATTTATGTCAACTTAGTCACCGGACGGCGTTTAGAGTTCCTTGCTCACCAAGAAAAAGTCAACACCGTTGCGATATCGCCCAATGGCCGATTTGCCCTCACTGGCGGTAATGATTATAAAGCTTACCTCTGGGATACTGAGTCAGGACAGATTCTAAGGACCTTTGAGCATGAGCATAGAGTTGTGCGCGTGGCTCTGCAGCGCGATGGCAAGCTGGCCATGAGCTCAGACGGCGGTAACCAGGCTATTATCTGGAATTTGGAAACTGGGGAAGAAATCGCGCAGCTGCGTAGCTGGTCTCGTCAGCTGATTTTCTCAACTGCCCGCTTCTCTGATGACGGCTCGCAATTGGTCACGGGAAGCCCTTCTGGTCGCGTATCCGTGTGGGATACTCAAAGCGGAAAGCAAGTAGATGTGTTCGAAGTCGAGCCGAAAAAAGATACTCGCCCTCCTCGTGCGGTCGTGTATGATGCAGCCTTTGATTCCAAGCAACGTGTAATTACTGCCACCTCCGCAGGCATCGCCCAGGCTTGGCAGCTAGAGACCGGATCATGACAGAAAAACTTATTCAGCAACTGGAAGCGCGTATTAATGACCTTGAGTGTCAGGCCGCCTTCCAAGAACAGACCATTGAAGATCTGAACGAAGCGTTATCTCAGCAGCAACTGCTGATCACTAAGATGCAAGATCAGATGAAGTACGTAGTGGGTAAAGTGAAAAATATGGATTCGTCAAATATGGAAGATCCAGCCAATGAACCGCCGCCGCCACACTACTGATGTTTAATCATAATATATAAAGCCCAGCTCTTGCTGGGCTTTATATTTTCGGTCATAAGACTAATCGTCAGCGTAGATTTTGACGCTCAATTCGCCTTGCGTGTTGATGCCGGCCCGGTACATACCGGAGCTGTTCATTGCAAAATGAAGTTCCCCCTGCGCATCGATGGCAATCAAACCGCCTTCTCCGCCCATGGTTTTTAGCTCTCCCTGAATCACACTCTCACACGCAGTATGTACATCTTCTCTGAGGTAACGAATTCTCGCAGCAACATCTTCTGCCACACGTTTGCGAATGAAGAACTCACCGACACCTGTCGTTGAAACTGCCACCACGCCATTCTCTGCCACGGTGCCACAACCAATCAACGCGGAGTCACCAACCCGCCCGTATTTTTTATTGGTAACACCGCCAGTACTTGTGGCCGCTGCAAGATTACCATGCTGATCCAGTGCTACTGCGCCGACAGTTCCGTGCTTACGGTCATCCGGATAACGGGATTCAGAAAGCGCGAACTCCCCTTTCTCACGCATCGACAGTAACTGCTCATAACGACGATCCGTAAAGAAATAATCCTGCTCGGTGTATTGGTGGCCATGCTCAAAAGCGAATTTTTCTGCCCCTTCACCGGCTAACAGCACATGATTGCTGTTTTGCATCACGTCACGAGCCAGTTCAATGGGGTTTTTAATATGCCTTACGCCCGCCACCGCACCTGCGGAAAGATTTTTACCGTCCATTACAGAGGCATCCATCTCAACCATTTCATTGTGCGTCAGCACGGAACCTTTACCGGCATTGAAGTGAGGCGAATCTTCCAGCACTTTGACCGCAGTAACCACCGCATCAAGTGCCTCTCCGCCGCTGGACAATATTTGATGACCCGCTTTTACCGCAACTTCTAAATCCGCCAAGATGGATTGCTGAAGTGTATCGCTCATTTGTTCACGTAAGATGGTGCCAGCGCCACCATGAATGGCGATGGAGAAAGGTTTGTTCATAGCATTTTTCCAACGACTGTTCTTTGTGCAACTAAACCGCAGATAAACAAAAAGCGCAAGCTGAACATCAACTTGCGCTTCTGAAATCCCACAACTAGATAAAATTATCTAGTGTTGGTTGCGAATTAGTGAGAACCGCAACCGCCGCCGCCACAACATTCGTGGTCGTCGCCTTTCTCTTCGCCACCACAGCAGCCGCCTTCATGATCATGGTCGTGACCACAACCACCAGCTTGGTGAACATGACCGTGTTCGATTTCTTCAGCAGTTGCTTCGCGCGTTGCTACTACTTCAACTTCGAATGTTAGCGTTTGGCCAGCTAGCATGTGGTTGCCGTCTACTACAACTTCGTCGCCATCAACTTCAGTTACTTCTACAGGAATTGGACCTTGGTCAGTATCAGCAAGGAAACGCATGCCAACTTCGATTTGGTCAACACCCTGGAATACTTCTGCCGGAACGCGCTGAACCATAGCATCGTTGTGCTCACCGTAAGCATCTTCAGGAGCTACCGTTGCAGAAAACTTGTCGCCAGCCACTTTGCCTTCAAGTTCTTTTTCAAGACCAGTGATCAGGTTGTTGTGACCGTGAAGGTAATCCAGAGGCGCTTCAGTTGTTGACTGATCAACAACTACACCGTCTTCCAACATTACTTTGTATGCAAGGCTTGCAACAACGTTCTTTTCAATTTTCATACTAACTCCAGAGAGATTAACTGACTTAACCTAAATGGGGTTAAGCACTGAGATGGTAGTATTATGGGGATCTATTACTGAGATTCAATTATTCCGGCTTAAAAATACCGATCATTTCCTGCCCAGAGTGTTTATTTTTCTCTACAGATTGCGGTTTACGCTGCTCGGTGTAATCACACTCGACGCACTCCACTAATTCAATATTATTTTCTATCCACCAGCGGAGGGTATCTTGCTGGCTGCATTGCGGACAACTTGCACCGGCAATAAAACGTTTCTTAATTTTCACGTTACTTCCTTATCTTGAGCCTCGGCTCAAGTACTACTTCCAATGATTGGGCGACTGATGATCGCTTTCCATTTCACGACCAAAAATTTCTTCGAGCTCTTTACGGGCTTCTTTCGCTCGTTGAGCGAGTTTCTTATCTTCACTGTGCTGAGGCAGCAAGTCTTTAAGCATAGCATTATCCAGCCGGCGAAAATGTGCTTCTGCCCGCTTTGCTTGATATGGATGCATGCCGAGTTGTACAAGTGTCTGGCGGCCAAGATCAAGTGCGCCGAGGAAGGTTTCACGCGAATAGTTCTGCACGTCATGACTCATCAGTTGATAGGCCTCGACCCTGCTTCGGGCGCGGGCGAGTAATTTGAGCTTGGGGAAATGCTTACGGCAGATATCGACGATTGCCATCACCTCATCCGGCGAGTCGGTACAAATCACCATAGCTTCCGCTTTATCGGCACCTGCAGCACGCAATAGATCAATCTGGGTTGCGTCACCATAAAACACCTTGTAACCGTACTTACGCAGCAAGTGGATCTGGCTGGCATCACTTTCCAGAACCGTCACTTTAATTTTGTTGGCATACATCAGACGACCGACGATCTGACCAAAACGACCAAAGCCCGCAATGATAACCCGGGGACGACGATCAACCACATGACTGGTGACACTTTCTTCCTCCTGATTCAGCGTATGCGCGAACCACTTCTTTTGCCCCATCAGCAACAGAGGAGTGGTGACCATCGACAAACTGACCACCACCAACAGGAACGCCACCTGCTCTTTGGTTAAGATACCCTCCTGACTCGCAGCGGTAAAAATCACAAACGCAAACTCACCGCCTTGACTCAATATGGCAGCCATACGACTGCGGGCTTTTTCCCTTACCCGGGCGGCTCGCGCTAAAGCGTACAATACCAGCCCTTTAACGGTAACTAACGCCAAAACTGCCGCCAAAATCTCCACAGGCTGTAAAACCAGTAAACCGAGGTTCACCGCCATACCTACGGCTATGAAAAACAGGCCAAGTAACAACCCTTTGAATGGTTCGATAGCAATTTCCAGTTCATGGCGGTATTCACTTTCTGCCAGCAGTACACCAGCCAAGAAAGTACCCAGCGCCATCGACAAGCCAAGTTTTTGCATCACCACCGAGATACCAAGCACCACCAGCAGAGCTGCAACCGTAAAGAGTTCACGAACCCCACTCATCACCACAAAACGAAACAGCGGACGCAACAAAAAGTGACCACCGATCAATAGCCCGATAACGCTGGCTAGTACAGTCAGTACATCAAACCAGTTGCCAACACTCTGCTCTCCTGCCAGCAACGGCAATGCTGCCAGCATCGGGATCACAGCTATATCCTGAAACAACAGAACGGCGAAACCCGACTGGCCGGTCTCGGTGCCGTTTAAGCCCTGCTCATCAATCACCCGTAAAGCAATCGCAGTTGAGGACAATGCCAGCCCCATACCGATCACCAGACTGGTTTGCATGCTCAAACCGAACACAAGAATGACAATGCTGCTGATCACTCCAGTGGTTACGACAACCTGAGCACCGCCAAGCCCTAAAATTGGCCCGCGCATCTGCCACAGTTTTTTCGGATTAAGTTCCAGACCAATCAGGAACAGCAGTAATACCACTCCGAGCTCGGCAAAGTGCAAAATCGCATCCACATCGCTTATCAGCCCCAACCCCCAGGGCCCGATCAATACACCAGCCAGCAGATAACCCAGAACCGAGCCCAAACCGAACCGCTGGGCAAGCGGCACTGCAATAACTGCAGCAGACAGAAAGACCACACTGCTCTGAAGAAACTCACTGGTTACTGCCATGCTGAACTCCCTGTTCATTTGCTGCGTTCCAATCTCTCAGAGGATCGCCCAACCACTGACGATACTGCTCTGCATGCTCATAGCGCTCAATATCGGAGACATTACGCGACCAGTACAGCACCATAGGCTCAAGCCAGTGCATCTGACACAGAGCAGCAGTCAGCTCAAACGGCTGCAAGATCTGCTCTAACGGATATTTGTTGTAGCCTTTGGTACTGAACGCTTCTTCTTTGCCTCCTGTGGTGATGACACTGCGCCAGTACTTGCCTTTCAGCGCAGCTCCGTCACCGAAAGCAAACCCCTTACCCAGCACCCGGTCCAGCCACTCTTTTAACAGTGCCGGACAGGAATACATATAGAGAGGATGATGAAACACGATCACTTCATGTTCCATCAAGAGTTCATGTTCGTAATTGATATCAATAAAGAAGTCCGGATAAGCACCGTACAAATCGTGCACCGTCACGTGCTCAAGTGACTCAATTCGTTTGATCATCACCTGATTAGCAATCGAGTTTTGTGGCTCTGGGTGAGCATAAATGACCAGAACTCTTGGGGAAATTGACGGAGCAGCAGCCAAATGGTCGTCCTTGTAGTAATTTTTATCCGTTATCAAATTGTTATACTTTTTTGTACAGCATAATGCAATTCACGGTCAGAGATCGACTTTTCGCGCCAATAGCCCTACTATTCACGGCTAGATAAATACCCAAGTGGCTTCAAAGATCATTGAGGTCACTTCGCTAAGTGACCAAGCAACGCGCATAGCGCAAAGTGAACGACAACTTTATGATTACCTTCTCTGATATTCAGTTACTGCGCGGCGGTAAACCTCTTTTAGATCAAGCTTCTGCCACTATCCACCCGGGTGACAAAGTAGGCTTGGTTGGCAAAAATGGCTGTGGTAAATCAACCCTTTTTGCCCTGATGAAAGATGAACTGTCCATCGATGCTGGCTCATTCAGCCAACCACAACACTGGGAGCTGGCATGGGTAGCACAGGAAACACCGGCCCTGGAACGCAGTGCGTTAGAATACGTCATTGATGGTGATCGTGAGTTCCGTGATCTTGAAAAGCAACTTGTCATCGCTGAAGAGCAGGACAACGGCACACTGGTTGCGGAAATCCACGGTAAGATCGAGACTATTGGCGGCTACAGCATTCGTGCCCGTGCTGCTGAGCTACTCGACGGTTTAGGATTCCGTCAGGAACAGATGAGCTGGAGCCTGACTCAGTTCTCCGGTGGCTGGCGTATGCGCCTTAACTTAGCTCAGGCACTATTATGCCGCTCTGATCTTCTGCTGCTTGATGAACCGACCAACCACTTGGATCTGGATGCAGTTATGTGGCTGGAGCGCTGGTTGCAGAACTACCCTGGCACGCTGATCCTTATCTCGCATGACCGTGATTTCCTAGACCCTATTGTGGGCCGTATAATTCACATCGAAAACCAGCAGCTAAACGAATACACAGGTAACTACTCCTCATTCGAAAACCAACGCGCACAGAAAATGATTCTGCAGCAAGCGATGTATCAGAAGCAGCAAAAGCAGATGTCTCACATGCAGAGCTACATCGACCGCTTCCGTTACAAAGCATCCAAAGCGCGCCAGGCACAAAGCCGTATTAAGGCTTTGGAGCGCATGGAAAAAGTTTTACCGGCTCAGTTTGATAACCCGTTCAGCTTTGAATTCCGTCAGCCGGCTGCGCTGCCAAATCCAATCATGATGATGGATGACGTCTCAGCAGGTTACGGCGACAATTTAATTCTGGAGAAAATCCGCCTTAACCTCGTACCAGGTAGTCGTATCGGTCTGCTCGGTCGTAACGGTGCAGGTAAATCCACCCTGATCAAACTCCTTTCGGGTGAACTGAACGCACAAGGGGGGGGATCTAACCTACTCTCAAGGTGTCAAAATTGGCTACTTTGCCCAGCATCAGCTAGAGACCTTACATCCTGAAGAGACTCCGTTGCAGCACCTGATGCAAATCGCGCCGGATCAAACCGAGCAGCAGTTGCGTGATTACCTAGGCAGTTTTGGCTTCCAGGGCGATAAAGCACTGGAAAAAGTCGCTCCTTTCTCCGGTGGCGAAAAGGCGCGTTTAGTACTGGCGTTAATTGTCTGGCAAAAGCCTAACCTGCTACTACTCGATGAGCCGACCAACCACCTGGATCTGGACATGCGACAAGCGTTGACTCTTGCACTGCAAACGTTCGAAGGCGCAATGGTGATTGTTTCGCACGACCGTTACTTGCTGCGCGCCACGACAGATGATCTGTACCTTGTTCATGACCGCCAGGTAGCCCCATTTGATGGCGACCTGACTGACTACTACAAATGGCTAACTGAGCAACAGAAAGTGGAGCGCAGGGAGGCCCAGGCATCTCAACCGGAGAAAGATACTGCGAACAGTGCCGCTTCGAAGAAAGAGCAAAAACGCCGAGAAGCAGAGTTTCGTAAACTCACCGCTCCAATTCGCAAGACACTGACACGATTAGAAAATAAAATGGACAAACTGGGCGAAGCATTGGCCACTGCGGAAGAACAATTGGGAGATAACTCCCTGTATGAAGCCGAAAATAAAGCTAAACTAAACGAAGTGTTGGCACTTCAGGCTTCGAGTAAGTCGGAGCTTGAAGAGGTCGAAATGGAATGGATGACTGCTCAGGAAGAACTGGAGCAGATGGAGACCGAGTTTAATCTATGACAAATAAGCACGCACAATACACACTTACCCTGGAACACTTATGGCAGTTCAGTCTGCAGTTTTATGGCGTGCGTGAAGTAAAAGAAGCGTGCTTGTCATTACAGAATAACTATCACGGTAACGTAAATCTTCTGTTGCTGCTTCGCTGGCTCGACGAGCAGCAACTCATCTTCCAGGAGAAAGACTGGCATCTGGTGCAAAGCTGCCTTGGCCGCAGCGAAGCTTTACTCCACTCTTTCCGCGAGCTGCGCCGCCACCTCAAATCACAGGTTAATGACGCTTTGTATCGTGAGTCTCTGCAGTTTGAACTGCAGCTTGAGAAACAACAGCAGTCCGACTTAGTTGACTGTATTAATTCCTTAGCCCTGGTTCAGAATGACGGTGCTCCCCTCACACTAAGATACTGCCGCCAGTTAGGTGGCGAGCATTTACAGCAAGCTTTTGCTATCCCGGTGCCAAACATTCAACCACCAAAACATCCATAAATCGGTAAAATACCTATACTATTTATAAACGGTTATATTAATAAGTCCTCACATGGATGCTGAGGGCATAAAAGAGCAGTTAGGTATGACACAATTTTTTGCAGCCGCAGGGATAAAAAACCCGCACCTTCAGACCCTTCTTCCGCGCTTTATACGTAAGAAAGCGCTGTTTACTCCAATCTGGCAAACGCTGGATACTTCCGATGGTGATTTTCTTGACCTCGCCTGGAGCGAAGATCCGGACAAAGAACTGGCTCATCACAAACCAATTTTCATTCTTTTTCATGGTCTGGAAGGTTGCTTCTATAGCCCTTATGCCAATGGACTGATGAATGCATTCGCACAGTCAGGCTGGCTTTCAGTAATGATGCACTTTCGTGGCTGCAGCGGCAAACCGAACAAAAAAGCCCGTGCTTATCATTCTGGTGAAGTAACAGATGCGCGGCATTTTCTTGAACACCTTGAACAACGTTTCCCAAATAATCCCAAAGTCGCAGTGGGTATTTCCCTTGGCGGTAATATGCTGGCGAACTACCTGGCGCAATACCGTGATGACCCAATTCTTAAAGCGGCATCCATCGTGTCTGCACCACTTGACTTAGCCGCATGTGCTAACCGGATTGAGCAGGGTTTTTCTAAAGTCTACCGACGTTACTTACTCTCATCGCTAAAACGTAATGCTTTACAAAAACATAAATTACTTCATGGTGAGCTGGCACTCTCCTATAGCTCAATCAAACGCGTTACGCGCTTACAGGAATTTGATGATTTGATCACTGCGCCTCTGCACGGTTTTAAGGATGCTCACGACTATTACACCCAGTGCTCTGGCTTGAGCAAGTTACAGCAAATCAAACTACCAACGCTGATCATTCACGCTAAAGATGACCCGTTCATGACTGATGACGTGATTCCGAAATTTGTCCTGCCAGACAACATAGACTACCGCCTGTATGATCATGGCGGACATGTTGGTTTTATCTCTGGGACTGCTCTAAAACCGAAATTTTGGCTGGAAGAAGCTCTACCATCGTACTACGAGTGCATCGCCGCAGATCAGCTTTGTGCTGAATCAAAGCGTAAGACGCTATAAAATAGCCATCCATCATAAAATTCAGAGGTATTTATGATTATTCCTTGGCAAGATATTGCGCCAGACACACTGGAAAACCTGATTCGTGAGTTCGTTCTCCGTGAGGGAACAGATTACGGCACGGTCGAAGTTTCCCTTCAGGACAAAATAGACCAGGTAAAGTCTCAGCTAGAGAGCGGAGATGCGGTCATCGTATTTTCTGAACTGCATGAAACTGTGGATATTCAAACAAAAGCAAAATTCTAGGGTCTGTTTATCTTTCGTGGTGAATTTTTGTTCGAGATAAAAGCGTTTTAATCGCGGCGAGAGGTTTGTAGCCTAGTCATTCTAAGCAAAAGACCTCTCAACAAAGAGTAAAACGCTTTTAGCCGAACCCTTCGGGCAGCGTTTGTGGCTCCTCTCTACTGCGTTATCGGCTTATCAGGTAGAGTAACTACATTTCAAAGCCTCTGCCTTGTATATAGAACCCACAAACTGCTGCAAAAATCACCTCAAAAGGTAAATAGCCCCTAGCCCCTTCACACTTTGCCGTCGCTCGCCCGATGACAAGCCATTGTTACGTGCTATAGTGGGTTAACATCTGTGCAGCAGACATCTGCTGCATAATTCAGGAAAGCAATTTTCGACAAGGTTTGTCATGTCAGCTAAACACCCTATTATTGCGGTTACCGGTTCATCAGGAGCCGGCACAACCACTACATCTGAAGCCTTTCGCAAGATGTTCAATATGATGAACGTCAAACCTGCATGGGTTGAAGGTGACAGTTTCCACCGCTTTACACGCCCAGAAATGGACATCGAAATTCGCAAAGCGCGTGAGCAAGGCAAACATATCAGTTACTTCGGACCACAAGCCAATGACTTTCCCGGTCTGGAAAAGTTTTTTTCTCAGTTTGGCTCAGATGGTACAGGCAGCATACGTCGCTATCTGCATACGTTTGATGAGGCAGTACCCTACAATCAAATGCCGGGTACATTCACACCCTGGCAAGACTTGCCAGAAAACAGCGATGTTCTTTTCTATGAGGGATTGCATGGTGGTGTCGTGGACGGCGAGGTCAATGTCGCACAGCACGTCGACTTCCTGATTGGCATGGTGCCGATTGTAAACCTGGAATGGATTCAGAAGTTCGTCCGCGATACTCGCGACCGAGGCCATTCCCGGGAAGCGGTCATGGATTCCATCGTGCGTTCGATGGATGACTACCTGAACTACATTACACCGCAGTTCTCGCGTACTCATATTAACTTTCAGCGCGTCCCGACCGTGGACACATCTAACCCGCTTAACGCAAAAGGCATTCCGAGCCTGGATGAGAGTTTTGTCGTAATCCGGCTGCGCGGGATTAAAAATGTCGACTTCCCTTACCTGCTGGCCATGATTGATGGTTCTTTTATGTCGCGCCACAATACTATCGTCGTACCGGGCGGGAAGATGAGTTTTGCGATGGAGCTCATTGTGAGGCCTATCCTACAACAACTGATAGAAACAGGAAAAATCGGCTAAAAATCTCGCTTTCAGAATGTTTACTTTTCATACTGTGATTATGTGCACAATTTTGCGTAGAAAATACCAACAGTGGCACGATTAAAATCAAGAAATCATCCTCGAAAAAGGATACTATTTCTTACCGAAACACAAGAGAGCTTGCAGCATATAAAAAGTGCTCTTATTCTAGTAAGCCTAATTCAGGCTTAGCTAAAATATGGATAGCGCAAGCGTACCCTGCAGAGGAAGTGAGATATTATGGTTCTAGGTAAACCTCAAACCGACCCAACATTAGAGTGGTTTCTTTCACACTGTCATATTCATAAGTACCCATCAAAGAGCACGCTGATTCACGCGGGTGAAAAAGCTGAAACGTTGTACTACATCGTTAAAGGTTCTGTTGCGGTTCTTATCAAAGACGAAGAAGGTAAGGAGATGATCCTTTCTTACCTAAACCAAGGTGACTTTATTGGTGAACTTGGTCTATTCGAGGAAGACCAAGAGCGTACAGCTTGGGTTCGAGCTAAATCTCCTTGTGAAGTTGCTGAAATTTCTTTTAAGAAATTCCGCCAACTTATCCAAGTAAACCCAGACATCCTGATGCGTCTTTCTGCGCAGATGGCTCGTCGCCTTCAGGTAACCAGCCAAAAAGTGGGTGACCTAGCGTTCCTAGACGTAACTGGTCGTATCGCTCAGACGCTTCTGAACCTTGCAAAACAACCAGACGCGATGACTCACCCAGATGGCATGCAAATCAAGATCACTCGTCAGGAAATCGGTCAAATCGTTGGCTGTTCTCGTGAGACAGTAGGCCGTATCTTAAAGATGCTGGAAGAGCAGAACCTGATCTCTGCGCACGGTAAAACTATCGTTGTTTACGGTACTCGTTAATCTCTGATTCGAATAACGTAAATAGAATAATAAAAGCCACCAATGGCAACATTGGTGGCTTTTTCTTTTTGAGTAACATACTGATTAGGAAGTTTAATTCCAATCACAGTAAATAAGTGATCAGAAATAGCGTAGAAAAAAATGCTTGAGAACAAGGCGAAAATTTTCGATAAGTAGTTATTCTACAATCAACTTACTTTGAAACGAAAAGTTAACGCAGTTATCGAGTATTTTAGCAAGCTAGAATGACCAGTTGTTTACTACGATTGGTATCACTCCCAACAGCATCACTATTGGGAATTGAATAACGCTCTCAGTTAGCCATTCGTGCTTTCAAAGATTTTGTCTGCCGATGCAGCAACAAAGCCCGGGTAGAGTTCACCATTTTCCATCGAGTAACGTTTAGCAAATTCGTAAAAGCCCCCCGGAATGGTTTCAGAGCCTTCAGTAAAGTTAACCGATACTTTATCTGCCATAGTTGAAGATTGCTCCAGCAACACTTCTGGTGAGCCCTTTACTTCACCACCTGACTCATTAATCACAAAGCCAGCCTGACGCAGGTGATCATTCACTTGCTTCACTTCATCATGCTGATTGAGCTGATTCACACTGACCGTGAAGTGATTCGCACCGTAGCCATGTGCAGCAAGCCAGGAAGCGTACTCACTCTCTTTCGCTAGTGTCTGATAATCGGCAAAACTCAGATCCCACAAACGGCCGCCATGCAAAAATGCGCTACCCGCGAGTTTATCTGCATCCACCTGCTCAACCAGCTTCGCCACAATCGCTTGCAGCTCCGCAGAGCACTCTTCTACCTTGAGCTCACTAATGAACACTTTAGGCTGTTTTGGATCTGGGTGCTCGTAGTGCTTGGCAACCAGTTTCTTGCTCTCAAACAGATAATCACCACATGCCTTGTAGCCTATCGCCAGAAACGGCTTCGCCAGCGTCTCAATACCAAGAGGCTCGACATTGAAGGTGCGCAGAGCAATATGGTCATTGATTAACGGCTCATCTTCTTGAAGAAGTTGATGAACTTTTGCAGCAGAAGGACAAAGACGTTGAATGTAGTCTTGCCACAGTGATTCAAATAACACATCAGGGGTCATAACGGCTCCTTGTTACGAGATGTAGGGTAAGTGAGTTGCCTGCCAACGCTGATTAATACTCCATCCGTTAACCTGCGCTGGCAAACTGAGCCACAATTCATCGTTGTGGCTCTGTCATTGAAATTAAAGTGTTACACCAGGGCTCAGTGTTGCAGGTAACAAGGTTTCGTCACCTTCCATTGAAGCCATCGGGTAAGCACAGTAGTCTGCGGCGTAGAATGCGCTTGGGCGAAGGTTACCCGATGCGCCAGGGCCACCAAATGGTGCGTCACCACTTGCACCTGTCAGCTGACGGTTGCGGTTTACAATACCCGCACGGATATGGTCAACAAAGTAATCCCATTCCTGGTCGTCTGTTGAAACCAGACCCGCAGACAGGCCGAAGCGCGTGTCATTTGCCAGTTCCACTGCTTTTTCCAGGCCTTCGTAACGCACTACCTGCAGTAACGGACCAAAGTACTCTTCATCTGGCAGATCAGCGATATTGGTTACATCGATGATACCCGGAGTAACAAACGCCGCTTCACCCGCTTTCGCCAGAATCAGGCTCTCGCCGCCCAGTGACTGAAGGTTTGCCTGTGCATCGAGAATGAATTTCGCCGCTGCAACAGAAATTTGTGGACCCATAAACGGCGCAGGCTCAGCAAATGGCTGATCAACGCGGATATTATTTGTTGCTTCTACCAGCTTAGTGATTAATGCATCGCCTTTCTCACCAAGCGGCACATACAGACGACGCGCACACGTACAACGTTGGCCTGCACTGATGAATGCGGATTGAATGATGGTGTAGACCGTTGCGTCTATATCACCGTAGTTATCAGAGATAACCATCGGGTTGTTGCCGCCCATTTCCAGCGCCAGCATTTTGCCAGGTTGACCTGCGAACTGGCGGTGCAGAATATGACCTGTGTTTGCGCTACCGGTAAACAGCACACCGTCAATGCCCTTCGCGTCAGCCAGAGCGATACCTGTCTCTTTCGCACCTTGAACCAGGTTCAGCACACCTTTAGGCAGACCAGCTTCTTCCCATAGTTTCATCGCTATTTCGCCAGTCCACGGCGTCTGCTCCGATGGTTTGAATACCACGGTATTACCCGCCAATAGTGCAGGAACAATGTGACCGTTAGGTAAGTGACCAGGGAAGTTGTACGGCCCAAATACTGCCATTACACCCAGAGGTCGGTGACGAAGAACAATTTGGTTACCTGCGGCTTCACGTGTCGCTTCACCGGTACGTTCATGGTAGGCGCGAATTGAAATTGCGATTTTACCTGCCATTGCTGCCGCTTCAGTGCGGGTTTCCCAGATAGGCTTACCCGTCTCTTTGGCGATCACTTCAGCAATCTTTTCGCTATTTTCTTTTACCTTTTCCGCAAACGCCAGAACGATAGCTTCACGTTCTGAAAATGGAAGGTTTTTCCAATCTACAAAAGCAACGCGGGCAGCAGCAACTGCCTGGTTAACTTGCTCAGCTGTTGCGCCTTTACCGTGCCAAATCACTTCCAGGTTGTACGGAGACAGAGATGTGAACTCTTCACCCTGACCTTCTACCCATTCACCTGCAATCCAATGTGTCATTGTTACTATCCTTAAATTCTGTTCTCAGTTACTGCGGTAGAAGGCGAACAAAGTCTCCTTCCTCTACCAAGAGTGCATCGGCAAGTTCCGGTGCAAGTACAACCGTTTTTGTTTCAGCGTCATACGCTGCTTTTGCTGCTGCGGCACGGAAGTTTTCGAACGATGAATTGCACATCAGGAAATCTTGCGTGCTGTTATGTGCCGCGACTTTTACTCGTGCACGGAATGAATGTCGCACAGACTCAATATTACGCAGGTCACATTCTACCGTTGGGCCTGCATCAAAAATGTCGACATAGCCGCGGTTGGTGAAGCCTTCGCGTTCCAGTAATTTGAGTGCCGGGCGCGTATTGTCATGCACCTGACCAATCACTGCTTGCGCTTCCGGGCTCAGTAAGTTGATGTAGATCGGCAGCTTAGGCATCAAATCTGCGATAAAACCTTTCTTGCCTATACCCGTCAGGTAATCAGCCAGAGTGAAATCAATCGAGAAGAAGTGCTCCTGCAGCCACTGCCAGAATGGCGAATTTCCTTCTGCATCTGAGACACCACGCATCTCGGCAAAAATGGTTTGCGAGAAACGCTCTGGATGCTCAGCCATCATTAAGAAACGGCACTTAGACATTAGACGGCCGTTCAGACCCTGGCGGAATTTCTCACGCAAGAAAAGAGTACAGATTTCGCTGTTACCCGTGTAGTTGTTACCGAATGTCAGCAACTTCACTACGTTGTTTACACCTAACTTAGGTGACGAGTGAACCACTTTACTGATGTGGTAAGAGTAGAAAGGTACATCCCAGCCTATTGAGGCTTCAACTCCGGTAGTGCCTGCAACTTCACCCGTTTCAGAGTCAAAGCCGACCATCAGGTAGCCTTCATCACCCGGCTCGGTAACGTCCGGCTTGCCAAAGCTGTACTCTGAATGTTTGATTCGATTGGTTAACAGTTCTTCGTTAACCGGTAGAGATGTAAATCCGTGACCAGACTCAACCGCACAAGTATGCAGTGAATCATAATCCGACATCGCGATAGGGCGAACTACTAGCATCAATACTCCCTCCAGATGCAAGAAAATCCTAACTAACCTTACCCAGGACAAGAAAGTCGAAATAGCCCAGACTCTCATACAGTTACTCAAATCTATGAGTCAGTACTGCAATTTCAGATGTACAACAAGGCAAAATCACATCTCAATAGCGAGTCTATTGCGGTGACTTTAACGCAGTTAGACGCTAAAAGCGCTGTTGCGACTGACTTTAATTATCCCGAACTGAGGTTATGTAAATTGTAGGAAAAATCCCCCGTCAGAGGTTCTTGACGGGGGTAAATATGTTGAGGTTTATTCGGTTGTATCGCTTAAACCAGAGTAGCGATCGCTTTATCCAGTTTCGCCAAACCTTCTTCAATTTCTTGTGGTGTAATAACCAGTGACGGAGTGAAACGTACTACGTTTGCACCCGCGATCAGCACTAGCAGGCCTTCTTTACCAGCGGCAACCAGTACATCACGTGCGCGACCTTGCCACTCGTCATTCAGAGCCGCACCCAGTAACAGACCTTTACCACGTACTTCAGCGAAGATGTTGTATTTTGCGTTGATCGCTTCCAGACCTTCACGGAACATTGCTTCACGCTCAAGAACGCCAGCCAATGTTTCAGGCTTAGTGACTTCGTTAACTACAGCTTCTGCTACTGCACATGCCAGCGGATTTCCGCCGTATGTTGAACCGTGAGTACCAACTTTCAAATGCTCAGCCAGTTTTGCTGTCGTCAGCATTGCTCCAATTGGGAAGCCGCCACCAAGCGATTTAGCAGTGCTCAGGATATCCGGAGTGATACCTAGACCTTGGTATGCGTAGAAGTGACCTGTACGGCCGTTACCTGTCTGAACTTCATCGAAAATCAGCAGTGCGTTGTGCTTATCACAAAGTTCACGTACTGCTTGAGCGAATTCTGGTGTCGGAGGCACGATACCGCCTTCACCTTGCAGTGGCTCCATCATAACGGCACATGTGCGGTCTGAGATATGCGCTTGCAGCGCTTCAATATCGTTGTATGGAAGGTGAGTTACATCACCAGGCTTAGGACCGAAGCCATCAGAATAAGCTTCTTGGCCACCAACCGTTACAGTAAAGAACGTACGACCGTGGAAACCTTGTTTGAATGCGATGATTTCTGATTTTTCAGGACCAAATACATCAGCAGCGTAACGGCGAGCCAGTTTCAAAGCAGCTTCGTTTGCTTCTGCACCAGAGTTAGAGAAGAAAACACGCTCAGCAAAACTCAACTCTGTCAGTGTCTTAGCCAGGCGAAGTGCCGGCTCGTTAGTCATCACGTTACTCAGGTGCCAAAGCTTATTACCCTGTTCAGTCAACGCCTCAACCATCGCTGGGTGACAATGACCCAGACAGCTCACCGCAATACCACCAGCAAAGTCGATGTATTCATTGTCCTGCTGATCCCAGATGCGTGAACCTTTACCTTTCACAGGGATCATTTCCATCGGGTTATAACAAGGTACCATTACCTCATCAAATAAACCGCGCTCTACTTTAATTTCCGTTGTCATCGCACTTTCCTTCTTAATACTGCATGCCTCGTAGATAAGCGAACTTAATCGGGTTCCCTTAACCAGCAAATAATGTTTTGCATTTAAGCTATCTCGGCATTGTATTTACATTCAATTAACCATTTCAATAGTGATTTGTTCTTTTTACTTTGGAACGAAACCACCAGTAGTCACCACTCATGATTATTTATGCATGAAGAAACAAAAATAGCGAAGATTTTTTTTATTAAAGCTAGTTAATACAGAGGCTAGGAGAAAAAAAGCGGTATGAATAAACAGAGACAGAATAGTGAAACGCATAGTTTTGCAATCCACTACAACTGACCAAAAGATGAATTATTTGTTAAGAAAAGTGATCGAGATCAGATCATTTTACGCTCAAGAAAGTTCGCGAGAAGCTCATGACCTTGTTCTGTCTTGATTGATTCAGGGTGAAATTGCACCGCATCAATCGGTAAGGTTTTGTGCTGATAACCCATAATTTCATCCATACTGCCATCCGGTAGCTCTGTCCATGCGGTCAATTCAAACACACTTGGCAACGTGCCATTTTTCACCACAAGAGAGTGGTAGCGGGTTACCGTAAGAGGGTTATTAAGGTTTTTAAACACGCTGCGCCCATTATGACGAATTGGTGAGGTTTTGCCATGCATCACTTGCCGCGCACGGACTACCTGACCTCCGAAGACCTGTGCAATGGCCTGATGCCCCAGACAGACCCCAAGTATCGGCAGTTTACCTGCAAAGTGCTTTATTGCCTGTAAAGAGATTCCCGCTTCATTCGGCGTACAAGGACCAGGCGAGATCACTAGGTGGGTCGGATTAAGTGCCTCAATACCCGCAATGTCGGTTTCATCATTGCGTACTACCTTAACCTCTGCGCCAAGCTCGCAAAAATACTGATACAAGTTATAGGTAAAAGAGTCATAGTTATCGATGATCAACAACATAAGATATCGGTTGCTCCAGTCCGTTTGGCAATACTGCTCAAGATTATTGACGGCGACATTTTGCAACAGCAGTTAAGAAAGGCAAGTGTTTACTTAATAAAAAGCCCTTCGCGTAGATACTCAAAGGTGGGATAGCCAACAAGGCAATAATCGGGCAGAAAGAAAAAAGCCCCAAATTGTTGGGGCTTTCTGAAAGGCTTGGTGCTGATGTTGGTTATGGACGGGTAACAAAACCCACAGCTTCATAAGCTTTCTTAAGTGTTACTGCAGCGCGAGCCGATGCTTTCTCTGCACCCTGCTTCATCACTTCATTCATATATGCACGATCAGCACGGATACGATGGTACTCTCCCTGAATTGGTTCAAGCATCGCCACAACCGCTTCGCCCACATCTTTCTTGAACGGGCCGTACATTTCAACGCCTTTGTATTTCGCTTCGATCTCTTCAAAGCTCATACCTGTCGCCGCAGAGTAAAGACCCATCAGGTTCGCAATACCCGCTTTGTTCTCGATATCATGACGGATGCTAGGTGGTGTTTCCGTATCCGTTTGCGCCTTGTTGATCTTCTTGATGATCGATTTTGGCTCTTCGAGCAGAGTGATTACGTTCTTACGGTTGTCGTCCGACTTCGACATTTTCTTAGTCGCATCCTGAAGGCTCATTACACGCGCGTTCACCGTTGGAATGTATGGCTCTGGAACCGTGAAAATTGGGCTTTCCGGCGAGTAGATATTGTTGAAACGTGTTGCGATGTCACGAGCCAGCTCCAGATGTTGCTTCTGGTCGCTGCCTACCGGTACCTGATGCGCACCATAAAGCAGGATATCAGCCGCCATCAGCACTGGGTAATCAAACAAGCCGACGTTTACGTCGTTTGCGTAACGCGCTGATTTGTCTTTAAACTGAGTCATACGGCTCAGCTCGCCCATTTGCGTGTAACAGTTAAGAAGCCAACCAAGTTGAGCATGCTCTGGTACGTGTGACTGAACAAATAGCGTGCTCTTCTTCGGGTCAACACCCACCGCCAGACATATCGCCAGTGCATCTAAGGTCGCTTCATGCAGTGCTTTCGGGTCCTGACGAACCGTCACCGCATGAAGGTCTACTACACAGTATTGGCAATCATAATCGTCTTGCATCTGGTGCCATTGACGTAGAGCACCCAAGTAGTTACCGATACTTAGTTCACCTGATGGTTGAACACCACTCAATACAATGGGTTTGCTCATTAGAATGATTCCTTTGACTTCTTAATCTAATTAAATGAAAAAACCGTGCAGTTTCAAAGCACGGTTAGCTCAGTGTACTCATTAACAAGTAATTTGGAAGAATTTTTGTCGTCGCTATGCAGAAACGGCGACTATCTCCAACAATTCCGACAACTTGTCAGCAACAAAGTCAGGGTTAGACGCTGCAATAGGCTCACCGTGGTTATAGCCGTAGGTCAAACCGAAAGAAGCACAGCCAGCGTTTTTCGCAGCAAGAATGTCATTTTTAGAATCCCCGACCATAAGCATGTCACCTGGCTGGATCTGATGCTTGTTCATCAACCAGTTCAGTGCGACCGGGTTTGGCTTTTTCTCAGGGAAAGCATCGCCTCCCAGTACATCCACAAAATATTTTGCAATACCGTGCTGCTCTAAAATGTGCGGTACAAATTTTGACGGCTTGTTAGTCACAATTGCCATCGAAAAGCCCGACTGGTGTAGCTCTTCCAGGGTCTCTTTTACCGTTGGGTAAAGGTGGCTCAGTTTATGACCGCTTTGTTCGTAGAAATCATCAAACAATACTCGTGCTTCTGCGCGAACCTTGTCAGTCAGATCAGGGTTGATTGTCAGACTCTGGCTTAACGAGCGGCCAATCAGCACGTCGGCACCGTTACCCACGTAATCACGCACTTGCTCTTCCGTTACTGATGGAAAACCTAATGCCCGAACAGCCTGATCCGCTGCAACGGCCAAATCCGGTACGCTGTCGAGCAGAGTGCCATCCAAATCAAACACGATGAATTTTCTAGATTGTTGAGTCATAACTTCCCTACAGATAAAAATAACAAAGGATGGTTGCCCATCCTGAGTATTGGTCATTGTTGCTGACCTTTAATTAAGTAATTGTTTATACGCTATTTGACGGCCAGTCGCTGACGAACCGCTTCAAACAGGCAGATGCCCGACGCCACCGATACATTCAGGCTTGATACGCTGCCTGCCATCGGGATTTTAATCAAGTCATCACAGGTCTCACGCGTTAAGCGGCGCATACCATCGCCTTCTGCACCCATCACAATCGCAAGCGGACCAGTCAGTTTCGCCTGGTAAATATCGTGAGTAGCTTCGCCAGCGGTACCGACAAACCAGATCCCCTGCTCTTGCAAGGTACGCATAGTACGTGCAAGGTTGGTGACGCGAATTAGTGGTACAACTTCGGCAGCGCCACAGGCAACCTTACTTACGGTCGCATTCATCGGAGCTGAACGATCTTTTGGAACGATAATCGCCGCCACACCTGCCGCATCCGCATTACGCAGGCAAGCACCCAGGTTATGCGGATCGGTAACCCCGTCAAGTACGAGTAGCAACGGTGTTTCATGTTGCGCCAGAATCGCATCGATGTCGTTTTCATTCAGTTGTTTCGCCGCTTTTACGCGTGCAATGATGCCCTGATGATTCGCACCATTCGCTTTGTCATCCAGGGTTTTACGTGTCATTTGCTGAATAGACACACCACATACCTGTAAGTCATTCAGGATTGGCATTAAGCGGTCATCCTGGCGTCCTTTTAATACGTATGCTTCGATAAAACGCTCTGGTTCACGTTCCAATACCGCTTTGACGGCATGAATACCGTAAATAAATTCGTTACTCATTATTTAACCTGTTGTTCTGGTTATACCTATCTGGATAAATTTCTCAGACAGGTATCTATGCCTTTCCAATCTGACGGTGATCAGATTCGCGCTTCAGCCTACTGTTCGTCTTGTTTAGAGCGCTTAGTTTTCTTTGGCTTACTGTGAGGCTTTTTCTTACTGGCTTTTCTCACCTTAGGCTTCTTCTGACCTTCAGTGTCACCATTTTTAGCACCGCGCTTAGCGCCATCACGCTTACTTGCGGCAGCACTGCCTTCCGGACGTTTGGTTGGCTCAATCGCAGGTACCGCACGTTTGGCACCATTTTCCTGAGATGCCCCACGCGATGCGGTGCGTTTTTTCTCTTTGGCTTTGCGTTTTGCTTCTGCCGCACGTTTCTTCGCGGTCTTACCTTCGCCGCGTAGCTTACGACTTGTTTCAACCAATTCAAAGTCAATTTGCTTGTCATTTAGGTTAACAGCCAGCACTTTTACTTTTACCGCATCGCCCAAACGATAGATGTTACCGAAGCTCTCTCCGATAAGTCGTTGACCAATAGGATCAAACTGATAGTAATCATTGGCCAGGGTCGAAATGTGCACCAGACCGTCGATATGCAGATCGGTTAAGCGGACAAAGAAGCCAAAACTGGTCACGTTGGCAATCACACCATCCAGCTCTGCACCCACATGGTCTTGCATGTACTCACATTTTAACCAGTCTGCTACGTCACGGGTTGCATCATCGGCCCGGCGTTCTGTCATTGAACACTGTTCACCGTAGAAGTCCATGTCATCAAACGAGTAGTGATAACCACCAGTTGGAGTCCAGCGATCTTGATTACGACCTTCATGTTTCGCAATCAAATACTTGATTGCACGGTGCAGCAACAAATCAGGGTAACGACGAATTGGCGAGGTAAAGTGCGCGTATCGCTGCAGTGCCAGACCGAAGTGACCCGCATTGTCAGCGTTGTACACCGCCTGCTTCATCGAACGCAGCAGCATAGTCTGAATCAGCTCCTGATCCGGGCGATCGCCAACCTGACTCATTAGATGTGCATAATCCGTTGGAGAAGGTTCAAGACCACCACCAAGCTCAAGCCCCAGTTCAGCAAGGAAATCTCGGAAGCCCATCAAGCGCTCTTCACCCGGAGTCTCGTGGATACGGTACAGAGCAGGCTCTTTGGCTTTTTCCACCAGCGATGCCGACGCAACGTTGGCCATAATCATGCACTCTTCAATAAGCTTGTGGGCATCATTGCGCTCCAGCGGCTCAATGCTTTCAATCTTACGCTCGGCATTAAAGATAAATTTCGTTTCAACGGTTTCGAATTCAATCGCACCACGCTGGTCACGGGCGCTTTTCAAAACCTTATACATACGGTGAAGCTCTTCAAGATGCGAAACCAGCTCTTTGTAGCGTTCACGCAGCTCTTCATCACCTTCCAGAATATGATGTACTTTGGTGTACGTCAGACGGGCATGTGAATTCATCACCGCTTCGTAGTGCTTGTAACCGGTAAGCTTACCCGTTTCGGAGATGGTCATCTCACAAACCATACACAAGCGATCCACTTGCGGGTTAAGGGAACAGAGACCGTTAGAGAGCACTTCTGGCAGCATAGGTACTACCTGAGACGGGAAGTAGACCGAGTTACCGCGGTTAATTGCCTCTTTATCCAGAGCTGAATCCGGACGGACGTAATAACTGACGTCCGCGATGGCTACCCACAAACGCCAGCCACCACTTTTCTTCTTCTCACAGAAAACCGCGTCATCAAAATCTCGCGCATCTTCACCATCGATTGTCACCAATGGCAGCTCACGTAAATCAACACGCCCGACTTTTGCTTCTTCCGGAACTTCTTCACCTAAATCAGCGATCTGCTTATCGACTTCTTCCGGCCATTCATGCGGAATCTGATGGGTACGAATCGCAATTTGAGTTTCCATGCCTGGCGCCATATTTTCACCAAGTACTTCAACCACTTTACCCATCATACCGCGCGAACGAGAGCCACGGTCGGTAATTTCAATCACCACAACGTTACCCATACGGGCTCCAGCTTTGTGCTCATTCGGGATCAGAATATCTTGGCTGATACGAGAATCGTCCGGCACGACATACGAGTAGCCATATTCAAGAAAAAAGCGACCAACGATTTGATCATTACGTTCTTCAAGCACGCGCACTAAACGACCTTCCCGGCGACCACGCTTACTGTTGTCAGTCGGCTGAACCAACACGTAATCACCATGAATAATGTTCTTCATCTGGTGGTGTGGTAATACAATGTCATTATCCTTGCCAACACTGCCGTCTGGGCGCACCCAACCGTGGCCATCTTTGTGGCCAATTACGTATCCTTTCACCATTTCGAGCTTTTCAGGCAACGCGTAGCACTGACGGCGGGTAAATACCAACTGGCCATCACGCTCCATAGCACGTAAACGACGACGCAACCCTTCGTATTGCTCTTCGCCCTCTAGCTTCAGCGCTTCGAATAAGTCATTGCGATTCATTGGAACACCGGCCTGAGTTAAGAACTCGAGGATGAACTCGCGGCTTGGAATTGGATTTTCGTAATTTTGGGATTCACGATCTGCGAATGGATCGTTTGGAATATTGTCTGACATAGGCACGCCTATCTAGCAAGGAAGGTATAGAGCTAGTATATCCGAGTCTCCCGATAACCTACAGAAATGCTTTGAAAAAAAGAAAGAATGCTCCGAGTTCGGCACCAACGGGAAAAATATTTTATGCCCGCTCTAATAAGATCAAAAGTTCAGAGTTGTCCCTGAGTAATTCATCGATCGTGCAGTAATCCAATTCGGCGAGAAACGCGCTTTTGGCTTTAGCCAACTTCTCTTTTAGCCGGCAGGCAGGAGTGATATGACAAAAGTCAGTGCTGCAGTTCACCAAATCTAACGGCTCCAGATCGCGGACGACACCACCAACCGATATCTCTGAGGCTGGCCTCATCAGCCGGATACCTCCGTTTTTCCCCCGCACAGTCTGTACATAACCCAACTGTCCTAAACGATTGATCACCTTCACCATATGGTTACGTGACACACCAAATAAATCAGTTACTTCCGTAATGTTAGTCAGTTCATCTTTTGGCAATGAAGCCAGATAGATAAGGGTTCTCAGTGCGTAATCGGTGAAGCTGGTTAACTGCATATTGCTATCCTCTATGATAGGAAAAGTGTAAGTCTTTTCTTGATCGAAAGATACATTTGAGATACAACTTTAAACATGCATTATAAATACAACTTAAATTAGGAAGCGCCATGCTCAGCAATCAAACCATAGAAATCGTAAAAGCAACCGCACCGCTTATCGCCCAAACAGGACCAAAACTGACCGAGCACTTTTATGACCGCATGTTTGCCCACAACCCCGAGCTGAAAGATATTTTCAATATGAGTAACCAGCGTAACGGTGACCAGCGTGAAGCGCTGTTTAACGCCATCTGCGCTTATGCAGCGAATATTGAGAACTTGCCCGCTCTACTTGGTGCAGTAGAGAAGATTGCACACAAACACACCAGTTTTTTAATCACAGCAGACCAATATCAAATTGTCGGCACACACCTACTGGCGACCATTGATGAGTTGTTCAGTCCTGGTCAGGAGGTGCTGGATGCGTGGGGAGAAGCTTATAGCGTGCTGGCCAACGTATTTATTCAAAAAGAAGAGCAAATTTATCAGGCCAATGAAGATGCCAAAGGCGGCTGGCGAGGTCTGCGCGAGTTTGAATTAGTAGCCAAGCATCCGGAGAGTGAGCACATTTGTAGTTTTGTATTTAAACCAACTGATGGTCAATACGTAGCAGCCCATAAACCCGGGCAATATGTGGGCATTTACATCAACAGCGATACGTTTGATAACCAAGAAATCCGCCAATACAGCCTTTCTTCAGCAGCTCAGGAAAACACTTACCGCATCTCCGTCAAACGTGAACAAGATGGCAAAATATCCAACTATCTGCATGATAAGCTGAGCATAGGTGATACAGTAAAACTGACCGCTCCGGCAGGTGATTTCTTTATGGACATCGAGCCTGACACTCCTGTCGTGCTGATCTCTGCCGGTGTTGGATTTACACCCACTCTATCTATGCTGGAAAGCTTGACCACGCATAACGCACCAGTGACCTGGGTACATGCAACAGAAAATGGTCCGCAACATGCTTTCAAACAGCATGTAAACCAACTTGTCAGTCAACACGACAATATGAATGCGTTCGTCTGGTATAACCAACCGACAGCCGAAGACAAATTTGGAGAGGACTACCACTTCACAGGATTCGTTGAACTGAAAGAAATTGAAATGTTACTCAAACAAAGTCATGTTCAGATTTACTTCTGCGGCCCAGCCGGATTTATGCAGTATGTATCTAATCAACTGCTCAAGATGGGCGTTCCGCAAGAACAGTTCCATTACGAATGCTTTGGGCCACATAAAATCATTTAAGACTAAAACCATCCCTGCTAAATACAACAAAGCCCACCAAATGTGGGCTTTGTTGTATGAAGTTACTTTGTCGCTATTCTACCAGAAGGTCTCGCGCCGCTTAGCTCGAGCGATAATGTTTTGTGGCATACGCTGTTCGAGACCATTACGTAAAATGGCAATGCGTTTATGCTGTCTTGTATCAGCGGTGACTGAGTTATATAACCAGCGGTAGGCATCTTCATAATCAAGCGGGCTGCCGTAATCACGCAGCAGTAACTCCGCTAGGTGAATACGCGCATTCAGGTTACCCATGGATGCAGCTTCTCGCAAGTATGGTATCGCACGTTCTTTATCTTGCTGAACCAGCGTACCAAGAGAGTAGTAACGTCCTATTTGCTCAAGTGCGGCAGGTAAGCCTTGGTGTGCTGCATTCTCCATATAGTACAGACCGAGCTCTACGTCCTGCTCGACACAAACACCCCAGGCCAGCATGTCACCATAAAGGAACTCATACGCAGGCAGGCTAATTCGCGTCGCGCGCGCAACAATGTCTTCTACCAGTTGGCAGTTGTCAGCGCGTACACGCTGCAGATGCTTATTCTGCTCAATAAGCGTTATCAGTTCTGCTTCGGTATAGATTGGAACCGGCGCTCCGATATCCGCGGTACTCGCGTTTGTTGCATTCGTCGCCAGCATCAATAACAGTGAAGCAGCCACTGTCCGTAACTTCATAAACTTTCTCTTCAAGGTATCTGAAAAACAAAAGATCGCTGATGGATCTGCTCTGCTTGATAAGAGTATCGGCAAGACCCTGCTAATCTTTAGACAATTCTTGCCTCTTACCTCAGGCTCAGCGGCAACAGATTGCCACAGTGAGAAGCTCATTCCACAACTGCTATTTTTCATTAGATACAAAAAAGCCGACCTTAAATCGGTCGGCTTTCATAAAAATATCTAGCGAATATTCATTAAGATTCGAATGGGTGAACCTTGATGATAGTTTCGTTACGATCTGGACCAGTTGAGATGATATCGACTGGCACACCAGTTAGCTCTTCAATACGCTTGATGTAGTCTAGAGCCGCTTTAGGTAGAGCGTCCAGTGTCTTAGCACCAAATGTGTTCTCAGACCAACCTGGCATAGTTTCGTAGATTGGCGTTGCTTTTTCGAATGCTTCAGCAGCCATTGGAGACACTTCCATTACAGAACCATCTTCCATCTTGTAACCAGTACAGATTTTTAGCTCTTCTAGGCCATCTAGTACGTCTAGTTTGGTTAGACAGAAACCAGATACTGAGTTGATTTGAATTGCGCGACGCATTGCAACAGCATCGAACCAACCTGTACGGCGCAGACGACCAGTCGTTGCACCAAACTCATGGCCAACAGTACCAAGGTGTTTACCAACTGGGTCTTGCTTGTCTAAACCGTCGTATAGTTCAGTCGGGAATGGACCAGCACCTACACGAGTACAGTATGCTTTCGCGATCCCCAGAATGTAACCGATGTGACGAGGACCGAAACCAGAACCTGCAGCAACACCACCAGCAGTCGTGTTAGAAGACGTTACGTACGGGTAAGTACCATGGTCGATATCCAGTAGCGTACCTTGAGCACCTTCGAACATAATCTTGTCGCCGCGCTTACGTGCTGCGTCTAGTTCGTCAGTTACGTCGATAACCATTGAAGTCAGTAGCTCAGCGTAGCCTTTTGCTTCTTCAAGTACTGCTTCGTAGCTTACAGGCTCAGCTTTGTAGAAGTTCACTAGCTGGAAGTTATGGAATTCCATTACTTCTTTTAGTTTCTCAGCGAATGCTTCCATATCGAATAGATCGCCAACGCGCAGACCGCGACGAGCAACTTTATCTTCGTATGCTGGACCGATACCACGACCTGTTGTACCGATAGCTTTTTTACCGCGAGCGATTTCGCGAGTTGGTCCATTGCAACGTGGTAAGGAAGAATCAGAGGACATGCTTCAGAAATGAAAAGACGCTCGCGTACAGGAATACCACGCTCTTCAAGAGGTTTCATTTCTTTAAGTAGCGCTTCAGGTGATAGTACTACACCATTACCGATAACACATTTTACGTTATCGCGAAGGATACCTGATGGAATTAAGTGAAGAACGGTTTTTTCACCGTCAATTACGAGAGTGTGACCTGCATTGTGACCGCCCTGGTAGCGTACCACGTACTTTGCATCTTCAGTTAAAAGGTCTACGATTTTACCTTTACCTTCGTCACCCCATTGGGTGCCTAGAACGACTACGTTATTTCCCATCTTTCCAAGTCTGATAGCTAGTTAAAAATGGATTCTAGCACCAAATCACAGTTCTTGCAGTCATTTTTTGTTCACAGACTAACAGGCTCAGAGTAATCGTACATTTAGAAATCAGCATATCACTGATATTATTTGGCTTTAAGAATTAAACTAGGAAAGGTTATGTCTGAGTCTATATGGCTAGCGATAGGGCTTGTTTTGATTGTTGAAGGCATCGGTCCGCTAATCGCCCCAAATGGCTGGCGTGCGATGGTTTCCCAGTTGAGCGAGCAGCCAGATAATCAGCTACGCCGGATTGGTGGATGCCTGGTCGTTGCGGGAATAGTGATCACTATCATGATGAGTTAATAATACCAATGCCTGTAATTTAATGATCAGAAAGTTACGCAGGAAAAATCGCTTAGAGCAAGGCAGAATTTGCAGTAACTAGTGGTTCTAATTGCAAAAATCCTAACGTAGCTATCAGCGATTTTAACCAGCAAGAATGATTAGATAATTACTGGAATTGGTATAACACCGTTTCAGAACTACAGATACAAAAAAGGCTCCTGACGGAGCCTTTTTAATTACTGGTGTGATTACTACTCAGCTTTTACGCCTTTCGCGTTATTCATGTACTGGAAGAAGTCACTCTTCGGATCCAGAACAAGAATATCGTTCTTAGAGCTGAACGATTTTTCGTATGCTCTCAGTGAACGCAGGAAGCTGAAGAATTCAGGATCCTTGTTGTAAGCATTGGCGTAAATCTTCGCCGCTTCTGCATCCGCTTGACCTCGCGTTACACGCGCTGTTTTGTCTGCTTCAGCCAGAATTGTCGCCACTTCCAGTTCAGCCTGAGCACGGATAACTTCCGCTTTCTCACGACCTTGAGAACGGTGCTTACGAGCTACCGACTCACGCTCTGCACGCATACGACGGTAGATAGATTCACTAATCTCATCTGGCAGGTTGATTTTCTTCATACGGAAATCAACCACACGCACACCTAAGTCTTTCATCGCGCTTTCACGTGTGTCTCTCAACACGTTAGACATGATTAGGTCGCGCTCACCATCAATCTCTAATGCTTCACGCGCTGCTTCTGTGGTCACTTCCTCACTGCTTGCGTCTTCTGGTAACACGTCGTTGTTTCGTGGACCAGAAACGATTTGCTTGATTTCACGAGCACCGATTTCAGAACGAAGCACGTCGGTCACTTTACGCTCAAGAAGCGCTTCTGCCGTCAGTGCATTACCGCCACCTGTTGCCAGGTAATAACGCCCAAAGTCTTCAATACGCCACTTTACGTAGGTATCAATGATGACATCTTTTTTCTCAGACGTTACAAAACGGTCAGCTCGGCCATCCATTGTTTGGATACGTGCATCCAGTGTTTTTACGCGATCAAACAGTGGCATTTTGAAATGCAGACCAGGCTCGTAAATACGAGTGATATCGTTATTGTCTTTCAGAACACGACCAAATCGAACCACGATACCGCGCTCACCTTCAGGAATCACAAACAGAGACATCAGCAACAATGCCAGTGCAATTACCAGTACAGGGATCATTAACTTACGCATTCTTAGTATCTCCCTTGACGTGAACCAGTTGAACGAGACTGCGGGTTCGAGGTGTCTTCTTGTTGTGTACGATCAGATTCAAGTTCAATCTGGTCGTAGGCTGACGAAGATCTCGACTTACGTTTAGTGTCAGTTTGACCTTCCTGACCCGCTAACTTATCAATTGGCAGGTAAAGCAGGTTGCCGCTTGATTCAGAGTCAATCAGCACTTTAGATGTGCTTGTGTAAACCTCTTCCATCGCGTCGATGTACAGACGGTCACGGGTTACGCCCGGAGCTGCCTGATATTCTGGTAGTAACTGTTCAAACTGCGCTACCTGACCAAGAGCTTCGTTAGTTACACGTTCGTTGTAACCTTGCGCCTCTTTCTTCAAACGCTCAGCACGGCCTGTTGCTTTCGGCAGAATCTCGTTTTTGTATGCTTCTGCTTCACGGATGAAACGCTCTTCATCCTCACGTGCTGCAATAGCATCATCAAACGCATCTTTAACCTGCTCTGGCGGACGTGCGGACTGGAAGTTTACGTCAACAAGTACAAGTCCCATATCATAACTATCGATGATTTGGTTCAGTGTTTCTTGGGTAGTCTGACGAATTTGCTGACGACCACTGGTCAGGATACTATCCATCAGCGAGTCACCAATGACAGCGCGAAGAGCAGAATCCGTCGCCTGGCGCAAGCTATCGTCCGCATTAGTTACACGATACAGGTATTTGTACGGGTCAGTAACACGGTACTGAACATCCATTCCCACCGTTACAACGTTTTCATCTTTAGTCAGCATTAGACCAGATGCACGAAGTGAACGGATCGCCTGTACGTTAACTGCCTCATATTCATCAATAAAGCGAGGACGCCAGTTCAGACCCGGCTCTACGATACGATCGTATTTACCTAAACGTAATACAACCCCACGCTCTGCTTCACCGATGGTGTAAAAACCAGCAAAGAACCAAACTGCAACAGCAATCAGTGCAATGACACCAAAGCCAATTGCGCTGCCGCCACCGCCGATAGAGGAACCACCGCCACCACCTTTTTTACCAAACTTGCCACCCAGCTTTTGACTCAGTTTACTGAACACTTCATCTAAATCTGGCGGACCCTGATCTCGGCCACCAGGACGCTGGCCACCACGATTATTATTACCCCAAGGGTCGTTATCGCGGCCATCATTGCCGTTGTTATTTCCAGGCTCATTCCACGCCATTAGAAAGCTCCATCATTTGATATGACGTTATACTGTAGCAGTCCTTTAAGTGACTATAAAGCCAGTCAAAACTGCCCCTTCTCTTTTTTCAAGTCTAGACCAATCTACTTGCTGCATTCGAACATCGATCAACAAGTTACCTTCCTGGTCATATTCTTCACTTTGAATACACTTCATTTGGAAGAATGTACTACGGAACCGTCCTTGATACTGTGGAGGAATACACAGCTTATGCTCAACCATCTGAGACGCAAGACGTTCAGTCAGCGCTTCAAACAGGAGGTCGATGCCTATTCCTTCCATTGCAGATACCCAGACCGCGCGAGGTACGCCTTCCTCGTCACGCTCTATGCGAGGCTTCTGCGATTCTAGATTGTCAATTTTGTTCATAACGACGAGACTTGGCACTTCGTGCGCGTCAATCTCTTCTAATACTTCATGAACAGCTTGAATATTCTCACGAAAACGCTCATCACTGGCATCAACAACATGTAACAAAATGTCAGCTTCTTGCGTTTCTTGCAAGGTTGCCTTAAAGGCAGCGACCAGATCGTGAGGTAAATGTCGAATAAAACCAACCGTGTCGGCAAGTATCGCAGGCCCTACATCGGCTAACTCAATCTTACGTAATGTAGGATCCAAAGTTGCAAATAATTGGTCTGCGGCATAGACACCCGCTTCGGTTATGCGGTTAAACAGTGTCGACTTACCCGCGTTGGTGTAGCCCACGAGAGAAATCGTTGGGATTTCTGCTCTATTTCGGGCGCGACGCCCTTGTTCACGCTGCTTGGCCACTTTTTCTAAGCGGCGCAGAATGGCTTTGATTCTATCACGCAATAAACGACGGTCAGTTTCTAACTGGGTTTCACCCGGACCGCGTAAACCTATACCACCTTTCTGCCTTTCCAGGTGCGTCCAACCACGAATCAAACGAGTAGAGATATGACGAAGCTGAGCCAGCTCTACCTGTAGCTTACCTTCATGTGTTCGCGCTCGTTGAGCAAAGATATCGAGGATAAGACCAGTGCGGTCGAGAACTCGACATTTGCACAGTGCTTCGAGGTTACGTTCTTGGGCAGGAGAGAGGGAGTGATTAAAGATCACAATTTCAGCACCAGTTAATTGTACCGTAGTAGCAATTTCCTGTGCCTTGCCCTCTCCGACATAGTATTTCGGGTGCGGGGATTGACGACTACCAGTTACCACTTGTAGCGTCTCTACCCCAGCGGAAGATACCAGCATTTCGAATTCAGCCAGATCTTCCCACTCACCTTCTTGCGTGAAGTTGATATGAACAAGTACGGCTCGCTCACCGGATTCATAACGGTCAAACAAGCAATCAACTCCTTACTTTAAAATATTCGATAAAAAATTAATCTTCTGATTTTTCTTGTGGACGATCACCTTGGCTACGTTCACCGCTGTGGTGGCTCACTGGACGAGCCGGCACAACTGTTGAAATCGCGTGCTTGTACACCATCTGGTTAACTGTGTTTTTCAAAAGGATCACGAACTGATCAAATGATTCAATCTGACCTTGTAGTTTGATACCGTTCACAAGGTAGATAGATACCGGAATACGCTCACGACGTAGCGCATTTAGAAATGGGTCCTGTAGAGATTGCCCCTTAGCCATTTTTATTTTCCTTATTTAATATTTGTAGTTGTAATTATTTAGCTAGTGGTGCAATGCAAAATATACTGCTTTTGCATCTGAGCTAAACGAATCAAAATGCACTCTGAGTAATTAGCAGAATAGTATAAAACCGCCAACAACAGATCCCTTGAGTGCGTTCACGCAAAAACGATCACATTATACACAGCTATCTCATTCAGATGCTATCGCTTCCGAAATGGTTTCTAGAGCCTGCTCAATGTTCTCACTATCCAACCAAGTTAAGTCATCCCAGCTGCGTAACCAGGTGATTTGACGCTTGGCCAATTGACGAGTCGCACATACGCCACGAAACACAGCTTCGTCTCGCGTGCACTCTCCGTCTAAATACTCCCACATCTGCCTGTAACCTACGCATCGGATAGAAGGAAGATCCGGATGAAGATCTTTGCGCGCATATAATGCGTTCATTTCATCTTCGAAACCCGCTTCCATCATTTTCTCGAAACGCAGTTCAATACGACGGTGGAGTTCTGCCCTGTCCTTGGGAGCTATAGCAAACTGCTTGACTCGATACGGCAGGCTTTCACCTTTAGTCTGAGTCAACTCAGTAAGAGTTTTACCTGAAATGCGGAAAACTTCCAATGCCCTGGATAATCGCTGAGGATCATTAGGGTGAATTCTCGCAGCAGACACAGGGTCAATCTCTTGCAGTTCATCGTGCAACACCGACCAACCCTTAGTCAATGCTTCTTGTTCAATTTGCTGACGAATTTCAGGGTTTGCAGCAGGAAGAGGTGATAAACCTTCAAGTAATGCTTTGTAATACAGCATTGTACCGCCAACAAGTAACGGAATTTTCCCTTCTGCAACAATATCATCCATCGCCTGTAGGGCATCACGGCGAAAGTCCGCCGCAGAATAGGATTCACTCGGGTCTAAAATATCAATTAACCGGTGAGGAGCTAAGCTCAACTCACGCTCATCAGGCTTTGCGGTACCAATATCCATCCCTTTATAAATCAATGCAGAATCAACACTGATGATTTCAATCGGGAATTTTTGTCTCAGTCGAATCGCAAGCTCTGTTTTACCTGATGCAGTAGGCCCCATTAAAAACAGAGCCAAAGGTAGTTTTTCTGTCATGGTGTTAATTTGGCTATCGTGGCAGAGAAATCAACAGCAGATACAAACTGGGTATCTTTTAATGGTAATTGACCATTTCCTAACTGTTCAAGTTCCGCAATAATTTGAATGGCTTCGGAGAGAGTATAGTGGCTCTTTACTGTCGTTACCTGCACAGCAAGCCAATCGATCATCGCAGACATCATATTAGTCACAGCCTGCTCTCCCCTTACCCAAGTTTGCGCGTAAGATAACAGATCTGGCACCAGTTTTTGTAAGTTTTGTTGACGTAATGGAGCAGGCACACCCATGACCATTAGTGCCTTATCATTTCTGGCTTTCAACTGGATACCAAGCTGAGCAAAGTCTTGCTGGTAATCCTGAGCAAGTTGCACCAAATCCGCATCCAGTGTTATTGATAACGGAACCAGCAATGGCTGCGCTTTTAATGCACCTTCAGATGGCGTTAACTGGCCTTTGGTTCTGTAAAACTCCGCTCGGGACAATGACACCAATGCAACGCCACTGTCACTGCTCATCAGGGCAAACTGATCGTCCACGACAGTTAATGCTTTAGCTAATACAGTAACCTGAGGAGATGCCACTTCTGCATCGGATCTCACTACTGCAGCCTTAGGCACCGCCCCCGGCTCAAAGTCTGGCGTTTTTAATAGCTCATGATAAGCACTGACTTCCTGTTTACTCGGAGCGGGGTCTGCATGGCGCTCTTTGCTGTGTACAGGTTTAGGTGCTGGCTTGGATTCAATCCAATCCGAACGCTGATAAGAATCAGACTGTCTGGCTTCCCTTACTGAAGGGCCAGAGCCAGATCTCTCACGTGGCTTCGCTTCGTAATCTCCCCGACCGGGATACGCAGGCGTATTCTCTATCGCTTGATAAACACACTCCGGAACTGGAGACGAGACCTCTGTTTGTTCCAACGGAGCTTCGGAAGCTGATTGACTTGCCTGGCGGTTCTCGGATGTATCTGAGTGATAAAATGCAGACTCATTGACGTGCGGCTGTTCAATCACAGCGCTTTGCACCAGCGCATCCGATAATGCCTGATAGATAAAATCATGCACCAGTCGAGCCTGATGAAAACGAACCTCATGTTTAGCCGGATGCACATTCACGTCAACCTGATGAGGATCGAGTTCAATAAACAGCACATAGGCTGCAAACTGATCCGGCTTCAGGCTCATTTCATAGCTCTGACGGATAGCATGATTGATCAGCTTGTCGCGCATCATGCGACCATTCACATAACAGTATTGTAAATCGCTTTGCTGACGGGCACCGTCAGGTGTCGTAATCCAACCGTGCAGCTTTAACCCTTGATGCTCAAGCTCAATACGGAGCATATTGCTCACGAACCCATTGCCGCACACAGCAGCGATACGTTTTTCAGTTTGCAGCTGATTTTTTGCCGCTCGGTATTGGCGAATGATTTTGCCGTTGTGACGAACATTAATCGACACATCAAAACGGCTAAGTGCGATACGTTTTAACAGCTCATCAATATGAGAAAACTCCGTTTTCTCAGTACGCAGAAACTTGCGGCGAGCCGGCGTGTTGAAGAAAAGATCCAACACCTCCACTGTAGTACCAATCGGGTGAGCAGCAGGTTGAAGTTTAACCTGCATATCGCGTCCTTCAGAGTAAGCGCTCCAGGCTTCCTCTTGCGCCGCCGGGCGTGAGGTTAACGTCAGTCGGGAAACCGAGCTGATACTTGCGAGTGCTTCTCCCCGGAAACCCAGACTCATGATTGCTTCTAAATCATCTAAGGTATGGATCTTAGACGTTGCATGACGACTTAATGCCAGCCCCAACTCGTCTTTCGCGATACCTTTACCATTATCGCGAACACGAATCAGCTTAGCGCCCCCCCTTCTCAATATCGATATCGATACGGGTTGCACCAGAATCTAAGCTGTTCTCAACCAATTCTTTAATAACAGAAGCCGGTCTTTCTACCACCTCTCCTGCGGCTATCTGGTTGGCAAGCCTGGCTGGCAGAATTTTAATCGTCATAATACGTTAGCGCTCACTTACTTATTTGGGATTATCAACACTTGCCCTACGGCGAGTTGATCTGAGCGTAACTTATTCGCCTGACGAATACTCTCTACGCTTACACCGTACTTAGATGCAATCTTACCAAGGAACTCACCTCGGGAGACTTTGTGTTTTCGGATCGGCTTATCTTTAACGGCAACCGTAATCTTGAGTTTCTGACCAACCCACAACGTGTCCCATTTGAGATTATTTTCGCGGCGAATATCTGAGATCTTCACTTTGTAGTGGTTAGCTATCTTACCTAAGAACTCGCCTGATTTAACTGTGTGAGTAATGGTTTCAGTTTCAACGGTGATCGGCTGGCTCGGTACCTTAATGCTGCCGACGGTAGGAATTCGTAGTTTCTGCCCTACGGCCAAACCGGTCGATTTCAAGTTATTTTCAGCCATCAATGTCTTAGTGCTTGTACCGTATTTGTTTGCGATCACCGACAGTGATTCACCACTCTTCACAATATGCACCATTGGCTTCACTGAAGACGAGAATACTGTTCCCTCTGGTGGATTATCTTTCAGGTACTTAACCACCGCTCTTGATATCGCTTGGGCTAATTTGTCTTGGTGCGCACGCTGGAATAACAACTTCTCTTCAGTAGGGTTAGAGATAAATCCTGTTTCTACTAGTACCGACGGAATTTGAGGTGAACGCAATACCGCCAGACTGGTATTGATCGGCTTGCTGTTGTGTAAATGAGCAACACGTCCCATTTCACCCAGGATATCTGTCGCTAATTTGTAGCCTTCTTTCTGTGAATGGCTGAACTGAAGATCCAGCAAGGTCTGGTTAACATTACGATCTTTGGTATTTGTAACAAAAGCGTTGCCAGAACCACCTAAAAGCTCTGACTGTTTCTCATGATTTTCTACCCAACGAGCAATCTCAGTATTCGCTCGACGTGTATTCAATACGAAAACCGAGCCACCACGAGGTTTTGGTGAAGTAAACGCATCCGCGTGAATCGAAATAAGTAAGTGAGCATCATTTTCACGAGCGAATGCAACCCGTCGGTTAAGGTTAACAAAGTAATCCCCGCTGCGTGTCAGACGAGTTTTGATCCCCGGAGTTGCATTAAGCTGTGCTGCGATCTTGTGGGAGATGCTCAGTACTGCATCTTTCTCATACTTACGACGCGAAGGGCCAATCGAGCCAGGATCCTCTCCACCATGCCCAGGGTCAATAACAATCAACACCTCTTGAGCACGTTTCACGGAACTCATGTCTTTACCGGAAGACGTCGTGTTAGCTGGTTTTGATTCTGCTGCCGGGGATTTTTTACTATGAGGCAGATCAATGACCAATCGATGGCCATATTGCCCGCCAGGTGTCGGGCTTAATTTGAACAGATCGGCACGAACGCTTTTTTTCAACTCAAATACTAAACGGTAGGTGCCTTTCTCTGGTGGCGAGCTTTTTCGAACCAGTTTTAGTACCGGGCTGTCCGAAACAGAAACCGGCAATTTAGCTTGCATGGTGGTGTTTTTCAAATCCACAACCAAACGATCCGGTCCAGACAAAGAGAAATAGGAGTAGTCAGCTTCCGAGCCCAAGTCGATGACAACGCGAGTCTCATCAGGTGAAGGCCAAACCCGGAAACTTTTAACAACGTTAGCCAACGCTAAATTGGGAATAATAAGGAGAAAAGTGGCGACAAATGCCGCCACTACTCTAAATTTTAAAAAACTCAACATAACTCCAGTTTACTGAGTAACTGCACACCATAATCATTATTCGCGATAAGTTCGGCAATACGCGCTTCACCCTGATAGCGAATGTTTACATCAAGATCGGGCTTTGGTAGCAAGCCATGCCCTTTTTCAGGCCACTCAACCAGACAAATTGCATCATCAGTGAAATAATCTCGAATGCCCATGAACTCAAGTTCTTCAGGGTCTGCAAGACGATAAAGATCGAAGTGATAAACTTGCCATTTGTCTAATTGATAAGGTTCAACCAAGGTATAGGTAGGACTTTTAACGTTTCCCTGGTGCCCAAGAGCACGGACAAAACCACGACTGAAGGTTGTTTTACCTGCACCTAAATCGCCATGCAGGTAAATGGTCGTTTGTTGAGAACAAAGTTGAGCCAACGCGGTACCTAACGCGACCGTTTCGTGCTCATCTTTCAAATTAAAATGTTTCGTGCTCATTGATACTTCTCTAACTAATGATCATTGACTATATAAAAATCAAAAGGACAAGAATAGTAAACTGTGTTGGTTTTGGGAGACAAGCTTTCAAATGTCATATATACGAAAAAAGTAACCGGATAACGGTATCTTATTGTCACGCACATCTGTTTCAAGCAATTAAGAGTTTAACCCACACTTTTAAGAATGCAGCGGATTACTAAAGGTTCCACGAGAAAACACATTCGATCTCCAGTTTGTGGTAGCACCAATGTCATAGATCCGTTAAGATCCGCTCCCCTTTTTTTCGGTGGTACACATGAACTACGAACAACTCGCACAACAAATCAAACTTTGGGGAAAAGAGCTCGGCTTTCAGAAAGTAGGGATCTGCGATGTTAATCTTAGCGAACATGAAGCCATGCTGGAAAAATGGCTGGACGCAGGTTATCACGGCTCCATGGACTGGATGGCTCGTCACGGAATGATGCGCGCGAGACCACATGAATTACTACCAAATACGGTACGTGTGATTAGTGCTCGTATGGATTACCTCCCACCTGAAGCGCAATTCGCTTCTAATCTCGCGAATAAAAATCACGCTTATATTAGTCGTTATGCGCTAGGACGTGATTATCACAAGCTAGTGAGAAAACAGCTCAATAAACTTGGTAGATTAATCGAAGAAGAAGTCGGCCAGTTTGGCTACCGACCTTTTGTCGACTCTGCACCTATTTTAGAACGGCCTTTGGCACAAAAAGCCGGACTGGGGTGGACGGGAAAACACTCACTAATTTTAGATAAAGAGTGTGGGTCGTGGTTCTTCCTAGGAGAGTTACTGGTAGATATACCGTTACCCGTCGATCAGCCTAGTATCGACCAATGTGAAAAATGCAAAGCGTGCATCACATCTTGTCCAACTCAAGCGATAGTCGAAGATAAGGTCGTGGACGCTCGGCGTTGCATCTCTTATCTGACGATTGAGTTTGATGGTGTAATTCCAGAAGAATTCCGTAGCGCTATGGGCAATCGTATTTACGGCTGTGATGACTGCCAGCTCGTATGCCCATGGAACCGGTATGCAGAGATCACCGAACAAGAGGATTTCCACCGCCGCGATAGTTTTCAACACCCAGATTTAGTCGATATGTTTTATTGGGATGAAGCAACCTTTTTGAAGAACATGGAAGGCTCAGCAATTCGTCGCATTGGTCACTTACAATGGCTACGTAATATTGCAGTGGCACTTGGCAACGCTGAATACAGTCAGCGAATCATAGATGCATTAACATCTCGTCAGGGGGAAAGTGACTTACTCGATCAGCATATCAATTGGGCATTAACTCAGCACCTAAGTCAACTTCCGGGCGAAGATATTGAATCAATTGAAATCAAGAAAAACAGGCTAATCAGAATTATCGAGAAAGGTCTACCAAGAGATGCTTAGTCGTAGTCTATACACAAAAAAGTGAGAATACTTTTACGCGCACAATCCATGACTTCGTTCTCAATTTTGTAATGTGGAAAAAATTTTGAGATTTAGTAAAAAGTGTGGCTGAGAAAAAAGTTAAACACAATCGTAGTAAATGACTAGGATCAAAAAAAAAACAACCTAATGATCGTATTTTAACGTACTCGATCCAGAAAAACCCACACCAAACCTTTTAAAAACAGCAACTTAAATAAAATTAGAGCACTATTTCTAATATTTCCAAGTGAAAAGATCTTCGTTTACTAACAAAAATTGTCAAGCTAAAAACACTTTATCAACTAACTTATCCACAGAACGTCGTATGTGGATAACTCTGTTAATGAAACATAGCAAAACACTCCGCAAACCAGAATATTCTAGTGTCTTCCGATTCAAATCGTGTTTTTTACACAAACGAAATAGTCCGACATCATATAATGCGGATTAAACTTTAGTTTTAGGGGATTCATGCTTCACAGCAATAATGAAAAGAGCGATGTGGAATTGGTTGCGGGAGCCGAGATTTGTTCCGGGCGGCGCATCCGTCGACAGCCTGAGGGTTATGATAAATAACAATCAAACTATCTTGAAATTGGTTGCGGGAGCCGGATTTGAACCGACGACCTTCGGGTTATGAGCCCGACGAGCTACCAAGCTGCTCCATCCCGCGTCCGTATTTCATTGTTAAGCACAATGAGGGCTATCAAATTGGAGCGACACACGAGGTTCGAACTCGTGACCTCAACCTTGGCAAGGTTGCGCTCTACCAACTGAGCTAGTGTCGCATATTCTCATAAGAGAATTGGTTGCGGGGCCGGGATTTGATCCGGGCGGCGCATCCGTCGACGGCTTGAGGGTTATGATAAATAACAATCAAACTATCTTGAATTTGGTTGCGGGGGCCGGATTTGAACCGACGACCTTCGGGTTATGAGCCCGACGAGCTACCAAGCTGCTCCACCCCGCGTCCGTATTTCATTGTTAAGCACAATGAGAGCTATCACTTTCTATTTAAAAGAAAGTGGAGCGACACACGAGGTTCGAACTCGTGACCTCAACCTTGGCAAGGTTGCGCTCTACCAACTGAGCTAGTGTCGCATATCAACAGCAAGAGCTATTGATTAAATTTGGTTGCGGGAGCCGGATTTGAACCGACGACCTTCGGGTTATGAGCCCGACGAGCTACCAAGCTGCTCCATCCCGCGTCCGTATTTCATTGTTAAGCACAATGAGAGCTATCAAACTGGAGCGACACACGAGGTTCGAACTCGTGACCTCAACCTTGGCAAGGTTGCGCTCTACCAACTGAGCTAGTGTCGCATGTCACTGTTAAGCACAATGAGAGCTATCACTTTCTATTTAAAAGAAAGTGGAGCGACACACGAGGTTCGAACTCGTGACCTCAACCTTGGCAAGGTTGCGCTCTACCAACTGAGCTAGTGTCGCATATCAACAGCAAGTGCTATTGAATAAATTTGGTTGCGGGAGCCGGGATTTGATCCGGGCGGCGCATCCGTCGACGGCATGAGGGTTATGATAAATAACAATCAAACTATCTTGAATTTGGTTGCGGGAGCCGGATTTGAACCGACGACCTTCGGGTTATGAGCCCGACGAGCTACCAAGCTGCTCCATCCCGCGTCCGTATTTCATTGTTAAGCACAATGAGAGCTATCAAACTGGAGCGACACACGAGGTTCGAACTCGTGACCTCAACCTTGGCAAGGTTGCGCTCTACCAACTGAGCTAGTGTCGCATATCAACAGCAAGAGCTATTGATTAAATTTGGTTGCGGGGGCCGGATTTGAACCGACGACCTTCGGGTTATGAGCCCGACGAGCTACCAAGCTGCTCCACCCCGCGTCCGTATTTCATTGTTAAGCACAATGAGAGCTATCACTTTCTATTTAAAAGAAAGTGGAGCGACACACGAGGTTCGAACTCGTGACCTCAACCTTGGCAAGGTTGCGCTCTACCAACTGAGCTAGTGTCGCATCAACAACGTTTCCGCTGTTCAGGGCTGCGAATTATAAGAGCATTTTTTTGTGATGCAAGTCCTTCCTTCAAAAAAAACTTCAAATTTTCTCTAAACGATGAAAAAGCAAGCAAAACAGTTATCAATGACAGGATTTAGATCGCAGCCGTAATCGTTAGATCTTGAAGATCGTCTCGCGATAGTACTTTAACTCAGCAATGGATTCACGAATATCATCCAATGCCAAATGCGTACCCTGTTTTGAAAAACCATCCAGTACTTCTGGCTTCCAACGACGCGTTAGCTCTTTCAGTGTGCTTACATCCACATAACGGTAATGGAAATATTCTTCCAGCTCAGGCATATGTTTGTATAAGAACCGACGATCCTGACCGATGCTGTTACCACAAATCGGCGAAACCCCTTTCGGCACCCACTTTTCAAGAAAAGCGATAGTTTGCTCAATCGCATCTTGCTCAGAAACTTTGCTGTTGCGCACACGCTCAACCAGACCACTTGCTGTATGCGTATTGGTACACCAATCGTCCATTTTCGCCAACTCGTCTTCCGGTTGATGAACAGCAAGCACAGGCCCTTCCGCCAATATATTCAGCTCACTGTCAGTGACGATAGAAGCAATTTCGATGATTTTGTGCGTTTCAGGATCGAGCCCCGTCATCTCTAAATCCACCCAAATCAGGTTTTGATCGCTAAAGGACATGGTTACGCCGCCTATTTGTTTATCGCTAAAAGAGGTACTATACCTTAAAACCGTTGAAACACGATACTCACTAGACTGAGCCAAAAACAAGCTCAATCGTTTGAGTTAATTCACATTAAGTACAGAATTGTGACAAAAAAGAAAAAGTTAACCAAAGGTCAGGTACGACGCGTTCGTAGTAACCAACAAAAACGTCTTAAAAAGCAAGAAGACTCCATCCAGTGGGATGAAAACATGCTTGGCGCCAGTAAGCAGGGTTTAGTGATTACTCGTTTTGGCCAGCATGCTGACATCGAAGATCTGGAAACCGGCGAGGTTCAGCGCTGTAATCTTCGTCGTGGTATAGAATCACTCGTCTCTGGTGATCGCGTACTATGGCGTGAGGGTCTTGAGTCAATGGCAGGAATATCTGGTGTGGTGGAGGCGGTTGAGCCCCGAACATCAGTACTGACGCGCCCTGATTACTACGATGGTCTTAAACCTGTTGCTGCAAACATTGATCAGATGGTGATCGTATCATCGGTCCTGCCTGAACTGTCACTTAATATCATCGATCGTTACCTGGTTGCAGCAGAAACGCTTAACATCGCGCCATTACTGGTTCTTAACAAAGTCGACCTGCTAGAAGCCGGCGATCGAGCGACTTATGAAGAGTGGCTTAAAGAGTACCAACGTATCGGCTATCAAGTTCTGTTTGTCAGTAAAAAATCCGGCGAAGGCATTAAGGCGCTAGAAGAGAAGCTGCATGGTGGTATCAACGTCTTTGTCGGCCAGTCTGGCGTGGGCAAATCCAGCTTAGTTAATGCACTGATGCCTGAATTAGAACAAGAAGTTGAAGAAGGTGAAATTTCCGAGAACTCTGGTTTAGGACAGCACACCACCACCGCAGCACGCTTGTATCACATTCCAACCGGTGGTGATTTGATTGATTCTCCGGGGGTTCGTGAGTTTGGCCTGTGGCACTTAGAAGCCGAAGAAGTAACGAAAGCGTTCGTTGAATTCCGCCCATATCTTGGCGGCTGTAAATTCCGAGACTGTAAACACAATGATGATCCGGGCTGTATTTTACGCGAAGCAGTAGAGAAAGGTGAGGTCAGTGAAGTTCGATTTGAAAATTACCATCGCATTCTCGAAAGCATGGTGGAGAATAAGGCAAATCGTCAATATTCACGCAATAAGAAGGCGGACCTGTAACCGGACAGTTACCGCAACTGTGTAATAATTCTTCACTGTATACTGACAAGCAAATCAAATTTCAGTAACATCACGCGCCCTAAAGCGCGAATCTAATAATAGAAGTATCGGAATTAAAGATGGACAAGATTAAAGTTGGACTGCAGTACTGGATCCCACAACATGGTTTAACTCGCCTGATGGGTAAACTGGCTTCATCAGAAGCTGGCAGTCTGACCACAGCAGTTATTCGCTGGTTTATCAAACAGTACAATGTGAACATGGACGAGGCTAAGCACTCTGATCCTAAGCACTTTAAAACATTCAACGAGTTTTTTGTTCGTGAGCTAAAAGAAGGCGCGCGTTCGATTACTGAAGACGAAGGCGTGATCACTCACCCTGCAGATGCGTGTGTCAGTCAGTTCGGTCCGATAGAAGACGGCCAATTGATTCAGGCAAAAGGTCATAACTTCTCAGCACAAGAACTGCTCGGCGGTGACGCAAAGCTGGCAGAAGAGTTCCAGGACGGGTCATTTGCAACACTATACCTGTCACCGCGAGATTACCACCGTGTACATATGCCATGTGACGGTACACTACGTCAGATGATTTACGTTCCGGGCGATCTGTTCTCAGTAAACCCGTTAACAGCAGAAAACGTACCAAACCTATTTGCGCGTAACGAACGTGTAGTATGTATCTTCGATACCGAGTTTGGTCCAATGGCACAAGTACTGGTTGGTGCAACGATTGTAGGCAGCATCGAGCAAGTCTGGGCGGGCACGATTACTCCGCCACGCGGTAACACAGTCTACAAATGGGACTACCCTGCTGAAGGCAATAAGGCGGTTATCCTGAAGAAAGGCGAAGAGATGGGTCGCTTTAAGCTAGGCTCGACTGTTATCAACCTTTTCGCGAAAGATGCAATCACATTCGATGAAAGTATGGATAATGGTAAGCCAACTGTGATGGGTACTCCTTACGCTCACAAGCAGTAAACCATCAAATAAGTTTAAATTACAAGAACCTCCGCATGCGGAGGTTTTTTATTGACGAAAAACAAAACTCTGTGCGAAATCCGGCCCCTCTTTTACAAACTCATACCTGCCTCTAAGTACATAAAAGCACGATCCATTAATCTGTGCTGATAGACGATGATTTAAAGGGGCAGCCAATGCCAAAGATAAGTGCAAACACACTGGCCAAACTGCTGGTGTGTATTTTGATTCCTCTCGGTGTCCTGATGATGCCGATCGACGCTATTCCTATTGACGATCTCACTTTAATTCAACATCGTCTGCTGGCTATCTTTCTCCTTGCTGCATTGCTTTGGGTGCTGGAGCCTGTACCCGTTTTCGCTACCTCGATTCTGATCATCGCTCTAGAGCTGATCATGATATCCGATAAAGGCTTACATCTATTCCGCAGTCCTCCAGCGGGTCATGACCTCGGTGACTTAATCGCCTACACCGATATTTTTTCCGCCTTTTCATCTCCAATCATCATTCTGTTCATGGGGGGATTTGCGCTGGCGATAGCCGCTTCCAAGTATGAACTCGACAACAACTTAGCCCGAGTGCTTCTCAAACCGTTTGGTACACAACCTAAGTTCATCATGCTCGGTCTGATGCTGATCACTGCTGTATTCTCCATGTTTATGTCCAATACTGCGACAACGGTCATGATGCTGGCTCTGCTCGGTCCAATTGTTGCGTCCGCACCGAAAGGCGATTTAGGCATTAAAGCGCTGGTGCTGTGTATTCCTATTGCTGCTAATACTGGTGGGATAGCAACACCTATCGGTACTCCGCCCAATGCCATTGCGTTGCAATATCTGACCGGAGAAAACAGCATCGACTTTCTGAGCTGGATGATGATGGGCTTACCCTTTGTGCTAGTTCAGCTCACCATTGCCTGGTTTTTACTGCAGAAGCTCTTCCCTTCCAGTGAAGCAGAAATGAAGCTCAAACTAGACGGTACGTTTAAGAGAAGCTGGCGCGCTTATGTGGTCTATGTGACGTTTGCTCTGACAATTTTATTGTGGATGACGACTAAGGCTCACGGGATGAACACCTATGTTGTTGCGATTATTCCTCTGGCCGTCTTTACTTTAACTGGCATCATGGGCAAGGAAGAACTGAAACTGATTAACTGGGACGTTTTGTGGCTGGTTGCGGGTGGTATTGCAATAGGTATCGCTCTGGATAAAACCGGCTTGGCTGAGGCACTTGCTCATGCTATTGACTACGAAGCCCTTTCTCCATTTGCGGTTGTGGTCGCACTCTCCTTAGTCTGTTGGCTGATGGCAAACTTTATGTCCAATACCGCAACGGCTAACTTGTTGATGCCTATCGCTGCGGCTATAGGCGTGTCAATGCCGAGCCTTGCCTCTATCGGAGGGCTTCAAGGCTTACTGGTTGTAGTCGCCTTCTCCGCTTCACTGGGCATGATCTTGCCTGTCTCAACTCCGCCAAACTCGCTGGCTTATTCGACAGGATTAATTGAAAGTAAAGACATGGCAAAAGTCGGTCTTGTCCTCGGCGTTGTCGGTTTGTTGATTGTATATGGAGCTGTTCTTATTCTGTTTTAATTGTTGCGTTTTAGAACCATTACCGGGTCATTCCAGCGAGCTTTAGCGAGACTAGGAATCTATTAACAGCGCTTTGAAAGTCAGGCATTGCCTTGGCAACATAGCGCTCCGAGAGTAGATTCTGAATCACGCTCGTGCCTCGCTGTTCAGAATGACGAGATAAACTGGGATACTTTTTCTTAACAATAACTTGTTCTTTTACATCAATAACATTTCATGCATATTAGTGCCCTCTTCCCGAACCAACAGGATCTCACTCAATCATGGGTTATGAATGGCTAGCACTCTGTGCTGCTTTTTTGTGGGCTATCTCCAGCCTAATCTCCGTCATTCCAGCGCAACACCTGGGCGCATTTTCTTATAGTCGTTGGCGAATGGGGTGCACAGCAGTAATCCTGACTACCATGGCATGGGTAACTGGCGGATGGCTGAGTGTTTCTGTCGAGCATGTTACTCCGATGATGGCATCTGGCTTAATTGGTATTTTTATTGGCGATACAGCCCTGTTCGCGTGTATGAACCGTATGGGGCCAAGACAAGCAGGACTCCTGTTCTCCTGCCATGCAGTATTCTCAACCATATTAGGCTTCTTTTTGTTCAGCGAAAGCATGACTACCATGGAACTGCTTGGATCCGCACTGGTATTTAGTGGCGTGGTGATGGCGATTTTCTTTGGGCGACGAGGGCAAACCAACAACGTTCTCGAAGAGGTAAAAGGCAATATCTGGATTGGTATTGGCCTGGGACTCACAGCAGCGATGTGTCAGGCACTCGGCGGTATCATTGCCAAGCCAGTGATGCAGACCAGTGTTGACCCTGTTGCAGCGTCGGCGATTCGTATGATCAGTGCGTTCATTGCACATTGCTTATTGCTTGTCATCGGAGTCAAAGTCGCCAGACCGACACAGCGTATCACCTGGCGAGTCTTTGGTATTACCGCGTTGAACGGCTTTCTGGCGATGGCCATTGGGATGACACTGATTCTTTATGCACTACGTGAAGGGAATGTCGGCATGGTCGCGCTACTATCGTCAACAACACCTATCATGCTGCTGCCACTGCTATGGATATACACCAAGCGCCGCCCAAACCGATTTGCTTGGTTAGGAGCAGCCTTAGCGGTGATAGGAGCAGGTATTCTGGTACAGTAGTGCCACCAGCAAGACCTAGCAACTTAAGCGAAATACAAAAAAGCCCGAGATTCACTCGGGCTTTCATATTCCATTCTCTAATTAATTACTTAACCAGAATGTCACCAGACATTTCTGCAGGAATTTCTAAGCCAGACAGAGAAAGCATGGTTGGCGCAAGGTCAGACAGTTTACCGCCTTGTTTAAACTCAACCGCTTTGTCACCCACGTAGATTAGTGGTACTGGCAGGTTAGTGTGCGCAGTGTGAGTACCGCCAGTTTCAGGGTCAACCATCATCTCTGCGTTACCGTGGTCAGCAGTAATAAGTAGTTGGCCACCAACTTCTTTGATCGCTTCAACCACTTTACCAACGCTTTCATCTAGTGCTTCGATAGCTTTTTCTGCCGCTTCGTAAACACCAGTGTGACCAACCATATCTGCGTTCGGGTAGTTACAGATGATAGTGTCGTACTTGCCAGATTTGATAGCCGCAACTAGCTTCTCAGTTAGCTCTGGAGAACTCATTTCTGGTTGAAGGTCGTAAGTCGCTACTTTTGGAGAAGCAACTAGCTGACGTTCTTCGCCTTCGAATTCGTTCTCAACACCACCGTTGAAGAAGAACGTTACGTGTGCGTATTTCTCTGTTTCAGAGATACGTAGCTGAGTTTGACCTTGCTTAGATAACCACTCACCGTAAGTATTTTCCAGAGATGCAGGTGGGAATGCTGTCGCCAGAGGGATATCTGCCGCGTATTGAGTCAGCATTACAAAGTTGATTGCCGGGAATGCAGCGCGCTCGAAGCCGTCAAATCCAGGAACGAATGCACGAGTAATTTGACGAGCACGGTCAGCGCGGTAGTTCATGAAGATAACCGCATCGCCATCTTGCATAACTGCGTCTTCTTGGCCTTCTGCCTTAATTGCAGTCGCTTTTACGAACTCATCATTTTCTTCGCGAGCGTAAGCCGCCTCAAGACCAGCTACTGCCGTTTCTGCAGTGAACTCTGCTTTCGCCTGAGTTAGAAGATCGTAAGCTACCTGAACACGTTCCCAGTTGTTGTCACGGTCCATTGCGTAGTAACGACCAACCAGAGAAGCAACACGGCCTTTACCTAGTTTCGCAAACAGGTCCTGGAAACGTTGCAAAGAATTTTGTGCGCTGCGTGGCGGCGTATCACGACCGTCCAGGAAGCAGTGCAGGTAGATTTTTTCAGCGCCACGTGCTGCCGCCATTTCAACTGCCGCGTAAATATGGTCTTCGTGAGAGTGTACGCCACCCGGAGACATCAGCCCCATGATGTGTACCGCTTTTTCTGCTTTCACAGCAGCGTCGATAGCTTCAACCAGAGCTGGCGTCTGTGCAAACTCGCCGTCAGCGATAGACTTAGTGATACGAGTTAGATCCTGGTATACAACGCGACCTGCGCCAATGTTAGTGTGACCAACTTCTGAGTTACCCATTTGACCGTCAGGAAGGCCAACATCCATACCTGATGCAGAGATTAGAGTGTTTGGGTTGTTCGCAATCAGTGCATCCATTACTGGAGTTTTCGCATTTGCAATTGCGTTACTTGCTGTGTCTTCACGGTAACCGTAACCGTCAAGGATAACTAGAGCCAATGGCTTCTTAGCTGACATAGTGATGACCTCATCAAATTTAGTAACTTTTGGCGTAGGACTTAGCTGCCCCATCTAACCTTGAAACAAAACTAGCGTAATTTTACTACACTTTTTAACCAAAACTGTAGGTTAAGATCAAATAATGTTTGCGATTTATTGTTGCTATCTTACAGTTTAGCGAGCAACGTAACTTTGTCAGCAAACCTATTCAACAAGCATAGTCACTTTCAAGACGCTTTGTACGACCGCCGAATTACTTTGGTGAAAAACTTTCAATTCGTGTTCATTGTGCGCTTTTACGAGCGGAAGAAAAGTCGATTACACCGATTAGACTGATAGGAGTCAGTGATAATAAATTGTCGAGAACAACAAGTGTGGACGCAGCCCAAGGCAAGCGCTGAGATCTCAATTATTCGTTAGAAAATTTTAACCCTCTCGCCTAAGAGACCTAACCTCGCTATACTTCTGCTTTATTTTTCCGCCAACAGTGCAAGAGCTCAAGACATGCAAGAGTACATTCAATTTTTCCAACAGAACATGATTCTATCTTTGGTTTGGGTAGGTCTTCTTATCGCATTAATCATGAATATCGTGAAGTCAGCAACGGCTGCGTATAAAGAAATCAACGTAAACCAGCTGACACACCTGATTAACCGCGAAAACGGTGTTGTGGTGGATATCCGTACCAAGGATGAATACAAAAAAGGTCATATCACCGACTCACTTCACATTTTGCCGTCAGACATCAAAGCGGGTAGCTTCGGTAGCCTTGAAAACCATAAATCCGACCCAATCATCATAGTATGCAAGACGGGCCAAACCGCTCAGGAGAGCGCAAACCTACTGGCAAAAGCAGGCTTTACCAATGTAAGCCTACTGAAGAGCGGTTTGATTGCATGGAACGAAGCGAACCTTCCTTTGGTACGTGGTAACAAAAAATAAGGTTCACCTTCATCGCAATTAGAGCCTCGTGGATTATAAACTGAGCAAATAGAAAGCAGTTGAAGTCTTAAGTTGTGACGCTTTGCACGTAATACACGCTTCATCTAGTCAAGGTAGACTTGCTCAGTTAGTCTCAGGACAAACCAGTTTTCTGGGTTTAGGCGTTCTAAACCCAATAAATATTTATTTAAGGATTTAAAAATGGCTGAAGCTACACCACAAGACGCACAACAAAACTTCGCAATTCAACGTATCTTTCTGAAAGACGTATCTTTCGAAGCTCCAAACTCTCCAGTAGTGTTCCAAAAAGAATGGAACCCAGACGTTAAACTAGACCTAGACACTCAAAGCCGTGAGCTGGGTGAAGGCGTTTACGAAGTTGTTCTGCGTCTGACAGTTACTGTTAAGAACGAAGAAGAGAATGCGTTCCTATGTGAAGTTCAGCAAGGTGGTATCTTCACAGCTGAAAAAATGGAAGCTGGTCAGCTAGCGCATTGCCTGGGCGCATTCTGTCCTAACATCCTATTCCCATACGCTCGCGAAACTATCTCAAGCCTAGTAGTGAAAGGTACGTTCCCGCAACTGAACCTAGCGCCAGTTAACTTTGACGCGCTATTCATGAACTACCTGCAACAGCAAGCTCAACAAGGTGAAGGCGAAGCTGAAGCGTAATTCACATTTGTAAGTGACGTAATATGTTCAACACAGCTTAATGCGTCACCTACCCAAGAAAATGCACAAAGCATCCTCTTAGTGATGCAATGTGCATTTTTTATTTCTGATTAGTTCTTAGGGTCTGTTGACCTTTCGAGCTGATTTTCGCAGCAGTTTGTGGGTTCTTTATACAAGGCAGAGGCTTTGAAATGTAGTTGACCTACCTGATAAGCCGATAACGCAGTAAAAAGGAACCACAAACGCTGCCCGAAGGGTTCGGCTAAAAGCGTTTTACTCTTTGTTGAGAGGTGTTTTGCTTAGAATGACTAGGCTACAACCCTCTCGCCGCGATTAAAACGCTTTTATCTCGAACAAAATTTAACCTCGAAAGGTTAACAGACCCTAGTTCCTAGCCTCTAGACAGCGTAAAATCTGGCGATTATGAACTAGATTCTACTAGTAGAAAGACTATTAGGCGGCAGCATGACACAAACAAAAACAAATAGTGCTTACGGCAAAGATATCGCAATGACGGTAATCGGCGCAGGTTCTTACGGTACCTCGCTGGCAATTTCTCTGGCGCGTAACGGTGCCAACGTCATCCTTTGGGGTCACGAACCAGAGCACATGGCGCGCCTGGAAGCGGATCGTGCCAACCACGAATTTTTGCCTGGCATCGATTTTCCTGAAAGTCTGATTATTGAATCCGATTTAGAAAAAGCAGTTCAGGCAAGCCGTGACTTATTGGTAGTAGTCCCTAGTCACGTATTTGGCATCGTATTAAAAAGCTGCAAGCCTTTCCTGCGCGATGATACTCGTATCTGTTGGGCGACCAAAGGTCTGGAACCAGAAACTGGCCGTCTGCTTAAAGAGGTAGCCTTCGACATCATCGGTGAGAATTACTCACTGGCTGTACTGTCAGGGCCGACCTTTGCCAAAGAACTTGCGATGGGCTTACCAACTGCAATTTCAGTGGCCTCACCAGACGCACAGTTTGTCGCGGATCTGCAAGAAAAAATCCACTGCAGTAAAACCTTCCGTGTATACGCAAACGACGATTTCATCGGCATGCAGCTAGGTGGCGCTGTGAAAAACGTAATCGCGATTGGCGCGGGCATGTCTGATGGTATTGGTTTTGGCGCGAATGCCCGTACTGCGCTTATCACCCGTGGCCTGGCAGAAATGAGCCGTTTAGGTGCCGCGCTTGGTGCGAAACCAGAAACCTTCATGGGTATGGCTGGTTTAGGTGACCTAGTACTCACTTGTACCGATAACCAGTCACGTAACCGCCGTTTTGGTCTGGCATTAGGTCAGGGCAAAGATGTCGATACCGCACAAGAAGAAATTGGTCAGGTTGTAGAAGGTTATCGCAATACCAAAGAGGTCTGGATGCTATCCCAGCGTATGGGCGTAGAAATGCCAATTGTTGACCAAATTTATCAAGTGCTGTATCAAGGAAAAGACGCGCGCCTGGCAGCGCAAGATTTACTTGCCCGTGATAAGAAGTCAGAAGGCAAATAGCACTCTAACACCTCATCTGAGAAGAATATAAGTTGTCGGGTCACGGAAGAAGAACCACTCAGGATTTTGAGAATGAAACACTGCGAAAAACAGAAAGTCTGGGACAGAATTGTTTCAGAAGCACGCGAAATGTCAGAGCAGGAGCCGATGCTGGCCAGCTTTTACCATGCAACGATCATCAAGCATGACAGTTTGTGTTCGGCTCTGAGTTACATTCTGGCTAATAAACTAGACACAGCATCCATGCCTGCCATGGCAGTGCGGGAAGTGATTGAGGAAGCCTTTGCTGCTGACCCAAGCATTACCGACTGCGCAGCATGTGATATTTGTGCAACGGTTAACCGTGACCCAGCGGTTTCTATGTACTCAATGCCACTGTTGTACCTGAAAGGCTACCACGCACTGCAAGGCTACCGCGTAGCAAACTGGTTGTGGTCGCAAGGCCGTCATGCACTGGCGACCTATCTGCAAAACCAGATCTCCGTCGCGTGTCAGGTAGACATTCACCCGGCAGCACGCATTGGCAGTGGTATCATGCTTGACCATGCTACCGGTATCGTCATCGGTGAAACTGCCGTAGTAGAGAACGATGTATCGATCCTTCAGGACGTCACCTTAGGTGGTACAGGTAAAGAGTGCGGTGATCGTCACCCGAAAATTCGTGAAGGCGTAATGATCGGTGCGGGTGCCAAAATTCTTGGTAATATCGAAGTCGGCGAAGGCGCTAAAATTGGTTCTTGCTCTGTGGTGTTACAAGCGGTTCCGCCGCACACGACAGTAGCGGGTGTACCTGCGAAAATCGTGGGCCGTCCAAAAACGGAAAAACCATCACTCGATATGGATCAGGGATTTAATGGCAAATCTCAAAGTTTTATCCATGGAGATGGTATTTAATCGTCATTTCCATCTTTGACAACAATAATGTGGCAGGTAACTCTCAAGTGCGAAAACACAATCATCCAGTGCTCCGCTCGGCTATTTTACTAACTTGTGCTTTATCTGCCATGCTCCCCCTCACCTCTTCTGCTGCCAGCCAGCAAGAACTCAAAGGTGTATCCAGCGAAATCAATCGCCAGAAGAAGGCTCTCAGCTCGCAGGAAAAGCAGCTGAACGAGCTGCAGAAATCCTTAAAAGATCAAGAGTTGGGGATTTCCACGATAGAACGTGAAATCAAGCAGACCAAAGCCGAACTCACTCAAGCCGATAAAAATATTGATAATCTGGAAGAAAAAATAGCTCAGCAAGAGAGCCAGCGACAGGCTCAAGAGCAAGACCTCAAGCAACTGCTGCAAACCTATTACGTTACCGAGCGCGCCAAGGCTAACGGCCATCTGCTCAATCAAGGCGTGGAAGAAGACCGCATCAGTCAGTACTTTCAGCATCTGGCAAAAGCCCGCGCAGAAGTGATTGACGCAATCACCAAAACCACTCAGGAGCTGGAGCACAACAAAAACCAGCTGGATCTGGAAAAACAACAGATTGAAACCTTGCTCAGACAACAGTCAGAGAAACGCACTGCACTGGCAAGTACACAAACCAAACGTAAGCAGACGCTGAATAAAATCCAGAGCAGTATTACCAATGACAAACGCTATCTGGCTGAGCTGCAGCGTAATGAAACCCGCTTAAAAGCTGAGATCGCCAAGGCTGCAAAACGTAACGCTGTCCCGATGGACGGTTTAACAAAGCAGCGCGGAAAACTTCCATGGCCGATTAGCGGCAGTGTTCTGCATAACTTCGGCTCGCGCCAGACCGGTCAGGTAAACTGGAAAGGCATGGTGTTAGCAGCACGGTATGGTCAGCCGGTCAAAGCGGTTTACCCGGGAACTGTCGTGTTCGCTGAGTACTTGCGCGGCTACGGTTTAGTCGTACTACTCGACCACGGTAAAGGCGATATGACCCTTTACGGATACAACCAGGCTCTGACGAAGAAAGAAGGTGATAAAGTCACGGCCGGGGAAGTCATTGCTTTAGCAGGTGATACGGGAGGTCAGGACAGAGCGTCGCTCTACTTCGAAATTCGTCGCAACAGTGAAGCCCAGAACCCGAAGTCGTGGCTAAAGAGCCTGTAAGCACAACCTCCATGAAAATATAACGGCTCCCAACAGAGAGCCGTTAACGTTTCTTCCAAATTAAAAACAGGAATGATCTCAGCCTAGGCTAGTTGGCTGGTGCATAATATTTACGCTCTATCATCTCTTGTAATAGCGAATGTTTCACTTCGACCTGCGGCGCTGCTCGTTGTGGAGCAAGGGCTTCAACACCATACTCGTCAGCATTACAGTATGAGTCCGTTTTCCATTCTCCGACAGTTTCAACTGTCACATTACCAGTTTCATCAACCACAAAGTCAAACACAGCCCAACAGTCGGTTGCATCACCCGCCGGTGGCAAGAATACCGCGCGCTGACCAGAGTAATTTAACTCTACGTGAGCAGGAGAAGCGGCAATGTCGCTGATACCCGAAAAATGTTTCACCGCATAGCTGTAGCGCCCCGCGAACGGGAATGAAGTAATGGTCGTAATCTCCGGACCAAAGCTGCTGGTGTCATCTACGTCGAGCCAGATCTCACTGCCAGTACCCTCAAAGATTTCTGTTTGATTGGCAAAGTAAACCAGAAACGATTCTTCTCCGGATTCTGAGCTAGGGCCAAAGAACTGGGTATCGAGGTCGCTGGGATGCTGACCCCATGTAAGCTTGACCACGGCCGCCGACGGCTCTAACGTAATACAGTTCCCCAGTGTAGTATCCTCCTCCGTTGTATAAATGCTGGTAGTACGGCTTAAACCTGCATTAGTTTTTACAGAAAGCAACACTCCTGAGTTCATTTTCGCCGGGATAGTGAACAAACCTTGTTCGTTTGTCGTTTGCCACGCAGTGCCTAAATAATTGATACCCTGAGTACGAACTTCCGCAAGCTCTACCGGGTTACTTTCACTGTCGACCACACAACCATGAATTTGTACTGTTTCGTAAAGTCGGTCAGCATTCCACGTAGTAAAGTGAGTAACCGTGCCTACGTAGTAACTCACGCCGTTAACTGTCACCAAAGCGGCACTGCCCTCTTCGACCCAATATCCGGTAGCCTCATCAAAGTAGTAAAGCGGGATTGTCTCAGGTGCTGACAGCGAGCCGGATGCAAGTGGTATTCTCACTGTTGCGGTTTGCCCTTCGGCGAGGTTATAGCTTTTGCCTGCTTCATCTTCAAAGGTAACATTGACTGCACCAAAACTCTCGATGAGCCCGACTTCACCGGATTCAGTACTAAGCGTTTCAAAATTGCCCGGCATTAAATTCGGATCGACGGTCGGGTCAATGATAGTGATTTCCGCAAGAACAGGAACAGAAGGCGCGTTGCCTTGCTCATCAACCAGAGCATTGTCAGCAAGTGAAACGACAGCTAAATCTGAAACCGTCAGGTCAATGGCATTATTATCAGAAATTATTACCGTGCCGTTGACTGGCTGTAAGAACAGACTCACGGTTTGATCAGTTGCAGACAGCAACTTACTGTGTTCACCGTAATCGGCAGCATCTGCGTTAACCACGATACGTTCAGCTTCATCCATTACGATCACAGACATTGCACCTTCACTGTCTGTGGTACCGGTTACCAGCATCTCCTGCTCGCCTTTAATCGCGTTGACTTCAATCGAAGTATTTTCAATGAGTTCGCCGGTAAAGTAATCTTGCGCCTGTACAGATAATAAGATACTCGGATTCACGGTCACGGTACGAGTTTCAGAAGACGTATTGCCGGAGCTGTCAGCTGCACTGTATGTCAAAGTGTAAGTCCCTTCAGCATCGTTTGAAACGCTCCCCGAAGTCGTGACAATCAGTTCACCTTCAAATGAGTCCGTGGCACTTGCACCAGGATCAGTGAATGCTTCTCGCGCGAGAATCGACATAGCCGGACTACCTGAAAGGGAGATTACAGGAGCCGTAGTATCAACCACCGTGACTTCTCTCGTCGCAGTCGATGAGTTACCAGCGGCATCCGTAGCAGTATAGATGACGGTATAAACGCCGAGTGTTGAAGTGTCAACATCGCCAGAAGTAGTGACAATGACATTACCGTCGATGTCATCCAGAGCAGATGCATTAAGCTCATTATAAGCCGTACCGGCTTCTACGGTCATAGCTTGAAGACCAGCGAGTGTAATAACCGGAGCTGTTGTATCTTTGCTGCCGAAGCAGATGAATCATTTCCGCCGTCACTGCCACCACAACCAGCCAGCAACAGAGCCCCCAATAACGGCACCCCTGCCGTTATCCCTTTTACTTTTTTCATTATTTATCCTTAGAACATAGACCAACATGACCTGTCCAGACCTCTTGATGTTGTGAAGTTCAATACGTCAGTTGCGCAGAATTCATCACCGAGTAGTGGCGTTCGCCTGTTATTTGTCAGAGGTATAACTGAACAGCGGCAAATTATAGGAGATCCTGCTTCAGGAAATGATGCCAGACAGCCACTAAATATGATGTTTCCGTCGCACCTTCAAATGAAACAAATTGCTCAATCCAGTTAAATCATGCCATTGATATTATTAACAATTTACCCAAACGGGTTATGTGTCATCATCAGAGGTAGCGTCCCTACGAAGAGGAGATGAGAGCAGGTAGAACTTTTATCCACGGAAAAACTCAGAGGGCGGGAGAGTTACCGTGAAGCTATCGAAAGGGTGGGCTACTTGAGGAACAACTAATACTTAACCGCTCTTAAACAAGTGGCCATCAGTATTAGTCTAACTTTAAACAGATAAAAAAATCCCCGGGAGTAACTCCCGGGGATTAGTGCAGAATAAGCAGAAACAATGGCTATTTATAGGCGTACTCGCTACGCGTAGTACGTTTCAACTGCATCAATAAACGCAGTTACATCATCTCTACTCAATGCGTTAACCCCCGCAGCGGCTTCACGACCACCACCGGTCGGGAACTGCCCGCAGACCGCAACTGCCCCCTGCTTGTTATTCAATGGAGCACGCAGTGAAACCGTATAAGTGCCGTCGGCATTTTCGGTTAACACCGCATGCGCAGAATCCGGGTTCTGGTTTGCAAGCCAGTTACCATAAACCCCGCTGATACGACGGGATGCTGCGTTATCCGGTAGCTCAAACAGTTTTAGCTTTTCACTTGCATGTCTCGCTGGCACTGCCTGAGCTGCATCCATATCTTGTTGGTAAGCAGACTGCAGCTGGTAGTAAGGTGAGGTTTTATCTTCAATTACATCGAAAGGAGAGGTGTACTGAAGCAGCGAACGGTACAGTTCCGCTGGATGAAAGTGTAAATCATCTACTTTTGAGCCGTAGCCGTTATAGTTGATTAGCGTGCCTAACTCTTTGAGTTGTGCTTTCTGCTCCGCAGAGAAGCCAGCAATATCAGCCAGTTCATCAGCTTTAGCAATAAGGTTGTCACCGTAAGCAGCCGTAATTGCCCAGGCATGGAAACGCCCCTGCAAAAGTTTATCGACAATCAAAGCGGTGCACATGTTGGCATCTAAATCGATGTACGCATCCAGGTTACCGTGCTGAGGGATATCTCCGGCTTTATGATGATCCGCATAAAAGACATGAGCACCCTGAGCCAGCACCCGCTCCAGACCTGCCATATTCTTTTCCATAGAAATGTCTAGCACCGTGAGCTCATCACCCGCTTGTGCATCCACAGTATCTACCAGCTTAATATCGCGCTTTACGCCGGTTACTAGCTTGGTATCAATAGGGTCTGCCAGACGAAGTTGCAGCAGAGCGATGATACCGTCAGCATCACCATTAAAAATATCGTAGTTCATAAAATGATAGTTCCTTTATCGAGAGCGGTATCCAGCAGTCATTTAGCATAAAAACTCTATTGTGCGCGGTAAGTGCCGCAAGTCAACTCACGTTTCGACTCGAAAATGAGAGTACTATTCGAAATTTTTAATGATAGTAAAATCTAGCCCTGTTGTGCGCTAAAACCGTCTTCCAGTAACAACAGCTGCTCCAGCCCCTGCTCGGTGGCAACGGGTTTAACAACATTGATCATCTGCAGCATGCCTTGTCGCACCATTTGCTCTGTAATCTGCGTTTTCGATAACATGGCAAACTGATAGGAAAGCCAGCTACAGGCAATTAAATGCAGCGTACAGACCAGTGATTTCAACTGCTGCTGATCCATGTCCAGCAGCTTGAGTGCAACAAACTCCTGCATGATCTCAATTAAGTTTCCTCGCAGGCTATCTTGCACAGTAATATACTGTTCGTGGAGCAGTTCATCCCGCGATAAAATCTCAGGCAGATTTGCGTAGAAAAAACGGTACTTCCACATCAGCGTGAACGTCGAATCTAGGTAGCTCTTCAGCATAGTCAGGCTTTCTTTAGAGCCTTTAAGAGGGGTAAATCTTTCTAAAAGTTCTGCTGAATAAAGCGCAAAGATTTCGCGAACGATCTCCTGCTTATTGCGAAAATGGTAATAAAGATTACCCGGACTGATTTCGATGTGATCGGCAATGTGATTGGTGGTGATATTACGTTCACCATGTTGGTTAAACAACTCCAGTGCCGCGTGGACAATTTTGTCGCGCGTTTTCATTGTTATCGTATTCCCTTTTCCTTAACGAAAAGAGTATAGCGACTTCACTAACTTAGGTCGATAGAGGCTACAAATACGGCAACTTAGCAGACCAGTTACATCCATCTGCTAAATTCGTTAAATAGCCCGGACTTGGGGCAAATCACCCGGAGCTCTAGGACTTAAGCAACAGGAAACGGAAATGCCGTGACCTGATCGATATGTTCACATCCAAGAGCCAGCATAATGAGCCGGTCAATGCCCAGAGCAACCCCTGCACAATCAGGTAACCCTGATTCAAGAGCGGCAATCAGATGATAATCAATCGGCTGAGGCTTCAGCCCCATTTCCAGACGCTTCAGGTTATCTTGTTCAAAGCGTGCTAACTGCTCTTTCGGATTATCCAGTTCGTGAAACCCATTCGCGAGTTCTATCCCTTTAAAGTACACCTCAAAGCGATCGGCCACACGCTGATCGGATGGATTTATTTTAGCCAGAGCCGCCTGCGATGCCGGGAAATCATAAACAAATGCGGGAACGTGCTGGCCAATTTTATTTTCGACACCAACACTAAACAGCAGTTGCAACAGCGTATCGCGATCATTTTCAGGTTCAGCGATATCACTCAGTCCGAGTTGACCCGCCACAACTTTGAGCTCATCCAACGAGCCTTCTAATGGACAAACGCCAAGTACTTGGATAAACGCCTGCTGGTAAGTCATTCGCTCTGCTGCACCACATTTCAGCACCTTCTGCAGTAGATCATCCATCTCATCCATCAATTGGTGATGATCAAACCCCACCCGGTACCATTCCAACATGGTGAACTCCGGATTGTGATAGCGGCCGTTTTCTTCATTACGAAAAGCTTTATTAATCTGGTAAATGCAGCCACTACCCGCCGCCAGCAAACGCTTCATGTGAAACTCAGGGCTGGTCATAAAAAACAGCTTACTGCCATCCGCATAACCGGGGCCGACGAACTCGGTCTGGAAAGTATGCAAATGAATATCCGTTACTGTTGCATGGCTCATGGCAGGCGTATCGACTTCCATTACCTGACGTTCAGAGAAAAACTGACGAATGGAGGCGATTAATGTGGCACGTTGGCGCAATTGTTCAATAGAAGCAGTTGGTTGCCAGTTCGTTTGCATAACGGATCTCTCATAACTCAAAGATGACGAATTGAGCTGCCATTCTACATGCTTTTTCTTCCGGGAGAGAATGGAATTCCTACGTTCTCGCGGTCGCTTGCTTCACAGAGCCATATCAGTTGAAGCCAAAATTTTTCGTACTACAAGGCAAAAAACAACATCCGTAACAAAAGCCATTTTCAACGGCAAAAAATACCCGCAACACTCCGTTAACATTCATTAAGTTGCTGTAGCTATAGTGAAAATCCGCGCCGTGATAACAATCACATAACCTGTAATTTTTATGCCCTTAAGTGCATTACCCGAGAAAAAACCTAAATACATCAATATTTATCTGATATCGCTCCACTACACTAGCTTTACTACTCTTGGAGAGCTCTTCTTAAGAGCCCCCACAATCACAATAACAAGCGGATTTCCGCATCACACACTGGAGGATAACTGTGCAAACTATCACCACAGATATCGCAGTCATCGGCGCTGGCGGCGCTGGTCTTCGTACTGCTATTGCAGCAGCAGAGGCAAACCCTGATTTAGAAGTTGCTTTGATTTCTAAAGTGTATCCAATGCGCTCACATACAGTCGCAGCGGAGGGTGGCTCAGCGGCAGTTATCAAGGATGAAGATAGCTTAGACAACCACTTCAACGATACTGTTGGCGGTGGCGACTGGCTATGTGAACAGGACGTTGTTGAATACTTTGTAGAAAACGCAACCCGTGAAATGATCCAAATGGAGCAATGGGGTTGTCCGTGGAGCCGTAAAGATAACGGCGAAGTCAACGTTCGCCGCTTTGGCGGTATGAAAGTGGAACGTACCTGGTTTGCCGCCGATAAAACCGGCTTCCACATGCTGCATACCCTGTTCCAGACTTCAATGAAGTACAGCAATATCAACCGTTTTGATGAGTATTTTGTACTGGATCTGCTTGTTGACGACGGTGAGGTGCAAGGCCTGATTGCCATTCACATGTCGGAAGGTGAACTGGTTACCATCAAAGCGAAATCAGTTGTACTTGCAACCGGTGGCGCGGGACGTGTTTACCACTGTAACACCAACGGTGGCATCGTAACTGGCGATGGGATGGCAATGGCTTATCGTCACGGCGTTCCTCTGCGTGATATGGAATTCGTTCAGTACCACCCGACAGGCCTTCCTGGTACCGGTATTCTGATGACTGAAGGTTGCCGTGGTGAAGGCGGGATTATTGTCAATAAAGATGGATACCGTTACCTGCAAGACTACGGCATGGGACCTGAAACTCCGGTAGGTGAGCCGAAAAACAAATACATGGAACTGGGTCCGCGTGACAAAGTTTCTCAAGCTTTCTGGCACGAACAACAGAAAGGCAACACCATCAAACACCCGCTTGGTGATGTGGTACACCTCGATCTTCGCCATCTGGGTGAAGAGTACCTGCAAGAACGTCTGCCGTTCATCTGTGAACTGGCAAAAGCTTATGTGAACGTTGATCCAGCAAAAGAGCCGATTCCAATCCGTCCGACCGTGCACTACACCATGGGTGGTATCGAAACTGACGGCGGCTGTGAAACTCGCATCAAAGGTCTGTTCGCTGTTGGTGAATGTGCTTCTGTTGGTCTGCATGGTGCGAACCGTCTTGGCTCTAACTCACTGGCAGAGTTTGTGGTATTTGGCCGCGTTGCAGGTGAAAACGCTGTGAAACGTGCTGCCGAATTCAAGGGCTGGAACGATAGCGCTATTGATGCTCAGGTGAAGGAAGTCGAAGAGCGCATTGCTGACCTGATGAATCAGGAAGGTGATGAAAACTGGGCAGATATCCGTACTGAAATGGGTCATACCATGGAAGCAGGTTGTGGTATCTACCGTCAGGAAGACCTGATGCAAGAAACCATCGACAAAATCACAGAGCTGAAAGAGCGTTACAAGCACATCAGCATCAAAGACAAAGGCAAAGTGTTCAATACTGATCTGCTCTACGCGATTGAAGTGGGTTACGGCCTTGAAGTTGCAGAAGCAATGGTTCACTCAGCGATTCTGCGTAAAGAGTCTCGCGGTGCTCACCAGCGTTTAGACGATGGTTGTACTGAGCGTGATGACGTGAACTTCCTCAAACACTCACTCGCATTCTATCAGCCAGATTCAGCGCCGAGCATTGACTACAGCAATGTAAAAATTACTAAGTCTCAGCCTAAAGCGCGTCTGTACGGAGAAGCTGCAGAGAAAGCAGCGGCAGAAGAAGCAGCAGCGAAGAACGCAGAGGAGCAAGCATAATGTCAGCAAACCGCATCCAAAAAGTAGACATTCTGCGTTATGACCCGGAACAGGACGCAGAGCCGCATTTACAGACCTTCGAAGTACCCTTCGACCAAACCATGTCAGTGCTCGACGCGATTGGTTACATCAAAGACAACCTGGATAAAGACCTGTCTTACCGCTGGTCTTGCCGTATGGCGATCTGTGGCTCGTGCGGCATCATGGTCAATGGCGTACCTAAGCTAGCATGCAAGAGCTTCTTACGTGACTACCCAAATGGCCTAAAAATCGAACCATTAGCGAACTTCCCTATCGAGAAAGACCTGATTGTTGATATGACGCCGTTTATCGAGCGCCTTGAAGCGATCAAACCTTACATCATCGGTAACGATCGTAAACCTGAAGACGGCACCAACCTGCAAACGCCTGAGCAGATGGCCAAATACAAGCAGTTTGCCGGCTGTATCAACTGTGGTCTTTGCTACGCAGCGTGTCCGCAGTTCGGTTTAAACCCGGAGTTTATCGGCCCTGCAGCGCTGACACTGGCACACCGTTACAATCTGGACAGCCGTGACAACGGCAAAGCCGAGCGTATGAAGCTGATTAACGGCGACAACGGTGCCTGGGGCTGTACGTTTGTAGGCTACTGTTCTGAAGTGTGTCCGAAGAGCGTTGATCCTGCTGCTGCGGTAAACCAAGGCAAAGTAGAGTCATCAATGGACTTCGTCATCTCGATGTTTAAACCTGATGGTTCACCAAAGAAAGAGGAAGCATAAGGATGAGTAACCGTAAACCTTACGTTCGTGAAGTAAAACGCACCTGGTGGAAAGATCATCCGTTCTATCGCTTCTACATGGTACGTGAAGCGACAGTACTGCCGCTGATCCTGTTCACCATCTTCCTGACCTTCGGTCTGGGTTCACTAGTGAAAGGGCCGGAAGCATGGCAAGGTTGGTTAGCGTTCATGGCAAACCCTATCGTCATCGCAATCAACATCGTTGCCCTGCTTGGCAGTCTATTCCACGCTCAAACCTTCTTCAGCATGATGCCGCAGGTGATGCCAATTCGCCTTAAAGGCAAACCTGTTGATAAGAAGATTATCGTAATGACTCAGTGGGCAGCGGTCGCTTTCATCTCACTGATCGTTCTCATCGTGGTTTAAGGAGCTGAGTAATGAAACCAAATTATAGTGTAAACACAGCGCCAAAACGCTCGGATGAGCCAATCTGGTGGGGGCTATTTGGTGCAGGCGGTACTTGGTTTGCGATGATCACGCCAATTACCGTACTTGTACTCGGCATCTTGGTACCACTCGGCGTAATTGATGCGCAAGCATTAAGCTACGAGCGTGTATCAGGATTTGCCACCAGCATCATTGGTGCGCTGTTCATCATTGGCACCCTGGCACTGCCAATGTGGCATGCGATGCACCGTGTTCACCACGGCATGCACGACCTGAAGTTCCACACTGGAGTGGCAGGTAAAGTGGCATGTTATGCGTTCGCTGGTCTCATCAGTGCACTCTCAGTGATTTTTATCTTCATGATTTAATCTGCTGTTATAAAAAGAAAAAGCTGGCTAAATGCCAGCTTTTTTAGTTTTAGGTCACCTATGATCTTTTTGCTTTTTTAAGCTTTTGACCACCCATGATCTATTTACTTATGGAGCTGCACCTTCTACTGTTCTTATAACCCTTTCAGCCTACAAAACCAGAAGCTACAGGCAATAAAAAAGGCCGCCGAAGCGACCTTTTTCATCTGATACGTCTGGGGGAATTACTTCACACGACCTACGTATTCACCAGTACGAGTGTCAACTTTGATCACTTCGCCGATTGCGATGAATAACGGAACACGTACTACAGCGCCAGTTGACAGTGTAGCTGGTTTACCACCAGTACCTTGAGTATCACCTTTCAGACCTGGATCAGTGTCAGTAACTTCCAGCTCAACAAAGTTTGGCGGCGTTACTGAGATCGGGTTACCATTCCATAGCGTGATCATACAAGTGTTGTTTTCTACCAACCATTTAGCGTTGTCGCCAACCGCTTTCGCATCTGCAGCGATCTGCTCAAATGTTTCACTGTTCATAAAGTGGTAGAATTCGCCGTCTGAATATAGATAATCTAGGTCGATATCCATTACGTCTGCCACTTCGCAAGTGTCACCAGACTTGAATGTTTTCTCTAGCACTTTACCAGAAAGAAGTTTACGAATTTTCACGCGGTTGAACGCCTGGCCTTTACCTGGTTTAACGTATTCGTTTTCCAGAATTACGCAAGGCTCGTTATCAAGCATTAACTTAAGACCGCCTTTAAATTCATTGGTGCTAACTGTAGCCATTTTTTCCTCTTACATTCTTAGAGCTAAATTCAATGCCGCACATAATAACCCGAAAAGTCGATTCTGTTGAGCAAAACTGGCTCAAACAGTTGGCGAATGGGATCTCTGATCCTGCAAAATTGCTCGAAATTCTCGAAATTGATCCGTCGCCGTGGCAAGACGGGTTTGCTGCGCGCAAGCTGTTTGCACAGCGTGTACCGCAAAGTTTTGTCGATAGGATGGAAAAAGGCAATCCTAATGACCCTCTTTTACGTCAGGTTTTACCGTTAAGTGAAGAGTTTGAAGTCCACGCGGGTTATTCTAATGATCCATTAGAAGAACAGGACAACGATATTCCCGGTTTACTGCACAAATATCGCAATCGGGTATTGATGATAGTTAAAGGCGGCTGTGCGGTGAATTGTCGCTACTGCTTTCGCCGCCATTTTCCCTATCAAGACAATAAAAGTGGCAAGCACGCTTGGACGCAAAGCCTAGAGTATATCGCCCAGCAGCCTGAGATTAATGAAGTGATCTTCTCCGGTGGCGATCCACTAATGGCAAAAGATGATGAAATTCAGTGGTTGATTGAGCGCATTGCTCAGATCCCGCATATCAAACGCCTGCGTATTCACAGCCGCTTACCTGTGGTGATCCCGGCCCGAATCACAGATGCACTCTGCCAGATGCTCAGCGCATCACGCCTGCAGGTTGTTCTGGTTACCCACATCAACCACGCTAACGAAATCAATCCAGAGCTCACAGCCCAGCTGTTCAAGCTAAAACAGTCTGGCGTTACGCTTCTTAACCAAAGCGTACTGCTCAAAGGTGTTAATGATTCAGAAGATGCACAAGTTGCCTTAAGTGAAGCCTTGTTTGATGCCGGGATTTTACCTTACTACTTACACGTATTAGACAAAGTACAAGGTGCTGCCCACTACTTCGTTGGCGATCAGGAAGCGAAAGAGATCATGCGCGGGGTAATTACGCGAGTGTCGGGTTATCTGGTACCAAAACTCACGCGGGAGATCGGCGGCAGACCAAGTAAAACGCCATTGGATCTGCATTTAGAATAATCGAGTGAGGCTAAATTAATTTTGTCGTTACGAGCGATTTTATTTGTTCGCTTTGAAGGGTAAGTCTGTGCATACTCCGCTGCTTTGGAGGTCAAGATGCACACAACATTCGCACAAATTTTCGATCTTGGCCCATTCAGTTGGCCTGCCCTTCTTTGCTGTGCCATCAATGGGTTACTGATTGGCATAGAACGTCAAACCCGGGGAAAACCAGTCGGTATCCGCACTGCTATTCTCATCATTTCAGGCACCTACCTGTTCATGTCGATGGCGGTATCCTTATCACCTAATACGCTAGACCAGGCGCGTGTGCTTGGGCAAATCATCACAGGTGTAGGATTCCTTGGCGCAGGAGTGATGATGACACTAGACGGCAAGATTCATGGCGTGACATCAGCTGCAGTCATCTGGGTTTTAGCAGGATTAGGATTGATGATCGGGCTTGGCTACCTAACACAGTCCGTCGTTATTACCGTACTGACTTTAAGTGTATTACTGGGTGTCGATGAAGCAGAAAGTCACATTAAGTCACTGCGTCGTGGTGTGCATCAGCGAATACAGCGCCGAAAGTCATCGCGATTGATTAAGTAATCTCAGTACAAATCATATAAAAAGACCCCGAACATTTTCGGGGTCTTTTTGTTTGAAACATCAAAGCGGTAACTTCAGATTATTTCGCGAAGTTAATCAGCGGGAAACACTTGAAGAAGCCGTTGTCTGCACAGTTAAGCAGACCGATTTGAATGCCGTCGATTTGGTCAGTCATGTTGAAGAAGCCTAGCTGGAAGTTAGACTTTTTAGAGATACTTGCCAGACCAACATCTGCCATTGTGTAACCTTCAGAATAGTTAACCGCACTCCAGTTAAGACCGTTAACATTATTCGTGATGTTAACTGCACCCAAGTTAAGACCTGTCGCCTGGCCACGGTTCCAGTTAACCAAGCCCAGTGAAGCACCTTTCATTTCTTGGTTTACTTTTGCTGCACCAAAGAAAAGACCAAAGTTAACACCCGTTGTGCGATCTGTTTCTGACATACCAAGTAGTGAGAAGTCCACACCTTTCACTTCGTTAACCTGACCATGCAGAACAGCAAGGCGAACACCGCCAACTTCTGCGCGGGATGGCGCGTTCGTGCTATCAATAGTAGAGAACATTACAGGTGTACTCTCAGCAAGAGCAACAGGGGATGCAACAGCGGCTACTACAGCCAAAGACGTCAAAAGCTTTTTCATTTTAATCTCCGTTATATTGATACCAATCGTAGTAAATATCTGGTCATTCTGGCTGGTTAAAACAATCGATAACGGCGTTAAAATTTGTTGATTGTAGAATAACTACTTATCAAAAATTTTTGCCTTGTCCTCAATCATTTTACCGGCGCCATTTCTGAACACTTATTTACTGTGATTGGTATAGGCGTTATTTACAACATCGCGTTTAGGCTCGCATTTTCTACTTAGAACCGTAAGAAATGTCAGCCGCATGTCATATTTAACGAGTTGACTATAATGGAAAAAATGCCTCTCTGCTATATCTCCGCATTTTCTGTGATGTTTTTGGTACCAGTCACACATAAAAAAGCCGAGGCTTCCACCTCGGCTTAATTCGGTTTGGTCAGTTATCTTTGCGCCATAAATCCTTACAGCGATAAGATAAGCAGCAGATTACATCATGCCGCCCATTCCACCCATACCGCCCATGCCACCCATATCAGGCATGCCTGAATCTTTCTGTGGCAGGTCTGTAACCATTGCTTCAGTTGTGATCATCAGACCCGCAACCGATGCTGCAAATTGTAGCGCGCTACGAGTAACTTTAGTTGGGTCTAGGATACCCATCTCTAGCATATCGCCGTACTCACCTGTTGCTGCGTTGTAACCGTAGCTGCCTTCACCCGCTTTCACGTTGTTCGCAACTACTGACTCTTCGTCACCCGCATTCTTCGTGATTTGACGGATAGGAGATTCCATTGCACGTAGTGCAACACGGATACCAACGTTTTGTTCTTCGTTGTCACCTTCAAGGTCAGCAATCATCGATGCCGCACGGATCAGAGCAACACCACCACCAGCAACAACACCTTCTTCAACCGCTGCGCGAGTTGCGTGAAGTGCGTCTTCTACGCGGTCTTTCTTCTCTTTCATTTCAACTTCAGTTGCTGCACCAACTTTGATTACTGCAACACCGCCAGCTAGCTTAGCTACGCGCTCTTGTAGTTTCTCTTTGTCGTAATCTGAAGTTGCTTCTTCGATTTGTTGACGGATCTGAGTAACACGACCTTTGATCATGTCCTCTTCACCGATACCATCGATGATAGTAGTGTTTTCTTTAGTGATAGCAACACGCTTCGCCTGACCCAGATCTTCCAGAGTCACTTTTTCAAGCTCCAGACCAACTTCTTCAGAAATCACTGTACCACCAGTCAGAACTGCGATGTCTTGTAGCATTGCTTTACGACGGTCACCGAAACCAGGAGCTTTAACAGCTGCAACTTTCACGATACCGCGCATGTTGTTCACAACTAACGTTGCCAGTGCTTCACCTTCTACGTCTTCTGCGATGATTAGCAGTGGACGAGATGCTTTAGCAACCGCTTCTAGTGTTGGTAGAAGTTCACGGATGTTTGAGATCTTCTTATCAACCAGAAGGATGAATGGGTTTTCTAGATCAACAGAACCAGCTTCCTGGTTGTTGATGAAGTAAGGAGACAGGTAACCACGGTCGAACTGCATACCTTCAACTACGTCCAGCTCGTCTTGAAGAGCCTGACCTTCTTCAACAGTGATAACGCCGTCACGGCCAACACGATCCATTGCTTCAGCAATGATGTTACCTACGCTTACGTCAGAGTTCGCAGAGATAGTACCAACCTGAGCAATTGCTTTAGTGTCGTTACACTCAACAGACAGCTCTTTCAGTTTTTCAACTGCTGCTGCTACCGCTTTGTCGATACCACGCTTAAGATCCATCGGGTTCATACCCGCCGCTACTGCTTTCAGACCTTCATTTACGATTGATTGCGCTAGTACAGTTGCTGTTGTTGTACCGTCACCCGCAGCATCATTCGCTTTAGATGCTACTTCTTTAACCATTTGTGCGCCCATGTTCTGGAATTTGTCTTCCAGTTCAATTTCACGCGCTACAGATACACCATCTTTAGTGATCGTTGGTGCACCGAAAGATTTATCCAGAACTACGTTACGGCCTTTAGGACCTAAAGTCACTTTTACCGCGTCAGCCAGAACGTTTACACCTTCCAGCATTTTAACTCGTGCATCATTACCAAATTTAACGTCTTTAGCAGCCATCTTTGATTTCCTTTCTAAATTCTGTTTTTGATTTCGTATTTGAATCTGAGCAAAAAGTTACTCAATGATTGCTATTATTCAACGATTGCCATGATGTCGTTTTCAGACATAACTAGCACTTCTTTACCGTCGATTTTTTCAGTTTTAGTGCCGTAACCTTCAGCGAAGATAACGGTATCACCAACTTTAACGTCCAGCGGTAGTACTGTGCCGTTTTCTAGAATGCGGCCTTTGCCTACAGCTAGAACAACACCGCGAGTTGATTTTTCCGCAGCAGAACCAGTCAGAACGATGCCGCCAGCTGACTTAGATTCAACTTCTTTACGTTCAACGATAACTCGATCATGTAATGGACGAATGTTCATTGGGTCGTCTCTCCTGAAAATTTCCATGTTTATTTGATAATTGCCCACCTTGGGGCACGTGATCACTATATAAGGGGTCAAACCAACAATCCCAAGGGGAAGGCATGAATTTTTTGTGATTTAGTTAAAAGATCGCAACCCTTTGCGTGAGAAATGCGCACTCGCTCACCTTCCTGCTTTCTTGTATCCTTGCACTTTGACCACCACACAGACGTTAAACATGCAGCAAAAAGACAAGCCGGAACAGCAAGCAACAGATAAGCATGGTTTGTTAAGCGCACCCATTGCCGAAATACTGCGGAAAATGACGATTCCAATGACCATGGGCATGATCGCGATTCTGATGTTTAACCTAGTCGATACCTTCTTCATTTCTCTGCTCGGCACGCAAGCCTTGGCCGCCATCAGTTATACCTTTCCGGTCACCTTTGCGGTTAATTGTATTACGATGGGCATTGGCATGGGCCTTTCGACCAATATTGGTCGGCTACTCGGGCAAGGGCATTCAACGCAAGCTGCCCGTTTTACCACTCATGGCCTGCTGCTAGCCTTGTTGTTAGTTGCCATCGCATCATCTATCGGCTTTATCACTATCCGGCCGCTGTTCAGTTTTCTTGGCGCGGCTGATGACCTGCTGCCACTTATCGAACAATACATGCAGGTGTGGTATCTCACCATCCCATTACTGGTTATTCCGATGGCCGGTAATAGTGCAATACGCGCAACCGGGGATACCAAAACACCGGCTAAAATAATGATGCTGGCTGGCTTAATCAACGGCATGCTGGATCCGCTGCTGATATTCGGCCTAGGACCTTTCCCTGAGCTTGGAATCCAGGGCGCAGCTATTGCGAGTGCTTTCAGTTGGTTAGGCGCTTTAGCGGGCTCATTTTACTTACTAGTTAAGCGCGAAAAGCTGCTGGCCAAACCGCAGTGGCACTGGGTGAAAAAGGACTGGCAGCAGACGCTAAAAATAGGCACACCCGCCGCGCTGTCTATTGCGATGAACCCTCTGTCTGGTGCGATTTTAATGATGTTACTGTCGAGCCATGGAACCGCAGCCGTTGCCACTTATGGCGCTGCGCAGCGAATTGAATCGATACTAATTCTGGTGCTGATGTCCCTGACATCGGCGCTCACTCCCTTTATGGCCCAGAATCTGGGCGCAAATAATCCACAGCGGGCCTTCGCCGGACTGTTTCTCAGCATGCGCTTTTCCGTTGTGTTCCAAGGTCTGGTTTTCTTAGCGATGGTACCGCTGAGTATCCCGCTTGCCGCCTTGTTCTCACAGGAAGAGGCGGTAAAAAACCTGCTTTGGCATTATCTTCTGGTCGTGCCATTCAGTTACGGTTTCCAGGGGATTGTAATGATACTGGTCAGTGGATTAAATGCGATGCATAAACCACTGCGTGCTTTCCAGTGGAGCTTTATGCGCTTATTTGTGTTTACTCTGCCTGTTGCCTGGGCAGGCAGTCATCTTTATGGCGTGGAAGGTCTGTTTATTGGCATCGCTGTGGGTAACACGTTAGGCGGGTTACTGGGCTACATGTTTGCACTGCGTGAGCGGAAGTTAATGTTGGTTGAACAAGGTTCCGCCTCTTAATCCATCGATTGATGCTGCACAATAAACTCCTGACACAGAAACAAAAAAACCGCGGTAATCTGACCGCGGTTTTCTATTTATTCCGGTTAAAAGCCAATCGACTTAGAACAGCTCTTCTGCAACCTTGTAAAGGTCGTTACGTACCGGACGCTTCATGTTTTCGATCGCATCAATGATATCGTGGTGAACAAGCTGCTCTTTCACGATACCGACACAACGACCACCGTGGCCATCTTTAAGTAAGTGAACAGCGTAGTTACCCATGCGAGAAGCAAGAACGCGGTCAAATGCTGTCGGACGACCACCACGTTGAATGTGACCTAGTACAGTTGCACGAGTTTCACGACCAGTCGCTTCCTCGATGTCTTTCGCCAGCTCATTCGCATCCATCATCAGTTCAGTAAGTGCGATGATCGCGTGTTTCTTACCTTTTGCAATGCCGTCTTGAATGTTGCTGATTAGCTTTTCTTTATCAAGACCGGTTTCAGGTGAGATGATGTACTCACAACCACCAGCGATTGCAGACATCAGAGTCAGATCACCACAGTGACGGCCCATAATTTCTACGATTGAAATTCGCTGGTGAGATGAAGACGTATCACGCAAACGGTCGATTGCATCGATAACGGTATTTAGTGCAGTCAGGTAACCGATTGTGTAATCCGTACCTGCAATATCATTATCAATTGTGCCTGGCAGACCAATACATGGGTAACCCATTTCAGTCAGTTTCTTCGCACCCATGTAAGAACCGTCACCACCGATAACAACCAGTGCATCGATCCCGTGTTTCTTCAGGTTCTCAATTGCTTTTTCACGAACTGACACTTCCTTGAATTCAGGGAAACGTGCAGAACCCAGGAACGTACCGCCTTTGTTGATCACATCAGACACACTTGAACGATCCAGCTTTTCGATACGACCTTCATAAAGACCTAGGTAGCCGTCGTACACACCAAAAACTTCCAATCCCTCAGATAGTGCTGTACGTACCACGCCGCGTACTGCCGCGTTCATACCAGGTGCATCACCGCCACTTGTTAAAACACCGATCTTCTTAATCATGCTCACCCTCGATCTTTGGCAATCAATTTATATAATTTTCTTTTAGGCTCCTTGTTACCAAGCAACCTGCATAATCCAGAACTGTGCGTTATGTTACATTTCCTATACAGGATTACCAATGAAAACACACACTTTCATGTAACTTTTCTACTTATGTAAGAGTATTACAGTTTCTCTTGGCGACTTCGTTGATTCATATCAGTATCAGGATTCTTAAACGTATTGATGGAAAGATAGTCAAAAAGCGCCTGTTTGTCGTCAGATACCCTTTGATTTTTCGAGCGCTACCAATCTTGTTCTTTTTGCTCTTGCTCTGCTCCCAGAACGACTGATATCGGGTCCTGATGGATCAATACATCAGCGCCGGGGAACGCAGCCAGCAGATTTTCTTCTACTTTATCAGCAATATAATGCGCTTCTATTAAGCGCAGGTTATCGTCGAGTTCTAAATGCAACTGAATAAAGCGCGTAGGCCCGGACATTCGGGTCCGTAACTGATGCACACCCAGCACACCTTTGACACTAAGACACTCGCTGCGGATTTGGTCCAACTCCTCATCCGGTAGTTTTCGATCTAATAGAGTCTGAATCGCTTCGCTGACCATCTTGAAGGCACTGTAAAAAATGAACAGACCAATACCAACGGCAAAGACTGCATCCGCCTGGGTTACGCCAAAATAACTTAACCCAAGCGCGACCATGATCGCCCCGTTCATATAGAGGTCGGTCTGATAGTGAAGTGAATCCGCGGCAATAGCCTGACTGCCCGTCACCCGTACAACGTATTTCTGGAAAGTAACCAAACCGAGTGTTACCACCATCGCAAACAGCGAGACATAAACACCAAGTTCAGGAGTATGCAGTGCCTGAGGGCGGAAGAAACGCTCTATCCCGTTAAGGATCAGAAAGACCGCTGAGCCGGATATAAACATGGCCTGCGCCAGAGCAGCCAGTGATTCCGCCTTACCGTGGCCGAAAGCATGTTCCCTGTCGGCGGGTTGCAAGGCATATCGGACCACAACCAGATTTACCACCGATGCGGCGATATCCAGCATCGAGTCAATCAAAGAGGCTAATAAACTGACGGATCCTGTGACCCACCAGGTAATCACTTTAACTAAAAGGAGTAGTGTCGCCACGATTGCCGCAGTCCAAGCCGCAGCGGTAACTAAGCGTGCATATTGCTGTTTCATAATCAAAGAGTTAACTCAAACCATAGCTCGAGTATACCCCGTTAAATATTGAAAGAGTATGACTTAGCTGGATCAAAAAGAGGCGGTCAACGACCGCCTCTTTATCTTCTTGTCCCAAAGATGGATTAGTTATTTGGTTTGTTCATGCGTTTTTGCATGCGATCGCTACACTCTTGCATTCGCTCACCTTGCAGCTTCACAAACTCTGTTTTTTGCTCAGGTGTTAGTATGCTCAGCATCTGGTGTCTTTTCTCTAGCATTTTTACGCGGCGTTCAGTCTGTTTCTCGACCATCTCTTTTGCCAACGTTGTTGCCTGAGCTTCATCAAAGGTATCCGCCAACACAAGAGCCTGCACTTTAGCGTGATAAGCCTGACGCTCAGCTCTGCGCGCATCACGATCTGCTGAGTTCTTGTTTCTCATCTCATCGCGCTTAGCATTGCGTAAGTCTGTTAACTGGTCTTTTTGTGCATCAGTCAGATCCAGTTGACGCATAATCTCACGATCCATACCTGGGCCACATTCATCGCGAGGTCCTTTTTGCTGGTCTTTACCACCATAGGCGAATGCGCCTGCAGCACCAAGAGTTAAAGGTAGAACAACAGCAGCTAACACTAGTTTTTTTGCAGATTTCATAATTCTATTCCTCACATAAGTGATTGGTTCTTCTGGGCTGTTCTCCCAGCGCTTGAGTATAGAATAGAGCTCGTTAGGTAAAGCGACGTACAGGGAGCGTAAAGATTCGTAAAGAGTGATTTTTATACTCTTAGTAACCCGACATTCCAATGTAGTATTAAACAAACAGTAATTTACAGTAGGTTCCTAAATGGCAAACATTCTTTTGATTGATGACGATATAGAGCTAACCAGCCTGTTAAAAGAAGTGCTCAGTTTCGAAGGATTTCAGGTCAGTGAAGCAAACGACGGCGAAGCTGGTTTAGCCGCCGTAAACAGTGACATTGATTTGATCCTGCTGGATGTCATGATGCCCAAGCTCAACGGCATGGAAACATTAAAACGCCTGCGCGAGAACTGGGAAACGCCTGTGCTGATGCTCACCGCTAAAGGCGAAGAGATCGATCGGGTTATAGGTCTGGAACTCGGGGCTGATGATTACCTGCCAAAACCTTTCAGTGATCGTGAACTGCTGGCACGCATCCGCGCGATTTTACGTCGTACCAGCACTGCACCAAAGGACAGCAAAGGCAGTGATTGCGTCGAGTATCAGGAGCTTCGCCTCTATCCGGGCAAACAGGAAGCTTACTGCGACGAACAACTGCTCGACCTGACCGCGACAGAGTTCGCGCTGCTTGCACACTTCGTCCAGAATCCGGGGCAGGTGCTGACGAAAGAGATATTAAGTTTAGATGTACTGGGCAAGCGCCTCGCTGCTTTTGACCGTGCGATTGATATGCATGTCTCCAACTTACGTAAAAAGCTGCCCGATCAACGTAACGGCAAGCCACGAATCAAAACACTGCGTGGCCGTGGCTACATGTTGCTTGAGGAAGACTGATGAGCCTGTTATCACGCATCAGATTGCCCAACCTTAACAGCTTATACGGGCGTATTTTTGCTATCTTCTGGTTTACCATGCTACTGGTTCTAATCGCAGTGCTGTCACTTCCGCATCTGGATCCGCGCAAGCCTCGCGACATTCCCAACGACCCTTTTCATCGTATGTTGGATCTGCGTAATGACATCCAAAGCCAATACAGTGAAGAGACCGACCTTGGACGGATATTATTTAGCATCGAAGGACGCCGACAGCATAGAGATGATCCGCGACCACGTATGTTTTTTTCCGACTACAACGGCAAAATTTTAACCACAGATCACCGCAACAACTTTCAAATGCGGGCGATGCAAAACTTTGTCTCGATCATCGAAGATAACAATCAGCCGAAGCAGAAACTTTATGGCCGATACATGATTGCAGGACCGGTGCCGATTACACTGGCGGGATCTGATCTTCTGATGTATGTCGGTTTTAAATGGAATGAGCCACCACCACTATTACTGAGACTGTTTGATCACCCGGTGCAGCTTCTACTAGCGGTAATGTTAGTCAGCACTCCATTACTGCTTTGGTTGGCATGGGCTTTGAGTCAGCCAGCAAGGCGTCTGGAAGCGGCCGCACAGCGCGTAGCCAAAGGGGAATTTGTCACCGATCCCTCTCTTGAGAAAGGTACCTCGGAGTTCCGCCAGGCTGGCAGCAGCTTTAATCAGATGGTAGAGGCGGTCAATCAGATGATTTCCGGCCAACAGCGATTGCTATCCGATATTTCCCATGAGTTACGCTCTCCACTGACGCGCCTGCGTATGGCCAGTGCACTGGCAACACGCAAACAAGGTGAGAGCCCTGAGCTGACACGAATCGATACCGAAGCCCAGAGACTCGAACAAATGATAAGCGAGTTACTTGAGCTATCTCGTATGCAGGCGAACAGCCACATGACTAGGGAGACACAGCCCATTGAAAGTCTGTGGGAAGAGATCATTAAAGACGCCCAGTTTGAAGCCGAGCAGATGGGTAAACATCTGCGCTATTCTGACCTGCCAAAAGGCAGTATTTCCGGTAATCCGAAACTGCTGATGAGTGCCGTAGAGAATATTATTCGTAACGCCATTTATTACGGCAGAGATGAAGTGAAAGTCGATATTAATACCCGGGGAAACACCTTAAATATTACTGTCGATGATAACGGCGAGGGGGTGCCTGATGCTGAGCTAGAAGCCATATTCCGCCCGTTCTACCGGGTATCCACCGCACGTGATCGCCATTCTGGCGGGACCGGATTAGGGTTAACCATCACCGAGAGTGCGATTCGTCAGCACAGCGGCACAATTACCGCGAGCAGAAGCCCACTGGGTGGCTTACGCATGAGCATTACTCTGCCTTTGAGTAAATAGTCACTCCCCTTTATGAACACTGAGCCCTCCCATTGTGGAGGGTTTTCTTTATCCGGAATCCAACATTCACTGACTCTATCCTGAATCCTGCATCTTAAAGCCATTTGGGTATATACTGCCCGTCACTTAGACCAACTCGACTTCTAAATTATGTTTGATATTGCTTTATACGAACCAGAAATTGCGCCGAATACCGGAAACATTATTCGACTATGTGCTAACTGCGGTGCAAATCTGCACTTAATTGAACCTCTGGGTTTCGATCTTGAAGAAAAGAAAGTTCGCCGCGCTGGATTGGATTATCACGATCTGGCTCGCGTGACACGTCATAAGAACTATCAAGCATTCCTGGAATACTTAGAAAAAGAGAAGCAAGGCAACTACCGACTGTTTGCGTGCACTACCAAAACAACCGGCCATCACGTGGATGCTCAATACCAAGCTGGTGACGTTTTACTGTTCGGTCCGGAAACACGTGGCCTGCCTGCCGAGGTGATTGAAAGCCTGCCAATGGAGCAGCGTATTCGAATTCCGATGATGCCGGACGCCCGAAGCCTAAACCTGTCGAATGCGGTTGCTATTATTGCTTTTGAAGCGTGGCGTCAGATGGGCTTTAACGGCGCACAGTAACCAGGTTTAACAGAGCCGAATAAAAAGAGTACAAAAAAGGGCGCTCGTGCGCCCTTCATCTATTTGCTGGAACAAATGTCTATCAGTTGAGCTTATTACGATCATTGTGGTTATCATCATCGTCGTCTTTACGCTCGTATTCACCTTCAAAGGTATTGCCATTCTCTGAGTGAGAATCTGATGAGCCACGACGAAATGGGTCATTTTCAAACGGGTCTTGTCCAGAAAAACCGCCGCCAAATCCGCCACCATGTACCGTTTTTACGACCATTTTACTCATTAAATATTTAGCAATTGCAGCTCGCGGCGCAGGCAGTAACACCAACATACCGAGCGCATCCGTCATAAAACCCGGCGTTAGCAGCAGCACACCAGCAACCGCCAGCATGACACCTTCAAAAATCTGTTGAGCGGGAATTTCCCCCTGCTCCAAACGACCCTGCACAGACATCAGAGTCTGAATGCCCTGACTACGCACCAGTGAGGCACCCACAATGGCAGTAATCAGCACCAAACCAATAGTAGGCCAGAGACCTAAAAATCCGCCCACTTGAATAAATAAGCCGATTTCGATGATCGGAACAAAAATAAATGCCAGTAATAAGATAGGAAACACACGCCCTCCTTTGTTTAATTCAGTGTAATGGTAAAAGCTCACCAACCTCAAACAAATCGTTGTAAAAAAGCGTGTTAAGGTACACAAATCGCTTTAATAATAAGCTTCTGTTGACATAAATTTTGATAGTGCCCGCAGTAATTATAGATAATTAACTCAACAGCTATAAACAGAAAGCAATAACCCATTCATACTTTGCAAACTATTGATGCATTAAAAGCAAAAAAGGTGATCCAGTTACTATTTTTATGCGCTAGGTACAGTATGATGTGCCGCATAAGTCAGGACGGATTTTCCAGCCCAAAATTCTGATGAATGGATTCTAGATTGCAGAATAGGCTAATACACTATCATATTATTAGAATCATCATCTAAGGATCCTGTTATGGCTACCCTATCCGATGCTCCGAAAACAGCTCAAACAGCCACTCGTATTGAAGAAGATCTATTAGGTCAACGTCATGTTCCTGCGGATGCCTACTATGGCATTCATACCCTACGCGCTATTGAAAACTTCAATATTTCCAACGTAACCATCTCTGACGTACCTGAATTTGTACGCGGCATGATAATGACAAAAAAAGCAGCCGCGTTAGCGAACAAAGAGCTTGGCGCTATTCCTAAAGACGTTGCTAACTACATTCTGGAAGCATGTGATTTGATCCTGGAAACAGGTAAGTGCATGGATCAGTTCCCTTCCGACGTATTCCAGGGGGGTGCGGGCACTTCTGTAAACATGAACACTAACGAAGTGATCGCGAACGTTGCACTTGAACTGATGGGCAAAGAAAAAGGTCAATACGAGTTCATCAACCCGAACGACCATGTTAACAAGAGCCAGTCAACGAACTGTGCGTACCCGACAGGTTTCCGTATAGCGGTTTACAACAGCGTACATAAACTGATGGAAGCGATTGAGTACCTGAAAGGCGCATTCGATCTTAAAGCTGTTGAGTTCAAAGACGTGCTGAAAATGGGTCGTACTCAGCTTCAGGACGCGGTACCAATGACGGTTGGTCAGGAGTTCCACGCCTGGGCGGTCACGCTAAACGAAGAAATTCGTGCCTTGGATTACACCTCTAAACTACTACTGGAAATCAACCTGGGCGCAACAGCGATCGGTACCGGTCTTAACACACCTGCGGGTTACCAGTCCATCGCGGTGAAACACCTGGCAGACGTTACCGGACTTGATGTTGTACCTGCAGAAGACCTGATCGAAGCGACTTCTGACTGTGGTGCCTATGTAATGACTCACGGTGCGTTAAAACGCCTGGCGGTGAAATTATCTAAGATCTGCAATGATTTACGCCTGCTTTCTTCCGGTCCTCGCGCAGGCCTGAATGAGCTGAACCTTCCAGAAATGCAGGCAGGTTCTTCAATCATGCCAGCGAAAGTAAACCCGGTTATCCCTGAAGTAGTAAACCAGGTTTGCTTCAAAGTACTGGGTAACGACAACACCGTTTCTTTCGCAGCAGAAGGTGGTCAGCTGCAGCTAAACGTGATGGAACCGGTTATCGCACAAAGTGTCTTTGAGTCTATCTCCCTTCTCCACAATGCATGTGTAAACCTGCGTGATAAATGTATCGACGGCATCACTGTAAACAAAGAAATCTGTGAGAACTACGTTTACAATTCTATTGGTATCGTAACTTACCTTAACCCTTACATCGGCCACCATGAAGGTGACATTGTCGGTAAGATATGTGCAGAAACGGGTAAAAGCGTTCGCGAAGTCGTACTGGAACGCGGCCTGCTCACTGCAGAGGAACTTGACGAAATCTTATCAGTCGAGAACTTCATGCATCCGACATACAAAGCCAAACGCTACGAGTAAGTAGTCTACCGCAGGGGGGCCACAAGGTCCCCTTTTAGGCTTTCACACGGTTAACCACATTTTTTCTAAGCTTTTAAAACAGAAAGCCGTTTGGTTCTGATTCTCTGAACATTTATTCCTGTTCCTGAGTGTTCAAAAAATCAGAATCTATACAAACTAAACGAGGTACTAATAATGGTCATGGTCGAACTCTTCGTGGTTCTGCTCTTTATCTATTTAGGGGCAAGAATCGGCGGTATCGGCATTGGTTTTGCCGGTGGCGCAGGTGTCATTGCGCTGTCTCTGATCCTGGGCGTTCCAACTAGTCAGGCTTTTATCCCTGTTGACGTAATTTTAATCATCATGTCCGTAATTACCGCTATTGCAGCGATGCAGGTTGCTGGTGGTCTGGACTGGATGGTACAAGTTGCGGAAAACTTTTTACGTAAACATCCGGAGCGCATCACGTTCTACGCCCCTATCGTGACATTCCTGATGACACTGATGGCAGGTACGGGTCATACGGCGTTCTCTACTCTGCCGGTAATTGCAGAAGTAGCCAAAGGCCAGGGTGTTCGTCCTTCACGTCCACTGTCTATCGCCGTTGTTGCTTCACAAATCGCAATCACAGCGTCTCCGATTTCAGCGGCAGTGGTTGCCTTTGCTGCAATGCTGGCACCATTTGGTGTGGATTACCTGACACTGCTTGCCGTGTGTATTCCGACCACATTCATCGCTTGTATGATTGGTGCATTTGTTGCGAACTTCATGGGCAGCGAACTGAAAGACGATCCTGAGTATCAGCATCGCCTAGAAAATGGTCTGATCAAGCTAAGCACTGAATCAAAGCGTGAAATTCTACCAACTGCGAAAAAAGCGACTTTCATCTTCCTGGGTGCTATCGCATTTGTTGTCTGTTACGCCGCGGCAATCTCTGGCTCTGTAGGTCTAATTGAGAACCCTGCTCTGGGCCGTAACGAGGCAATCATGACCGTCATGCTGGCAGCAGCGGCAGTGATCGTCATGAGCTGTAAAATCGATGCAAGCAAAATCCCTGCAGCCGCAACATTCCGCTCAGGTATGACTGCGTGTGTCTGTGTACTTGGTGTAGCATGGCTGGGCTCTACGTTTGTAAACGCGCACGTAGACGGCATTAAAGAAGTCGCTGGCGCGCTACTGGCAGATTACCCTTGGATGCTCGCATTAGTACTGTTCTTTGCTTCTATGCTGTTGTACTCACAAGGTGCGACGACTGTTGCACTGATGCCAGCTGCTTTGGCTATCGGTGTTGCTCCACTTACTGCTGTTGCATCCTTCGCAGCGGTAAGTGCGCTGTTCGTTCTGCCAACTTACCCGACACTGCTTGCAGCGGTTGAAATGGATGACACAGGCTCAACTCGTATCGGTAAATACGTATTTAACCACCCGTTCTTTTTACCGGGTGTGGTAACCATCTCCTCAGCGGTTGCTTTAGGCTTCGCCTTTGGCGGTCTGCTGATCTAGTAAAAACAGAGTCTTACTCGGGGAGCTTCGGCTCCCTTTTTTATTATCTGAAAATGAACATTTCGATTAAAAAACCTTCACTTTAATGAAACTTATGGCTTAGTCAGCAGGTCTGATTGAGTTACACTTACGGCAATTATCTAAGACGATTTGAACATTTTATGCGCGCATTACTCTCCGTATTACTCCTAGGCTTGATTACCTTCTCTGCACCGTCTCTTGCCTTGTTTGGTAACGAACAGTTTACAAATAGTCAGAACAATAACTTTGGTAACAGCAACGACAGTTTTGTCCCTGTCGACCAGGCGTTTCCGTTTAACTTCTATCAGCAAGACGGCAAGCTGATGCTCGACTGGCAGGTGCGCGACGGCTATTACCTGTATCAGGAGCGTTTGTCAGTATCCGCAGAAAACGTCACTATTGGTGAGTTAGAGATGGAGCAAGGTACCTCGTATAACGATGAGTTTTTCGGGGAAGTGCATATCTACACCACGCCTTTGTTTGTCAATGTACCGCTTTCTGGCTGGCAAGAAGGTGCTCGCGTTATCGTCCAGTATCAAGGCTGTGCCAAAGCCGGCTTCTGCTACCCGCCAGAAACGCGCATCATACCAGTTACCGCTTTCACTCCGCCAAGCGGTTCCTCAGCTGAGCCTGCGGTAACCACACAGCAAGCATCAGCGCAGAAACAAACGGATAAGTCTGCACCAACAAACAACACTACTCAGTCAGCACCAGTCACGCAACAGGACAGCCTAGCAGCCAACCTGGCTGACAACTGGTGGACACCTCTGCTGTTTTTAGCCTTGGGCGTCGGCCTCGCCTTTACCCCATGCGTATTACCAATGTATCCGATCCTGACCAGTATCGTGCTTGGTGGCGGAAAACTCAGCCAACGCCGCGCTCTTGGTCTGTCGTTTGTCTACGTCCAGGGCATGGCGTTGACCTATACCCTGCTCGGTCTGGTTGTCGCTTCTGCGGGTATGCAGTTCCAGGCAGCAATGCAACATCCCTATGTGCTGATCGGGATAAGTGTATTGTTCATCGCGCTGGCCATGTCTATGTTTGGCTTGTATTCCCTTCAGCTCCCAAGCGGCGTGCAAACCTGGCTTAATAACCTGAGCAACAAACAGCAAGGAGGCAGCAGTACCAGCGTCTTCGTGATGGGTGCAATCTCGGGCCTGGTATGCTCACCCTGCACCACCGCGCCTCTCTCTGGTGCCCTGATATACGTTGCACAGAGTGGTGATCTGCTGACCGGCGGTATCGCGTTATACGCACTTGCGATGGGAATGGGTATTCCGCTGATTCTCATCGCAGTATTTGGCAACAAGCTGCTGCCAAAAGCAGGTAACTGGATGAACCGTGTAAAGACGCTATTCGGTTTCATTTTACTTGCCGCGCCAATCTTCCTGCTTGAGCGGCTTTTGCCTGAGATGTGGTCGACTCTGCTCTGGTCAGCGCTAGGTATCGTCGCGTTCGGCTGGTTATACCATGTGAAGAACAGCTTAGAGTTTGGTGGTTGGAAACAGAGCGCTGTTGGCATTGTCGCGGTGCTTGGTCTGCTTGCCTCGGCACAGCCCGCACTGAACTACTGGTTTGGCAGCCACGAGATTCAGGCTCAGCAAACCACCATCAGTTTCACGCGCATCGCAAACGTGGCAGAACTGGAGGAGCAACTCGCTATCGCTAAACAGGCAGGCAAACCTGTGATGCTCGATTTCTACGCCGACTGGTGTGTTGCTTGTAAAGAGTTTGAGAAGTACACCTTCCATACGCCAAAAGTCGAAGACAAACTGCAAGATTTTGTGCTTCTTAAGGCCGATGTGACAAAAAACCAGATCCAGGATATAGAATTGCTGAAGCAGATGCAGGTGCTTGGCTTACCAACTATTGAATTTTGGAATAGCAAAGGCGAACATATTTCAAACGCCCGTTTAACCGGCTTTATGCAGGCCGAACCTTTCTTAGAGCACATCAGCCAGTTCTGATTACGCTAAATTCAAACGCCAGTGCCTGTTCAAAAGTAAATTAAGAACGCACTGGCGTTTTTTATTTCACAGTTTGAGCTGACTAAATGATGTGTATATGCATTTCATCTAATAAAAGTCGATTTGGTTCAGACTTTTAGCGAATAAAGATTGTCCACCGTCTCAAAGCTGGACAATAATAAATTTAACGAAATAGTCAAAAGTGTTTAACGTCATGGATTCGACCTACACCATCATCATCGCCGATGATCACCCGCTCTTCCGTAATGCCTTGTTCCAGTCGGTACATATGGCGGTGAGTGGTGCCAACCTTCTCGAAGCTGACTCTCTGGATGCCCTGCTCGCATTGTTAGAAAAAGAGGATGAGCCAGATCTCGTGTTGTTGGATCTCAAGATGCCCGGTGCAAATGGTATGTCCGGTCTGATTCATCTGCGCGCTGAGTATCCGGATTTACCAATTGTAGTGGTTTCTGCCAGTGAAGAGCCGGCTGTCGTTACTCAGGTGAAAAGTCATGGTGCATTCGGTTTTATTCCAAAATCGAGTGATATGCGTGAGCTGGTCAATGCCATCAATCAGGTGCTTAACGGCGACCCGTATTTCCCGGAAGGACTTATCACCAACAGTGCCGCATGCAGCGACTTAGCTGAAAAGATTGCGACACTGACGCCACAGCAATACAAAGTGTTAGGGATGCTGTCAGATGGCTTGCTGAACAAACAAATCGCTTATGAGCTGAATGTTTCAGAAGCCACTATCAAAGCACACATGACCGCCATTTTCCGTAAGTTAGGCGTTAAGAACCGCACCCAGGCTGTGATCATGCTGACAGAAATGAATAGCTAACGGTTATTCTTCTTCGGTCAACTCATCTTCTTCAGTCGGCAAGCGTAAACCTACTTTGGTAACTTGTTGATCAACAACGTCAGCAATAATCCAGTGCAGTCCCTGCCAATCAAACTGGTCTCCTAAAACCGGCGTTGATCCTAATTGCTCCTCGACTAAGCTGCTGAGGGTCTTATCCAGTAAATCATCGCCAAGATCCAATCCGTACATCATTGCGACATCAGACAGTCTGACTTCAATATCGAGAAAGAAATCACCAAAGAATCGGCTCATAGACTCCTGCTCCGGAGCCTCACTAAACAGCAGGCTCAGAGCATCCAGATCCTTCTCCTGGGCAAATACGCACAAGGTATCGTCTTCTTCCAGCCTGGTACTGCCTGAGGGATGGAGCAGTTCCTGATGGCGGAATACCGCTGCAATACGAGTGCCTTCCGGCATGGACAGACTTCTCAGAGGTTCGCCAATGCACCACTTATCCGCTTTCAACCGGTAGACAAACAGCTCCCACTCACTGGTCGGGTACACCTCAACACCAATCCGTGAAACTGGCTCAGGTTTTGGCGGCAGCTCCACTTTGGCCAGCGTCATGGCTTTAGTCAGAGTGCCGCCCTGAACAATCAGGGACACCATCACCACAAAGAAGGCGAGATTGAAGTAAAGCTGCGCGTCCGGTAATCCTGCCATCATCGGGAATACCGCCAGAATAATCGGCACCGCACCACGTAGGCCAACCCAGGAAACAAACCACTTTTCACGCGGGGTAAAACTTTTGAAAGGCAATAAGCCAATCCAAACTGAGATTGGACGCGCAAACAGAATCATGCCGAATGCGAGCGCTAATCCCGGCAACGCTATTGATAGCAAATTGGAAGGCGTAACCAGCAATCCTAGTACTAGGAACATGCCAATCTGAGCGAGCCAGGTCATACCGTCTAACACATGCAGAATCGAGTGACGGCTGCGCGTCGGGCGGTTGCCAAGCAACAGACCCACTAAGTAAATCGAGAGAATACCACTACCACCGAACATATTTGACAAGGCAAAAATCAGCAGACCGCCACTGACGGTCAAAATTGAGTACAGCCCATCCGGTAACTGATTACGGTTGATGATCTTCCAGAGTATCCAGCCACCAGCGAGACCACACAATGCACCGATACCAAACTGTTTGACAAAACTCAGGGCTAAAAAGCCGGCACTTAACTCAGAGCCGGCGCTCGACAATACGGCAATCAATGTCACGGTGAGAAATACCGCCATCGGGTCGTTGGTACCGGATTCGATTTCCAGTGTCGCCCCAACACGCTCGTTGAGACTGCGTCCTTTAAGCAGTGAGAAAACCGCAGCAGCATCGGTAGACCCCACAATCGCCCCGACAAGAATTCCCTGCAGCAAGTCCAGGTTAAACAGCCAGGTAGCCATAAGCCCCGTAATGAGTGTCGTCATAGCAACACCTAACGTAGCCAGTGACACAGATGGCCACAACGCCACCCTGAAGCTGGCGACCCTTGTTCTCATACCACCATCCAGAAGTATGATCGCTAAGGCTAAATTACTGACCAAATAGGCAACAGAGTAATCATCAAACAGGATCCCCCCTAAACCATCTTCTCCTGCCAGCATACCAACAGCCAGAAATACCAGAAGAATCGGAATACCCAGTTTAGAAGAAACAGGGCTTAGAAGAACGCTAAGTGCAATCAGCAATGCACCGACGAGAAAAAAACTGTTAATGGTGTTTGCGTCCATTCCACCCTCCCTTATGAAAAACGATGACCAATATATGTAAGTCTGTCAGTTTAACCTCTATTGAGTCATCAAAGCTCTAGCTGAAACGAAAACTTTATGTAAACAAACAACTTGAGATGACTGGCAAGTTCTTCGTACAGAATGAAGCAAAGAAATGAAGAATAGATAACGCTAACAAAAATAAATCGTGGAAAAATGTCATCTCGTATTAGACCTTAGACTAATTTAACATTGATTTAACATTGGACATTTCACTCTAAACGCCTTTAAACGCCCATAATACGGGCTTTTTTTGTTTTTAACGTCTCGACTAAAGTTGAAAAGAGTTCTTGCCAACACCTTGCTAATGTACAAGGTGAAACATTTTATTAACAACACACCGATCGTAAGGAGACGGCAATGGCATTTGAAAATGAAGAAAGAGCCAAAGCCTATTGGGACAAGAACGTAAAGCTCATGATCACCTTGATGGTGATCTGGTTCGTAGTATCTTTTGGCTGCGGCATTTTATTTGTCGACGTACTTAATCAGTTTCAAATAGGCGGATACAAACTTGGTTTCTGGTTTGCTCAACAAGGCTCCATCTACGCCTTCCTGGGTATTATTTTTTACTACGCATGGAAGATGCGCAAAATCGACCGTGAATTCGGCGTAGACGAGTAAGGAGTCACTCAGATGGATTTGAAAACTATTACCTACCTGGTTGTTGGCGCAACCTTCATCCTGTACATCGGGATCGCAATTTGGGCGCGCGCTGGCTCGACCAAAGAGTTCTACGTTGCAGGTGGGGGTGTAAACCCAATCGCTAACGGTATGGCGACAGCGGCAGACTGGATGTCAGCAGCTTCGTTTATTTCAATGGCAGGTCTGATTGCCTTTATGGGCTACGGCGGTAGTGTGTTCCTGATGGGCTGGACTGGCGGTTACGTGCTGCTGGCACTTCTGTTAGCACCTTACCTGCGTAAATTCGGGAAGTTTACTGTACCTGAATTCGTCGGTGAACGTTTCTACTCTAAAACAGCTCGTATCGTAGCGGTTATCTGTTTGATCATCGCATCGGTAACTTACGTTATCGGTCAGATGAAAGGGGTTGGCGTTGCCTTCGGTCGTTTCCTGGAAGTAGATTACTCAACTGGTCTACTGATTGGTATGTGTATTGTATTCATGTACGCAGTATTAGGCGGCATGAAAGGCATCACATACACGCAGATAGCTCAGTATTGCGTACTCATTCTTGCTTACACTATCCCTGCAATCTTTATCTCTCTGCAGCTAACCGGTAACCCGATTCCACAAATTGGTCTGGGAAGTACCATGGCAGGCACCGATGTCTATCTGCTCGACCGGCTCGACCAGGTGGTGACCGAACTCGGCTTTAGTGAGTACACGACTCAGGTCCGTGGTGACACGCTAAACATGTTCGCTTACACCATGTCACTGATGATCGGTACTGCGGGTCTGCCACACGTAATCATCCGCTTCTTCACTGTGCCTAAGGTTCGTGATGCGCGTACGTCTGCAGGCTGGGCTCTGATTTTCATTGCGATTCTTTACACTACAGCTCCTGCAGTATCAGCAATGGCGCGTCTAAACCTAATGAACACGGTTAATCCGGCTCCTGGTCAGCATCTGGCTTACGACGAGCGTCCTGACTGGTTCAAAAACTGGGAGAAGACTGGCCTGCTAGGCTTTGAAGACAAAAACGGTGATGGCAACATTCAGTACACATCAGATGCAGCGACCAACGAGTTAAAAGTTGATAACGACATCATGGTACTGGCTAACCCTGAGATTGCTAAGCTTCCAAACTGGGTAATCGCACTGGTTGCAGCAGGTGGTCTGGCGGCAGCGCTATCAACCGCAGCAGGTTTGTTGTTGGCAATATCTTCGGCGATATCGCATGACTTAATCAAAGGGGTGATAAATCCGAATATATCCGAGAAAAAAGAGCTATTGGCGAGTCGAATCTCGATGGCAGTGGCCATTGCGGTGGCAGGTTATCTGGGGCTTAACCCTCCTGGCTTTGCAGCAGGTACGGTGGCACTCGCCTTCGGCCTGGCGGCATCCTCCATCTTCCCTGCGCTGATGATGGGTATCTTCAGTAAGAACATCAACAAAGAAGGCGCTATCGCAGGTATGATTGCCGGTATCACTATCACGCTATTCTACGTATTCCAACACAAAGGTGTCCTATTCATTCCTGAGTGGACTTACCTGGAAAGCTGGGGCAGCAACTGGTTCTTAGGTATTGAGCCAAACGCGTTTGGTGCAGTTGGTGCGGTATTTAACTTCATTGTGGCGTTCGCGGTATCGAAAGTAACTGCTGAAACACCACAAGAAGTGAAAGACCTGGTTGAGCACGTACGTGTACCTGTAGGTGCAGGTCAAGCTGTCGATCACTAATTATAATTAAAACCATTAAGCCCCGTCTGGAAACATCTGTCCGGGGCTTTTTTATTCTCCATTTTCAGTTACCATATTCAAAGCTCGTCGTTGCAAGGAAGCCAAGATGTTCAAAAATAAGCACTTAATTATCGCCCTTCTGATCGCACCCATTCTTTCTCTTATCGCTTACTTCGGTACCGATTTGGCGCTGAGTGAGAAACCTCACGCAGCAAAAGAAGGTGAGAGCTACAAATTGGCCAGTAAGTCCAACTGTCGCTACACCAGCGGTCTGTGTGATATGGAAAACGGTGATTTTAAAGTCAAATTTCGTTCTGAAAAACTGACCAAAGACAGTTTGGAGCTGTCTCTTGATGCAGCCTATCCGCTGGAGGGAGTCAAAGTTTCTCTGGTTGCTGATCAGGAAAAAAACGCTAAGCCGGTGGATATGAAGCCTGCCGATCAGGCTGGTAAGAACTGGTACATCACCTTGCCAAAACCAAAATCAGCAGAAAGCTGGTTAAGAGTCGTCATTCAGTCAGAAGGCACGCTCTACTATGGTGAGACCCAAACGGCTTTCGTTAAGTACGAGACTCTGTTTACGGAATAACTGAAGAGAATTAAAACAAAGCTGAGCGGAATTGTAGGGATAACGCTCACTGACTCCAAGCCGATGCCTGTACAAAAGCATCGGCTTTTTTTTGTCTTCGGGCTCCGGTAAATCATCTATGGTTGATAAGAGACTTAGGATTGCGATTAAAGGAGCAAGTCATGACCAGCGACTTCCGCACTGAAACCGACAGCATGGGAGAGGTAAAAGTCCCCTCGGGTGCGCTCTATCAGGCTCAGACCCAGCGTGCCGTCGAGAATTTCTCAATCAGTAAACACACCATGCCACATGGATTCATCCATGCCCTAGCACATATCAAACAGACCGCCGCACTGACTAATGCTCAATTGGGATTATTAGAAGGTGACATCGCCAACGCGATCGCAGATGCCACGCAAACCATCATCGACGGGCTACATCTGGATCAATTTCCGATAGATGTCTTTCAGACCGGCTCAGGCACCAGCTCAAACATGAATGCCAATGAAGTGATAGCGAGCCTAGCGGGCGAGATTCTTGGCGGTAAAGTAAGTCCCAATGATCACGTCAATATGGGGCAAAGCAGCAATGATGTGGTACCAACGGCAATTCAGGTTAGCAGCTCATTAGCCATTGAAAAGCAGCTGATTCCGGCGCTGACTCATCTTAGCGAGATACTAAGGTCTAAGCAGGAAACGTTGAAAGATATCGTTAAAACAGGCCGTACTCACCTTATGGATGCCATGCCGGTTACCTTTGCACAGGAGCTCGGCGGATGGCAGTTCCAGATAGAGCATGCAAAGCAAGCCATTGAGCACACCTTACCCGCAATAAAATCTTTAGCACAAGGAGGCACTGCGGTCGGTACCGGGATCAATGCCGATCCGCGCTTTGCAGCCCTGTTTGCTGACAATCTTTCACAATCCACACGCGTAGCATTTTCTGCCAGTCAGAACTTCTTTTTTAACCTCAGCAGTCAGGATGCGATCGTCGCGCTATCCGGACAGCTCAAAACAACAGCAGTAGCGATCATGAAGATCGCTAACGATCTTCGCTGGATGAATTCTGGCCCCTTAGCCGGGCTGGGAGAAATTGAACTACAAGGACTTCAGCCAGGCTCTTCGATCATGCCTGGGAAGGTTAACCCAGTTATCCCGGAAGCAGTAGCCATGGCCTGCGCTCAGGTGATTGGCAATGACACCACAATAACCATTGCGGGCCAGTCCGGAAACTTCCAGCTCAACGTGATGCTGCCGGTCATTGCTCATAATATTCTGGAAAGCATCGATCTGCTCTCCAACAGTGCTACTGCACTGGCCGACAAAGCGATTGCAACTTTCGAAGTAAGACAGGACAACCTGGATGTTGCCTTAGCGAAGAACCCTATATTAGTCACTGCGCTGAATCCGGTTATCGGATACTCAAAAGCCGCTGAAATCGCCAAAAAAGCCTATAAACAGGGACGGGCAATCATTGATATCGCCGAAGAAGATACTGACTTAGACCGAGCGACGTTAGAAAGACTGCTCAATCCGGCCCACCTGACTCGGGGTGGAGTGGCTGAATAAACAGATAAAAGTCAAAGAGACCTCCAGCTGGAGGTCTCTTTCTAACTAACAACGGCTAATTATCAGTTCAGCTAGCCATCAAGCGCTACGCAACCCGGTTTAACACCGAACGCAGCTTCAATGGTTTAACTGGTTTAGCGATAAAACTGAATCCGTTCGCCTTAATTCCGTCAAGCATATCATCGGTACGGTCTGCACTGATGATCACCCCCTCAAAGCCATTACCTAAACGCAGGCGGCACTGTTGCAACACTTCTAACCCGGTACGTCCGTTATCCAGACGGTAGTCTGAGAAGATAACGTCAGGCACCCAGCCATCTTCCAGTGTCTGCAGACTCTCCACCAGATCGGTCGCTACGCGCGTATCACAACCCCAGCGTGAAAGAAGGTTTTCCATACCGACCAAAATATCTGGCTCATTATCAACACACAGGATTTTCAGGTGGCACAGCTCAGACTGAGGGCTGCTTTGTATCTTAGCAGGAGCCACCTGTATGCGTTCCGCTTTGTCGAGCGTAATAGAGAAGACGCTGCCTTTACCATGCCAAGAGCGCATAGAGATTTCATGCCCCAGCACTTGGGCGATGCCTTTCGATATCGCAAGCCCAAGCCCTAAGCCCTGATCTGAACGTACTTGAGAGCCGCGGTTAAACTCTTCGAATATCTCCTGCTGTTTTTCTTCTTCAATGCCCATACCGTTGTCCCAGACATCAATACGTACGCGTCCCTTAACCCGGCGTACACCCAAAGCAACTTTGCCATTTGGGCTATAGCGGAACGCATTGGTAAGAAAGTTCTGCACGACCCGGCGCAGAAGTTTCGGGTCTGAATTGACCGTCAGTGAGGATGGGATCATGGTGAACTCTATACCCTGTTGTCTGGCCAATGCACTGAACTCCGCGTTGAGGTTGGCCAGTACATCATTGACTGCGAAGCCACAGACATGAACCTCAAGTTTACCCGACTCAAGACGGGAAATATCCAGTAAATCGCCAATGAGATCTTCTGCAGCACCCAAAGCACTTTCAATATGGGAAGAGAGCTTTTTCGTCTCATCGTCTTTGGCCACTTCAGAAAGTGAAGAGGCAAATAACCTTGCGGCGTTCAGCGGCTGCATCAGGTCATGGCTCACTGCGGCAAGAAAGCGTGACTTTGATTTCGACTCCAGATCTGAACGCTGCGTCGCGGACACTAGCTGCTTGTTAAGTTGTTCAAGCTCACGGGTACGAAGCCGTACACGCTCTTCCAGAGTCTCGTTCGCCTCTTTCAGTGCCTGCTCTGCATCGCGGAAAACAGTGATGTCAGTAAAACTCATTACAAAGCCACCGCCCGGCATAGGGTTACCCTGAACTTCAATCACACGTCCGTCTGGACGAACACGGGATGAAGTATGACGGGTGCCTTGCTCAAGGTGGTAAACCCGGCGTCTTACATGGTCTTCCGGATCGCCCGGGCCACAGAGCCCCTGCTCGGCATTATGACGGATCACGTCCGCAATCGGACGGCCAACCTGAATTAACCCGGGCGGGAACTCAAACAACTCCAGGTAACGCTGGTTCCATGCCACCAGCCTCAATTGCTTGTCGACCACGGCAATCCCCTGACCGATGTGTTCAATAGCTCCCTGCAGTAACCCTCGGCTGAAATCATACAGCTCAGAGGCTTCATCAACGATAGTCGCGACTTCTTCCAGCTGCATGTTTCTTCCTTGCAACGCAGAAGTAAGTACTAACTTTGCAGAAGAGGCACCAAACACACCAGCCAGAACGCGCTCGGTGTGCCGGATCAACGAGGACGGCGCTTGCTGATTTGGCATCAGCTCTTCACGTTGCTGGCTCCAGAAAGCCTGAAAAGCCACCTTAACCCGAGAACGACCGACAAAACGTGAAGCAAGCATCTCAAGCTCAGCAACCGTCACACGGCTCTGATACAGGCTCATGTTTTCGCTTTCCGGCAACGGCGTACCGACGAAAGACGCCGATTGTAAGCGCTCACTTAAGCTCGGGCGCGTAACCATAGAAATCAAGACAAAACAGATCGTATTCGCCGCCACACTGAGAATCATCCCCCAGTCTGAAATCGCAATATTAAACTGGGACAACATTTCTGGTGGCGTGATAAGCCAAATCAGGAAGTTACTGCTGGCGTTGCCCGCCAGCATATCGGTCTGACTCATTAGCGTGATTAACCACAGAGTAAAACCAACCGCCAGACCGACATAAACCCCTTTCTTGTTGCCCTGACGCCAGTACATCCCGCCTATCAGTGCCGGAGCAAACTGAGTGATGGCCGCAAAGGAAAGAAAGCCTATGGCAGAGAGTGAGTGGATACTATCAAGTGCCTGATAGAAGCCCCATGCACCAATCAGTAAAATCAGAATCAGTGCACGACGAATACGCAGCAGTAGCTGAGAAAAGTGCTGGTGATTACGCTGCGACAGACGCATACGACGCAAAAGCAGTGGCATCGCCAGATCATTAGAGACCATGATAGCTAGTGCGATAGTCGAGACAATCACCATGCCGCTTGCTGCCGAAGTACCGCCAAGGAAAGCCAGTAATGCAATCTCACTGGCACCAACCGCCATCGGTACACTGATTACATAGGTATCCGGTGATGCGCCACTCAGCAGTCCTTGCCCTACCCATGCGATAGGCAATACAAAAATACCCATTAAGATCAGATAAAGCGGAAACAGCCAGCGGGCAACATGCAGATCCTGAGCGCGTTCGTTTTCAACCACCATGGTGTGAAACTGACGCGGCAGACAGACGATTGCCAGCATGGTGAGTACAGTATGAATCAGTATGGTCGGAATGTTTGGCGGCTGATAGGTTTGTGTAGCGATGTCGACCAGGCTGAGGTTTTCTGCGCTCATCGCCAGCCAGACGATAAATACACCAACGACTAAAAACGCCATCAGTTTAATGATCGACTCAAAGGCTATCGCCATCATCATACCGCGATGATGCTCGGTATTATCAATATGGCGCGTGCCAAACAAAATGGTAAAGATAGCCAGTGCCATCACCACGAACCAGGACACGCTGTCGTTCTGATAACCAAAGTCCGTCGCGAGTTCAGGGGCAATGATTTCCAGCCCCATGGTAATACCACGCAGCTGCAAAGCGATATAAGGCAGTATGCCGGCAACAGCAATGAGAGTAACCGCGACTGCTAAACCTTGCGATTTTCCGTAACGTGCGCCGATGAAATCCGCAATGGACGTGATGTGCTCCCGCTTAGCAATCAGGATAAGTCTGGCCAGCATCCGCCAGCCAAGGGTAAAGACCAGAATCGGAGCGATATAGATGGGTAAGAAAGACCACGGATTACTACTCGCCTGACCAACGGTGCCGTAGAAGGTCCAGGAGGTACAATACACAGCGATAGACAAGCTGTAGATCCAGGGCCGCCACTTCGCCAGCCACTTTCTCTGATTATCTCCGTACCAGGCGATTATAAACAGGGCTCCCAGGTACGCCAAAGAAACGGGAACCACCAGCCATCCTTGCATCCGATATCCTTTCTAGACTTTCTTATATAAAAAATAATAAAAAACCTCTCCGCGGGGGAGAGGTTTCATTTAACACTGCTTTTACAACAGAGACAAAGGTTAGTTCTTAACCTTTGTCACAGAAGTTTAATTCTGTGTTTCAGGCGCTTTATCAGATAAGTCAATCACATGCTGTGCGGGCTGCTGCGGCTCCAGTTTAATGAACAACGCAATTAACCCCATTGCCGCCATAACCCAGAACACAAGAGCACCCCAGTTATCGTAGCCCCAGCCACTGAACACGGTCATCAGCGCGGTAAATGCACCAAGAGGAATCGCATTATATAAGGCTTGTAGCGCAACCATCTTGTTCTCTTCGGAGTTCTGAATGTACTGAATCGCAGCAATGTGCGCCGCTGCAAAGGTCACACCATGCAGCAACTGTACGACGACCAGAGCCAAAATGGACGTAGTGCTGGCCGTAATCCCCCAACGCATCATCACACCACCGGCAGCAATGACAAACAAGGTACGCAGTGACCAGCCGGCAAACAGACGCTTACTCAATGCAAATACCGCAACTTCAGCCGCCACACCTAAACTCCACAGGTAGCCAATCACATCTTCAGAGTGTCCTGCGGATTTCCAGTGGATGGCACTAAAGCCATAGTACGCCGCGTGACTGCCCTGTATTAAAGAAACCAACAATAAAAATTTGAGTACCGGTTTATCAGATAACAATGAAGATAATTTAGGACGCTGCGCATGCTGACCATTAAGGGTAACCGGCATAGGATCGGTCTTTCGCATCGCGAACGACAAAGCAACAAGTAAGCCCGCCATTGCGGTATAAAGAATCATATCCGCACCAAACTCAGCAACTAAATATCCGACAACGGTTGAACCACCGATAAACGCTACCGAGCCCCATAAACGCGTACGCCCGTAATCGAGCACTTTTAACCGCGCGTAGTAATTAGCCATCGCGTCGGAGAGCGGAATGATAGGGCCGCAACATAAGTTAAATAGCACGGTTGCTAACGCCATTAACCAGAAGTTACCACCGGTAAAAAAATGGAATCCGACAAAAATAAGACCGGCGAAACTTAACCAGCGTAACGCTGGCATCAAACGTTCAACTTTATGAATGCGCGGGGTAATCACTATGTTGGCAATGCAACGTGTTGCCAGCCCCAAGCCAACTAATAAACCAATGTCGGTTGGCGAGACGCCCTGCTCTTTAAACCATAACGACCAGAATGGCAGATAGACGCCATACGCAAAAAAGAATCCGAGAAAGTACTGGGATATCCAGCCATACGGAGAAGGTTTCAACATTACTATTATCCTAAAATGGGAACACCGACGTTCTGAGCGTGGATTATGGATCGCTATGTACAACAGAAAAAGGGAAGAATAGGCAACTTACCGTTTCCTCGATGGAATACAAACTTTTCGTGCTTCTTTAATCTAACAATACCGTATCAGGTTTAGACCAAAGTCGTCTGGCTTAAACAAAGAATTTTGTCAGACTTAGAATGTGTTCCTACCAAGTTTAGGGTTCTATATGCCTGATAAATTTAACATGCAATCTCCCCCGTTCGACCGTCTGACCAGTCAGCAGCAAGCGAGACTGCGCTCGTCCCTTGACGTGGCCTACTATCGAACCCGAGATGTCATTTTATCCAGCGGGCAGACCAATCCTCATTTACACATATTAATCAAAGGTGCTGTAGAAGAGCGTTCCAAAGACCAAAACGAAGTGTTTGCTCACTATGCCAACGACGATATGTTCGATGTGCGATCTCTTTTTGAAGAAAGTGTGCGCCATCAATATGTGGCGCTCGAAGACACCCTGTCCTACTTACTGCCAAAAGAAACATTTCTTGAACTCTATAACGAGAACGGGCAATTTGCGGCTTACTTCGATAACAATCTGTCAAAACGCCAGGAACTGATAGAAACCGCGCAACAACAGCAAAATCTGGCTGAGTTTATTCTGACTAAAGTCGATAAGAGTATTTACCATCCTCCGATGGTCCTGACACCGGAAACACCGATCAATGAGGTAACGCGAACCTTAAAAGAAAACGGCATTGATGCGGCATTAGTAAAACTGAACTCAGACGATGCACGCCTTGAAAAGTGGCCGTCAGCGCATCCGTATGCCATTGTCACCCGTACCAATATGCTTCACTCTGTGATGCTAGACGGTTACTCCCTCGATACACCAGTCGGTGAGATCGCCAGCTTCCCGGTTTATCATGTCGATGAGGGCGACTTCCTGTTTAACGCCATGATTACGATGACGCGTAACCGAATGAAGCGCCTGATGGTATGCGATGGCAATCAGGCCATTGGCATGCTGGATATGACCCAGATCCTCAGCGCTTTCTCCACCCACTCCCATGTGCTCACGCTTAGTATCGCCAGAGCCAGCAGCGTGGAAGAGCTTGCCCTTGCCTCCAACCGGCAACACCAGCTGGTAGAAAGCCTGGTGAAAAACGGCATCCGTACCCGCTTCATCATGGAGCTGATTTCAGCCGTTAACGAGCAAATCATCGAGAAAGCATTCGAGTTAGTCGTGCCTCCAGCTCTGCATGATCACTGCTGTCTGATTGTTTTAGGCTCAGAAGGTCGCGGGGAACAGATTCTCAAAACCGATCAGGATAATGCCCTGATCATTAAAGACGGCTTCGAATGGTCACAGTGTGAGCAGGTAATGCAATCTTTCATTCATACTCTACAGCAATTGGGCTACCCGCTCTGTCCCGGAAAAGTAATGGTCAATAATCCCAAGTGGGTCAACTCACAAACGGAATGGGTCAAAACTATTGATAGCTGGATTGACAAGGCACAACCAGAACAAATCATGGATCTGGCCATTTTCAGTGATGCCCACGCTGTCGCCGGAAACCGGACACTGCTTACGCCTGTCGCAGTGCACCTACGGGATACAATGAAAGATCGCATGCTGATCTTATCTGACTTTTCCCGCCCGGCGCTGCAGTTTTCTGTACCACTGACGCTGTTTGGTAACGTTAAAACGGCCAAAGACGGCCTGGATATCAAACGAGGCGGCATTTTCCCTATTGTACATGGCATCCGGACTCTCTCTCTTGAATACGCGATTGAAGAGAAAAACACCTTTGCCCGTATCGAAGCATTAAGAAACAAACGAATCTTAGAGCCCGAAACTGCCGATAACTTAAACGAGGCTCTCAAACTATTCTTTAAGCTTCGCCTGAACCAGCAACTGAATCAGCAGGATGCGCTCAACAATATCGACATCAAACAACTCGATAGAACCGAGCGTGACTTGCTTCGCCACAGCCTGCATGTGGTGAAAAAATTTAAGCAGTTTTTAGGCTTCCACTACCAGATCCGTGATTAAGCCGGGTGAGTCGAACGAGAGGTATCAAAGATGAACTGGCTACAACGTAAATACTGGCATCACAGACTGAAAGGCTCGCCTTATCAGTCTCTGTTCGGTGCTCCGGATAAAACCGAGCTGGTTTCTCTTGACTGCGAAACCACCAGCTTAGACCCAAGCCGCGCGGAACTGGTCACCATAGCGGCAACTAAAATCATTGATAACCGCATCATCACCAGTCGGCCGTTCGAAGTGCATCTGCGCGCGCCGCAATCGCTTGATTCCGGTTCGGTGAAAATCCATAAAATTCGCCATCAGGATTTGGTCGACGGACTGAGTGAAAAGGATGCTCTGGTGAAACTGCTCGATTTCATCGGCAACCGGCCTTTAGTCGGTTATCACATTCGCTACGATAAAAAAATACTGGACCTAGCCTGCCAGAGGCAACTTGGTTTTCCTCTGCCGAACCCCTTGATTGAAGTGAGCCAGATATATCATGACAAACTGGAACGACATTTACCCAATGCCTATTTCGACTTAAGTCTGGAGGCAATTTGCAAGCATCTTGAGCTGCCGATTCAGGACAAACATGATGCACTGCAAGATGCGATTTCCGCCGCACTGGTCTTTGTACGCTTAACCAAGGGCGATTTACCGAATCTCACTGCTCCAAATACTTAAAGCCTGTTGACCTGGCTCCCATAATTACTTTTATTTCAGACATTTTCAGGTAGCTTCCTCTCTCTCATCCTAAAGTCTAATTGTGGAAACACGCGCTGTGACGGACAGTTATAGGCACAAGGTCGTTGCTGAGATAACTGCCTGTTTAAAACGAGTTAACAGCCCTGCACAGTAAAGGTTCAAAGTCTTATGCAGATTAGTGTAAGGCTGAGAAATTAAGGCACAAGGAGAGAAGCCATGAGCGAAGCGCACATTTATCCGGTAAAAGAAAACATTAAAACTCATACACATGCGGATAATGACACTTACCTAGCCATGTATCAGCAGTCGGTGACCAATCCAGAAGGCTTCTGGAGCGAGCACGGCAAAATTGTTGATTGGATCAAACCTTTCACAAAAGTAAAAAGTACCTCTTTCGATACCGGTCACGTCGACATTCGCTGGTTTGAAGACGGCACACTTAACGTGTCAGCAAACTGTATTGACCGCCATCTGGCAGAACGCGGCGACGACGTAGCAATCATCTGGGAAGGCGATGACCCGGCAGACGACAAAACACTGACTTTTAATCAACTGCATAAAGAAGTATGTAAATTCTCTAACGCACTGAAAGATCAAGGCGTACGTAAAGGCGACGTGGTATGTCTTTACATGCCGATGGTTCCTGAAGCCGCAATCGCAATGCTGGCCTGTACCCGTATCGGTGCCGTTCATACTGTGGTTTTCGGCGGTTTCTCACCTGAAGCACTTTCCGGCCGTATTATCGACTCAGACGCGAAAGTGGTCATTACCGCAGATGAGGGCGTTCGTGGTGGCCGCGCGGTTCCATTGAAAAAGAACGTTGATGAAGCACTGACTAACCCGGAAGTAAAAACCATCAGCAAAGTGGTTGTGTTAAAACGCACAGGTGGTGACGTTGAGTGGCATGATCACCGTGATGTCTGGTGGCATGAAGCGACTGCAAAAGCCTCTGACGTATGTCCTCCGGAAGAGATGAGCGCAGAAGACCCGCTATTCATTCTGTACACTTCCGGCTCAACCGGTAAACCAAAAGGTGTTCTTCACACTACAGGCGGCTACCTGGTTTACGCGGCAATGACGTTTAAATATGTGTTTGACTACCAGCCTGGTGAAACTTTCTGGTGTACAGCGGATGTGGGCTGGATCACTGGTCACACTTACCTGATCTACGGCCCGCTTGCTAACGGCGCTAAAACGATTCTGTTCGAAGGTGTGCCTAACTACCCGAGCACAAGCCGCATGAGCGAAGTGGTTGATAAACATCAGGTCAACATTCTCTACACTGCACCAACCGCGATCCGCGCACTGATGGCGAAAGGTAACGAAGCGGTTGAAGGCACTACTCGTGATAGCCTGCGTATTATGGGCTCGGTAGGCGAACCAATTAACCCAGAAGCTTGGGAGTGGTACTACAAAACTATCGGTAACGAGAAATCACCAATTGTAGATACCTGGTGGCAAACGGAAACCGGCGGTATTCTGATCACGCCGCTACCTGGCGCGACAGACCTTAAGCCAGGATCTGCAACTCGTCCTTTCTTCGGTGTTCAGCCAGCGCTTGTGGACAATATGGGCAACGTGATTGAAGGTGCGACCGAAGGTAATTTGGTCATCCTCGATTCATGGCCGGGTCAGATGCGTACCGTTTATGGTGATCACGACCGCTTTGAGCAAACCTACTTCTCAACCTTCAAAGGTATGTACTTTACCGGTGACGGCGCTCGCCGTGATGAAGACGGTTACTACTGGATCACTGGCCGCGTAGATGACGTACTGAACGTGTCAGGACACCGCATGGGTACTGCTGAAATTGAATCTGCACTGGTCGCGCACCATAAGATTGCTGAAGCAGCGATTGTGGGTATCCCACACGACATCAAAGGTCAGGCTATTTACGCTTACATCACACTAATTGATGGTGAGTTCCCGTCTGCGGAGCTGCACAAAGAGGTGAAAGACTGGGTGCGTAAAGAGATTGGTCCTATCGCAACACCAGATGTACTGCACTGGACGGATTCCTTACCTAAGACTCGTTCTGGTAAGATCATGCGTCGAATTCTGCGTAAGATTGCTACTGGCGATACCAGCAATCTTGGCGACACCTCAACGCTTGCCGATCCAAGCGTAGTAGACAAGCTCATCGCAGAGAAAGCAGAACTGGTATAAACCTGTCAGACTTTAAATAAAATAAAAAAACCGCCATCAGTGATGGCGGTTTTTTACTTTTGTACACAAATTAAACACACCTCTGACATGGTTATTATGTTGTTTTTGTTAACTTGGTTACAGAAACAAAGTGGGTCAAAGGGAGATTAGACCAGTAAATTGCTGCTAATTGCTGTGAATTAGCTATAATCTTGGTCGTTTTTTCAAATTCAGTACGATTTAAACAAAAAAGTCGTGCTGAAATATCAGATATTTGGGAATATAAACGTTCTACTCACGATAAGGGAAGATAGCAACATAATGTCTGCAAAGTCACGGATTCTTGTTCTAAACGGACCAAATATCAACCTATTAGGTCTGCGCGAACCGACACACTACGGTAACAGCACTCTAGCACAAATTGTGGACGCCCTAACGGAGCAAGCCTGCAAAGCAGAGGTGGAACTGGAACATCTACAGTCAAATCGTGAGTACGAACTGATTGAAGCCATTCATGCCGCTTACGGCAAGATTGACTTCATCATCATCAATCCAGCTGCTTTCACTCATACAAGTGTAGCACTGAGAGATGCATTACTTGGCGTCGCCATCCCATTTATCGAGGTGCACCTGTCTAACGTGCATGCACGTGAGCCGTTTCGCCATCACTCTTATCTGTCAGATAAAGCAGAAGGTGTGATTTGCGGTCTGGGTGCACAAGGTTATGAATTCGCTCTGTCTGCTGCAATTAACAAGCTGCAGGCAAAGTAACCCTAACACTCTGCAACCCTACCGGGTTGTCTTAATCACAAGATAAAAGAGAAAGAAAAGATGGATATTCGTAAAATCAAAAAGCTAATTGAGTTAGTTGAAGAGTCTGGCATTGCTGAGCTAGAAATTTCTGAAGGTGAAGAGTCAGTACGCATCAGTCGTCACGGCGCTCCGGCTCCGGCTCCAGTTCACTACGCAGCGGCTCCGGCAGCACCTGCTCCAGTGGCAGCTCCGGTAGCAGAAGCACCAGCAGCTGATGCTCCAGCGGCGGCAGTACCTGCGGGTCACCAAGTTCTTTCTCCAATGGTTGGTACATTCTACCGTTCACCAAGCCCTGACGCGAAAGCATTCGTAGAAGTCGGCCAGAAAGTTAACGCTGGTGACACACTGTGCATCGTTGAAGCAATGAAGATGATGAACCAAATCGAAGCTGACAAATCTGGCGTTGTTACAGCAATCTTAGTTGAAGACGGCCACCCAGTTGAATTCGACCAACCTCTAGTTGTAATCGAATAAGCGAGGCTTGCCTTATGCTAGACAAAGTTGTCATTGCGAACCGAGGTGAAATTGCACTTCGTATTCTTCGCGCTTGTAAAGAGTTAGGTATTAAGACCGTTGCGGTTCACTCAACAGCAGACCGCGATCTTAAGCACGTACTGCTTGCAGATGAAACCGTATGTATCGGTCCTGCCCGTGGTATCGACAGCTACCTGAATATTCCGCGCATCATATCTGCGGCAGAAGTAACGGGTGCAGTAGCTATCCACCCAGGTTACGGCTTTCTGTCAGAAAACGCAGATTTCGCAGAGCAAGTTGAACGCAGCGGATTCATCTTTGTTGGCCCTAAAGCGGAAACAATCCGCATCATGGGTGACAAGGTATCTGCTATCACTGCAATGAAGAAAGCTGGCGTTCCATGTGTACCTGGCTCTGACGGCCCGCTGGATAACGATGAAGACAAGAACAAAGCTCACGCTAAACGCATCGGCTACCCTGTCATCATTAAAGCATCTGGCGGCGGCGGCGGTCGTGGTATGCGCGTTGTCCGTGCTGAAAAAGACCTGGTCCAGGCGATTGCTATGACACGCGCAGAAGCAAAAGCAGCATTCAACAACGACATGGTTTACATGGAGAAATTCCTGGAAAACCCACGTCACGTTGAAGTTCAGGTTATTGCTGACGGCCAAGGTGGTGCAATTCACCTAGGCGAGCGTGACTGTTCTATGCAGCGTCGTCACCAGAAAGTTGTGGAAGAAGCACCAGCTCCGGGCATTACTGAAGAGATGCGTAAGTACATCGGTGAACGTTGTACTCGTGCATGTCTTGAAATTGGTTACCGCGGCGCAGGTACATTCGAATTCCTATACGAGAACGGTGAGTTCTACTTCATCGAAATGAACACTCGTATTCAGGTAGAGCACCCGGTAACAGAGATGGTTACAGGTATCGACCTGATCAAAGAGCAGCTTCGTGTTGCTGCTGGTCAGCCTCTGTCATTCACTCAGGATGACATTAAGATCCGCGGTCATGCTATCGAATGTCGTATCAACGCTGAAGACCCAGAGCGCTTCCTGCCATCTCCGGGTAAGATTGAGCGCTTACACACGCCAGGTGGTATGGGCGTTCGCTGGGAATCACACATCTACACTGGTTACTCAGTACCACCTCATTACGATTCAATGATTGGTAAACTGATTACTTACGGTGAGAACCGTGACGTAGCGATTGCACGTATGAAAAATGCACTGGGTGAGATGATCATCGAAGGTATCAAAACCAACGTGCCTCTTCAGGTCTCAATCATGAATGATGAGAACTTCCAACACGGCGGTGCGAACATTCACTACCTAGAGAAGAAACTAGGCCTGCAATAAGCCTCAGTAGTACTCCTGAAAAATGCCCACATTTTGTGGGCATTTTTGTTTGTATAGCCCTTCGGCCTCCGACGGATAACAAGCTTATTTGGGTATATACTCAAACAAATCGCTGAGTTCTGTTAAACTCTGCGCCACTTCATTTACTGTAAGAGCAAAAACCCCATGCCTTGGATTCAAATCAAACTCAACGCGACCAATGAAAACGCTGAGCAAATCGGCGACATGCTAATGGAAGAGACCGGTGCGCTGTCTGTAACGTTCCTGGACGCGCAGGATACACCTGTATTCGAGCCTCTCCCTGGTGAAACTCGTTTATGGGGCGATACTGACATTCTGGCACTCTACGATGCAGAAGCCGACACTAGCTTCATCATCGACCAGATCAAAGCAAGTAGCATGCTTGCGGACGATTTTGCTTACAAAGTAGAACAGCTGGAAGATAAAGACTGGGAACGCGAGTGGATGGAAAACTTCCATCCGATGAAATTTGGTGAGCGTCTATGGATTTGTCCAAGCTGGCGTGACATCCCTGAGCCAGACGCAGTAAATGTAATGCTCGATCCAGGGCTTGCATTTGGTACAGGTACTCACCCAACGACAGCGCTTTGTCTGGAGTGGCTAGAGGGACTTGATCTGACAGGTAAGACAGTTATCGACTTTGGCTGTGGCTCTGGCATTCTGGCGATCGCTGCGATCAAACTGGGCGCAGAGAAAGTTATCGGGATCGACATTGATCCTCAAGCGCTACAAGCCTCTCGTGACAACGCTGAGCGCAACGGCGTCACAGATCAACTTGAGGTTTACTTGCCGCAAAATCAGCCCGAAGGACTGATCGCTGACGTAGTTGTCGCCAACATTCTTGCGGGTCCACTGCGTGAACTTGCTCCTGTGATTAAAGGTCTGGTTAAACCAAATGGTGACCTTGCTATGTCCGGCGTTTTGGACACTCAGGCAGAAGACGTCGCTAACTACTATCGTGACGAGCTTCACATTGATCCAATCACCGAGCAAAACGAGTGGTGTCGCATCTCTGGTCGTAAGCAAGGCTAGACAAGGATTTAAAGGCTAATTGTTTGAAATTCATACAATTTACAAAAACAATTTGTAAATGCTCAAATATTAGTCTTTTCACGCAGTAAAAAAATGCGTAAAATGCGCGCCCTTGCTAGTACAGAACTGTGATGACGTTTTGAAAATCGGAAACTATCAACTTAAGAACAATCTAATCGTAGCCCCAATGGCTGGTGTAACGGATAGACCGTTCCGCGAGTTGTGTCTTCGTTATGGTGCGGGAATGGCGGTCAGTGAAATGATGTCTGCTAACCCAAAACTATGGAAAACGTCGAAGTCGAAACAGCGCATGGTACATGAAGGCGAATCGGGCGTTCGCTCTGTACAGATTGCCGGTTCCGATCCACAGCTTATGGCGGATGCAGCTCAATTCAGTGTTGAAAACGGTGCGCAAATCATCGATATCAACATGGGCTGCCCAGCAAAGAAAGTGAATAAAAAGCTGGCGGGCTCTGCACTGCTTCAATACCCGAACATTATCGAAGAGATTTTGAAAGCGGTAGTGAATGCGGTTGACGTTCCTGTAACGTTAAAGACCCGGACAGGCTGGGATACAGAAAATAAAAACTGTCTCCAAATCGCTAAATTAGCCGAAGACTGCGGCATACAAGCTCTTGCACTGCACGGCAGAACTAAAGCATGTATGTACAAAGGTGAGGCCGAATACGACAGCATTAAAGCGGTAAAAGAGGCGATTTCAATTCCGGTTATCGCGAACGGTGATATCGATAGCCCGGAGAAAGCCAAATTTGTACTGGAGTACACCGGTGCGGACGCTTTAATGATTGGACGCCCTGCCCAGGGTCGTCCTTGGATTTTCCAGGAAATCCATCACTTTTTGGAAAACGGCACCACAATGGATGAGCTTCCAGCACAGGAAGTGAAAACCATTATGCTTGGTCATGTGAATGCTCTGCATGAATTCTATGGAGAGTACCTTGGACCGCGTATCGCGCGTAAGCACGTAGGTTGGTATCTGAAAGAGCATGAGCAGGCGAGTGAGTTTCGCCGTACCTTCAACGCTATCGAGGCAGCTCCGCTGCAAATTGAGGCGTTAGAAGGTTATTTTGATAACGTTGCATCATAATTAAGAGAAGAGCTAGACCGAATATGTTCGAACAAAATCTGACTTCAGAAGCATTAACAGTAACTACAGTAACGTCACAAGACCAGATTACTCAGAAGCCTTTACGTGACTCTGTTAAAGCGTCTCTTAAAAACTACCTTGCTCAGCTAAATGGCCAGGAAGTAACAGAACTATATGAATTAGTTCTAGCTGAAGTTGAACAGCCATTATTAGATACCATCATGCAGTACACTCGCGGTAACCAGACTCGCGCAGCGACTATGATGGGTATCAACCGCGGTACTCTTCGCAAGAAACTAAAAAAATACGGCATGAACTAAGACCGTAATTAAAAGTTATTTAAGAACGAGCCGTTACCTTTGGTAGCGGCTTTTCTTTATCTAATAGCTAATAGCCTTTCTATCTAGCCTCTAAGCACTCCATAAGGCTTCCTATTACGTTTACAGAGACAATCTAGAGTCGTATAACTCCTTTCAGTGCGAGAAGATGATACAGGCTGCGGTATCGACTCGTAGCAAGTAATGCCCTTTCTCATTTTCTAATAAAACAGCATTACTGTTCCTTCGACAGAGACTCCTTTCAAACCAACAACATAACAACATTACTGAAACATTAATAATAATGTGATCTTCGTTCAATATTTAGTTGATTCAAATATATATAATCAATAACTTACAAAATTTTAAAGGACTAATCACATGATCAATATAAAAGGGGAAGATTGGCATAAAGTCATTTTAGATACCCTACCCGATCATGTATTTATCCTCGATAGTAACGGGCGGTATGTTGAAAGCTTTGGTGGTACGTACCAGTCGAGTAATTTTAGTGCCAAAAGCTACACTGGCCTGCATTTGTGTGATGTATTTTCACCGGGCAAGGCCGCTGAATTAGTCGCTCATATCCATGATGTTATTCGCGATAACGAAACTAAAGTTGTAAAGTACAGCATCGCACTTCAGGATCATTTACTCCTTCCGATCCAAGAACTGGAGGCGCTTGAGAACCCTGAAGAAACATGGTTCGAAGCCATTATCAAACCCATAGAGCAGTCCGGCGAAGAAAATAAATTAGTGATATGGTCAGTACGTGATATCACCAGAACTCACCTCTTAGAGCAGCGCTTAAAACTGCTTTCCGAGACTGACGAGCTCACAGGTGTACTTAATCGCAGGGCATTTCTAACTAGTTTCGACACCAGCATCGACGCTCATACAAAATACTCAAAGATACTATCTTGCCTGATGATCGATATTGATCACTTCAAAGAGATTAATGACCAGGTTGGGCATTTCTCCGGAGATGAGGTTATAACCCGTATTGCTCAGGTTTGTCAGGATTGTATCGGCGATGAAGATCTCATCGGCAGGTTAGGCGGTGAAGAATTTGCAGTCATCCTGGAGAACACAAGCGCAATTCAAGCTTATAAAGTGGCCGAGCGCATTCGCCACGCAATACAGCAGACTACATGTTACGTAGATGGTACAGAGATTAATACTACAGTAAGTATAGGTGTGGCAGAGTTGAGCCCACAGCGCTCACAAGCCAAAGAGTTACTAGTAGATGCCGATAAAGCTATGTACTACTCAAAAGACTCCGGGAGAAATCAGGTGACTTTATTCCACGAGAACCTGCCGGATCTAAAACTGTACAGAGCAGGGCATCTAAAAATACGAAGAGTATCATAGAGATTTATAATTCCAGCCTCTAAGAGCTTCTTTGGCCTTTTAATGCAATAAAGCGAAGCACAACATCAATCCCTTGTCTTAAATCACTCTCCCACTTTAGATAGCGTTCCTTAGCCCAATCAATAGACATTCAAAAAATTCTGGTCATAGACAAAGACCCTAAGTAACTTCACGCATCACAGTACGATTTTAAAGAATACAACTTGAAAATACTCATCAAGATAGACAAGTAGATATTTGATGAGACATGAGGTGGTTTGCTCTTAGATACGTCTTAGCAGTTTTGAATAGGTTTCGGAGTATAACGCTTTAGAGCCGTTAGCAGAGAAGCTTATCTGTGAGTAATTTGATGATGCCAGAGAAAAGGGCGAGTCACTGATTAATCGGGATCAGAGCATTAAAAAATAGCTATATGTACCAGAGCTTAGGATCAGAACACATTTCAGATAAAATCAAGGATATTTCTCCGTTCCCCCCAAACTTCAAACGTAAAAAAGCCCGAGTCTTTCGACTCGGGCTTAGTATAAGTGGCGGAGTGGACGGGACTCGAACCCGCGACCCCCGGCGTGACAGGCCGGTATTCTAACCAACTGAACTACCACTCCGCAGTGGTATCACCCGTTATTACAACGAATGTCCATAATTTAAAGCCTGGCGATGTCCTACTCTCACATGGGGAAACCCCACACTACCATCGGCGCTGTTTTGTTTCACTTCTGAGTTCGGAATGGAATCAGGTGGGTCCAAAACGCTATGGCCGCCAAGCAAATTCTTTAATCTGGAAAGCTGTTTTTAATTCTCGTTCTTACACATTCAATGTTCTTTCATTGAGTCCATCAAAACCCCTTGGGTGTTGTATGGTTAAGCCTCACGGGCAATTAGTACAGGTTAGCTCAACGCCTCACAACGCTTACACACCCTGCCTATCAACGTCGTAGTCTACGACAACCCTTTAGGATACTTAAAGTATCAGGGAGAACTCATCTCAAGGCTTGCTTCCCGCTTAGATGCTTTCAGCGGTTATCAATTCCGAACTTAGCTACCGGGCAATGCGTCTGGCGACACAACCCGAACACCAGAGGTTCGTCCACTCCGGTCCTCTCGTACTAGGAGCAGCCCCTTTCAATTCTCCAACGCCCACGGCAGATAGGGACCGAACTGTCTCACGACGTTCTAAACCCAGCTCGCGTACCACTTTAAATGGCGAACAGCCATACCCTTGGGACCGACTTCAGCCCCAGGATGTGATGAGCCGACATCGAGGTGCCAAACACCGCCGTCGATATGAACTCTTGGGCGGTATCAGCCTGTTATCCCCGGAGTACCTTTTATCCGTTGAGCGATGGCCCTTCCATTCAGAACCACCGGATCACTATGACCTGCTTTCGCACCTGCTCGAATTGTCATTCTCGCAGTCAAGCGGGCTTATGCCATTGCACTAACCTCACGATGTCCAACCGTGATTAGCCCACCTTCGTGCTCCTCCGTTACTCTTTGGGAGGAGACCGCCCCAGTCAAACTACCCACCAGGCACTGTCCGTAACCCCGATAAGGGGTCAACGTTAGAACATCAACACTACAAGGGTGGTATTTCAAGGACGGCTCCAACGATACTGGCGTACCGTCTTCAAAGCCTCCCACCTATCCTACACATGTAGGGTCAATGTTCAGTGCCAAGCTGTAGTAAAGGTTCACGGGGTCTTTCCGTCTAGCCGCGGGTACACTGCATCTTCACAGCGATTTCAATTTCACTGAGTCTCGGGTGGAGACAGCGTGGCCATCATTACGCCATTCGTGCAGGTCGGAACTTACCCGACAAGGAATTTCGCTACCTTAGGACCGTTATAGTTACGGCCGCCGTTTACCGGGGCTTCGATCAAGAGCTTCGACCGAAGTCTAACCCCATCAATTAACCTTCCGGCACCGGGCAGGCGTCACACCGTATACGTCATCTTACGATTTTGCACAGTGCTGTGTTTTTAATAAACAGTTGCAGCCACCTGGTATCTGCGACTCTCAATAGCTCCATCCGCGAGGGACTTCACCGTCGAGAGCGTACCTTCTCCCGAAGTTACGGTACCATTTTGCCTAGTTCCTTCACCCGAGTTCTCTCAAGCGCCTTGGTATTCTCTACCCGACCACCTGTGTCGGTTTGGGGTACGATTCCTTACAATCTGAAGCTTAGAGGCTTTTCCTGGAAGCATGGCATCAATGACTTCACTACCGTAGTAGCTCGACGTCGTGTCTCAGCCTTAAAAAGAGCCGGATTTACCTAACTCTTAAGCCTACGCACTTGAACCTGGACAACCGTCGCCAGGCCCACCTAGCCTTCTCCGTCCCCCCATCGCAATTGTAAGAAGTACGGGAATATTAACCCGTTTCCCATCGACTACGCCTTTCGGCCTCGCCTTAGGGGTCGACTTACCCTGCCCCGATTAACGTTGGACAGGAACCCTTGGTCTTCCGGCGAGGAGGTTTTTCACCCCCTTTATCGTTACTCATGTCAGCATTCGCACTTCTGATACGTCCAGCATGCGTTACCACACACCTTCAACCGCTTACAGAACGCTCCCCTACCCAATATACAAAAGTATATTGCCGCAGCTTCGGTTTACTACTTAGCCCCGTTACATCTTCCGCGCAGGCCGACTCGACCAGTGAGCTATTACGCTTTCTTTAAATGATGGCTGCTTCTAAGCCAACATCCTGGCTGTCTGAGCCTTCCCACATCGTTTCCCACTTAGTAGTAATTTGGGACCTTAGCTGGCGGTCTGGGTTGTTTCCCTCTCCACGACGGACGTTAGCACCCGCCGTGTGTCTCCCGGATAGTACTTACTGGTATTCGGAGTTTGCAAAGGGTTGGTAAGTCGGGATGACCCCCTAGCCTTAACAGTGCTCTACCCCCAGTAGTATTCGTCCGAGGCGCTACCTAAATAGCTTTCGGGGAGAACCAGCTATCTCCAGGTTTGATTGGCCTTTCACCCCTAGCCACAAGTCATCCGCTAATTTTTCAACATTAGTCGGTTCGGTCCTCCAGTTGATGTTACTCAACCTTCAACCTGCCCATGGCTAGATCACCTGGTTTCGGGTCTATATCCAGAGACTAAAACGCCCAGTTAAGACTCGGTTTCCCTACGGCTCCCCTAGATGGTTAACCTTGCCACTGAATATAAGTCGCTGACCCATTATACAAAAGGTACGCAGTCACAGGACAAAGCCTGCTCCTACTGCTTGTACGTACACGGTTTCAGGTTCTATTTCACTCCCCTCACAGGGGTTCTTTTCGCCTTTCCCTCACGGTACTGGTTCACTATCGGTCAGTCAGTAGTATTTAGCCTTGGAGGATGGTCCCCCCATATTCAGACAGGATATCACGTGTCCCGCCCTACTCGATTTCACTGAATGTGCGTTGTCAACTACGGGGCTATCACCCTGTATCGCCGGACTTTCCAGACCGTTCGTCTAACGCATATAAAGCTTAAGGGCTAGTCCAATTTCGCTCGCCGCTACTTTCGGAATCTCGGTTGATTTCTTTTCCTCGGGGTACTTAGATGTTTCAGTTCCCCCGGTTCGCCTCGCTGCGCTATGTATTCACGCAGCGATACTAGCTTATGCTAGTGGGTTTCCCCATTCGGAAATCCCAGACTCAAGTGGCTTTTACTGCCTAATCTGGGCTTATCGCAAGTTAATACGTCCTTCATCGCCTCTGACTGCCAAGGCATCCACCGTGTACGCTTAGTCACTTAACCATACAACCCGAAGGAGTTTCGAATTGAAGTTAAACAACCAAAGTTGCTGTCTCATTATTTGAATGAGCGAGACAGCTTTCGATTTTGCCGGACTCAAATTCCAAGAACACTTGAATGTGTTGTTAGTTGTATTCCGTTAGGAATACTTTGAGAACTTTACAAATAATCTTAAAGATTATTTTGTCAGCTTTCCAAATTGTTAAAGAGCTATGTTTCTTCACGAGGAAGTACATTTTCTAAAGACTTTCGGCGTCAAAAATTCCAACCAGTATCAATTGCTTGCTCTGGTTTGGACATTATATTCCAAAAATACTTAGAGAATGGTGGGCGATACCGGGCTCGAACCAGTGACCCCCTGCTTGTAAGGCAGGTGCTCTCCCAACTGAGCTAATCGCCCACATAAGTTTTGATTCTTCGTGGAGAAGAATGGTGGGTCGTGCAGGATTCGAACCTGCGACCAATTGATTAAAAGTCAACTGCTCTACCAACTGAGCTAACGACCCAATGGTATCCCGTAGGGGAGTCGAACCCCTGTTACCGCCGTGAAAGGGCGGTGTCCTAGGCCTCTAGACGAACGGGACACTAAGTGAACATCTTGGGGGATGTTCTATCTCTTAAACTTCATAAACCATATCAATCTGTGTGGACACTCATCGTGAGTAATCATCGTATAAGGAGGTGATCCAGCGCCAGGTTCCCCTAGCGCTACCTTGTTACGACTTCACCCCAGTCATGAACCACAAAGTGGTAAGCGTCCCCCCGAAGGTTAAACTACCTACTTCTTTTGCAGCCCACTCCCATGGTGTGACGGGCGGTGTGTACAAGGCCCGGGAACGTATTCACCGTGGCATTCTGATCCACGATTACTAGCGATTCCGACTTCATGGAGTCGAGTTGCAGACTCCAATCCGGACTACGACGCACTTTTTGGGATTCGCTCACTTTCGCAAGTTGGCCGCCCTCTGTATGCGCCATTGTAGCACGTGTGTAGCCCTACTCGTAAGGGCCATGATGACTTGACGTCGTCCCCACCTTCCTCCGGTTTATCACCGGCAGTCTCCCTGGAGTTCCCGACATTACTCGCTGGCAAACAAGGATAAGGGTTGCGCTCGTTGCGGGACTTAACCCAACATTTCACAACACGAGCTGACGACAGCCATGCAGCACCTGTCTCAGAGTTCCCGAAGGCACCAATCCATCTCTGGAAAGTTCTCTGGATGTCAAGAGTAGGTAAGGTTCTTCGCGTTGCATCGAATTAAACCACATGCTCCACCGCTTGTGCGGGCCCCCGTCAATTCATTTGAGTTTTAATCTTGCGACCGTACTCCCCAGGCGGTCTACTTAACGCGTTAGCTCCGAAAGCCACGGCTCAAGGCCACAACCTCCAAGTAGACATCGTTTACGGCGTGGACTACCAGGGTATCTAATCCTGTTTGCTCCCCACGCTTTCGCATCTGAGTGTCAGTATCTGTCCAGGGGGCCGCCTTCGCCACCGGTATTCCTTCAGATCTCTACGCATTTCACCGCTACACCTGAAATTCTACCCCCCTCTACAGTACTCTAGTCTGCCAGTTTCAAATGCAATTCCGAGGTTGAGCCCCGGGCTTTCACATCTGACTTAACAAACCACCTGCATGCGCTTTACGCCCAGTAATTCCGATTAACGCTCGCACCCTCCGTATTACCGCGGCTGCTGGCACGGAGTTAGCCGGTGCTTCTTCTGTCGCTAACGTCAAATAATGCAGCTATTAACTACACTACCTTCCTCACGACTGAAAGTGCTTTACAACCCGAAGGCCTTCTTCACACACGCGGCATGGCTGCATCAGGCTTGCGCCCATTGTGCAATATTCCCCACTGCTGCCTCCCGTAGGAGTCTGGACCGTGTCTCAGTTCCAGTGTGGCTGATCATCCTCTCAGACCAGCTAGGGATCGTCGCCTTGGTGAGCCCTTACCTCACCAACTAGCTAATCCCACCTAGGCATATCCTGACGCGAGAGGCCCGAAGGTCCCCCTCTTTGGCCCGAAGGCATCATGCGGTATTAGCCATCGTTTCCAATGGTTATCCCCCACATCAGGGCAATTTCCTAGGCATTACTCACCCGTCCGCCGCTCGACGCCGTTATCGTTCCCCGAAGGTTCAGATAACTCGTTTCCGCTCGACTTGCATGTGTTAGGCCTGCCGCCAGCGTTCAATCTGAGCCATGATCAAACTCTTCAATTTAAGATTTTGTTCGGCTCAATGAATACTGAACATTACATAAAGTAATGTTTGAATTGACTGTGCTGAATCCGAAGATTCAATGGTCACTTCGTATCATTGAAACCTAATTTGATACCGAAGTATCGAATTGGATTATCATCAACGAGTGCCCACACAGATTGATAGGTCTATATTGTTAAAGAGCTTGGCTTTCAGTGCCTTAGCACGTAAGCGAGGTGCGTATAATACGCTTTCCACTTTGAAAGTCAACATAAAATTCTGAAAAACTTCAGAACCCTATGGTGACTTGCTTAAATCATAAGCAAAGTCGAAATTAAAGCCTGGCGATGTCCTACTCTCACATGGGGAAGCCCCACACTACCATCGGCGCTGTTTTGTTTCACTTCTGAGTTCGGAATGGAATCAGGTGGGTCCAAAACGCTATGGCCGCCAAGCAAATTCTTTAATTCGGAAAGCTGTTTTTAATTCTCGTTCTTACACATTCAATGTTCTTTTATTGAGTCCATCAAAACCCCTTGGGTGTTGTATGGTTAAGCCTCACGGGCAATTAGTACAGGTTAGCTCAACGCCTCACAACGCTTACACACCCTGCCTATCAACGTCGTAGTCTACGACAACCCTTTAGGATACTTAAAGTATCAGGGAGAACTCATCTCAAGGCTTGCTTCCCGCTTAGATGCTTTCAGCGGTTATCAATTCCGAACTTAGCTACCGGGCAATGCGTCTGGCGACACAACCCGAACACCAGAGGTTCGTCCACTCCGGTCCTCTCGTACTAGGAGCAGCCCCTTTCAATTCTCCAACGCCCACGGCAGATAGGGACCGAACTGTCTCACGACGTTCTAAACCCAGCTCGCGTACCACTTTAAATGGCGAACAGCCATACCCTTGGGACCGACTTCAGCCCCAGGATGTGATGAGCCGACATCGAGGTGCCAAACACCGCCGTCGATATGAACTCTTGGGCGGTATCAGCCTGTTATCCCCGGAGTACCTTTTATCCGTTGAGCGATGGCCCTTCCATTCAGAACCACCGGATCACTATGACCTGCTTTCGCACCTGCTCGAATTGTCATTCTCGCAGTCAAGCGGGCTTATGCCATTGCACTAACCTCACGATGTCCAACCGTGATTAGCCCACCTTCGTGCTCCTCCGTTACTCTTTGGGAGGAGACCGCCCCAGTCAAACTACCCACCAGGCACTGTCCGTAACCCCGATAAGGGGTCAACGTTAGAACATCAACACTACAAGGGTGGTATTTCAAGGACGGCTCCAACGATACTGGCGTACCGTCTTCAAAGCCTCCCACCTATCCTACACATGTAGGGTCAATGTTCAGTGCCAAGCTGTAGTAAAGGTTCACGGGGTCTTTCCGTCTAGCCGCGGGTACACTGCATCTTCACAGCGATTTCAATTTCACTGAGTCTCGGGTGGAGACAGCGTGGCCATCATTACGCCATTCGTGCAGGTCGGAACTTACCCGACAAGGAATTTCGCTACCTTAGGACCGTTATAGTTACGGCCGCCGTTTACCGGGGCTTCGATCAAGAGCTTCGACCGAAGTCTAACCCCATCAATTAACCTTCCGGCACCGGGCAGGCGTCACACCGTATACGTCATCTTACGATTTTGCACAGTGCTGTGTTTTTAATAAACAGTTGCAGCCACCTGGTATCTGCGACTCTCAATAGCTCCATCCGCGAGGGACTTCACCGTCGAGAGCGTACCTTCTCCCGAAGTTACGGTACCATTTTGCCTAGTTCCTTCACCCGAGTTCTCTCAAGCGCCTTGGTATTCTCTACCCGACCACCTGTGTCGGTTTGGGGTACGATTCCTTACAATCTGAAGCTTAGAGGCTTTTCCTGGAAGCATGGCATCAATGACTTCACTACCGTAGTAGCTCGACGTCGTGTCTCAGCCTTAAAAAGAGCCGGATTTACCTAACTCTTAAGCCTACGCACTTGAACCTGGACAACCGTCGCCAGGCCCACCTAGCCTTCTCCGTCCCCCCATCGCAATTGTAAGAAGTACGGGAATATTAACCCGTTTCCCATCGACTACGCCTTTCGGCCTCGCCTTAGGGGTCGACTTACCCTGCCCCGATTAACGTTGGACAGGAACCCTTGGTCTTCCGGCGAGGAGGTTTTTCACCCCCTTTATCGTTACTCATGTCAGCATTCGCACTTCTGATACGTCCAGCATGCGTTACCACACACCTTCAACCGCTTACAGAACGCTCCCCTACCCAATATACAAAAGTATATTGCCGCAGCTTCGGTTTACTACTTAGCCCCGTTACATCTTCCGCGCAGGCCGACTCGACCAGTGAGCTATTACGCTTTCTTTAAATGATGGCTGCTTCTAAGCCAACATCCTGGCTGTCTGAGCCTTCCCACATCGTTTCCCACTTAGTAGTAATTTGGGACCTTAGCTGGCGGTCTGGGTTGTTTCCCTCTCCACGACGGACGTTAGCACCCGCCGTGTGTCTCCCGGATAGTACTTACTGGTATTCGGAGTTTGCAAAGGGTTGGTAAGTCGGGATGACCCCCTAGCCTTAACAGTGCTCTACCCCCAGTAGTATTCGTCCGAGGCGCTACCTAAATAGCTTTCGGGGAGAACCAGCTATCTCCAGGTTTGATTGGCCTTTCACCCCTAGCCACAAGTCATCCGCTAATTTTTCAACATTAGTCGGTTCGGTCCTCCAGTTGATGTTACTCAACCTTCAACCTGCCCATGGCTAGATCACCTGGTTTCGGGTCTATATCCAGAGACTAAAACGCCCAGTTAAGACTCGGTTTCCCTACGGCTCCCCTAGATGGTTAACCTTGCCACTGAATATAAGTCGCTGACCCATTATACAAAAGGTACGCAGTCACAGGACAAAGCCTGCTCCTACTGCTTGTACGTACACGGTTTCAGGTTCTATTTCACTCCCCTCACAGGGGTTCTTTTCGCCTTTCCCTCACGGTACTGGTTCACTATCGGTCAGTCAGTAGTATTTAGCCTTGGAGGATGGTCCCCCCATATTCAGACAGGATATCACGTGTCCCGCCCTACTCGATTTCACTGAATGTGCGTTGTCAACTACGGGGCTATCACCCTGTATCGCCGGACTTTCCAGACCGTTCGTCTAACGCATATAAAGCTTAAGGGCTAGTCCAATTTCGCTCGCCGCTACTTTCGGAATCTCGGTTGATTTCTTTTCCTCGGGGTACTTAGATGTTTCAGTTCCCCCGGTTCGCCTCGCTGCGCTATGTATTCACGCAGCGATACTAGCTTATGCTAGTGGGTTTCCCCATTCGGAAATCCCAGACTCAAGTGGCTTTTACTGCCTAATCTGGGCTTATCGCAAGTTAATACGTCCTTCATCGCCTCTGACTGCCAAGGCATCCACCGTGTACGCTTAGTCACTTAACCATACAACCCGAAGGAGTTTCGAATTGAAGTTAAACAACCAAAGTTGCTGTCTCATTATTTGAATGAGCGAGACAGCTTTCGATTTTGCCGGACTCAAATTCCAAGAACACTTGAATGTGTTGTTAGTTGTATTCCCTTAGGAATACTTTGAGAACTTTACAAATAATCTTAAAGATTATTTTGTCAGCTTTCCAAATTGTTAAAGAGCTAATCACTTCAATGAAGTAACCATTTTTAAAAGCACTATCGCTAATGCGCTTAAAGATGGTGGAGCTATGCGGGATCGAACCGCAGACCTCCTGCGTGCAAGGCAGGCGCTCTCCCAGCTGAGCTATAGCCCCATCAAGGTGTCGATACTGTATGCCAACTCCCTAAAAGGAATTGGTGGGTCTGAGTGGACTCGAACCACCGACCTCTCGCTTATCAGGCGAACGCTCTAACCACCTGAGCTACAGACCCAGTATCGTCTCTTTTACATAAACCGTATCAATCTGTGTGGACACTCATCGTGAGTAATCATCGTATAAGGAGGTGATCCAGCGCCAGGTTCCCCTAGCGCTACCTTGTTACGACTTCACCCCAGTCATGAACCACAAAGTGGTAAGCGTCCCCCCGAAGGTTAAACTACCTACTTCTTTTGCAGCCCACTCCCATGGTGTGACGGGCGGTGTGTACAAGGCCCGGGAACGTATTCACCGTGGCATTCTGATCCACGATTACTAGCGATTCCGACTTCATGGAGTCGAGTTGCAGACTCCAATCCGGACTACGACGCACTTTTTGGGATTCGCTCACTTTCGCAAGTTGGCCGCCCTCTGTATGCGCCATTGTAGCACGTGTGTAGCCCTACTCGTAAGGGCCATGATGACTTGACGTCGTCCCCACCTTCCTCCGGTTTATCACCGGCAGTCTCCCTGGAGTTCCCGACATTACTCGCTGGCAAACAAGGATAAGGGTTGCGCTCGTTGCGGGACTTAACCCAACATTTCACAACACGAGCTGACGACAGCCATGCAGCACCTGTCTCAGAGTTCCCGAAGGCACCAATCCATCTCTGGAAAGTTCTCTGGATGTCAAGAGTAGGTAAGGTTCTTCGCGTTGCATCGAATTAAACCACATGCTCCACCGCTTGTGCGGGCCCCCGTCAATTCATTTGAGTTTTAATCTTGCGACCGTACTCCCCAGGCGGTCTACTTAACGCGTTAGCTCCGAAAGCCACGGCTCAAGGCCACAACCTCCAAGTAGACATCGTTTACGGCGTGGACTACCAGGGTATCTAATCCTGTTTGCTCCCCACGCTTTCGCATCTGAGTGTCAGTATCTGTCCAGGGGGCCGCCTTCGCCACCGGTATTCCTTCAGATCTCTACGCATTTCACCGCTACACCTGAAATTCTACCCCCCTCTACAGTACTCTAGTCTGCCAGTTTCAAATGCAATTCCGAGGTTGAGCCCCGGGCTTTCACATCTGACTTAACAAACCACCTGCATGCGCTTTACGCCCAGTAATTCCGATTAACGCTCGCACCCTCCGTATTACCGCGGCTGCTGGCACGGAGTTAGCCGGTGCTTCTTCTGTCGCTAACGTCAAATAATGCAGCTATTAACTACACTACCTTCCTCACGACTGAAAGTGCTTTACAACCCGAAGGCCTTCTTCACACACGCGGCATGGCTGCATCAGGCTTGCGCCCATTGTGCAATATTCCCCACTGCTGCCTCCCGTAGGAGTCTGGACCGTGTCTCAGTTCCAGTGTGGCTGATCATCCTCTCAGACCAGCTAGGGATCGTCGCCTTGGTGAGCCCTTACCTCACCAACTAGCTAATCCCACCTAGGCATATCCTGACGCGAGAGGCCCGAAGGTCCCCCTCTTTGGCCCGAAGGCATCATGCGGTATTAGCCATCGTTTCCAATGGTTATCCCCCACATCAGGGCAATTTCCTAGGCATTACTCACCCGTCCGCCGCTCGACGCCGTTATCGTTCCCCGAAGGTTCAGATAACTCGTTTCCGCTCGACTTGCATGTGTTAGGCCTGCCGCCAGCGTTCAATCTGAGCCATGATCAAACTCTTCAATTTAAGATTTTGTTCGGCTCAATGAATACTGAACATTACATAAAGTAATGTTTGAATTGACTGTGCTGAATCCGAAGATTCAATGGTCACTTCGTATCATTGAAACCTAATTTGATACCGAAGTATCGAATTGGATTATCATCAACGAGTGCCCACACAGATTGATAGGTCTATATTGTTAAAGAGCTTGGCTTTCAGTGCCTTAGCACGTAAGCGAGGTGCGTATAATACGCTTTCCACTTTGAAAGTCAACATAAAATTCTGAAAAACTTCAGAACCCTATGGTGACTTGCTTAAATCATAAGCAAAGTCGAAATTAAAGCCTGGCGATGTCCTACTCTCACATGGGGAAACCCCACACTACCATCGGCGCTGTTTTGTTTCACTTCTGAGTTCGGAATGGAATCAGGTGGGTCCAAAACGCTATGGCCGCCAAGCAAATTCTTTAATCTGGAAAGCTGTTTTTTTAATTCTCGTTCTTACACATTCAATGTTCTTTTATTGAGTCCATCAAAACCCCTTGGGTGTTGTATGGTTAAGCCTCACGGGCAATTAGTACAGGTTAGCTCAACGCCTCACAACGCTTACACACCCTGCCTATCAACGTCGTAGTCTACGACAACCCTTTAGGATACTTAAAGTATCAGGGAGAACTCATCTCAAGGCTTGCTTCCCGCTTAGATGCTTTCAGCGGTTATCAATTCCGAACTTAGCTACCGGGCAATGCGTCTGGCGACACAACCCGAACACCAGAGGTTCGTCCACTCCGGTCCTCTCGTACTAGGAGCAGCCCCTTTCAATTCTCCAACGCCCACGGCAGATAGGGACCGAACTGTCTCACGACGTTCTAAACCCAGCTCGCGTACCACTTTAAATGGCGAACAGCCATACCCTTGGGACCGACTTCAGCCCCAGGATGTGATGAGCCGACATCGAGGTGCCAAACACCGCCGTCGATATGAACTCTTGGGCGGTATCAGCCTGTTATCCCCGGAGTACCTTTTATCCGTTGAGCGATGGCCCTTCCATTCAGAACCACCGGATCACTATGACCTGCTTTCGCACCTGCTCGAATTGTCATTCTCGCAGTCAAGCGGGCTTATGCCATTGCACTAACCTCACGATGTCCAACCGTGATTAGCCCACCTTCGTGCTCCTCCGTTACTCTTTGGGAGGAGACCGCCCCAGTCAAACTACCCACCAGGCACTGTCCGTAACCCCGATAAGGGGTCAACGTTAGAACATCAACACTACAAGGGTGGTATTTCAAGGACGGCTCCAACGATACTGGCGTACCGTCTTCAAAGCCTCCCACCTATCCTACACATGTAGGGTCAATGTTCAGTGCCAAGCTGTAGTAAAGGTTCACGGGGTCTTTCCGTCTAGCCGCGGGTACACTGCATCTTCACAGCGATTTCAATTTCACTGAGTCTCGGGTGGAGACAGCGTGGCCATCATTACGCCATTCGTGCAGGTCGGAACTTACCCGACAAGGAATTTCGCTACCTTAGGACCGTTATAGTTACGGCCGCCGTTTACCGGGGCTTCGATCAAGAGCTTCGACCGAAGTCTAACCCCATCAATTAACCTTCCGGCACCGGGCAGGCGTCACACCGTATACGTCATCTTACGATTTTGCACAGTGCTGTGTTTTTAATAAACAGTTGCAGCCACCTGGTATCTGCGACTCTCAATAGCTCCATCCGCGAGGGACTTCACCGTCGAGAGCGTACCTTCTCCCGAAGTTACGGTACCATTTTGCCTAGTTCCTTCACCCGAGTTCTCTCAAGCGCCTTGGTATTCTCTACCCGACCACCTGTGTCGGTTTGGGGTACGATTCCTTACAATCTGAAGCTTAGAGGCTTTTCCTGGAAGCATGGCATCAATGACTTCACTACCGTAGTAGCTCGACGTCGTGTCTCAGCCTTAAAAAGAGCCGGATTTACCTAACTCTTAAGCCTACGCACTTGAACCTGGACAACCGTCGCCAGGCCCACCTAGCCTTCTCCGTCCCCCCATCGCAATTGTAAGAAGTACGGGAATATTAACCCGTTTCCCATCGACTACGCCTTTCGGCCTCGCCTTAGGGGTCGACTTACCCTGCCCCGATTAACGTTGGACAGGAACCCTTGGTCTTCCGGCGAGGAGGTTTTTCACCCCCTTTATCGTTACTCATGTCAGCATTCGCACTTCTGATACGTCCAGCATGCGTTACCACACACCTTCAACCGCTTACAGAACGCTCCCCTACCCAATATACAAAAGTATATTGCCGCAGCTTCGGTTTACTACTTAGCCCCGTTACATCTTCCGCGCAGGCCGACTCGACCAGTGAGCTATTACGCTTTCTTTAAATGATGGCTGCTTCTAAGCCAACATCCTGGCTGTCTGAGCCTTCCCACATCGTTTCCCACTTAGTAGTAATTTGGGACCTTAGCTGGCGGTCTGGGTTGTTTCCCTCTCCACGACGGACGTTAGCACCCGCCGTGTGTCTCCCGGATAGTACTTACTGGTATTCGGAGTTTGCAAAGGGTTGGTAAGTCGGGATGACCCCCTAGCCTTAACAGTGCTCTACCCCCAGTAGTATTCGTCCGAGGCGCTACCTAAATAGCTTTCGGGGAGAACCAGCTATCTCCAGGTTTGATTGGCCTTTCACCCCTAGCCACAAGTCATCCGCTAATTTTTCAACATTAGTCGGTTCGGTCCTCCAGTTGATGTTACTCAACCTTCAACCTGCCCATGGCTAGATCACCTGGTTTCGGGTCTATATCCAGAGACTAAAACGCCCAGTTAAGACTCGGTTTCCCTACGGCTCCCCTAGATGGTTAACCTTGCCACTGAATATAAGTCGCTGACCCATTATACAAAAGGTACGCAGTCACAGGACAAAGCCTGCTCCTACTGCTTGTACGTACACGGTTTCAGGTTCTATTTCACTCCCCTCACAGGGGTTCTTTTCGCCTTTCCCTCACGGTACTGGTTCACTATCGGTCAGTCAGTAGTATTTAGCCTTGGAGGATGGTCCCCCCATATTCAGACAGGATATCACGTGTCCCGCCCTACTCGATTTCACTGAATGTGCGTTGTCAACTACGGGGCTATCACCCTGTATCGCCGGACTTTCCAGACCGTTCGTCTAACGCATATAAAGCTTAAGGGCTAGTCCAATTTCGCTCGCCGCTACTTTCGGAATCTCGGTTGATTTCTTTTCCTCGGGGTACTTAGATGTTTCAGTTCCCCCGGTTCGCCTCGCTGCGCTATGTATTCACGCAGCGATACTAGCTTATGCTAGTGGGTTTCCCCATTCGGAAATCCCAGACTCAAGTGGCTTTTACTGCCTAATCTGGGCTTATCGCAAGTTAATACGTCCTTCATCGCCTCTGACTGCCAAGGCATCCACCGTGTACGCTTAGTCACTTAACCATACAACCCGAAGGAGTTTCGAATTGAAGTTAAACAACCAAAGTTGCTGTCTCATTATTTGAATGAGCGAGACAGCTTTCGATTTTGCCGGACTCAAATTCCAAGAACACTTGAATGTGTTGTTAGTTGTATTCCATCAGGAATACTTTGAGAACTTTACAAATAATCTTAAAGATTATTTTGTCAGCTTTCCAAATTGTTAAAGAGCTATGTTAGCTACAAGCTTGCGCTTGTGAACTATCAATCTGTGTGGACACTCATCGTGTATAATCATCGTATAAGGAGGTGATCCAGCGCCAGGTTCCCCTAGCGCTACCTTGTTACGACTTCACCCCAGTCATGAACCACAAAGTGGTAAGCGTCCCCCCGAAGGTTAAACTACCTACTTCTTTTGCAGCCCACTCCCATGGTGTGACGGGCGGTGTGTACAAGGCCCGGGAACGTATTCACCGTGGCATTCTGATCCACGATTACTAGCGATTCCGACTTCATGGAGTCGAGTTGCAGACTCCAATCCGGACTACGACGCACTTTTTGGGATTCGCTCACTTTCGCAAGTTGGCCGCCCTCTGTATGCGCCATTGTAGCACGTGTGTAGCCCTACTCGTAAGGGCCATGATGACTTGACGTCGTCCCCACCTTCCTCCGGTTTATCACCGGCAGTCTCCCTGGAGTTCCCGACATTACTCGCTGGCAAACAAGGATAAGGGTTGCGCTCGTTGCGGGACTTAACCCAACATTTCACAACACGAGCTGACGACAGCCATGCAGCACCTGTCTCAGAGTTCCCGAAGGCACCAATCCATCTCTGGAAAGTTCTCTGGATGTCAAGAGTAGGTAAGGTTCTTCGCGTTGCATCGAATTAAACCACATGCTCCACCGCTTGTGCGGGCCCCCGTCAATTCATTTGAGTTTTAATCTTGCGACCGTACTCCCCAGGCGGTCTACTTAACGCGTTAGCTCCGAAAGCCACGGCTCAAGGCCACAACCTCCAAGTAGACATCGTTTACGGCGTGGACTACCAGGGTATCTAATCCTGTTTGCTCCCCACGCTTTCGCATCTGAGTGTCAGTATCTGTCCAGGGGGCCGCCTTCGCCACCGGTATTCCTTCAGATCTCTACGCATTTCACCGCTACACCTGAAATTCTACCCCCCTCTACAGTACTCTAGTCTGCCAGTTTCAAATGCAATTCCGAGGTTGAGCCCCGGGCTTTCACATCTGACTTAACAAACCACCTGCATGCGCTTTACGCCCAGTAATTCCGATTAACGCTCGCACCCTCCGTATTACCGCGGCTGCTGGCACGGAGTTAGCCGGTGCTTCTTCTGTCGCTAACGTCAAATAATGCAGCTATTAACTACACTACCTTCCTCACGACTGAAAGTGCTTTACAACCCGAAGGCCTTCTTCACACACGCGGCATGGCTGCATCAGGCTTGCGCCCATTGTGCAATATTCCCCACTGCTGCCTCCCGTAGGAGTCTGGACCGTGTCTCAGTTCCAGTGTGGCTGATCATCCTCTCAGACCAGCTAGGGATCGTCGCCTTGGTGAGCCCTTACCTCACCAACTAGCTAATCCCACCTAGGCATATCCTGACGCGAGAGGCCCGAAGGTCCCCCTCTTTGGCCCGAAGGCATCATGCGGTATTAGCCATCGTTTCCAATGGTTATCCCCCACATCAGGGCAATTTCCTAGGCATTACTCACCCGTCCGCCGCTCGACGCCGTTATCGTCCCCCGAAGGTTCAGATAACTCGTTTCCGCTCGACTTGCATGTGTTAGGCCTGCCGCCAGCGTTCAATCTGAGCCATGATCAAACTCTTCAATTTAAGATTTTGTTCGGCTCAATGAATACTGACTTCAAAACTACAAAAGTAATTTTAAAGCTATTATCGTTCCAACAGAACGATAATGAATTGACTGTGCTGAATCCGAAGATTCAATGGTCACTTCGTATCATTGAAACCTAATTTGAAACCGAAGTTTCGAATTGGATTATCATCAACGAGTGCCCACACAGATTGATAGGTTCTTATTTTTAAAGAGCATTTCTGACTTACTCATCGCTTTCGCGTCGTGCTGTCAGGGGTGCGTATCTTACGCTTCCCGATTTGAGAGTCAAGCATTTTTTCAAATTTCTTTTTCTCTCTTTCCGACTCGCTGTGTGACTGTTGTCTCACTCCGTGTCGGTGGATGCGCAGTATAGGGAGTTGAGAAATTAGCACAAGCGTTTTTTTATAAAAAAACTTTCAACCGAACAAGTATTGAACAACCTGTACAAATAGGAAGCAATTCTTCCGGTTTTTTCCTATTTAAACGGATCTTTTCCGTGCTTAAAGGTCACCTCTTTCATGCTTAGCGGAAGATATTTGTTCTGTATTTCATGTAAGGATCGTCAATTTGATTCCTGAACTTTTCTCAGCTTCAATGCTTTTTGTGTTTATTTTTGTGTTTAATCGACATAAACAGCGAGGCAAACCATCAATCTCTTACCCCTTGGCACTTGATATTGAGTTTATAGATAAGATCTTTCTTATATAGATAGATGCACAGATCAAACTAATCCTTTATTACTACTCATTACACCAAGACGTATTTGTCTTCTGTCATGTATTGGAAAACAAGAAGCCCCTCCAATTTAGTGAGGGGCAGAAAGTAATGGTATCTCTGTATATAACGGATTTAATCGGTTACAGCTATAACCGCTTGATCAGTGGCGTCACCCACTTCTATCTCGCTGGTAAAGATTAGCTTCTGACACAACAAATAAGTTTCAAAAGAGCTATCTATATAAAGAGCCTCTGAATACGACTTATCCGCTAACTGTCTGTTTCCTGCCAATTCTGCCTGTTTTCCGCGAATCACATAAGAAAGAGCAGACTCACGTAGATTTAAAGCCTGAGTTAGGTATTGCTTTGCTATCCCCAACTCACCAGATACAGTTTCATGAAGTGCCAATGCTTCGTATATGCGCGGTTGAATCTGCCCGGTAACCATTTTTGCATTTACTTCCAGGGCATCACGTATCTTCTCTAAATGTGGCTCAATAACCCCGAGGTCTGGAGAAAATGCTTTCTGCACGTGGTAAGCAATCAGCAACTCTGCTTGTACATATACATTGTCAGGCTCTATTTCCAGAGCATGTTCCATAAGTTCAATACCATATTGATATAGATTGATATCTGAAACTTTTAAGTAATGGTTGGCCTGAATAAACAGCTTCAACCCTCTTGGCGTCATCGGGAGGCCGCCACCCAGCGTTGAGGATTTGAGCTTAGCTTCTGGCACGTTCAGTATTGTCATCAGACTTAAGGAGGCCTGCTGAAGTACAGTTCTTAGATCACTATCAGTCAATACATATAAACGTCGGTAGAGTGCATTTTTCGAAACGTGAGTCCGATACTCTACTTCTAAAAATCTGACGCCATCATTCTCCCTGACTCTCACCACCACAGACTTTCCGGGCTTAGTAACTATAATAACAGAGGTACCAGTCTGCATCACTCTGTAGTCGCTGACCTGAGCCACATCAGACATTATTTTTTTAGTCAGGCCATCAACAAAGTCATCATTCAAGCCTGAATTGTTCTGCATTTTGAACTCAATCAGGTGTGTGTCGATCGGATGGCTCTTTTTCACTTCAGGCTTTTTGTAAGTCAGAACCGTAATTATGCTCACCATCAGACTTATTAGTGTGATACCGAGAAACCCAAGACGCCATAAGCGTTCTGAGCGTTTCTTTTGTATTAGTTGATGTATCTCTTTCCCAGTCACTTGGACCGCTGAGTCATACTTCGGTCTTACCCTGGTATCATTTGATTCAGAGTCAGATTCTGCCTCCTTACCGTAATCACACTCAGAAAGACGGAATGCTCTGAACTCCGCAGCCGTCATTAATGAGACATCAGCCACCAGCTTATATCCACGCTTAGGTACTGTGATCACGTAGCTGGGGTAATCGTCTCGTCCGTCAGCTAACAGCTTGCGTAGCTCAAAAATAGACTGAGTCACCACCTGGTCTGCGACAGTATCCCTCTCCCAGACCGATAGGATAAGCGCTTCACGAGTAAATATCTGATTAGCATTGTCAGCGAGAAAACTAAGAAGATTTATCAAACGTGGCTCGGCAGTAACTTCTCTATCTTTTCGGTATAACTTATTTTCATCAACGTCCAATACCCAATCATTGATCCGAAAATAAACTCCAGCCATATTAGTTCTCTCTTAACTACCATACCAACTTACATTGGTAGTGTTGAAACGCTTTTACTTAACGACAAAAAGAGGGGGGATTATAAGTAGGAACATAACGTGTTTCTAGCTATGCCGCCGGTTCAAAGCGAGCTAAAAGCAAACGGCACAAAAATGAGACTACTCTATAGCTGCCAGGATAGAGCAGTGACTGGCATCGTCATTAGCATGACCGCAGCAGGCGTCATTGATTTTCTTTAGCGCGCGGCGAATTTTGGTGAGTTCATTAATTTTCTCATCAATCAGCTCTAACTTAGCAGAAGTGATGGCTTTTACCTCTGCACAACTGTGTTCGGTGGCTTCTAGCTGAATTTCAAGCAGGTCTTTAATTTCATCCAAACTGAGCCCTAACTCTTTGGCCTTAAGGATAAATCGTACCTGTTTCTGATTCTCATCTTTGTAGAGCCGATAGCCCGACTCGCTTCGCCCCGCAGGCTTAATCAGCTCATTCTTCTCGTAGAAACGTAATGTATCGGTGGTCACGCCGCAGCGTTTCGCTAGTTCGCCTATCTGAAACATAACTGTCCTTATTAACTATCTCGTTACTTTTAAAGCTAAAGATCGACCTTTTTATAAAAATTTTTGCGATGCCAAACGATTGCGCGAGCTTTTTTGTAATAAATTAGTTAGAATACGCGCCATCAAATAGTGGAGATGGTTTTCTGACCGAAAACACCCTGAAAAGGTCTTTACCAAAACTGGCCAATATTTTACCCCAAGAGGTAAAAACAAGTTCATTTTTGGCAAACATCTTTAACTCCGTGAATTTGAGGAAAATGGAAGCATGAACAACGCTCGTCCTATTCGCCGTGCGCTAATCAGCGTATCAGACAAAACAGGTATTGTTGAGTTTGCACAAGCTCTTGCTGAGCGCGGTGTCGATATCCTATCTACTGGTGGTACAGCTCGCCTACTTGCTGAGCAAGGCATCGCAGTAACTGAAGTCTCTGACTACACTGGTTTCCCAGAAATGATGGACGGTCGCGTTAAGACGCTTCACCCGAAAGTTCATGGCGGCGTTTTAGGCCGTCGTGGTCAAGATGATGAAGTGATGGAAAAGCACGGCATCAATCCAATCGACATGGTTGTCGTTAACCTATACCCATTTGCAGAAACTGTTGCTAAAGACGGTTGTACTCTAGAAGACGCTGTTGAGAACATCGATATCGGTGGTCCGACAATGGTTCGCTCAGCAGCGAAGAACCACAAAGACGTGACCATCGTTGTAAACGCTTCAGACTACGACCGCGTAATTGCTGAAATGGATGCCAACGACAAGTCTCTGACTCTGGAAACCCGCTTCGACCTTGCAATCACTGCATTTGAGCATACTGCATCTTACGACGGTATGATCGCAAACTACTTCGGCACTATGGTTCCATCTTACGGTGAGAACAAAGAAGGCGACGACGAGTCAAAGTTCCCTCGTACTTTCAACCAGCAGTTCGAGAAGAAACAAGATATGCGCTACGGTGAGAACAGCCACCAGGCAGCAGCATTCTACGTTGAAGCGAACCCAGAAGAAGCGTCAGTTTCTACTGCACGCCAAATTCAGGGTAAAGCACTTTCTTACAACAACATCGCTGACACTGATGCAGCACTTGAGTGTGTGAAAGAGTTCAGTGAACCAGCATGTGTGATCGTAAAACACGCGAACCCATGTGGTGTTGCACTGGGTAAAGATATTCTGGAAGCCTACAACCGCGCATACCAGACAGACCCAACGTCTGCTTTCGGCGGTATTATTGCATTCAACCAAGAGCTAGACGCGGAAACAGCTACAGCTATCGTTGAACGTCAGTTCGTTGAAGTTATTATCGCACCTTCAGTATCTGAAGAAGCAATCGAAGTGGTTGCAGCGAAGAAAAACGTTCGTCTGCTTGAGTGTGGTGAGTGGACAACTAAGACCACTGGCTTTGATATTAAACGCGTGAACGGCGGTCTGCTAGTTCAAGACCGCGACCAAGGCATGGTAAGCCTGGATGATCTTAAAGTGGTATCTAAACGTCAGCCAACAGAAGAAGAGCTAAAAGATGCCCTGTTCTGCTGGAAAGTAGCGAAATACGTAAAATCAAATGCCATCGTTTACGCAAAAGGTGACATGACTATCGGTGTGGGCGCAGGCCAAATGAGCCGAGTTTACTCTGCAAAAATTGCAGGCATCAAAGCGGCAGACGAAGGTCTGGAGGTCGCTGGCAGCGTAATGGCATCGGACGCATTCTTCCCGTTCCGTGACGGCATTGATGCGGCTGCAGAAGCAGGTATCAAGTGTGTGATTCAGCCAGGTGGTTCTATGCGTGACGACGAAGTTATCGCAGCCGCAGATGAGCACGGTATGGCGATGATCTTTACGGGGATGCGTCACTTCCGCCACTAATCCTCTTGTCATCATTGGGGCGAAAACGTCGTTGACTGCTCTCACTTACCCTAATCACATAGCTAGCTATGCTTATAGGGATAAGCTCGGTTGTCGCCTTGTTATCGCTCCCACTGATTTAAAGAGGACTCGAATAGCTGAGTAACATAAAACACTCACTACTTTGAGAAAAACTTTTAATTAAGGAATTTTAATATGCGAGTTTTAATCATTGGTTCAGGCGGTCGCGAACATGCTCTAGGCTGGAAAGCCGCGCAAAATCCAGATGTTGAGACTATCTTCATTGCACCTGGTAATGCAGGTACAGCGCTAGAACCAAAACTAGAGAACGTAAACATCGATGTAGAAGACATCGCTGGCCTTGTTGAATTTGCAAAAGAAAACGCGATTGAACTGACTATCGTTGGCCCTGAAGCGCCACTGGTTATCGGTGTTGTCGATGCGTTTAACGAAGCGGGTTTGCCTATTTTCGGCCCTACTCAGGCAGCAGCTCAACTTGAAGGCTCAAAAGCGTTCACAAAAGACTTCCTTGCTCGCCACAAGATCCCAACGGGTGCTTACGCTAACTTTACTGAAATTGAACCTGCATTATCTTATGTACGTGAGCAAGGTGCACCTATCGTTGTTAAAGCAGACGGTCTGGCGGCTGGTAAAGGCGTTATCGTTGCGATGACTCTGGAAGAAGCAGAAGACGCAATTAAAGACATGCTGGCTGGTAACGCTTTTGGTGACGCAGGCAGCCGCGTAGTGATTGAAGAGTTCCTGGAAGGTGAAGAAGCAAGCTTCATCGTGATGGTAGATGGTGAAAACGTACTACCAATGGCCACCAGCCAAGACCACAAACGTGTCGGTGACAAAGATACTGGTCCTAACACAGGTGGTATGGGTGCTTACTCTCCGGCACCAGTGGTAACTACAGAAATCCACAACCGCATCATGGATGAAGTGATTTACCCGACAGTTCGCGGAATGGCGGCTGAAGGTCACCCGTACACAGGCTTCCTGTACGCAGGTCTGATGATCGATAAAGACGGCACACCAAAAGTGATCGAATATAACTGTCGCTTCGGTGATCCTGAGACTCAACCAATCATGATGCGCATGCAATCAGATTTGGTAGATCTTTGTCTGGCTGCTGTCGACAAGAAACTGGATCAAGTGGAATCTAAATGGGATCCACGCGCGTCTATCGGTATTGTACTTGCTGCAGGCGGTTACCCGGCGGCATACAACAAAGGCGATGTGATTTCAGGCTTGCCGCAAATCGAAGTTGAAGGCGAGAAAGTATTCCATGCTGGTACAGACAATAAAAACGGTGAGATCGTAACAAACGGTGGCCGCGTTCTGTGTGCGACAGCGCTGGGTCACAGCGTTTCAGAAGCTCAGCAGCGAGCGTACGAGCTGACAAAACAGATCAGCTGGAATGGTATGTTCCATCGCAATGATATCGGCTACCGCGCTATCGCTCGTGAGCAATCAAAATAACAACACCACCCGTTGGCTAAAATAAAAAAGGCGCGTTAAGCGCCTTTTTACTGTTCAATACGGGAGACTATTCAGCAATAAGCTTAGGCCGCTGAATACAATCTGAGTCATCATCTTTAAGTAACAACAGCTCATCAACCATCACCTTATTACGTGACTCTCGACCAACAAAGGCGATGTAATTATCCACTGATGCTAACCGGTCAATAACAAATTTCGGCAGGGTTTGGTTAAATTCTAATGTTGCAAACTCTTTCCCGTTGCAAGTTTCTAACGACTCACCATCCCAGTAGCCTTGAATCAGTTTCTGCCCGTTACCAGAACGCTCTTTAACAGAAACAACGATATCCTTAGCTTCTGCCTTAAAACGCTCTAGTTGATCATGCTGTAAGGGGAGTACCTTACTATTAACTCGGTATTGTTGATAAACCGCCTCACCATCTTTATTAAATCGGATATGGATTTGAAAAGGCACCATGCCCTGCTTGGCATCTAGCTGGTCACCCTTTCGAATCAACTCACGTAGTTCCCCTTCATCCCAGCGATACTCACTTTGATACCAACCATAATCCCCGGCTGTGACGTAATCCGCTGCAGTGCTGATACGGGTAAGCCGCTCTGTTATCCAGTACAAACTGCTCGCATCACCTTCGATTTTACCACCGGTGAAATAGGTAAATTGTTCAAGATTGGTAGTGTCTACTGATGAACAGCCAACAAGAGAAAGGCCAGAGAGGAAAAGTGAAGTGAAAAGATGTTTTTTCATAAAATTGCACCGAGGCAGGATACCTCGGTGCATTCTAGCTTAGTTTACTGATTCTTTCAGCGCTTTACCCGCTACGAATGCAGGAACGTTAGCAGCTGCAATTTGAATCTCGTCACCAGTCTTAGGATTGCGACCAGTACGTGCAGCGCGGTGGTTTACTTTGAACGTACCAAAACCAATTAGTTGAACTTGGTCACCCTCTTTAAGTGCACCAGTTACACCTTCAAGAGTCGCTTCAAGAGCAGCTTTTGCTTGTGCTTTAGATAGATCTGCTTTCTCTGCGATAAAGTCGATTAATTGGGTCTTGTTCATTAGGTTTCCCTTCTTATAGGTTATCGAATTCGTCTCACTCTAAAACATTAATGCCCCATCTGGCAAAGGTTTGTGGGTGATCTTTCGGTTTTATGACGTACTTTTAGCCATAATATGAGTAACAACTCACAGTTTGTTACCACATATCATTCGAAACCCCTTGCTTTCCGGTGCAATTGGCGCAATTTATATCGCGATTTAGCGGCTATAATTGCCGCAATTAACCACAATCCAACTATTTCAAGGGCAACTATGCTGCTGTTATCCATTTATGTATCTATTGCTATCGGCATTTCGTTTATCTGTTCGGTACTGGAGGCGGTATTACTGAGTATCAGTCCGACTTACATAGCGCAACTCAATCAACAGGGGCACCCGGCTGCAGAGCAGCTATCTAAACTCAAATCTGACATCGACCGTCCGTTGGCATCGATACTGACTCTCAACACCATCGCCCATACGATTGGTGCAGCAACCGCAGGTGCGCAAGCCGCGGCGGTTTTCGGTAGTGAAGCGCTGGGTATTTTCTCCGCAGTTCTGACACTAGCGATTTTGGTTTTATCGGAAATCGTACCTAAGACCATAGGTGCAACCTACTGGCGTCAGCTTGCTCCGACGACGGCGGTCACTCTGCGCTGGATGGTATGGGCTTTAACGCCTTTCGTCTGGTTCTCTGAGCAAATCACCAAACGTCTTGCCCGTAACCACGAAGCACCTAAGATGCGTGACGAGTTATCTGCGATGGCCATTCTCGCCCGTGAAAGCGGTGAGTTTGCCGAAGGTGAGTCAAAAATCCTGAGTAACCTGCTTGGTATTCAAGATGTTCCTGTTACCCAGGTGATGACGCCTCGTCCGGTGGTATTTCGTGTTAATGCGACCAAGACCATTGATCAATTTCTGGATCTACACAAGGATACGCCTTTCTCCCGTCCTTTAATTTATAGCGAGCAGAAAGACAACATCATCGGTTTTGTTCACCGTCTGGAACTGTTTAAACTGCAACAATCCGGCAGTGGCCAGAAACTGCTTGGTACGGTGATGCGCCCGATTCAGGTGGTACTAAATAATACCGCATTACCTAAGGTGTTTGATCAGATGATGACCCACCGTCTGCAACTTGCACTTGTGGTTGATGAATACGGTACGGTACAGGGCTTAGTTACACTGGAAGACATCTTTGAGCATTTAGTCGGTGAAGAGATCATTGACGAAGCGGATAAAAGCACAGACATGCAGGAGCTGGCGTATCAACGCTGGGAAAGCTGGAAAGAGAAACACGGTGTAATTGAAAGTCGCGATGACGAGGAAGAAACTGAGTCAGAAAAACAGGACACCGGTTCTGATGCTCAATCAACGGTGAAACCTGATAGTAAGCAGCCTTAACCGTCAGAAGACGTCATACAATAAAAGGCATCCAACCGGATGCCTTTTATTTTGTAAATGATTAAAGCGCTATACCGATGTTACTTACGCCCTCTTCACGCAACTCTTCACGTAAATCTTTAATCAGGCTGATATCACGCTCTGTTGCTTCACGCAACGGACGGAAAATAGCCCACTGAACGTCCCACTCTTCACATACCGCCTGGTTTTCTTTTTGATTGTCGTTAGTGACAGGTTCGCTGCCTTGCGCTTGTTCCAGATCCGCTACGGTTTGCACCGATTGCTGACTCACCTTAATCATAGAATCGAAAAGGTAATCACGATCTAACAGACCATGCAGTAAGGTAGACAACGCCTGACACGCATCCATTGCGGGGTAGACAGCGTAAAAATCAAACTCTTCTGCACTAGGGAATAACTCTTCTAGTTTTTCTAACTGACGTTCAAAGTTCACTTTCGCCGTTTTTACTGTCAGAATTTCCCATACACTATCAAGAATCGCTCGGTAAGCGCGTGGTTCAGCAAATTCTGTATTGTCACAAAACATCGCATAGTTTGGATACATGCGCTCACACAGACACGCCATAAAGGTAATTTGTTGCCAAGGTTCCAGTTTTTCTAACCGAACCTGAAGAGGATTCTTAAGCATAGTCACTCAATCATTGAAGAAAAATACAGCGAAAGTGTACTTGATTCATCACAGGGAAAAAAGTTAATGCCGCAGCCAAATAAGATTTTCCTGCTCTCGGAGCATCGTGACACCTACCAAACATTACTGACAGGGAAAAACCTGCCGGATCTGAGCATTACGGATAAGCCAAATGAAGCTCAAATTGTATTGGCTGATCCGCCACTGCTATCACAAAGGTTAGACGAGTTTTCACAACTTGAATGGGTGCAGTCCACGTTTGCAGGGGTGAATACCCTGATGTCACCGGATCTACGCAGGGACTATACGCTCACCAATGTGCGTGGAATTTTTGGTCCGCTCATTGCCGAATATGTCATTGGTTACAGCATTGCGCACTACCGTCACTTTAACCGCTACCACCAGCAACAACAGGATAAACACTGGCAGCCACATCTATACAGCTCTCTGCAGGGTAAAACCATGGTTATTCTAGGCACCGGCAGTATCGGTGCTTACGTAGGCAAAGCCGTTCAAGCAATGGGGCTAAAAACCATCGGTGTCAATCGCACCGGTATCCCTACTGCAGGAGGAGAGTTTGGGCAGACTTTTCACATTAGTGAACTGGCAAGTGCCCTGAAACAGGCAGATATCGTGGTTAACACCCTGCCAAGTACTCCAGATACGCATTACCTGCTTAACAGCGAAACACTCAGTCACCTTGATCAGGCGATACTGATTAATGTCGGCCGGGGAGACATACTGGAAGATAAAGGGCTGCTACTCGCACTGAAGAACCGCTGGGTAGAACACGCCATTCTTGATGTATTTGAACAAGAACCACTTCCTGAGAATCACCCTTTCTGGAAATTGCCACAGATAACAATCACACCACACATTGCAGCCACCAGCTTCCCGGAACAAGTCGCAGAGATATTTACCGAGAACTACCTGCGTTGGCGAGATGGCTTCTCATTCTCCCATCAAGTTGATTTCGACAAAGGGTACTGAAACACTCATGTCTCTAGATACGTTACTGAAACAAGTCCGGGCCTGTCAGCTTTGCGCGAACAATCTGCCATTAGGTGCCAATCCTGTGGTACAGGCTGGGAAAGAGGCGCGCTTACTTATTATCGGGCAGGCTCCAGGTACTCGGGTGCATAAAACATCCATACCCTGGAATGATCCGAGTGGTGACAGATTACGGCAATGGCTGGATATCGATAAAGACACCTTTTACGACGAGAATAAAGTAGCGATTATTCCAATGGGTTTTTGCTACCCCGGTAAAGGGCAGTCCGGAGATTTACCACCGCGCAAAGAATGTGCGTCGGCCTGGCATCAGAAGTTACTTGAACAACTGCCGAATATTGAGCTGACGTTATTGATTGGCCAGTATTCACAACAGTATTACCTGACGAACAGACCCAAAACGCTCACCCAAACCGTAATGCAATGGCAAGACTGGGAACCGGACTTTATCCCTCTTCCACACCCTTCTCCACGCAATACGTTATGGCTGAAAAAGAATCCGTGGTTTGAAACCGATGTTATCCCCTACCTTCGGCAACGAGTCCACTCGATGCTTTAGGTCACCCATGATCTATTTACTGTTTTATCTGTACATCATAAAAAGCCACACAAATCTAACACGCATAATAAACTGTTTTTAAAAGACTATTATTATATTCGTACAGCTTTAACAGTAATTGGATCATAGCAGGCCAAATACTGTATGAGCTATACACCGACAAATTCAAGACAAAAAAATACCGGCAATCAATGCCGGTATCGGAACTTAAAAAGTCGAGATTATTTATGGTATGGCTTAGACAACTCGTGTACAGCTTCTACAAATACACCGGCATTTTCTGGCGGAACATCTAAGTGGATACCATGGCCAAGGTTAAATACATGCCCCGTACCTGCATCACCAAATCCTTCCAGGATAGTGGCAACTTCTTCACGGATACGCTCTGGTGAAGCATAAAGCATTGATGGGTCCATATTGCCCTGCAATGCCACTTTGTCGCCGATACGAGATTTCGCGTCTGCAATGTTAATCGTCCAGTCCAGACCAACTGCATCACAGCCTGTCGCTGCGATCTGTTCTAACCACATACCACCATTTTTAGTAAACAGAGTAACAGGTACACGACGACCATCGTTTTCACGGATCAGGCCGTCGACGATTTTGTGCATGTATTGCAGCGAGAACAGGTTGTAGTCACGAGGAGTCAGTACACCACCCCACGTATCAAATACCATGACTGACTGGGCACCAGCTTTAATCTGTGCGTTTAGGTACTCAATGACACTGTCAGCAAGCTTATCTAGTAACAAGTGCAATGTTTGCGGCTCAGCGTACATCATCTTCTTGATCTTAGTGAATGCTTTCGAGCTACCACCTTCAACCATATAAGTTGCGAGTGTCCACGGGCTGCCAGAGAAACCGATTAGAGGTACTTCCCCCTGCAGGTCTTTACGGATCTGACGCACAGCATTCATCACGTATTGCAGCTCACCTTCCGGATCCGGGAGGCCAATTTTTTCCACGTCAGCTTTGCAAGTGATCGGGTTATCGAATACGGGGCCTTCACCAGCTGCAAAGCGCAGTCCCAGACCCATTGCATCAGGGATAGTCAGGATGTCGGAGAATAAGATTGCTGCATCAAGAGGAAAACGGCGTAGAGGTTGAAGAGTTACTTCAGACGCCAGCTCCGCGTTTCTACACAAAGACATGAAATCACCCGCCTCTGCACGTGTTGCTTTGTATTCTGGTAGGTAACGACCTGCCTGACGCATCATCCATACTGGCGTGTAATCTACCGACTCTTTAAGAAGTGCACGCAGATAACGATCATTTTTTAATTCAGTCATTCCGAAATTCCAATTGTTAGGCTTTCTTTGAAAGGAGGTATTCTATCACTGATTTAAGGCTAATAGCTGTGTGCTTTGCAACCTGGATCAAGTTATTAACTTTTAAATCAATGCTTAATTTGCACCCAACCCTCATCAGTGTTAAAAATTTGTTCGCTAGCGAAAACTACAATTATAAACTGAGTACCCAGTACTCAGCATCTCATAACGACATCTTACTTACCCCCTCCCTCTCGGAGGGTTTTTTTTACCTTTTTTTCCAAGAAATTAGAGTCAATATCTTGCAGAGTTTGCTCTATCAGAGCTCGCGCGATGGTGCCTTTTGGTGCGACTGGCGGCATTTCTTCAGCGCTGAACCACTGCGCATCAGACAACTCGGTATAGTCCGGATTTAACTCTCCCGATTCATAATCGGCTAAAAATGCCATCATCATGCTGGACGGAAATGCCCATGGCTGGCTACCAAAATAGCGAATATTCTTTACGTTGATTCCCGTTTCTTCGTGTATTTCGCGAGCAACGCACTCTTCTAGTGTTTCCCCGACCTCCAGAAACCCCGCTATCACTGTATACATGCCATTTCGATGTCGCGGGTGTTGTGCTAATAGAATCTGCTTGTCCTTGCGTACAGCGACAATAATACATGGGAAGATACGAGGGTAATGCAGCGTCCGACACTCGCCGCACTGCATCGCGAGCTGGTTATTGTTAATAAAGTTCCTTCCGCCACATTGTGGACAAAAACGCAAACTTTGAGTCATGTGTCCATATTGGATAGCCTTACTAAGCAAGAGAAACAGTGAGTTAGGAAATTCCAGACATTCACGTAATGAAGTCATCGGTAAATCATGCTCAAGATCCGCCAGATTCAGCCACATAACAGGGTGATTTTGATATTCACCGATTTGCCTTGCACCCGCTTCCGGCAGCGCTAACTGTTCTGCAGAACCGAAAGGAACAGCACTATCCACCAGCCAGACATCACTTCCTGAAACAACACACCAGTGCGCATTTTCTACGCGCTTAACATCACCTTTTCTTAACATAACCTCCTCCCTCTGCTTGAAGTTCATCCATTTTACTGGCAATCTAATTTCATACTAGAGTTTATCGTTAGGGAAAGTCGAAACATAAATTTTAGTAAGGACAAGAGTTTGTAATAACTTTACCAACTTTGCTATGCAAAGGATAAGTTCGCCAGGTGGCGTTCCGATCATGAGGGCATGGTCATGCTAAAAAAATTCAAACAAACACAAGATCAATGGGGTGGCTCAAGTGACGTCATTGATCACTGGTTAGAAACCAGACAATCGCTGATTGTAGAATACTGTAAGCTTGCAGCACTGCAGCCTTGCTCAAAAAGTAATGTGATTGAACTTCCTACCCCTTCTGAAATGCAAGACTTCTGCCAGCACTTGGTCGATTATATCTCTGAAGGCCACTTCAAAATTTACGACATGGTCATGGATCGCTGGAAATCGACAGGATTTGTTGTAACAGACGACATCAACCAGACTTACGGAAAAATCGTCATTACCACGGAGCCACTGCTCAACTTTAATGACAAGTACTCTGAAATCACAGAAGATGATGAATTACCGGATTTCAATTCCGATATGTCTTTAATCGGAGAAATTCTTGAGACTCGTTTTGAAGTTGAAGATCAACTGATTCAGCAAATTTCAGATAGCCTGTCGATGCCACCAGGGGCTTAAATGCCACTAGTTCAGGCAACACTCACAGAAACTTGAGATTGAAATATAGGGTTGATGCAAAAGTATCAGCCCTTTTTTTAATTCCAATCCAAAGCACTTGATAAAGATTCGCAAGAGGTATTAAAAAAGGCACCCTAAGGTGCCTTTTTGTTCTTAACGATTACTCGTCAGATAGCTTATTCTTCAGAAGAGAAGCCAGCGTTTAGAAGTGCTGCCAGGTTATCCGTAGCTTGTTCAGCTGATGGACCTTCTTGCGCTTCAGAACGTTTCGCTTGACGCTCTTGGTGGTATGCGAAACCAGTACCAGCTGGGATCAGACGACCAACAATTACGTTCTCTTTCAGACCACGTAGGTCATCACGCTTACCAGAAACCGCAGCTTCTGTTAGTACGCGAGTTGTCTCCTGGAACGATGCCGCAGAGATGAACGACTCAGTCGCTAGAGACGCCTTAGTAATACCTAGTAGTTCACGTTCGAAACGTGCAGGCTCTTTGCCTTCTGCTTCTAGGTCGCGGTTAGCGATCTTAACTTGTGAGTATTCAACTTGCTCACCAGGTAGGAACTCAGAGTCACCAGCAAATGTGATAGTACACTTACGTAGCATTTGACGAACGATAGTTTCAATGTGCTTATCGTTAATCTTAACGCCTTGTAGACGGTAAACTTCTTGTACTTCATTAGCGATGTACTGAGTTACCGCGTGTACGCCACGTAGACGTAGGATGTCATGTGGAGACTCTGGACCATCAGCGATTACATCACCACGTTCAACGCGCTCACCTTCGAACACGTTAAGCTGACGATGCTTAGGAATCATCTCTTCGTAAGCGTCACCGCTATCACGAGTGATCACTAGGCGGCGCTTACCTTTAGTCTCTTTACCAAAGCTTACCGTACCTGTGTGTTCAGCAAGGATCGCAGGCTCTTTAGGCTTACGAGCTTCGAACAGGTCAGCAACGCGTGGAAGACCACCGGTGATATCTTTGTTACCGCCAGATTTCTGAGGAATACGTGCTAGCGTATCACCCACACCTACTTCTGCGCCATCTTCAATGTTCACGATCGCTTTACCAGGTAGGAAGTAGTGAGCTGGCATTTCTGTACCAGGGATCATTACATCGTTACCTTGCTCGTCAACAAGTTTGATAGCTGGACGCATATCTTTACCTGCTGCTGGACGAGCGGCTGCGTCCGTCACTTCACTTGAAGATAGACCAGTTAGGTCATCTGTTTGACGAGAAACTGTCACACCATCAATCATATCTACGAACTGGATACGACCAGCTACTTCAGTGATGATTGGAAGTGTGTGCGCTTCCCAGTTCGCTACTGTTTCACCAGCTTGAACTGCATCGCTGTCTGCTTTGCTCAATAGAGAGCCGTAAGGCAGTTTGTGTTTCTCTTTGGTACGACCGAATTCGTCGATGATAGTCAACTCAGCAGCACGCGAAGTGATAACCAGTTTGCTATCTTTGTTCGTTACGAACTTAGCGTTGTGCAGTTTAACAGAACCGTTGTTCTTAACTTGGATGCTGTTTTCTGCTGCTGCTGTCGATGCCGCACCACCGATGTGGAACGTACGCATCGTAAGCTGTGTACCCGGCTCACCGATAGACTGAGCAGCGATAACACCAACTGCTTCACCTTGGTTCACTAGGTGACCACGTGCTAGGTCACGACCGTAACACTGTGCACAACAACCGAAGTCAGAATCACAAGTAACAACAGAACGTACACGCATGCTGTCAACTGAGTTCTCTTCCATGATTTGACACCACTTCTCATCGATCAGGGTGTTACGTGGAATAAGAACATCTTCAGTACCAGGCTTGATAACGTCTTCAGCAACTACACGGCCAAGAGCTAGCTCAGACAGTGCAACTTTAACATCACCACCCTCGATATGAGGCATCATGTCAACACCCTCATGAGTGCCACAGTCATGTTCAGTTACAACAACGTCTTGAGCAACGTCTACTAGACGACGAGTTAGGTAACCCGAGTTCGCTGTTTTCAGTGCCGTATCCGCAAGACCCTTACGAGCACCGTGCGTTGAGATAAAGTACTGAAGGACGTTTAGACCTTCTTTAAAGTTCGCTGTGATCGGCGTTTCGATGATTGAACCATCCGGACGCGCCATCAGACCACGCATACCAGCAAGCTGACGAATCTGTGCTGCAGAACCACGAGCACCTGAGTCCGCCATCATGTAGATGCTGTTGAACGACTCTTGTTGTTCCTCTTCACCATCACGGTTAACTACCGTTTCAGATGATAGGTTCTCCATCATTGCTTTCGCAACGCGGTCGTTGGTCGATGCCCAGATATCGATAACTTTGTTGTAGCGTTCGCCCGCAGTAACAAGACCAGATTGGTACTGTTCCTGGATTTCACGCACTTCTTCTTCCGCTTCTGCGATTTCAGTGTACTTAGCTGGCGGTACAACCATATCGTCGATACCAACAGATACACCAGATAGTGCCGCGTAAGCAAAACCTGCGTACATGATTTGGTCAGCGAAGATAACTGTGTCTTTAAGACCTAGCTTACGGTACGCCTCGTTAAGTAGGTTAGAGATTTGCTTCTTACCTAGCTTTTGGTTAACGATGCTGTACGGTAGACCAGCTGGCACGATTTGCCACAGCATTGCACGACCGATAGTGGTATCAACCATACCAGTAGATGTTGTGCTGTTACCGTCTTCGTCTACGACTGTTTCAGTAATACGTACTTTAACGCGTGCGTGAAGTTCAGCTTGTTTAGTGCGGTATGCTTTCTCAGCCTCTGCTGGGCCAGAAAGGTACATGCCTTCACCTTTCACGTTGATCTTTTCACGAGTCATGTAGTACAGACCCAATACAACGTCCTGAGAAGGTACGATGATAGGATCACCTGACGCTGGCGACAGAATGTTGTTTGTCGACATCATCAGAGTACGAGCTTCAAGCTGTGCCTCTAGAGTTAGAGGTACGTGAACCGCCATTTGGTCACCATCGAAGTCCGCGTTGTACGCCGCACACACAAGTGGGTGTAGCTGAATCGCTTTACCTTCGATTAGTACTGGTTCGAACGCCTGGATACCTAGACGGTGAAGTGTAGGTGCACGGTTCAATAGTACTGGGTGTTCACGGATTACTTCGTCTAGGATATCCCAAACAACCGCTTCTTCACGCTCTACCATCTTCTTAGCAGCTTTGATTGTAGTCGCAAGACCACGAGTCTCTAGCTTGCTATAGATGAATGGTTTGAATAGCTCAAGTGCCATCTTCTTAGGAAGACCACACTGGTGCAGACGAAGGTATGGACCTACTGTGATTACAGAACGGCCAGAGTAGTCTACACGTTTACCTAGTAGGTTCTGACGGAAACGACCTTGTTTACCCTTGATCATATCAGCAAGAGATTTCAGAGGACGCTTGTTAGAACCTGTGATCGCACGACCACGACGACCGTTATCTAGTAGCGCATCAACAGACTCTTGCAGCATACGTTTTTCGTTACGTACGATGATGTCCGGAGCTGCAAGCTCTAGAAGACGCTTCAAACGGTTGTTACGGTTGATCACACGACGGTATAGATCGTTTAGATCAGAAGTCGCAAAGCGACCGCCATCTAGTGGTACTAGAGGACGTAGATCTGGCGGAAGTACTGGAAGGACAGTCAGGATCATCCACTCTGGGTTGTTACCCGATGCGATGAACGCTTCTACCAGTTTAAGACGCTTAGTTACTTTCTTACGCTTAGTTTCAGAGTTTGTTGTCTCTAACTCTTCGCGCATTTGTTCTGCTTCAGCGTGCATATCCATAGAACCTAGTAGGTCCTTGATAGCTTCTGCACCCATTTTAGCCGTGAACTCGTCGCCCCACTCTTCTAGACGATCCAGATACTCTTCTTCAGTTAGCATCTGACTCTTTTCTAGATCAGTCATACCTGGTTCAGTTACTACGTACATTTCGAAGTAAAGAACACGTTCGATATCACGTAGTGGGATATCCATTAGTAGACCGATACGAGACGGTAGCGATTTTAGGAACCAGATGTGAGCTACTGGTGAAGCAAGTTCGATGTGGCCCATACGGTCACGACGAACTTTAGTTTGTGTAACTTCTACACCACACTTCTCACAGATAACACCACGGTGCTTCAGGCGCTTGTACTTACCACAAAGACATTCGTAGTCTTTAACTGGACCAAAGATACGCGCACAGAACAGACCATCGCGTTCAGGTTTGAACGTACGATAGTTGATCGTTTCAGGTTTTTTAACTTCACCGAAAGACCATGAACGGATCATGTCTGGTGAAGATAGACCGATTTTGATTGCATCAAACTCTTCGGTCTTATGCTGTGCTTTTAGAAAGTTTAATAAGTCTTTCACAATCAGCTCCTGTAAGGAGTTAAAAGCAGCCAGCCAAGCGCTAGCTGCTTTCTACCAGATAATCACTTTTCTCAAATGAGAAAGGGATTACTCTTCGTCTTCTAGCTCGATGTTGATACCTAGCGAGCGAATCTCTTTCAACAATACGTTGAACGATTCTGGCATACCAGGTTCCATGCTGTGGCTTCCGTCTACGATGTTCTTGTACATCTTAGTACGGCCGTTAACGTCATCCGACTTAACAGTTAGCATTTCTTGTAGAGTGTAAGCAGCACCGTATGCTTCTAGTGCCCATACTTCCATCTCACCGAAACGCTGACCACCGAACTGAGCTTTACCACCAAGTGGTTGCTGAGTTACTAGGCTGTACGAACCAGTTGAACGAGCGTGCATCTTGTCATCAACAAGGTGGTTTAGTTTCAGCATGTACATGTAACCTACAGTTACAGGACGCTCAAACGCATCACCTGTGCGACCATCAAACAGCGTTAGCTGACCAGACGTTGGTAGGTCTGCTAGTTTTAGAAGCTCTTTGATTAGCGGCTCAGAAGCACCGTCAAATACTGGCGTCGCGATTGGTAGACCGCCACGTAGGTTTTTGATCAGTGTACGAACTTCGTCGTCAGACAGAGAAGCAACGTCTACTTTCTGGCGAGTTTCGCCTAGATCGTAAACTTTCTGCAGGAACTCGCGGAATTTCGCTAGTTCTTGCTGCTCTTTAACCATCTGGTTGATCTTGTCACCGATACCTTTCGCTGCCAGACCTAAGTGAACTTCTAGGATCTGACCGATGTTCATACGCGAAGGTACACCCAGTGGGTTAAGTACGATGTCTACAGGCTGACCTTTCTCATCGTATGGCATGTCTTCAACAGGGTTGATCTTAGAGATTACACCCTTGTTACCGTGACGACCCGCCATCTTATCACCAGGCTGGATACGACGTTTAACCGCTAGGTAAACCTTAACGATCTTCAGTACGCCAGGTGCTAGATCATCACCTTGAGTGATCTTACGACGCTTAGTTTCAAACTTCTTATCGAAGTCGGCTTTTAGCTCGTCCCACTGCTCAGCAAGTTGCTCTAGCTGAGTTTGTAGTGCGTCATCTTCTAGCGTTAGCTCTAGCCACTTCTTACGTTCAGTAGACTCAAGTTTCGCTTCAGAGTAACCGCCTTCAATCAGAACAGCTTTAACACGGTTTAGAAGGCCACCCTCAAGAATCTGGAATTCTTCAGTTAGGTCTTTCTTCGCTTCTTTAAGCTGCATCTGTTCGATTTCAAGCGCACGCTTGTCTTTCTCTACGCCATCGCGAGTGAAGACTTGAACGTCGATGATCGTACCTGATACAGAGTTCGGTACACGTAGTGACGTATCTTTAACATCCGATGCTTTTTCACCGAAGATTGCGCGTAGTAGCTTCTCTTCAGGCGTTAGCTGAGTTTCACCTTTAGGCGTTACTTTACCAACTAGGATGTCGCCACCCTTAACTTCAGCACCAATGTAAACGATACCTGACTCGTCTAGTTTAGACAGAGCAGATTCACCTACGTTTGGAATATCCGCTGTGATCTCTTCAGAGCCCAGCTTAGTATCACGTGCCACACAAGTCAGTTCTTGGATGTGGATTGTCGTGAAGCGGTCTTCTTGAACTACGCGCTCAGATACTAGGATCGAGTCTTCGAAGTTGTAACCGTTCCAAGGCATGAACGCGATACGCATGTTTTGACCAAGCGCTAGCTCACCAAGGTCTGTTGAAGGACCATCAGCAAGTACGTCGCCACGTGCTACAGGTTCACCTGGCATTACACATGGGCGCTGGTTGATACATGTGTTCTGGTTAGAACGTGTGTATTTAGTCAGGTTGTAGATGTCGATACCTGCTTCACCAGGTACTAGCTCTTCTTCGTTTACTTTAACAACGATACGAGAAGCATCTACAGACTGAATTACACCACCACGCTTAGCAACCGCAGTTACACCTGAGTCAACGGCTACGTTACGTTCAATACCAGTACCAACAAGCGGTTTATCAGCTTTCAGCGTTGGAACTGCCTGACGTTGCATGTTCGCACCCATCAATGCACGGTTCGCATCATCGTGTTCTAGGAACGGGATAAGCGATGCAGCGATAGATACAACCTGGTTTGTCGCAACGTCCATGTACTGAGCGTGCTCACGAGGGTGTAGACCAGATTCACCTTTCTGACGAGCTGTGATCAGCTCATCTGCAAACGTACCTTCTTCAGTTAACGCAGCGTTAGCCTGTGCGATAACGAATTGGCCTTCTTCGATTGCAGATAGGTAATCTACTTCGTCTGTCACCACGCCATCTACAACGCGACGGTATGGAGTCTCTAGGAAACCGTACTCGTTACAACGCGCAAAAGCAGATAGAGAGTTGATCAGACCGATGTTTGGACCTTCAGGCGTTTCGATAGGACATAGACGGCCGTAGTGAGTTACGTGTACGTCTCGAACTTCGAAGCCAGCACGTTCACGAGTCAGACCGCCAGGACCCAATGCAGAAATACGACGCTTGTGCGTTACTTCTGACAGCGGGTTGTTTTGGTCCATAAACTGTGACAGCTGTGAAGAGCCAAAGAATTCTTTAACGGCTGCAGAGATTGGCTTAGCGTTGATCAGGTCTTGAGGCATGATCGCATCAAGGTCGCCCAGACTCAGACGCTCTTTAACTGCACGCTCAACACGTACCAGACCTACACGGAACTGGTTCTCAGCCATTTCGCCTACAGAACGGATACGACGGTTACCTAGGTGGTCGATATCGTCCACTTCGCCGATACCGTTACGGATCGCGATAAGCTTCTTCATCACTTCGATGATATCTGTTTCATCAAGTGTGCCTTGCTCTTGAGCATCTTCACGCGCGATAGAGCTGTTGAACTTCATACGACCAACAGTCGATAGATCGTAACGCTCTTCAGAGAAGAATAGGCTTTCGAATAATGCTTCTGCAGCTTCTTTTGTTGGCGGCTCACCAGGGCGCATCATGCGGTAGATTTCTACCAGTGCAGAAATACGATCAACCGTGCTGTCGATACGTAGAGTTTCTGACATGAATGGACCGTGGTCTAGATCGTTCGTAAACAGAACTTCTAGCGCTTTGTGGCCAGCCTGAGATAGATTCGCTAGTGCTTCCAGGCTGATTTCCTGGTTTGCATTAACAATGATCTCGCCTGTTGCTTCGTTGATGTAATCTTTCGATGCAACTTTACCAACGATGTACTCAACTGGTACTTCGATATGGTCAATGCCGTCTTTTTCTAGTTGACGGATATGACGAGCTGTTACGCGACGACCTTGCTCAACGTAAACTTTACCATCAGCTTCGATGTCGAATGACGCAGTTTCACCACGTAGACGATCAGGAACCAACTCCATAAGAAGAGTTTGGTCTTTCACTTCGAAGTTCACTTTCTCGAAGAAGATATCTAAGATTTCTTCAGTCGATTTACCTAGTGCACGAAGGATGATCGATGCTGGTAGCTTACGACGGCGGTCGATACGAACGTACAGGTTATCCTTAGGATCGAACTCGAAATCAAGCCATGAACCACGGTAAGGGATAACGCGTGCGTTGTATAAAACTTTACCTGAAGAGTGGGTCTTACCCTTATCGCTGTCGAAGAACACGCCTGGGCTTCGGTGCAGCTGGGATACGATAACCCTCTCGGTACCGTTGATTACGAAGGTACCATTGTCTGTCATGAGTGGAATTTCGCCCATGTAGACTTCTTGTTCTTTAATGTCTTTTACAGTACCTGCTGGCGCGTCTTTATCAAAGATAACTAGGCGTAGTTTTACACGTAGTGGCTTTGAGTAAGTTACACCGCGGATTTGACATTCTTTAACGTCAAAAACTGGCTCACCAAGACGGTAGCTAACGTATTGCAGCTCAGAATTGCCGTTGTAGCTCTGAATTGGAAATACAGAACGGAAAGCAGCTTCAAGACCGTATTGACCTTCAGGATCCTGTTCGATAAATTTGTCGAACGAATCGAGCTGGATCGATAGCAGGTATGGAATGTCCAAAACTTGTGGACGAGTACCAAAGTCCTTACGGATGCGCTTTTTCTCGGTATAAGAGTAAACCATGGGGTTCCTCAGCTCGCTGATAAGTGACCCAAACTGTCCGCCCGCTCCTAGTTACTTAAGGGGGGTAAGGGACAGTGACTAAATAGCTGTTTACTGTAGTGACATTTCATTTCGAAAGAATGAAATGTTTTTTGCATGGGTATTAGGCGCTTAAACAGCGGGAAAATTCACCTATACCCTACAGCGCAAAAAGGCCGGTGGTTAAAAAACCACCAGCCAATTAGCCGTTAGGCTAAGAAACTATGCAATAATTACTTAACAGCAACAGTTGCACCAGCTTCTTCTAGCTGAGCTTTAAGTGCGTCAGCTTCTGCTTTGTCAACACCTTCTTTAAGAGGTGCTGGAGCGCCGTCTACAAGAGCTTTAGCTTCTTTAAGACCTAGGCCAGTTGCGCCACGTACTGCTTTGATTACAGCAACTTTGTTACCGCCAGCAGATTCTAGGATTACGTCAAATTCAGTTTGCTCAGCTGCAGCTTCGCCGCCAGCAGCGCCGCCAGCTACAACAGCAGCAGCAGCAGTAACACCGAATTTCTCTTCCATAGCTTCGATTAGTTCAACAACTTGCATTACAGACATTTCTGCAACTGCGTCTAGGATTTGCTCGTTAGTAATAGACATAACAATTCTCTTTTAAGTCAACAATAAGTTTATTAAGCAACCAGTAAAAAGCAAGGCTTATTAAGCAGCTTCTTTTTGATCGCGGATAGCAGCGATAGTACGAACCAGCTTGCCAGCAGAAGCTTCTTTCATGCACATCATTAGGCGTGCAATTGCTTCGTCGTAAGTTGGTAGTGTCGCTAGTACTTCAGCGTCAGTTAGCGCGCCTTCAAATGCAGCAGCTTTGATCTCGAAGTCTTTGTTCTCTTTAGCGAAGTCTTTGAAAAGACGTGCTGCAGCACCTGGGTGCTCGTTAGAGAACGCGATTAGAGTAGGACCAGTGAAAGTGTCTACTAGACACTCGTAGTCTGTACCCTGAACCGCACGACGTGCAAGTGTGTTACGCACGACTTTCATGTAAACACCAGCTTCACGAGCTTGTTTACGTAGAGAAGTCATTGCGCCAACTTCAACGCCACGAGAATCAGCTACAACTGCAGAAAGTGCACCACTGGCAGCTTCGTTGACTTCAGCAACAATTGCTTTTTTGTCTTGAAGGTTTAAAGCCATCTTGGATTTACTCCTGGTTGTCGTTACACCACTCACTATTATCACAACAGTGAGAGCTATTTAGGTGCATTCCCAGAAGAAAGTTAACTATTAAATATAGAGCTTTCTGTCAGTTCGGGCACCATCTACGTAGGATAATTAAGTTTGATAATAAACAAACACCTACGGTCTTGGACGGAGACTGGGTCTTAATTCAATTCGAACTAGGAGACAGTTCAAAGAACCAAAGTTCAGCCCCAACCACAAATATTAGGCGCAAAATTATACATCAATTCTGCGCCTAAGCAAATAAATTATGCTTGAGTGTTCAGGCTAGCCTGATCAACAGCAACACCAGCACCCATAGTAGTAGAGATGCTTACTTTCTTCAGGAAAGTACCTTTCGCTGAAGATGGCTTAGCTTTCTTAAGAGCGATTAGAAGAGACTCTAGGTTCTCTTTGATCTGCTCTGCAGAGAAGTTAGCTTTACCGATAGTAGTGTGGATGATGCCGTTTTTGTCGTTACGGTAACGAACCTGACCAGCTTTAGCGTTCTTAACAGCTTCAGCAACGTTAGGAGTTACAGTACCAACTTTAGGGTTTGGCATTAGACCGCGAGGACCTAGGATAGTACCTAGCTGACCTACAACGCGCATTGCATCTGGAGAAGCAACAACTACGTCAAAGTTCATTTCGCCTTTCTTCACTTGCTCAGCAAGATCTTCCATACCAACGATGTCTGCGCCAGCTTCTTTAGCTGCTTCAGCGTTTGCACCTTGAGTGAACACTGCAACGCGGATTTCACGGCCAGTACCGTGAGGTAGCACAGTTGCACCACGTACGTTCTGGTCAGATTTACGAGCATCGATGCCTAGGTTAACTGCAACATCTACAGACTCAACGAATTTAGCAGTAGCTAGTTCTTGAAGAAGAGCAACAGCTTCGTTGATGTCGTATTCTTTAGTTACGTCAACTTTTTCGCGGATTACGCGCATGCGCTTAGTTAGTTTTGCCATGATCTTAACCCTCTACCACTAGGCCCATTGAACGAGCAGTACCCGCAATAGAACGCTTCATCGCTTCGATATCAGCACCAGTCATATCAGCAGCTTTAGTTTCTGCGATTTCTTGGATTTGAGCGTCAGTTACCGTACCAACTTTTTCAGTGTTTGGACGACCTGAACCAGACTTAACGCCAGCAGCTTTCTTAAGTAGAACAGCAGCAGGTGGAGTCTTAGTTACGAACGTGAAAGAACGGTCGTTGTAAACAGTGATAACAACTGGAGTAGGTAGACCTTTCTCGATAGATTCTGTTTTCGCGTTGAACGCTTTACAGAATTCCATGATGTTAACACCGTGTTGACCTAGTGCAGGACCTACTGGTGGACTAGGGTTAGCCATACCAGCAGCAACTTGTAGCTTGATGTAAGCTTCAACTTTCTTAGCCATGATAATTCCTAAGTTTGGGTACAAACGCTAATCACGGATCAGCTCCCCGTTTATGTAAGATACTTTTTACTTCTTCAGAAGCAAAAAGGCGCGAAATTATAGTAATAATTCGCGCCTTATACAACCCTAAAAAGGTGGTTTTTTATACTCTTTGAATAAGAGTCTTAGTCGAGTTTTTCAACCTGACCAAATTCAAGCTCAACTGGTGTCGCACGACCAAAGATCGATACAGACACTTTCAGGCGGCTCTTCTCGTAATCCACTTCTTCAACAGTACCGTTGAAGTCAGCAAATGGACCTTCATTAACACGTACTACTTCACCCGCTTCGTACATAGTACGCGGACGAGGAGCTTCACTCGCTTTCTCAAGACGATTGAGAATCGCATCAGCTTCTTTATCTGTGATAGGTGCTGGACGGTCTGAGGTACCACCAATGAAGCCCATGACACGCGGCACACTACGTACTAAGTGCCATGATTCATCGTTCATGATCATCTGAACAAGGACGTAACCTGGGAAGAACTTACGCTCAGATTTGCGGCGCTGACCCGCGCGCATTTCTACTACTTCTTCAGTAGGAACCAGTACTTCACCGAATAGCTCTTCCATGCCGTGCATTTTGATATGCTCGCGCAGTGATTGAGCTACACGACCTTCAAATCCAGAGAAGGCTTGAACCACATACCAGCGTTTTTTTGGAGCTTCACTCATGAATTAAAACCCTCTATACCCCAGTCGCTAGAGCTACCAGACGAACCATAATTCCGTCAATACCCCATAGCACTAGAGCCATTACAATACTTACAGCTAAAACGATCAGTGTTGTTTGCATGGTTTCTTGGCGAGTAGGCCAAACAACTTTACGTACTTCCATACGCGATTCTTTTGCAAAACTGATCGCTGCTTTACCTTTAGTCGTTGTTGCTGCAACGCCAAGAGCAGCTGCAATCAGAACAACAGCGCCTGCAGCGCGAACCACTACAGACATTTCACCATACAGGTAATTACCCACAACAGCGGCAGCGGCCAATACGAAAGCGACGATCCACTTAAACGTATCTGCTGCATTTGAGCTATCAGGAGTTTCAGCATTATTTGCTTTCATAAAACCAACCTGTTACAAGTCTTAATATAGACGACAACGACCCCGCTGTTGCAGGGCAAACTCCATATCGCTGAAAAAACAGCGAACTCTTCTTAAGATTAAGCAGCTTTGCTTAATCTTGCTCCGCACCCAGTAACTTCTGAACAAGAAAACAGCAAAAATTATGTTGAGTGCAGAAAAAGGGCATCAAATGATGCCCTTTTTGCTACTGGTTCGTCAAATCTAATTCAAGATTTTCAGAAACTATCGCCTAATTCGTTAAGAATTAGTCGAAGATCTTAGCAACAACACCAGCACCTACTGTACGGCCACCTTCACGGATCGCGAAACGTAAACCTTCGTCCATTGCGATTGGTGCGATTAGCTCAACAGTCATCTGTACGTTGTCACCAGGCATTACCATTTCTACGCCGTCTGGTAGAGTGATGTCACCAGTTACGTCAGTTGTACGGAAGTAGAACTGTGGACGGTAGCCTTTGAAGAATGGAGTGTGACGACCACCTTCATCTTTAGACAGTACGTATACTTCTGATTCAAACTTAGTGTGTGGAGTGATTGAACCTGGCTTAGCTAGTACTTGACCACGTTCTACTTCGTCACGCTTAGTACCACGTAGAAGTGCACCAACGTTCTCACCCGCACGACCTTCGTCTAGAAGCTTACGGAACATTTCAACACCAGTACATGTAGTAGTAGTAGTGTCTTTGATACCTACGATAGCAACTTCGTCACCTACGTTCAGGATACCACGTTCGATACGGCCAGTTACTACTGTACCACGGCCTTGGATCGAGAATACGTCTTCGATAGGCATTAGGAACGGTAGATCGATTGCACGCTCTGGCTCTGGGATGTATGAATCTAGCGCTTCAGCTAGTTCAACGATTTTTGCTTCCCACTGCTCTTCGCCGTTTAGTGCGCCTAGTGCAGAACCTTGGATAACTGGTAGGTCATCACCTGGGAAGTCGTATTCAGAAAGAAGTTCACGAACTTCCATTTCTACTAGTTCTAGTAGCTCTTCATCGTCAACCATGTCACATTTGTTCATGAATACGATGATGTATGGGATACCAACCTGACGGCCTAGTAGGATGTGCTCACGAGTTTGTGGCATTGGGCCATCTGTCGCAGCAACAACTAGGATACCACCGTCCATCTGAGCAGCACCAGTGATCATGTTTTTAACGTAGTCCGCGTGTCCTGGACAGTCAACGTGTGCGTAGTGACGGCTTGGAGTGTCGTACTCTACGTGAGACGTTGCGATTGTGATACCACGCTCACGCTCTTCTGGAGCGTTATCGATAGATGCGAAGTCACGAGCAGCACCGCCGTATACTTTTGCAAGAGTAGTACAGATAGCAGCAGTTAGAGTTGTTTTACCGTGGTCAACGTGGCCGATAGTACCAACGTTTACGTGCGGTTTTACACGTTCAAATTTTTCTTTAGACATGAGTGGTCCCTCTAGGTACGGATTTTGGTGGCCCAAATGACCACGCAACCAAAAAAGATTATTGGTAAATCTAATATCAAAAGGAAATAAACTTGAGAGCTGGTGCTGATAGGCAGACTCGAACTGCCGACCTCATCCTTACCAAGGATGCGCTCTACCACCTGAGCTATATCAGCACTCAAATTAGAGTGGAGCGGGCAGCGGGAATCGAACCCGCATCATCAGCTTGGAAGGCTGAGGTAATAGCCATTATACGATGCCCGCAACACGTAACTCTGAGAGCTATTTCCTAAAGAATATGGTGGAGGGGGACGGATTCGAACCATCGAAGGCAGTGCCGGCAGATTTACAGTCTGCTCCCTTTGGCCACTCGGGAACCCCTCCAAAATTTCTAGCCATTCTCACTACTAATTGCTTCTCGTAAGAAACAGGAGAGAATGGTGCCGACTACCGGAATCGAACTGGTGACCTACTGATTACAAGTCAGTTGCTCTACCTACTGAGCTAAGTCGGCATAAGTGGAGCGCATTCTATTGAATGATTTTCTAGGTTGCAATAGTAATTTAAAAAAAAATCGTAAAAATCGATTTTTTACATTCATTTGCCGCAAAAACATACAATCTCCGCTTTTTTAAAGCAAACTTCGACTTCCGTCGCTTGCTTTAAAGTGCGCTTAATGTATGTTCATGCTCTCAATGAAACCAAGGATAAAAGAGACCCATGAGTCCATTTTTGTCATTTGACCGTGCCAACTGGGCAGAACTGCGCAACTCTGTACCGATGACACTTTCCGAAGACGATTTGATCGCGCTTCAGGGCATAAATGAAAACCTTACCATGGAGGAAGCTGTAGAAATCTACCTGCCTTTGTCTCGCCTGCTGAATTTGTATGTACAAGCCCGCCAGAGCCGTAATTCGGTTTTGCAGCAGTTCCTCAATACCGAGGAACATGCCCCACCCTTTGTCATCGGCATCGCTGGTAGTGTTGCTGTAGGTAAGAGTACGACAGCCCGTATTCTGAAAGCGCTGCTTTCTCGTTGGGAAAATCACCCGAAGGTATCGTTAGTCACAACAGATGGCTTTTTATATCCGAAAAAAGTCTTGGAAGAAAAGGGTATTATGCATCGTAAAGGCTTTCCTGAGTCTTATGATATCAAACGCCTGGTCGAATTTATGTCTGATGTCAAAGCAGGTAAACCAAACCTTGAGGTTCCTGTCTACTCTCATATCACCTATGACATTACTGACGAACTGAAAAAGGTCGACAGGCCTGATGTACTGATCATTGAAGGGCTAAACGTATTACAGAGCGGTATGGACTACCCGCACGATCCCCATCGGGTGTTCGTTTCAGACTTCTTGGATTTTTCTATTTATGTCGATGCCGAATCCGACACGATTGAGCAGTGGTATGTGGAAAGGTTTTTAAAATTCAGACGGGGTGCTTTTGCAAAACCCGGCTCTTATTTCAGTCACTATACACAACTGTCGGCTGATGAAGCCAAAAGCAAAGCGAAAGAGATCTGGAATAGCATTAACGGGCTCAACTTGGAACATAACATCCTCCCTACACGGGAAAGAGCCCACTTGATTTTACATAAAGGGGTCAACCACCTTGTAGATAAGGTGTCCCTCAGAAAGTAAAGGGAAATCAGTCCCCTTTTCTTAATGAGATCTCGCCACCAATGTAAGTCTCCAGGCCATTCTCTGTTTCCAGGATCACACCACCTTGCTGATCGATACCTTTTACTACGCCATGAACTTCTCTTGGTCCCATTACCAGCTTCACCGGACGCCCAAGAAAGTTATCCAGACGATTCCAGCGATCTACAAATCCGGCTAACCCCATCAACTCATAATCCACAAGAGCCATATTCCAGTGCTTAATCAGGGTCAGTGCCAGTTGTGTCCTGTCTATACTCAAATCGCCACAGGCTTGATTAAGCGTCGTCCAGGGCTGATCAATGTCAGGTTGAACATCCGGCATGCCAATATTTAACCCCATACCGATAACTAAGTGAGCGGCTCCGCCTGCCTGCCCGGACATTTCTACCAATATGCCGGCCAGTTTTTTATCCTGATAGTACAGGTCATTTGGCCACTTAAGCTTAACGCCTTCAACACCCATCGCTTCAAGCGCTTCAACCGCTGCTATACCAATAACGAGGCTTAACCCCATGGCTGCCGCCATACCAGCTTCAAGGCGCCAGTACATGGATAGATACAAGTTAGAGCCGAATGGTGATACCCACTGACGACCTCGACGCCCCCTCCCGTTAGCCTGATACTCAGCTAAACATATACGGCCTTTCTCAGACTCACTAACTCTGTCTAACAAATACTGATTGGTAGAATCAATCACCGGGATTAACTCCAGCTTTTGTACGCTGCCAGCCGTTAGCTTCGCTTCATCCAACAGCGGCATTGGCTTAGCCATTTGATAACCACGCCCCTGAATGCGGTAAATATCTACTCCCCAGTCTGATAAGCCTTTAATGTGCTTAGCAATTGCCGCTCTTGATATCCCAAGATCATGCCCTAACGCTTCACCGGAATGAAATTCGCCATCACTTAGTGTTTTCAGAATATGAAGCTTGGTGGAGTGATCTTTTCTCATTGTGCGGCCTCGATGTCACTAAGGCACGTTTCACCCAATTTATTGATAAAGCGAACTTCGTGTTCGAGCTCGATTTCAAACTTATCCCAGACGGTCCGTTTAACGAGAGAAGCCAAAGACAGCACATCATCGGCACTACAGTTATTTACATTAGTCAGAACCAGCGCTTGTAGCGGGTTAACCTGAGCACCATTCACAGCGACCCCTTTAAGGCCACATTGATCAATTAACCAACCGGCAGCCACCTTCATTCCGTTTTCGGCTGGGTACGCAACCAAATCACTATGAAGTTCAAGAAGTCGATCATACTGATCTTGCGAGATCACCGGGTTTTTAAAAAAGCTTCCGGCATTACCCACTTTCGCAGGATCCGGTAATTTCTCACGGCGGATCTGACAAACACGGTCAAATATTGACGCAGGGCTCAACTGTTCTTCAGGGATACTCTGTAAAGGACCATATTGGTTTTTCGGCAGCCACTGCTTACTGAGCTTGAGGCCAACTGCGCAAATAAAGCACTGGCCAAACAAAGCATGCTTGAAGATCGAATCTCGATAACCAAACTCACACTCCTCAGCACTCATCCGCCTGGTCTCAAATGTATTCAAATCCAAGATATCCACATAATCGCAGATATCTTTGAGCTCGACGCCATAGGCACCAATATTCTGGATCGGTGCAGACCCTGCACAACCTGGGATAAGAGCAAGGTTTTCTATTCCGCCATATCCCTTGTCAACACACCAGGAAACCAACTCGGGCCAATCTTCACCACCTTCGATATGCAGTAAATAATGCTCTTCTGTCTCTTTAACAACTTTTCCCGCCAACCTGTTAATTATCACCAGGCCTTCATAGTGTTCCGTAAAAAGAACATTGCTCCCCTTACCCAGAAAGAGCTTCGGTAGTTCTTTGAAAGTCGGGTCCTGAAAGAGCTGAATTACATCCTCAACTGACTCGACGACAGCTAAATAGGAACACGTCTGTTCAATACCAAAAGTGTGATAAGCCTTAAGGCTCGCGTTTGTTTTAATTTGCATAGTGGGTTTGCAACGCCGGATGAGATTCTCTTAAACTGTCAGCATTCTACATCAGATAACTTTTAACCGCAGTGACAATACCTGACTCATTAATCATAGAAGTGTTAAATCCGATCAAACTTCCCCTTATTAAAAGGTTATACAAAGCCCACTATCCGGCAGGTCGGGCTAAGAGAGATGAATTAATTATTACAGCAACCAGTGAAGGTTCTATCGTTGCTTTATTACGAATGAAAACCGTAGATACTTCTCGTCTGCTAACCGGGATGCTAGTCGTACCTCAATACCGGGGGACTGGTGTCGGGAAAGCGTTGCTGGCTCATTGCGAGCAGAATGTTTTCAGCTCTGGTGATTACTGTTTTGCATTTATGCATTTAGAGTCTTATTACTCACAGTATGGTTTTAAGGCAATCGATAGCTCTGCATTACCAAGTTCACTAAAAATGGCTTATCAACGCTATGTAGATAGCGGTAAAGATCTCATTCCAATGCAATTCATCCCATCATAGGCTCCAAAGCGCGTGCTTTTGTAGCCAGAGAAATCATATCTTTGATAAAATATCAGGTTCGCAATATTGCACTAATTTAAGGTACTCACACCGGTATGATAGTAAGTAGGAATCCATTCGAACAGTTGCCTAGTCTCGCAGTAAACCCTAAAGACTTTGACGTACTGTATTCTGCTCAAGAATTCAGAACTCGCCTTTTGGACGCGATCAGTAAGGCAACGTCACGAATTTACCTAGTCGCTCTGTATCTGGAAGATGACGAAGCTGGACGTGAAATACTCACAGCCCTGTATGAAGCCAAGCAGCGTAATCCCGGCTTAGACATCAATATCTGTGTAGACTGGCATCGTGCACAGCGTGGCTTAATTGGAGCAGAAACTTCAGAAGGCAACTCTGCTCTGTATAAAGCATTTGCCCAACAGTACCAATACTCTATCCCTGTCTATGGCATTCCTGTTCGTGGTCGGGAGGTCTTTGGCGTATTGCACTTAAAAGGTTTCATTGTCGATGACACCGTTATCTATAGTGGTGCAAGCCTGAACAATGTTTATCTACAATATCATGGTCGCTATCGTTTTGACCGTTATCACGTCATACGACATGGGTCTCTCGCGGACTCAATGGTGGACTTTATTCAGAGTGAAATGATCGCACATCCAGCGGTCAACGATCTTGCAGCTCAAGATAAACCAGAAACAAAAGAAATCAAATCAGCGATTCGTCAACTACGCTCTTCTTTATCTCAAGCGAGTTATCAGTTTGAATCTGAAAAAGAAACTGAAGACTCAGTAAAAGTCACACCACTGGTTGGCTTGGGCAAACGACGCAATATATTGAATCAACAGATAGTTAAGTTACTCGCAGCCGCTCAAAATGAAGTTTTCATTTGTACTCCGTACTTCAACTTCCCTAAAGCTATTCATCGCGAAGTGAAGCGAGCAATGAAGCGCGGAGTAAAAGTAACTATTGTGGTTGGCGACAAGATTGCCAATGATTTCTATATCTCTCCTGAAGAAGAATTTAAAACCATCGGTGGCTTACCTTATCTTTATGAGGTTAATCTTCGTCGCTTCGCCAAGGCGAATGAGGCTAATATAGCGGCACGAAAACTATCGGTTCACTTATGGAAGCACGATAACAACAGCTTCCACCTTAAAGGTATTTGGGTTGATAAACGATACATGTTACTAACTGGAAATAACCTGAATCCACGAGCATGGTCTCTTGATCTGGAGAATGGCTTATTAATCCAAGATAACTACGCCAAGCTTACCAGTAAGTTTGAGGAAGAAGTTTCTCGTATCCTGGAGCACACTCACCTCATCTGCACCTATAGGCAGCTAGAAAAAGTTGATGACTACCCGTTAAGTGTTCAAAAGCTAGTAAGAAAAATTACCCGCTTAAAAGCGGACGGTGTTTTAAAACGTATTCTTTAAATGTCCAGTTTTTCAGTTGATTAGTTCAAAACCCAACTTCGGTTGGGTTTTTTGTGTTTACCCATCTAAGAGCAAACTGCTCTCGACACAGCCCACTTACTATAACCAACATCATTTAGTACTAAACCCTGTACACGTTTCTAAGTTTCAAATGATAGCTAGGGACATTGTCAGGCAGGAAAGTGAGGTTATTTGAAATAACGAAAAGTAGCACACTGAAAGCATGGGTAAGTTTAACTCTGATAAGTTTTGCTTCTTCTCAATTAGCACAGCTCATAAGCTTATCATCGACTTTCTGAGGGAAACGAGAAGTATTTTCCGTTTAAAACCTAATCTTCAAACGTAAAAAAGCCCGAGTCTTTCGACTCGGGCTTAGTATAAGTGGCGGAGTGGACGGGACTCGAACCCGCGACCCCCGGCGTGACAGGCCGGTATTCTAACCAACTGAACTACCACTCCGCAGTGGTATCACCCGTTATTACAACGAATGTCCATAATTTAAAGCCTGGCGATGTCCTACTCTCACATGGGGAAACCCCACACTACCATCGGCGCTGTTTTGTTTCACTTCTGAGTTCGGAATGGAATCAGGTGGGTCCAAAACGCTATGGCCGCCAAGCAAATTCTTTAATTCGGAAAGCTGTTTTTTAATTCTCGTTCTTACACATTCAATGTTCTTTTATTGAGTCCATCAAAACCCCTTGGGTGTTGTATGGTTAAGCCTCACGGGCAATTAGTACAGGTTAGCTCAACGCCTCACAACGCTTACACACCCTGCCTATCAACGTCGTAGTCTACGACAACCCTTTAGGATACTTAAAGTATCAGGGAGAACTCATCTCAAGGCTTGCTTCCCGCTTAGATGCTTTCAGCGGTTATCAATTCCGAACTTAGCTACCGGGCAATGCGTCTGGCGACACAACCCGAACACCAGAGGTTCGTCCACTCCGGTCCTCTCGTACTAGGAGCAGCCCCTTTCAATTCTCCAACGCCCACGGCAGATAGGGACCGAACTGTCTCACGACGTTCTAAACCCAGCTCGCGTACCACTTTAAATGGCGAACAGCCATACCCTTGGGACCGACTTCAGCCCCAGGATGTGATGAGCCGACATCGAGGTGCCAAACACCGCCGTCGATATGAACTCTTGGGCGGTATCAGCCTGTTATCCCCGGAGTACCTTTTATCCGTTGAGCGATGGCCCTTCCATTCAGAACCACCGGATCACTATGACCTGCTTTCGCACCTGCTCGAATTGTCATTCTCGCAGTCAAGCGGGCTTATGCCATTGCACTAACCTCACGATGTCCAACCGTGATTAGCCCACCTTCGTGCTCCTCCGTTACTCTTTGGGAGGAGACCGCCCCAGTCAAACTACCCACCAGGCACTGTCCGTAACCCCGATAAGGGGTCAACGTTAGAACATCAACACTACAAGGGTGGTATTTCAAGGACGGCTCCAACGATACTGGCGTACCGTCTTCAAAGCCTCCCACCTATCCTACACATGTAGGGTCAATGTTCAGTGCCAAGCTGTAGTAAAGGTTCACGGGGTCTTTCCGTCTAGCCGCGGGTACACTGCATCTTCACAGCGATTTCAATTTCACTGAGTCTCGGGTGGAGACAGCGTGGCCATCATTACGCCATTCGTGCAGGTCGGAACTTACCCGACAAGGAATTTCGCTACCTTAGGACCGTTATAGTTACGGCCGCCGTTTACCGGGGCTTCGATCAAGAGCTTCGACCGAAGTCTAACCCCATCAATTAACCTTCCGGCACCGGGCAGGCGTCACACCGTATACGTCATCTTACGATTTTGCACAGTGCTGTGTTTTTAATAAACAGTTGCAGCCACCTGGTATCTGCGACTCTCAATAGCTCCATCCGCGAGGGACTTCACCGTCGAGAGCGTACCTTCTCCCGAAGTTACGGTACCATTTTGCCTAGTTCCTTCACCCGAGTTCTCTCAAGCGCCTTGGTATTCTCTACCCGACCACCTGTGTCGGTTTGGGGTACGATTCCTTACAATCTGAAGCTTAGAGGCTTTTCCTGGAAGCATGGCATCAATGACTTCACTACCGTAGTAGCTCGACGTCGTGTCTCAGCCTTAAAAAGAGCCGGATTTACCTAACTCTTAAGCCTACGCACTTGAACCTGGACAACCGTCGCCAGGCCCACCTAGCCTTCTCCGTCCCCCCATCGCAATTGTAAGAAGTACGGGAATATTAACCCGTTTCCCATCGACTACGCCTTTCGGCCTCGCCTTAGGGGTCGACTTACCCTGCCCCGATTAACGTTGGACAGGAACCCTTGGTCTTCCGGCGAGGAGGTTTTTCACCCCCTTTATCGTTACTCATGTCAGCATTCGCACTTCTGATACGTCCAGCATGCGTTACCACACACCTTCAACCGCTTACAGAACGCTCCCCTACCCAATATACAAAAGTATATTGCCGCAGCTTCGGTTTACTACTTAGCCCCGTTACATCTTCCGCGCAGGCCGACTCGACCAGTGAGCTATTACGCTTTCTTTAAATGATGGCTGCTTCTAAGCCAACATCCTGGCTGTCTGAGCCTTCCCACATCGTTTCCCACTTAGTAGTAATTTGGGACCTTAGCTGGCGGTCTGGGTTGTTTCCCTCTCCACGACGGACGTTAGCACCCGCCGTGTGTCTCCCGGATAGTACTTACTGGTATTCGGAGTTTGCAAAGGGTTGGTAAGTCGGGATGACCCCCTAGCCTTAACAGTGCTCTACCCCCAGTAGTATTCGTCCGAGGCGCTACCTAAATAGCTTTCGGGGAGAACCAGCTATCTCCAGGTTTGATTGGCCTTTCACCCCTAGCCACAAGTCATCCGCTAATTTTTCAACATTAGTCGGTTCGGTCCTCCAGTTGATGTTACTCAACCTTCAACCTGCCCATGGCTAGATCACCTGGTTTCGGGTCTATATCCAGAGACTAAAACGCCCAGTTAAGACTCGGTTTCCCTACGGCTCCCCTAGATGGTTAACCTTGCCACTGAATATAAGTCGCTGACCCATTATACAAAAGGTACGCAGTCACAGGACAAAGCCTGCTCCTACTGCTTGTACGTACACGGTTTCAGGTTCTATTTCACTCCCCTCACAGGGGTTCTTTTCGCCTTTCCCTCACGGTACTGGTTCACTATCGGTCAGTCAGTAGTATTTAGCCTTGGAGGATGGTCCCCCCATATTCAGACAGGATATCACGTGTCCCGCCCTACTCGATTTCACTGAATGTGCGTTGTCAACTACGGGGCTATCACCCTGTATCGCCGGACTTTCCAGACCGTTCGTCTAACGCATATAAAGCTTAAGGGCTAGTCCAATTTCGCTCGCCGCTACTTTCGGAATCTCGGTTGATTTCTTTTCCTCGGGGTACTTAGATGTTTCAGTTCCCCCGGTTCGCCTCGCTGCGCTATGTATTCACGCAGCGATACTAGCTTATGCTAGTGGGTTTCCCCATTCGGAAATCCCAGACTCAAGTGGCTTTTACTGCCTAATCTGGGCTTATCGCAAGTTAATACGTCCTTCATCGCCTCTGACTGCCAAGGCATCCACCGTGTACGCTTAGTCACTTAACCATACAACCCGAAGGAGTTTCGAATTGAAGTTAAACAACCAAAGTTGCTGTCTCATTATTTGAATGAGCGAGACAGCTTTCGATTTTGCCGGACTCAAATTCCAAGAACACTTGAATGTGTTGTTAGTTGTATTCCATCAGGAATACTTTGAGAACTTTACAAATAATCTTAAAGATTATTTTGTCAGCTTTCCAAATTGTTAAAGAGCTATGTTAGCTACAAGCTTGCGCTTGTGAACTATCAATCTGTGTGGACACTCATCGTGTATAATCATCGTATAAGGAGGTGATCCAGCGCCAGGTTCCCCTAGCGCTACCTTGTTACGACTTCACCCCAGTCATGAACCACAAAGTGGTAAGCGTCCCCCCGAAGGTTAAACTACCTACTTCTTTTGCAGCCCACTCCCATGGTGTGACGGGCGGTGTGTACAAGGCCCGGGAACGTATTCACCGTGGCATTCTGATCCACGATTACTAGCGATTCCGACTTCATGGAGTCGAGTTGCAGACTCCAATCCGGACTACGACGCACTTTTTGGGATTCGCTCACTTTCGCAAGTTGGCCGCCCTCTGTATGCGCCATTGTAGCACGTGTGTAGCCCTACTCGTAAGGGCCATGATGACTTGACGTCGTCCCCACCTTCCTCCGGTTTATCACCGGCAGTCTCCCTGGAGTTCCCGACATTACTCGCTGGCAAACAAGGATAAGGGTTGCGCTCGTTGCGGGACTTAACCCAACATTTCACAACACGAGCTGACGACAGCCATGCAGCACCTGTCTCAGAGTTCCCGAAGGCACCAATCCATCTCTGGAAAGTTCTCTGGATGTCAAGAGTAGGTAAGGTTCTTCGCGTTGCATCGAATTAAACCACATGCTCCACCGCTTGTGCGGGCCCCCGTCAATTCATTTGAGTTTTAATCTTGCGACCGTACTCCCCAGGCGGTCTACTTAACGCGTTAGCTCCGAAAGCCACGGCTCAAGGCCACAACCTCCAAGTAGACATCGTTTACGGCGTGGACTACCAGGGTATCTAATCCTGTTTGCTCCCCACGCTTTCGCATCTGAGTGTCAGTATCTGTCCAGGGGGCCGCCTTCGCCACCGGTATTCCTTCAGATCTCTACGCATTTCACCGCTACACCTGAAATTCTACCCCCCTCTACAGTACTCTAGTCTGCCAGTTTCAAATGCAATTCCGAGGTTGAGCCCCGGGCTTTCACATCTGACTTAACAAACCACCTGCATGCGCTTTACGCCCAGTAATTCCGATTAACGCTCGCACCCTCCGTATTACCGCGGCTGCTGGCACGGAGTTAGCCGGTGCTTCTTCTGTCGCTAACGTCAAATAATGCAGCTATTAACTACACTACCTTCCTCACGACTGAAAGTGCTTTACAACCCGAAGGCCTTCTTCACACACGCGGCATGGCTGCATCAGGCTTGCGCCCATTGTGCAATATTCCCCACTGCTGCCTCCCGTAGGAGTCTGGACCGTGTCTCAGTTCCAGTGTGGCTGATCATCCTCTCAGACCAGCTAGGGATCGTCGCCTTGGTGAGCCCTTACCTCACCAACTAGCTAATCCCACCTAGGCATATCCTGACGCGAGAGGCCCGAAGGTCCCCCTCTTTGGCCCGAAGGCATCATGCGGTATTAGCCATCGTTTCCAATGGTTATCCCCCACATCAGGGCAATTTCCTAGGCATTACTCACCCGTCCGCCGCTCGACGCCGTTATCGTCCCCCGAAGGTTCAGATAACTCGTTTCCGCTCGACTTGCATGTGTTAGGCCTGCCGCCAGCGTTCAATCTGAGCCATGATCAAACTCTTCAATTTAAGATTTTGTTCGGCTCAATGAATACTGACTTCAAAACTACAAAAGTAATTTTAAAGCTATTATCGTTCCAACAGAACGATAATGAATTGACTGTGCTGAATCCGAAGATTCAATGGTCACTTCGTATCATTGAAACCTAATTTGAAACCGAAGTTTCGAATTGGATTATCATCAACGAGTGCCCACACAGATTGATAGGTTCTTATTTTTAAAGAGCATTTCTGACTTACTCATCGCTTTCGCGTCGTGCTGTCAGGGGTGCGTATCTTACGCTTCCCGATTTGAGAGTCAAGCATTTTTTCAAATTTCTTTTTCTCTCTTTCCGACTCGCTGTGTGACTGTTGTCTCACTCCGTGTCGGTGGATGCGCAGTATAGGGAGTTGAGAAATTAGCGCAACCCTTTTCTTAAAAAAAAACACCAAGCGCTTATTTATTCGCCAAAAGCGTGAAATTCGCATATTTCTTCGTCACATTTGAGACATATCACAGCAATTGGTTGGAAAAACACCAACCATATACGTAAGATTCATGTGTCTATTTTATTAATAGGCAAACAATCTCTTTATCACCTATATGTAGTAATCAAAATGACGTCTAAAAAAAATCTGACTTTATGTGCCGGGCTGGCTCTCGTTGGGGGACTTATATTCTCTCAATTCGCTATTTCACCTGCTCTTAGTTTTGTTATCGGTGTTGTCGCTACTGCTTTTCTATTTTCATTTTCTAGCCAGACACTCACTGAACAATCAACCGAATCTGATCCGTCAACAAAAACACTGTATGTCGGAAACCTTCCATATAAAGCAAATGAGAATCACGTACGTGATTTGTTTTCGGAATATGGACAGGTATTTGCTGTGCGTTTAATGAAGGATAAACGAACAGGTAAAAGAAGGGGGTTTGGATTTGTTGTCATGGCCGCTTCAGATGCAAAGCCTGCCATCGCCAAGTTAAATGAAAAAGTTTATATGGAGCGTACGCTTAAAGTGCGCATTGCTAACGATCCGAAACATCCGGAAGGCGATACACCTGAACAGGACTAAAACCTAACTTCGCCAAACACACGTTCAGTGCATCTTCTTGCCAAGGAGATGCACTAGCAAAAATTTGCTTATTCCCTTCCTCTGCTTCCTCATTGATCTCACAACCTAACAAAGCCTGAACTCGACGAGCTATCGCCTCTCCTGAGTCAACTAAGGTAACTTTTCCGTCTAACGCTTGATGAATTTCTTCATGAATAAGAGGAAAGTGAGTGCAACCCAAAACCGCTACATCGACTTTATTTCTCAGCGGCGCAAGGATAGCGGCTAATTCCTCGATACAAACGTCTTTACCGCGTAGCTTTTCTTCTGCCATATCGACCAGACGAGTGGATCCCAATAGCTCTACAGGCTTGCCCTTAGAATAATCACGAATCAGTTCGTGCGTATATTGCCGGGTAACGGTTGCTGGAGTCGCGATCAGCCCTATCCCTTTGCAAGCCATTTTTGACGCTGGCTTAATTGCAGGTACGACACCAACAACAGGGATAGACAGGTTTTTACGTAATGAAGGAAGAACAATAGTGCTTGCGGTGTTACATGCTATAACCACAATATCAGCGTTATACTGGTCAACTAACGCTGATACAAGATGATTAACACGTGCGATCAAAACGTTCTGATCTAACTCTCCATATGGATAAGCCTGATTATCGAATAGGTACAGGTAATCGAGCTGCGGCAGAAGACGATGTATTTCTTTAAATACAGAAAGCCCTCCGACACCGGAGTCAAAAACCAAAACCTTTTTCTTATTTGATACCCGCACGAATCTTACCTAAACAATAAAAACGCTGCGATCATACTCTCTGGATTTGTTTTAGCAATGCATTCACTATATTGGATTGTTATCCCACTTTGCTTAGGTTTAAGCATACTCCTTTTACACAGCCTATTTTTCTCCAAAGAGAAAGACCGCCAATTAGGCGGCCTTTGTTAATTAATTTCGATTAGAAACGGTAGTCAGCTGATACAAAATACTGTCGCCCAGGCGTCGCATAACCAGTGTACATCTCATAATCTTTATCAAATGCGTTACTTAGCTTAGCGTTAATATCCCAATTCTGGCTTGCTGCATAAGATGCCGTGAAGTTCCACAGGCTGTAGCTCGGCAATCTTGTGTTACCACTAAAACGCTCTCCCTGATACAGATATTGTGAGCCTAGTGTCCATTGGTCGAACGTTGCACTCGCATTCCATTTAGCACCGCGCTTAGAACGGTAAGACAGTTGCGTATCTTCCGCACCTGACCTGTCGACTGGGTCTTTATAATCTAAGTAGAGCTCGTGAGATACAATATCAGTATCTAGCTTCACCTCTAGCTCAATACCTTTAATCTCAGCTTCGCCAACATTTTTCATGCCCATGCCTTCCCAAATCAGCATGTTTTCGATTTGGTTGTAGTAGCCAGTTACCGTCCAATCAGCAATCGATAGTACACCCGACAAAGAAACCTCAGTGTTTTCTGACTCTTCAGGTTTCAAGTTTGGCATTTCATAGCCTGGGTAGTATAAATCAACGAAACTCGGTGCACGGAAAGCAGTGCCGTGACTTAGCGTTAACTCGTAATCTTGGTAAACTTTCCAACCTGCAGCCGTTTGCCACGTGGTGTTATTACCAAACTGGTTATTTTCATCATTACGTACACTTGCTTCTACCGTCCACACATCAAACGCATATTGCGCGATCGCGCTGATACCAAAGTTTGCTCTTGGGTTCTCTTCAGGGTTGTACTCCTGTGCTGGTGACCACGTGCTTGGAGCCAAATACCCTTTCGCAAGCTTTTCAGTACGATAATCCAAACCACCACCAAGACTTAGGCCATCGTTTACGCGGTAGGAGTTAAGCCAAATCGCATTGAACTGCTCAATAGTAATATGGTCGCCAGCCGATTTACTTTGCTCTGCGTTGTGGTCGTAGTTATCTTGTTGACCATAAGCTAACTGCAGCTCAGAAGCATATTCGTTCTTAGAATATTCAAGGGACAAATCCGCACCACGGTATTCGACTTGGCCGGTTTTTTTCTCATATCCAGTCCAAACGCTACTACTATCGTAATCAAATTCATTGTTGTAAGCCGTGAGGCCAATGTAACCACTGATGTTATCTGAAAAGCTTTGTTGGTAACCTAGTTTAGCGTTGTAAGACTCAAACCCATGCTCATCGCCGTCATTCAAACCTGATTGAGGTTTAACGTTGTACCCATCGGTTTTCTCGTAACCTAATACTCCTTTAATGTGCTTATCCTCACCAACAGGGGTCGAGACAACCAACGTTCCTTTTGTGTGATTATCAGAACCATATCCTACAGAGACTTTACCCGAGTCACTGTCCATACTCGCGCGGGTAATAATATTGATTACGCCAGAAATCGCTTCGGAACCATAAATAGATGCCCGAGCACCACGAATATAATCAACACGTTCTATTGAGTTCACAGGGAACTGGCTGAAGTCGACGCCTCCCATACTCGCTCTCGGCACACGAACACCATCAATCAATACCAAGACTTGAGATGAACTACCACCACGAACAAAGATTGAAGCTGTTTGACCACGACCACCATATTGTGCGACTTCAATACTTGGTAGCGTACGAAAAACATCAAACAGACTGTCTGCCTGAAGGCGTTCTATGTCTTCCTTCGTAACCGTAACGGTCTGCGCAAGAACTGCGCCGTCAATTTGTTTAAATCGGTTCGCGGTCACGACAACCGTTTCGTAAATAGAAGTTTCTTGAGCCTGTAGATAAGAGGCAGGGAAAAGCAGCGATGCACACGTGATCGCCAGAAGAGTTTTTTTCATTGTATTGTCCTAAATCGCGTAATTCCATCTGAGCCCTGCCATAGTTGGCAGTCCAGTGCTGTGGCTCAGTTGCTGGCAGGTATTCGGACTCAAGAGCTTGGACGTACTCCCCCTACTAGCTCGACTTCCCACATCAACCAATGCAGTGTCTTGATAAGCTTTCGTTCTCTTTTACCGCTGCGCGTCAGTTCTGGAGTTACACCAGATTCCCATTTCAGCCATCTAGATTGCTAGATAGCACCAGCTTGAGGAAAATACTATTGGGCTATGGATTATTTGTCCAGCCAATATTGTTGCTATGAATTGTAATGCTCACCTGATTGGGTTTTCTCTCGACGCTGTACACACTATCTTTAGATCAATTCTGGCTCAAAGCTGGACATAGCGTTGAGATTGAATAAAATCTGCGCTCTTAAATTGAATGCACCATAAAAGGTAAGATCATGGCTACTCTTGATGTAAACCCACAACGCTACCAGGAACAACTGGCTGAAAAAGTTGAACGTCTCACTGATATGTTCGCGCCATACAACGTACCAGAACTGGAAGTGTTTGAATCACCAGAGCAGCATTACCGTATGCGTGCTGAGTTCCGCGTCTGGCATGAAGGTGAAGATCTTTACTACATCATGTTTAATCAGGAAACTCGCGAAAAATACCGCGTTGACCAGTTCCCTGCGGCGAGCCGCCTGATCAATGACCTGATGCCGCTACTCATTGAAGCGATGAAAGACAACGACTCCCTGCGCCGTAAACTATTCCAGGTAGATTTTCTCTCTACGCTTAGCGGTGAAATACTGGTGTCTCTGCTTTACCACCGTCAGCTGGATGATGAGTGGATTGAAAATGCAAAAGCAATGAAACAGCGCCTGAACGATGAAGGTTTCAACCTCAACATCATCGGCCGTGCACGTAAGATGAAGATCATCCTCGACCAGGACTACGTGATTGAGAAGCTGGATGTTAATGGTCAAAGCTACATTTACCAGCAAGTTGAGAACAGCTTTACCCAACCAAACGGTAAAGTCGCAGAGAAAATGCTGGAGTGGGCTGTTGATTGTACTCAAGACAGTACAGGTGACCTGTTAGAACTTTACTGTGGTAACGGTAACTTCTCTCTGGCGCTGGCACAAAACTTTGACCGTGTTCTGGCAACAGAACTGGCGAAGCCTTCTGTGGTATCTGCGCAATACAATATCGCCGCAAACAACATAGATAACGTGCAAATTCTCCGCCTTTCAGCAGAAGAGTTTACTCAGGCTATCGAAGGTAAACGTGAGTTCCGTCGCTTACAAGATGCAGGTGTGGATCTGAAGAGCTACAACTGCAATACGATTTTTGTCGATCCGCCTCGTTCAGGCATGGATGTGGATACCTGTAAAATGGTGCAAGGTTACGAGCGTATCATGTACATTTCTTGCAACCCTGAAACATTGAAAGAGAACCTAGACATTCTGACCGAGACTCACAAAGTGACGCGTTTCGCTCTGTTTGACCAATTCCCTTACACCCACCACATGGAAGCGGGTGTATTACTGGAACGCAAGTAAACAGCAGAGATAAAAAAAAGCGAGCTCAACAGCTCGCTTTTCTATTTAACTTTGCACGACTACTCTGCTGTCGCTTTAGCTTTGCCTTCCATGAAGCCCAGCTTCTTGCCAATCCAGACCAGTAAGATCATCGCCACCATGATGGCAAAGAAGTTTGAACCGGCTTCCGGGTGCTGCGCTTTAATAAACGCAGAGTGACCAAATGCTCCGACAAAGAAACAGGCCAAACCAACCAGTGGGATATCTTCCGATACCGGGTTGTTTAAGTACTCCTGGTAGAGGGCCTGCACAGCCAGTACAAGTGCAATCACAGGGAAGATTGAGAAAGAGACTTCACTCATGGTCAACCATGACAGTAAAGCATCACCACACATCCCTGCTATCAGTGCCAATATCAGCGTTTTCTTTTCAGATTTATTTCCATTCGCCATTATTCTATCCCGCCTTTTAATCGGTTTCGTTCACGTTCTTTGCGATACCAATAAGCCCCTTTGGCTATCATTCGCAATTGCATAATCAACCGCTCTGCGAGTTCATCTCGCTCACGTCGATCTAAATCTAAAGCTTCAGCGCCCGAGCTAAAGACCAAAGTAACCGACGCCTCTGCTTGAGTATAGGCCTCTTCTCTGGTCACGCCGGTGCTCATTAAATACTCAGTTAACTCTGCCGCAAAATGCTGAATTTCTCGAGCGACGGCCGTTCGGAATTCCGATGACGTGCCCGAACGCTCACGCAGCAATAAGCGAAATACGTTAGGACTACTTTCTATGAATTCCATAAAAGTTTCAATCGAAGTTCGAATCACACTGCCTTCTTTGACAATACGCTGACGCGCCTGACGCATCAGTTGACGCAGCAATAAACCGCCCTCATCGACCATAGTTAAGCCTAGCTCATCCATGTCCTTGAAGTGACGATAAAAAGAAGTCGGTGCGATTCCTGCCTCCCTGGCAACTTCTCTCAAGCTAAGATTGGAAAAACTGCGCTCAGCACTTAACTGACTAAATGCTGCATCAATCAGTGAACGGCGTGTTTTTTCTTTTTGCTGTGCGCGAATTCCCATCGATTTCATTCTTAACTTGCTCTTTTTACTGTAGGGGGACAAGAGCTTCAATATAACGCAATTCACTCCCTGGGAGAAAAATATGTTGCCTCTCTCATGACTGAACGGGAAAACGTTACTACTGGCACGTGTCTGTATGCAATATCCTCAGCGTAATTTATAGACATCTAACCGTTCAATTCGTTCTTTTAGAGGTTTCTGCGTGATCACTTCCACTCTCTCGCAGCCAGCACGTGTACCTATAGCGCAAATGAGTTAAAATTGCGCTAAAGCAATGTTAAGCAAATATAACAAGGAAATACATCATGGCGCATGTTAATCACTTTGACGTGATAGTAATTGGTAGTGGCCCGGGTGGAGAAGGGGCTGCGATGGGGTTAACCAAAGCAGGCCTGAATGTAGCCATCATCGAAAAAGAGAACAGTGTCGGTGGCGGCTGTACTCACTGGGGAACCATACCATCAAAAGCACTGCGTCATGCGGTTAGCCGTATTATTGAGTTCAACAGCAATCCGCTTTTCTGTCAAAATAACACCAGCCTGCATGCCACGTTTTCTGACATTTTAGGCCACGCTAAGTCGGTCATCGACAAGCAAACGCGCCTGCGTCAGGGTTTCTACGACCGTAACCAATGTACCCTGCTGTTTGGTACCGCACGTTTTATCGATGAGCGCTCTGTTGCGGTGATGCAAAATGATGGCACTGAAGACATCTACTCAGCCGATAAATTTGTCATTGCGACCGGCTCACGTCCATACCAGCCAGATAACGTCGACTTCCTGCACGATCGCATTTATGACAGTGACTCTATCCTTAGCCTAAAGCATGATCCCCGCCATATCATTATCTATGGTGCTGGCGTGATCGGTTGTGAATACGCGTCAATCTTCCGTGGGCTAGGCGTGAAAACCGATCTTGTTAATACCCGGGATCGTTTGTTGGAGTTCTTAGATAACGAAGTTTCAGATGCGCTTTCATACCACTTCTGGAACAGTGGTGTGGTAATTCGCAATGACGAAACTTACGAGAAAATTGAAGGCACCGAAGACGGCGTCATCATTCATCTCAAGTCTGGTAAGAAGATGCGTGCTGATTGCCTGCTGTACGCGAATGGCCGAACCGGTAATACAGATAAACTCAACCTTGGGGCTGTGGGTCTCGAATCGGACTCACGCGGACAATTAAAAGTGAACCGAAATTACCAAACCGCAGTGGAGCACATATACGCAGTGGGCGATGTGATTGGTTACCCTAGCCTTGCAAGTGCAGCTTATGACCAGGGACGCTTTGTCGCCCAGGCGATCACTAAAGGTGAGGCAGAAAACTACCTGATTGAAGATATTCCGACAGGTATTTACACCATCCCGGAAATCAGCTCCGTCGGTAAAACGGAACAAGAGCTAACGGCAGCTAAAGTACCTTACGAGGTTGGTCGTTCTTCCTTTAAACACCTTGCCCGTGCGCAGATTGCAGGTAAAGACGTTGGCAGTTTAAAGATTCTGTTCCATCGTGAAACTAAAGAGATCCTAGGTATTCACTGCTTTGGTGAGCGTGCAGCAGAAATCATCCACATCGGCCAGGCTATTATGGAGCAGAAAGGTGAAGCGAATACCATCGAGTATTTCGTTAACACCACGTTCAACTATCCAACTATGGCGGAAGCCTACCGCGTAGCAGCACTGAACGGTTTAAACCGCCTATTCTAACTGCAAAGCTACCAGCAAAGAGTAAAACAGCAGGCATCAAGCCTGCTGTTTTTGTTTGTGGTCACCTCATCGTTACGCAAGAAATGTTTCCTTGCGCCACTGATAAAGAAAATCATCCCAAGTCCGATACCACGCATCAGCATAAAACTGGTCATCGCCAGCCAAAGTGCATGATTTTCCCATCCGGCAAACAGGTAAAAAACAACAAAGAAACTACTGGTAGCTACAAACATGCTGTTGCGCATTTCCTTGCCTTTGGTCGCTCCGACAAATATCCCGTCGAGCAGGAAACACCACATCGACGCTAATGGCATCACCACCAGCCATGGCAGATAGATAGCAGCTTGCTGATGCACAGAGTCTATAGAGGTGATCATGGCGATCAGGTGTGATCCTGCCAGACCAAAAACAGCAGTTAAACCTAAGCAGATGATCAGACTCCAGAAGAAGGTGCCAATCAATGACGCACTCAGTTGCTGCCTGTCTTTAGCCCCGATGGCCTTACCGACCATGGCTTCCATGGCGTACGCAAAGCCGTCCATACCGTAAGAAATGATCATCAGAAAGCTCATCAGCACCGCATTCGCTGCCACGACATCATCGCCAAAGCTTGCGCCCTGAAAAGTCATAAAGCTAAACGCCGCTTGCAGGCACAGTGAGCGTAAAAAGATGTCACGATTAAGTTTTACAAACCGGCCGGCCCCGTGCCTCGTGTCAGCCAGTAGACTCTTCGGTGAAGGCAGCTTTCTCTCTTGCCATGTTTTCCACACACAAACTAGACCAAATACCATCCCCGAGTAGTCAGCAATGACAGATGCCAACGCAGCTCCTTCCACTTTCCATCCCAAGCCCATAACAAACAAGACATCCAGTACGATGTTGGTCAGGTTAGTAATAATAACCATCCACATCGGAGCTTTAGCGTTTTGCGTGCCTAACAACCATCCGAGCAGAACGAAGTTCATCAGTGCTGCCGGTGCACTCCATACCCGGACAGAGAAATACTGCATACCGTAATGCTTTACTTCTGCGCTGGCATCACTCCAGTTAAAGATAAGATCAGCAACTGAGCTGTGTAGGAATAAGAACAGCACCGCAAACAGCAGCGCCATCAAAGCACCTTGCAGAAATACTAATGCCAGTTGTTTACGATCATCGCTGCCATAAGACTGCGCAGCCAGCCCGGTTGTCGACATACGCAAAAAGCCGAGTAGCCAGAACGTCACACTAATCATTGTACTGCCTAAGGCAACACCACCCAGATACCAGGCGTGTTCAAGGTGCCCAATCACAGCAGCATCGACCAGCCCAAGCAGCGGAACGGTAATATTTGACAGCACCATTGGTATTGCGAGCGCTAAGACCTGACGGTGCACTTGAGGATTAGATAAAGAAGAAAAAATAGAGTTTGTCACAGGCACCTCGTTAACTAGGTTAATAAGTGTACCTGAGTTATCACAACAAGCGTAGGCTGGCAATTACCACTTGATGTGAACAAGCACTGGCGTAAGACGATGTTTCAGCACAGGAATCTTATTAATCCAGCGTTGCCAAGCCTTCCAGCGGGAGCAAAAACGGTCTAAAGGTGAAAAGACTTTTACCCACTGCGCCCATGGTAGCCATTGCAGTACCTGTTCAGCTGGCGCTTCGAAGCCATGCGCATAGCAATCAGAGCCGAGTTTCTGTCCCCACTTGCTTTCAGTCAGATCCCCAGCCAGAACCATACACACCTCAGCAGATACAAAATGACGTCCGAGAGTTTGCATAAAACTGGCAACCTGCGATGCTGAGCAATCCAGAAGTGCCATTTCGCAGACAACCAGAACAGGAGCATTTTCAGGTACTGCGAGGGACTCCAACCATGCCATCTCTCCGACGCTGCCTGTGTGGTGCGCGTAACGTTCATTTTTATGGAACAGCCTTTGACGCCACACCAGATTTTCTGTGACATCTAACTCAATCCAATGACAACGACCGTTATCCAGCCGGTAGAAACGGGTATCGAGCCCTGCGCCCACATTAATTACCCAGGCATCCGGATGCTGCTGAAGAAATGTCATTACCTGCTGATCGCACAATTGCGTTAGCGTCACATGCAACAACTGCTTTTGTGCAACATCCCCGCTAAGGCAATCCGGTGCCATCTTACAACTCAGGCAGGCTTTGGCAGCAATAGGGTCATAAACCAAGCCATTGTCGATCATGCTTTCGCGGCTACGTAACAACAAAGGTTTCAATAAATGATTGGGAACTTGATGCTTGGGCTGAGACATGGCATTTCCTACGCCAATAGACATGATGGACACATAATTAAATGATAATGAATATCAATTACACTAGCAAGCAAAGATGCATACCGCCTGAGAGGAAATGTGAAATGGAGTCAGATGGAAATTTAAAGATGATAAATACAACAGCCCGGAAAAATCCGGGCTGTTGCTAAAAAGCTTACATCCAGTCTGTATTACGGATAATACCGACCGCCAGCCCTTCAATCGTCAGGTGCTGAGAGGTTAGATCCACCTGAATCGGTGCAAACTCGTCATTCTCAGCATGCAGTAATACCGTAGAGCCTTTACGTTCTAGGCGCTTTACTGTCACATCGTCGTCTACACGGGCAACAACAACCTGACCATCACGTACATCTTGAGTTTTATGAACAGCCAGCAAGTCACCGTCCATAATGCCGATGTCTTTCATACTTTCGCCATTTACACGCAGTAAGAAATCAGCTTGTGGTTTAAACATCCCCGGATCAACCTGGTAATGCGCTTCTACATGCTCCTGAGCCAGAATAGGCTCACCCGCAGCAACCTGACCAATCAGAGGCAGTCCCTGATCATCATTTGCTGCGTCTTCGAGCAGGATACGAATCCCGCGGGACGCACCCGGAATAATTTCAATCGCTTGCTTACGAGCAAGTGCTTTAAGGTGTTCCTCTGCAGCATTTGCAGAGCGGAAGCCAAGCTCACGCGCAATCTCTGCACGAGTTGGTGGCATTCCGGTGTCCTCGATTTTACTTTTGATCAAATCGAAGACTTGTTGTTGGCGTGGCGTTAACGGCTTCATGTCTCACCTGTCTTTTTATACAGTTAACTGTGAGTATATCCAGTAAATGGTTAAATGGAAACCCAATTGGTTGTTTTTTAATTTATTTACTTCGCTTTCTGAAACCAGCCATAATCCTGAACACCAAAATCCTATGAAACAGGCCTTATAAGGCTTGCCAAAATACGGGAATCACTAAGGTGTTCGGCTATTTTCTGCTCAATAAAATTAAAAGGTTTGACCAGTTTCTGGTATCCTTGCTGCGCTTTAAATTTATTGCCTAGGCTTATTTCTATTGCTGTACTCATTTTCTTAACGGAATGGGCCATGCGGACACAGAAATAAGCTGAGGCCTGTTTGAATACCTATCGAGGCTGTGAACTTTATGTCTTCTGGACAATCATTTTCACGTTCATTACTAAAACTACCTTTATCGGTACTGGTAAAGGGCACCACAATCCCATCGAATCCGATTGAAGATCTCAATATTGACCCGACAAAGCCGATTGTGTATGCCTTGCCGTTCCACTCGAACGTGGATTTGCTGACACTGCAAAAACAAGCCATGAGTCTTGGTCTGCCAGACCCGCTTACTCCACTGGAAATTAATGGCAAAACTCTGAACCGTTTCGTCTTTATTGCCGCTCGTCCAGCCATGATGGGAAATAGTAACGACGTCTTAACCGATTCTAACTCCCTGTTTGCCGAGTTATTAGAATTACACAAGCTCGATAGCGAACTTGATGTACAGATGATCCCAGTGACCGTACTGTGGGGACGCAAACCCGGCAAGGAAGAGAGCAGTAAACCTTACCTCCAGCCGATGAACGGCCTGCAAAAAGCTAAAGCGGTCATCGCTTCAGGCCGTGACTGCCTGGTGCGCTTCAGCCCAGTAGTCTCACTACGATATATGGCGGATTCTCATGGTACTGACAGCGCCATTGCACACAAGCTGGCACGTGTAGCTCGTATCCACTTCTCACGCCAGAAGCTGGCTGCATCAGGGCCCAACCTCCCACAGCGCCACGTTCTGTTTGCTCGTTTAATGAAATCACCGGCTATTGAGCAAGCGATCGCCGATGAAGCGAAGAGTAAGAACATCTCAATTGAGAAAGCGCGTAAAGAAGCTCACGACATCATGGACGAAATCGCCGCGAACTTCTCTTATGGTCTGGTAAAAAGAGGTGACCGTGTTCTCGGCTGGTTATGGAACAAGCTGTACCAGGGGCTGCACATCAACAATGCTTCAACTGTACGACGTTTAGCCCAAGACGGTCACGAAATTGTCTATGTACCGTGTCACCGCAGTCACATGGATTACCTGCTGCTCTCTTACGTTCTCTACAATGAAGGTATGGTGCCACCGCACATTGCAGCCGGTATTAACCTCAACTTCTTCCCTGCCGGCCCTATATTCCGCCGTGGTGGTGCTTTCTTTATCCGCCGCAGTTTTAAAGGCAACAAGCTATATTCAACTATCTTCCGCGAATATCTAGCCGAGCTTTTCGCTAAAGGTTATTCGGTGGAATACTTCAGTGAAGGTGGACGTTCCCGTACCGGCCGTTTGCTGCAAGCTAAAACCGGCATGCTGGCAATGACGATTCAGGCCATGCTCCGCGGCCTAAACCGTCCGGTAACTCTGGTCCCGGTATACATCGGTTACGAACATGTCATGGAAGTAAGTACTTACGCAAAAGAGCTGCGCGGAAAACGCAAAGAAAAAGAGAATGCCAGCCTGGTTCTGCGTACTCTGCGTAAACTGCGCAACTTTGGTTTAGGCTACGTAAACTTTGGTGAGCCGATTCAGCTAAATCAGTACCTGAACGAACATGCTCCAGAGTGGACTAAAGACATTGACCCTATGGGCAGTACCAAACCGCAATGGATGAATCCTGTCGTCAACGGACTGGCCAATAAGATGATGACGCACATTAACGATGCGGCAGCGGCTAACGCTCTGACACTCTGTGCTACAGCGTTGCTCGCCTCTCGTCAGCGCGCCTTGTCTCGTGACTCGCTTATCAGTCAGCTTGAATGTTACTTAAAACTGCTCAAGGGTAATCCGTACTCAAGCACGTCTACTATTCCGAGTGAGAGTGCTGAAGAGCTGGTCGATCATGCTATCTCGCTTGATAAGTTTGTAATTGAGACAGACACCATGGGCGACATTATTTCGCTGGATCGCAATCAGTCTATTCTGATGACTTACTACCGCAATAACATCATCCACTTGTTTGCCCTGCCATCACTGATTGCACAGATGATCATCCGCCAGCGCAACTTAACGGTTGAAAAAGTTCAGCAGAACGTTGCCCAAATCTACCCATTCCTGAAAAAGGAGCTTTTCTTAAGCTATGAGGAAGAGGACTTGAATGCACTGGTTGAGAAAACTCTTAATCAGTTTGCCGAGCAGAACATGATCAGTCTGGATGGCAACAAACTGGAGTTTAACCAGTCGAATAACCAGACATTAGTTCTACTGGGCCGCACGATTAACGAAACGCTGCAACGCTACTCCATCGCGATGAACTTGCTGGTTGCTTATCCTGAATTGGGTAAATCCGATCTGGAGCAGAAGAGCCAGGATATTGCCCAACGTCTCGGCCGCTTACATGGCATCAATGCTCCTGAGTTCTTTGATAAAGGCGTGTTCAGCGCAATGTTCAGTACCCTGAAGCAGCAGGCATATCTGGACAACGACGGCAACTGCGATACCGAAAAAACGGAGCAATTCGCCAAACTGTTATATGTTCTGCTCTACCCTGAAGTGAAGCTGACTATCGAAGAGAGTATTCACCAGCTGCAAGAATAATGAAAATGTAAAAGCAAAAAGGCATCCCATCGGATGCCTTTTTTATTTTTTCAGTTTGCTACCAGAACGCCACTAACAATCCGATGGCTATCACCATACCAACATAGTTATTGTTGAGAAAAGCCCTGAAACATAAATCACGTTCGCGGTGGCGAATCAGATGTTGCTGATAGGCAAACAGCGCAGCTGCAATCAGAATCGTCCAGTAATAACTCTGACCCAGCTGATAGAACTGCCCTAATCCAACCAGCATCACCAAAGTGATCAGCTGCAGGATACCAATGATTAACTTATCATTGCGGCCAAACAGAATTGCCGTCGACTTAATACCGATCTTTAAATCGTCATCCCGATCGACCATGGCATATTGAGTATCGTAGGCAATGGTCCACAGAGCATTAATAACAAACACAAACCATACCATCACTGGCAGTTCACCGGTCTGCGCTGCCCACGCCATCGGAATTGCCCAGCTAAACGCTAAGCCAAGAAACAGTTGTGGCAGGTGGGTATAGCGCTTCATAAAAGGATAGATGAAAGCGAGTACAACACCGGCGAACGAAAGCTGAATCGTCAGCGGGTTCATTGTCAACACCAGTAAAAATGAACTTACCGCTAATAGCAGAAACAGACCTATCGCTTCTTTCGAAGTAACTCTGCCCGACGGCAGCGGACGCTGCTTAGTGCGCTTCACATGACCATCGACCTTACGATCAGCAAAGTCATTAATCACACACCCGGCACTTCGCATCAGAAACACACCTATCACGAACACAACTAAAACATCCCAACTCGGCATACCCTGAGCTGCAATCACAAGTGCCCAGATCGTCGGCCAAAGTAACAACAGTGAGCCAATAGGTCGATCCATTCGTGTAAGTTGCCAATATGCTTTGGCTTTATCTGCGGACATTTACACTCTCTCCTTAGCGTAAATTGGTGAATGTGATAAGAATAACTCGGCGACCAGCATTGGTTTGTGATTCATCCACAACCTTGAGCGCCGGGCTAAAAAGCGGCCTTGTGGCAGGCTCACCCAACCCATTTGCAGTGAGTCACGCTCTACGTTATCTGCACTGAACACAGTCAGCCCCAGAGGAATATCACCTTGCTCGGCCAAATCGTATTGCTGATCGACAAGCGTGGTACGCGGTATGAGTGTACGGCCGATAACCCAGGGGCAGTCATCACCGCGCAAGATAACCTCTCGCAACAGACAGTCTTGCTCAGACAATAACTGACTTTCATCTGGCTTCAGTACATCGGCAGTGACGATATGATTTTGCAGCAACTCCACGGTCAGAGCCTGACAGTGCTGCTTTAAACGACGTGACAAAGACCCTTGCTCTTCCAGCCAATGCTTGGCAAATTCATCTGGAAAATCAAATTGTTCGGGCTTTTGCCACTCGACTTCCAATAGAGAAGCAAAATAGAGTGATGTTGGCTGATTCATACTAGTATTCAATTCGAGGCTTTAAGCGTACAATAAAGCGACAACTTACCGTCTTATTGAAAACGTAAGTTCTGTTATTTGTTATAGACGGCCTATTGTATCAAGACTCAAGCGATTCGAATATCGTTGTCCAAAGAAAGAAAAGTTAGAAATATGTACAAACGTTATATAGCCCAAACTATTTTTGCGTTAACCATGCTGATCTCCGCACCGACCTGGGCTGCAACGGAACAAGCTGGCGCTCAACTAGCGTATTTTACGCTGGAGCCGGATCTGACCACCAACTTTTATACCAAAGGGAAAAAGTTAGGTTATGTTCAGGTACGTATCGACATTATGGTGATGAGCCAACAAGATCTGACTATTGTTGAACACCATCAGCCTTTAATTCGCGATGCCGTCATCGAACTACTTGGCAAGCAGACAGAAGACACCATTAAGTCTCTCGCTGGCAGAGAAGATTTACGCAAAACCTTAGTAACAAAAATAAACCAAACACTTCTGCCAGAAACAGGCAGAAACGTCATTTCAGATTTGTTGTTTACTAAATATCTCTATCAATAAAACGATAGAAACAAAAAGACCGCTTACTATAGCGGTCTTTTTATATCTTATTTATGGCTTAAGCTTTCTGCTGGTATTTCATCTTTCCAGAGTCAAACATCGCAATAGCCATTCCGGAAAGCAGCCCCACCAAGTGTGCCGTATTGGCTATCGCCATAAACGGCTGGACAAAACCAAGCGCTAACCACACAAGCATAAACACAATGATCGACTTTGGTAACATCAGACCTAAATGTGGCAGGCGGTATCCCAGTACCCACAGGTAACCCAGCAGCGCATAAACCACCCCGGACAACCCGCCGAAATTTGCCCCTTCAACATAGAACTGGCCAGCACCAGACAAGGCTGCGGATATCACAAAGATTTGCAGTAATTTCCCTGAACCTAGACGGCGCTCGATATCGCCACCAAGTTGCCACCACCAGAGTAAGTTAAAAATAATATGTGTCGCCGAAAAGTGCAGCAGTGCATGACTCACCCAACGCCACAATTGCCACTGCTGAGCTTCAAACGCAGGAAAATGCAATAGCGCAAAAACTCCACGGTCAAATCCTATCACCTGCAGTCCATAGATAACGGCACATACAATCATGATCGATAAGGTCACAGGACCCGCTCTCGATTTGATCATCTCCATGAGGCTTGGGCTTGAATAATGAAATTGACTATTACGAGTATCGGCAACGTGCCACGATGCAGCGCTGTACTTTGAATCGGAAGGGTCAGCTAAAAAATGTTTCAGCTCGGCCTCAACTTCGATTTCATGCTGGCTGTCTGTCAGCCAGAGCGCAAACTGCCCCTCACCTTCCGGCATCACTTGAATGTCAATCTGACGAGATGCCATATAGTCAATGAAGGCTTGTGCCATACGTGGATTATCTAACGTTACCAATTTTTTCATTAGCTTCTCACTATCGGTAATTGTGCTCGCTGCCAGGCTTCAAAGCCACCATCTACACTGTACACCTGTTCAAAACCCTGGTTAACTAAATATTGAGCCGCACCCTGACTGCTGATTCCGTGATAGCACATAACAAGAATTGGCTGTTCAAACTCCACGTCATCCATAAAAGAGACGATAGAATCGTTGGTCAGATGAAAAGCAGACTCCGCATGTGCAACGACAAACGATTGTGGATCTCTAATATCCACAAGCCTGGCTTCATTCTGCTCAATTAGCGCCTGGGCACCTTGTACATCAATATGCTGAAACTGATCCATTTACTTTCTCATTGTCTTATTAATATACCCAAATAACCTATCGATGCTCGCTAAAAGCAGAGCCACCTGCAGGGATAAAAATCGCACTATAAAGTCACTTGGGTATATGCTGCCATTGTAACCTATCCAACGCTAAACTTAGACACAAGAATAATCTGGGAATTTAAAGATGTTTATTTTATAGACACATGTGGATAAAGCTGTGGATTGCGTTGATAAAGTATGTTTGGATCTTTTGATCCACAATATGTAGTAATGATCTTGATCTAACTGTGTGTATATATTTAGCTATCCCCAAGACAAAAAACGCTTAAACCCCTTATTTTGCCCCGCTTTCGAACAGTTGATAAATAATTACTTCACAGAGTTATACACAGATAGCACATAAAATAAAGATCGCAAACGTCAGCCACTTTCGATCGAAAATAAAAAAGCCGAGATCACATGATCTCGGCTTTCTATAAAAATTTTGCTTTCGCTCAGGCGCTGGAGTTAGAACTCTCCAACGGCCAGTTTCAGTTTCTTCATCGCGTTCTTTTCTAGCTGACGAATACGCTCAGCAGAAACACCAAACTCATCGGCTAAATCCTGCAATGTTGATTTCTCATCATCCAACCAGCGAGAACGTACTATACGTTGGCTGCGCTCATCCAGACTTGCAAGTGCATGACCAAGACGATTATTGGTGTGCGTTTCCCAGTTAGCCGCTTCAATGTTGTCTGCAACATCTGACGATTTATCTTCCAGGTACAGCATTGGTGCTGTATACGCATTTGAGCTGTCGTCTTCGTCTGTAGGCATATCGAACGTAGAGTCCACCGCCGCCAGACGCGATTCCATCTCACGTACTTCTGAAGGCTCTACGCCCAGTTCACGAGCAACTGTTTCGACTTCGCCGTTGTTAAACCAACCCAGACGCTTTTTAGATTTGCGCAGATTAAAGAACAATTTACGTTGTGCTTTGGTCGTTGCGATCTTAACAATACGCCAGTTACGCAGCACGTATTCATGGATCTCAGCTTTAATCCAGTGAACTGCGAAAGACACCAGACGTACACCCACTTCCGGGTTAAAACGTTTAACGGCTTTCATTAGGCCGATATTGCCCTCTTGCACAAGATCTGCCATTGGCAAACCGTAGCCTGAGTAGCCTCGAGCAACGTGAACAACGAATCTCAGGTGTGAAAGGATCAGCCCTTTCGCTGCGTCAATCTCACCTTTGTAGTGTAATCTTTCTGCCAGTTCACGCTCTTCGTCTACCGTCAGCATTGGGTAGCTGTTAACGGAGCGAATATAGCTATCAAGACTATCTTGCGTGACTAGAGCCATCGGATACGCTTCTTTTGTCATTCAATTCCTCATCAATCTCTGATCTGGAGCATTACGTTACAATTTTAGCTTCGATATCTTGAACTCAAAATGAACAAGTTTCAAGAAGGGGAAGCAATTATCCATAAACAATTGGCATAAACAAGGTGTAAAAATTAGCTCATGCTAATAAATTCCAAGATTAAGACCATAATCACTTAAACTGGTTCAATTTCTTTTAGATGACGCTGTGCAGAAATACGCGCAGCTATACAGCCAATCAGACTGCCAGTGATGATCAGTAGCAGCGATTCATCCCAGTTTAGACCATCCAAACGGAACTGGCTGTCATATAACGCCGCTAAATCCTCTACCGCGCTGTTCATCACAAGAGTCACCGCTGTCGTAACCAGCCAGGCAATCGTCGCACCCAGAATACCGAACCACATTCCAGTATAGAGGTAAGGACGCAGGATAAAACTGTCAGTAGCCCCAATCAGCTTCATGGTCTGAATCTCTTCTTTATTTGCCAGTACATTGAATCGTAAGGTATTACCGACAATTAAAAATACCGCGCCTAACATCAGTACCGAGAGTGTAATAACGACAATACCAGCGAGAGTTTTAATCGCATCAAGGCGTGCCAGCCAGTCTTCATCAAGTCTGACGTCAGTGACATCTTGTTGCTCACGAACCTGTCCGGCTATTGACTGAATATCACTTTTCACATCCGATTCCGGCGTGATCACCAGTACACCCGGCAATGCATAACCACTCAGTAAGCTCAGTGCCTGATCAAATCCTGCGTACTGGCTCAGGTCATCCAGACCTTGCTGAGGGGATATGTATTCCACGCCCTTAACCAGTGGCCAGGTTTCAATTTCGTCCTTAAGTACCATAACACGCGCATCAGGCATACCTTCTACTAAGTAAGCACTCACCTGAGACGGTGATGCCACGCCTTCAGCAGCCCCTGCAACGTTTTTCCCTAATAAGTACAGGCAAGCCGGCATTGCCAGCGCAATAGAAACCACAGCAAGCGTCAGAATATTCCCCAGAGGTCTTTGCCACAAAGCAGAAAAAGACGCTTTTGCTTCTTTAATGTGTACGGAGAAAAAACCATCGCTGTTGGATCGCTTGGGATTATTACCCTTCTTCTGCGATTGCTTTTTACCGGCCATAGTCTTCTACCTCGCTTAGGAAACCCTGATTCAGTTCAAAATGACGATATTGCGGGCGAGTGTTTACTAACCCTATATCGTGCGTTGCAAGAAGGATACTCACACCAGCGCGGTTAAATTCTTCAAACAGGCGCAATACCCTGTTAGACAACTCAGGGTCAAGGTTACCGGTTGGCTCATCCGCCACCAGCAAGGTTGGCCGGTTCACCACAGCACGCGCTATACCGACACGTTGTTGCTCGCCGCCCGACAGCTGACTTGGCAGACATCGCGCTTTATCAAGCAGACCGGTTTTATCCAGCGCAGCAGAAACACGGCGTTTAATTTCATTTTCAGAAATCGATTCAATGCGCATCGGCAGTGCTACGTTATCGTAAACACTCCGATCCATCAGTAAACGGTGATCCTGGAACACAATCCCGATATTACGGCGCAGGAAAGGAATATCTTTGGATGGAATGCGAGTAATGTCATGCCCGTTGAAATGGATTTTCCCGTCAGTCGGACGCTCAATCGCACAAATCAGTTTCAGCAAGGTACTTTTACCAGCGCCGGAATGTCCGCCTAAAAACGCCATCTCTCCGCGCCTCAGGTGAAAGTCGACTTTTTGCAGTGCTTGTCGACCACCGCGGTAAGCTTTGCTCACTTGCTGAAATTTGATCACCCTTGATTCCTTCTAATTTAAATTACTCTTCACGACTAAACAGAGCGTCAATGAACTCTTGAGTTGCAAAAGGACGCAAATCTTCAATACCTTCACCAACCCCAATATAACGGATTGGAATGCCAAACTGATCAGCGATAGCAAAGATCACTCCGCCTTTCGCTGTACCATCGAGCTTAGTCAACGTAATTCCGGTTAGAGGTGCAACATCACTGAAAAGTTTCGCCTGGCTGATCGCATTTTGGCCCGTACCGGCATCAAGAGTCAGCATGATCTCGTGTGGTGCTGAGTCATCAATCTTCTTCATCACACGCACTATCTTACGCAGCTCTTCCATCAGGTTGGCTTTATTTTGCAGACGGCCTGCCGTGTCAGCAATAACGACATCAACACCACGCGCTTTAGCCGCTTCTATCGCATCATAGATAACTGAAGCACTGTCAGCGCCAGTATGCTGAGCAATAACAGGCACCTTGTTGCGCTCACCCCAGACCTGAAGTTGCTCAACCGCTGCCGCGCGGAACGTATCACCCGCAGCCAGCATCACTTTTTTGCCCTCGTTCTGGAACTGCTTCGCCAGTTTACCAATGGTCGTGGTTTTACCCACGCCGTTTACGCCAACCATCAGAATAACGTAAGGGGTTTTGCCGGTATCAATTTCCAGTGGCTGTTCTACTTTAGAGAGAATCTCTGCCATCTCTTCTTTCAGCAAACCGTAGAGGGCTTCGCCATCTTTCAGATCGCCGCGCGAGGCTTTCTCGGTCAGGTTACTGATGATTTTCGTTGTGGTGTTCATGCCCACATCGGCGATAAGTAGCTGCTCTTCCAGTTCTTCGAACAGGTCATCATCGATTTTTTTACCGCTGAATAGACCAAAGAAGCCAGCGCCGATGTTCGCTTTAGTGCGGCTTAAACTGCGTTTAAGACGGGCGAAGAAGCTCTCTGTCGGCTTTTCCTGCTCCTGAACGCGAGGTGCGACCTCGACTTCCGGCTCTTCTGCTTCTGCTTCTGCTGGGGCAGCTTCAACCTTCTCAGGCTCGTCTTCAACCACCAGTTCTTCTGCCTGTTCAGCAACCGGCTCGACTTGCTGCTCTTCAGCAGACTCTTCCGTTGCTTCTTCTTTTACTGTTTCTTCAGTTGTTGGTTTCTGGCTTTGCTCTTCATCACCAAAACCTAGCCACGAAAGTAATCCGCGCTTCTTTTTTTCCGTCATCTGGGGCTATCCTAGATTATCTTTTGATCGACTAATGACTCTTTTTGACAAGATTATTATCTGTCTAAAAAAGACTAATGACAAAGCGGTGAAAACTTTCCAATTAGGTGAATCTCATCTTATTAGTGTTACACTCTGTCATCTTGAATATTCTGGGCTGTATCCAGGCTCATACCCGGGCAATGGGATATAGTATCACTTTATTAGCGGTCAAAAAATCTATGGTAAGACGTCGCCAGCAAAACTCATCACAAAAAAAGCCAACAACGGGCTTCGTTCGTATTATTAGTGGCTTATGGAGAGGCCGAAAACTCCCTGTTCACGACGCAGAAGGCTTACGTCCGACCACCGATCGGGTGAAAGAGACGCTGTTTAACTGGCTGGCACAAGATGTGCCGCAAGCGAAATGTCTGGACTTATTCGCAGGCTCAGGCGGTTTAGGTTTTGAATCTGCCTCTCGCCAGGCAGAACAGGTGACAATGGTTGAACTGAACCCACAAGCGTTTCAGCAGCTGAAAAAGAATGTAACGTCTTTAAATACTACCAATATCGAGGTGATAAATACCGACGCACTGAGTTTCTTAAAGCAGTCCGGTACTCCTCACCATGTGGTGTTTATTGACCCTCCATTTCGTAAAGGCCTGTTGGATGAGACCATAACCTTGTTGGAGCAAAACGGCTGGCTGGCTGACGACGCAATGATTTATATTGAAACAGAGAAAGAACTGAATATTATCGACCTGCCGGAGAACTGGCAGCTCTACCGGGAAAAAACCGCAGGTCAGGTTAGCTACCGCTTATATGAGCGAACATCAGCATAACGCTTCTATTCAAAAGGACACCTAAATGAAAGCACTACTCATTTTAGCGAAAGCGGCCATCGCTTTTGTTTGGTTAGTATTAATCATCAACATTATTATGCCATTCCCTGGCAACGCCGCGATTGCGCTTTACATCATGACAGCGTTCCTGTTCATCATGCACGGCCTGCAAATGGCCATCTTCATCGGTGCCTTTGGCGATAAGATAAACATGAGTAGCTGGGAAAAATACTCCATCCTTATTTTTGGTATCTTTGCTCTGCTCGATATTCGTCGTAAGCACATGATGTAAAACAAATAAAAAAACAGCCGCTCACGAGAGCGGCTGTTTTGTTTCTATGATACATACTTCACTCAACTAGATTCTACTCTTTGAGATATTTATCAGAAATACCTCTTAGCAATAACCCTATTCGGAACGAAATTACTATGAGCTCTCTGAGCCGTAATTTAGTGATTGCAGATACGCGCTAAGTTAACGACAAACTTACCTTCCAACTCACGGACTTTTTCGCGCTTCAGCAAAAACTCTAGCAATGTGTCTAAGTCTAGATCATTCAGTTTGCAGGTGTGGAATCGTGCCTCTGAGCCGAAATGCGCGGCAAGCTCATCACGGTTCATCGGGGTTTCACGAAGCAGGTTTAGCAGGTTATGGGCATGAATCTCACTCATCATCTACTCCAGTCATCAAATTGAATGCGACCAGTGTACTGGACTGCCCGCACACTGCTTTGACCTGGATTAGGCTGTGTTGAGCTTTTGCATTTAACTTTTGTTCAAATGAGCCGCCTAATAAATAACGGAAGCAACAATAAGCGCATGCGCGATGAAATAACTCCCGCTGACCCACACGTAGGCGCGCTTCATCGGCTTGCGATAACCATGTATTGCATAAGCAAGCGCGGAATAAGTCATAATCAACGTACCACTGAAACCAATAGCATTGGCGTAACTTGGAGACTGTAGCCAAACTTCGCCGGCCGCCCAAGCTAACTGGACTAACATCATTCCCATTATGACAACAGGAAAAACCAGCGAATCGAGCTGTGGTAACAGTAGAAAGAACGCAACGATGCTAGCGGCCAGTAATAACGCTAACAGCCACCAGATAATATCGCCGTTTAACTGCATCCAGAATGCTTTACTATAGCAGGCCTGAGCAATCAGGTAGGCACAAAAATAAATCAGTTTACGTGAACGAAAGGAATGTAACGTATCTGCGAGTATGGATACCCCAAGACCTGCTGCGATCCAATACGTGTAAACGGTTGGTGCTCCTTGGGTTAACACCAGTATAAGAAGGAGTAACAAAGTAAAGATTTTGAATACAAGAGACTGTGTCGGATTGGCTTGTTTTGCCCCCAACACGGAATACACACCTGATAGCCCTATAGCCAGCCAACTCCACATGCAGTACATACCTTTTACTTAAACTCGCCGCTAGTCTAGGTAGACCAATATTGATGTAAAGGCACAATCTGCGAAAGTTGGATCTCGCTAGCGATTCGGAGCGTTTCCCCTTCGCTTTAATACAACTTAGTAACATTAAGGAAAACTCAAAAACCTCACGTCAAAGCCCAAACAAAACAAATAACTTAATGCCACATAAAGCGATGTGGGCAAATATCAAACGCAAACTACCAATCTACCCCAGCACAAACAAAAACGGCCCACAAACCCATTCAAAACCAAAACAATATATTAGAGTGCCACTCAATATCAGTTAATAAAATTATCAACTAATCTATCTAATCCAATGATATAAAAGAACATAATTAAAATTAGCACCATAAAGTACACTCTCAAGCCTTCAGGATCTAAAAAATCAGTTTGATAGCGATATTTTCTCACTAGACGAGAAAAATAGTCGCACTAGCCTGCCAACCTTCACGAGAACAACGAAAATAAACTTGGTTTTCTCATGTTTTGAGAAAGATAGTATGTATTTGTCACTAACCATATCTTTAGAGCAAAAGATAATATTTAAACAATATGTAGCGCCATTATTACAACTAAAAATCATATACTTATGAACACAACGGACAATAAAAACACAAAGCGAACACTTTAGATACAGCGTAAAAAACACAATTTCATTAGTCAAAAATAGGTAAAAATAAGTAAGTTTATTGTTATTTTTAAAAACTTTCATCGAGATACGTTGATCAACCACAGAAAACAGTGCTATATTAAATGCACAGAGTTCATCAAGATTAAGGGGTAGTGTTATGATTTCATCTTCTCAAAAACAAGGGCTGGTAATGATTGCAGTGGTTGTGGGTTTAATGACACTGCCATTGATGTACTAAGCAATTGATTAAAAATAAAAAAGGACGCCATAGCGTCCTTTTTTATTTTAGCGAGTATTCCTACTGTATGTGCTTGGACAATTCATCCCAATGCATGTAATAAAAACCAAGTGCGGCCAGCGTGATCAGCGCCATTAGCCAAATTGCTGCTCGCCAGATAAAACGAGAACTTCTCGGCGTAAGCTCTTTTTCGCAATCATCACACGCCGCCATAAAACCTTTACGATCGTCAAGCTTATAGTCTTCCTCATGCACGATCTTGTTACGCACCGTGGCGATATAGCGCAACTTAGCTATAACGTCATGTGGCAGCCGCTCTTCACAGCTGCTGATAAGCTGATGCAGCCCTTTCCCTTCAGCGTGATATTGAGTCCGCAACAGTTTTTCGATCGTTCGGGTACGCATGACTACTTTTTCAATATCTGACACCGTAACCCTCCTTGTTAAAATTTTTCTATATTATTGATTTTATTCTTCTATAAATGCAGAATTTTTTCGAGTAGCTGAGTAGCACTTTCAACTTAAACTGTACCCTGATACGCATATAAACCGTGAACTGCGCCGAATAAAATCTAAGCATATTCTGATGAATCACGAATACTTTATCTCAACTCATAGTTTAATCGACGAGTTCTGTAAAATAGGCGACATCAAAACATTGGAGGTCATCATGCCAATCTCACTCATTTTGGCTCTTTTCGCCCTGATTGCTCTTGGCGCCTGGGTCTTCTTCCGCTTTTATAGCAAACACTACGTTGGTGAAGATGCGCCAGAACAAAGCGCACAAGTCACCATATTAGATAAACAAGCAATCGATGTTCCGGATGCCAGGCCGGGACAGGATGATCAAGAATACTGGATTTACGTTCAGCGCGGCTCTATCGGCCCGAAACGCGAATTCCAAATTGGTGTCCATTACTACCATGCGCTGAATCCGGGTGATAAAGGAACTCTGAGCTACCGCGGTGATAAGTTTCTCCACTTTGCCCTAAATCGTTAAGGTAGAAGCCAGCGAGTCTTGTCCGACCGAGAGAATAAGTAACTCATCGCCAGGGCTCCTGCTCCGCTTAATACTATCCATAACGGGATCACCCATGCAGGATGCCCCTGATACCAGCCAAATTCTTTCATCGGCCACAAGAAGATCGGGTGCAGCAGATAAATGCCTAAACTGTGCTGGCTGATAAAGCTCACCACTGTCTGAACCTTAGGAGAAAGCCCTTCACCAAAGTAACGGCCTAACATAAATATCATTGATGCAGCCAGAATCACATTCAGTGTTTTGTACGATAACCATCGTCCTACCGTGTATTTCTCTGCACCTAAGCTGTTGGTCACCACCATGGTAAAAGTAATGGCTAAGGCTACAAGGCCGAAAATGCTGAACAATAGAACCACCGAGCGTCGCAATGGAAATTTTTGGTAGAGTACATAACCAAGAGGCAGATACCCCATAAAGAGCCAGATTTGATTACTCCACGGGCCGTCAATTTTTAACAAGAATAACGCACTGGTGAAAAGCCAGATGGCCAGATAGGCATAGATAACGTTATCGTCGACATTACGTACCATCCACTGGAACAACGGGATCACAAAATAAAGTGGAATAAAGTAATAAAAGAAACCCAGGTGGTAATAAGTTTCATGATGAAAGCTGTTGCTCAGCACCTGTTTAACCGTACCAAAGTCAAAGCCTTGTGCACTCCAACCAGACAAATAAGCGTAAAACGCAGACCAAATCAGGAACGGGATCAAAACCTTACCCAAGCGTCTTTTTAAATAGTACTTACCGTCAAACGGCCTGGTATCAGAGAGCATTAACGCGCCCGTGATCAGGATAAAAACCGGCACCGCCCAGCGGGTTACACTATTGACCCCCACTGCCGTTAACCATTGATCAAGCGGAATCACCCCCAGCTCATTACGATAAGGGGCTAGGACATGGATAGCGATTACTGCCACTGCCGCCACACAGCGCAACAAATCAAAAAACAGAACTCTTTCTCTCATACCTATTCCTACAATGGCTACTTATCGTTTATAGCATAGGGTAAATTGCACTGAGTGGAATACTTAACAGGCTGATTTTGCTTATTTTTAACCTAACACCAACAGATTAAACCTAAATCATTGTACAGGTGCAGAATTTTCATCCTTTTATACAGATATCGATAGCGAGAGCTCAGAGGAAGACGGACATAAAAAAGGGCTCCATATAAGGCGCCCCGTAAGATAACAATGAAGCGAGTTTAAGCCGTAGCTATCTTAGCTTTTGGTAACTTGATAGAGATCAGCGTGGTCAATGCCAAAAACGCAAAAGATACCCACAAGCAAGCTGCCAAACCGGCTTCCTGATATATCCAGCCTGACAGCACAGTACCAATCAGGCGACCCATCGCATTAGCCATATAATAGAAGCCCACATCCAGCGACACACCATCACCTTTGGCGTAGCTGACAATCAGGTAGGAATGCAGCGAAGAGTTAATCGCGAAAACCGCACCGAAAATCATCAGGCCGACAACAATGACAATTTCCGGCTGCCAGCCAATCTGTACCCCGTAAGCAATACCGGCTGTGATAAATGCCAATATCCCCGCCCAGGCAAGCGCGGCACTGCCATCTGGCACACGTCCCTGAGCTTTACCCGTAATACGCGGGGCAAAACCCTGTACAAAGCCATATGCGATCACCCAAGCCGCTAAGAAACCGCCTACCCATAAGTGATCCCAGCCAAACACACTGCCGAGATAAACCGGTAGAGCAACCACAAACCAGACGTCACGAGCGCCGAACAAAAACATGCGCGCGGCCGACAGAATATTCACTGACTCTGATTTAGAAAATATATGCCGAAACTTAGGTTTGCTTTTCGCTTTGCCCATATCAGCTTCCAGCCAGATCATGCTGCATACGAACACCACCGCAAGAACCGCTGCCATAACAAACATAGAGTTCTGGAAGCCTATCCACGAGAGTAATAAGCCCCCGACAAAGAATCCAGCGCCTTTCAGTGCGTTCTTCGAGCCAGTCAGAATAGCGACCCACTTGTACAACGCGCCCTGCTGTTCATCCGGTACTAAGGTTTTAATCGCACTCTTGGCGCTCATCTTATTCAGGTCTTTCGCAATCCCTGATAATGCCTGTGCTGCCATCACCCAGGGAATAGTCAGCCAGGTATTTGGTACCGCTAGCATCAGCAGCGCGAAGACCTGCATAGCTAAACCAATATTCATGGTTTTGTTCAGACCTAATCTCGCCCCTAACCAGCCACCAATCAGGTTGGTGATCACGCCAAAAAATTCATAGAAAAGGAAAAGCGACGCGATAGCCAGAGTTGAGTAACCCAAGTCATGAAAATAGAGCACCACCAGCATACGTAATGCGCCGTCAGTAACGGTAAAGTTCCAGTAATTGAACGTAACCAATATGTACTGGCGGATACTTTTACTTAATTGTGAAATCATGTTGACCTCAGATGTACAGCGATGACAGCATTTGGATCATCATGTTCCAAATGCTGTATAACCTGATCAGTTACCCTGAGCAACACGCTCGATGTACTCAATCTGTACTGGTTTAGTGAATGCTCCCGGGCGTAAAGCCTGAACTTCACGTACGATATCTTCCAGAGACCACTCTTTCTCAAGTAACAAGTGCGCAGCGAAAAGGCCTGTGCGACCAGAGCCGCCCATACAATGCATCGCGACTTTACCGCCCTCTGCAAGAATGGCGTGCAATTCAGGACTTGCTTGCTGCCATTTGACCGCAAATGCTTCGTCCGGTGCGCAGTCGTCTTCAATCTCAATCTGGAACCATTTCATGCCCAGCTGTTGAGTGATTTCACCCAGTTCAGAGACGTTTTTTGACGCCAGTTCCGCATTATCTAGTGCTGTCACCACGGCTTGGACACCCTGCGATTTGAGCTGCTCAAGTGATGCTTGCAGCGCGACATCTTTGGTACCCGGACAAGGCGTTAATACCAACGCGCCCGATTCTAATTCTAATTGCCATGTAGGATGAGACATTTTCTTACACCTCTTTATTATGCCAGACCAACATTACGTACTAGCTCTGCTGTACGTGTTGCGTAACCCATTTCATTGTCATACCACGCGTAAATCTTCACCATGCGTGAACCCACAACCATGGTTGACTGAGCATCGACGATGGTTGAGCGTTGATCACCTTTGTAATCAATCGATACCAACGGACGCTCTTCAAAACCAAGAATGCCTTTCAGCTCACCTTCAGACGCTTCTTTCAGCAGTGCATTCACTTCTTCTGCTGTGGTATCTCGTTTTACATCAAAAATGATGTCAGTCAGTGATGCATTCGCCAAAGGAACACGTACTGCGTGGCCGTTAATTTTGTCTTTCAGATCAGGGAAAATTTCCACGATAGCTGTCGCGCTGCCTGTTGTCGTCGGAATAAGGCTCATGCCGCAGGCACGGGCACGGCGCAGGTCTTTATGCGGCGCATCCAGAATAGTCTGCGTATTAGTCAGATCGTGAATCGTAGTGAAAGAAGACTGCTCAATGCCCAACTTCTCATGAATCACTTTCACCACCGGCGCGATGCAGTTAGTAGTACAGGATGCCGCAGTCACAATTCGGTGTTTCGCAGGGTCGAAGATATGGTCATTCACACCCACAACGATGTTAGCAATGCCTTCTTCTTTTACCGGAGCGCTTACTACAACTCGCTTCACACCCTGGTCAAGATATTGGTCCAAGTAAGAGGTTTTACGGTGCACACCCGTTGCTTCAATCACCACATCACAGCCAGACCAGTTCACTGCATCAATATCGCGATGCTGTGTAGTTACTACACGTTTTCCGTCAATAACCAGTTCATTGCCTTCAACTTTAACTTCATGATGCCAACGACCCTGCACCGAATCGAATTCCAGTAAATGACCCAGAGTTGCTGCATCACCTGCGACATCATTAATCTGTACAAACTCAAGCTCCGGCCAGTCAAACGCCGCACGTAGCGCCAAACGACCGATACGGCCAAAACCGTTAATCCCTACTTTAATCGTCATAATTTTTTACCTTCAAATTTTCTACGTTGAAATTCTGTTTTTTACTCGCTGTTAGCAGCAGGCCTGACGACTTTTATCATGCAGGCGCGAAATATCTTGCTGGTACTCTTGCTTTAAGCAGTTCGACGCGATTAAGTCGTCGATCATCTTCTTCATCCAGCCCGGCAATTGTTGAGACAACTGGTAAAACACCCACTGCCCCTGACGTTTATCTACCAGGATGCCGCTCGATCTTAGTTGAGCCAGGTGGCGGGAAATCTTCGGCTGGCTTTCTTGCAACGCAAATGCCAAATCACCAACACAGGTCTCCCCTTCACGAGCCACCAGCATTAAGCAACGCACGCGCGTCTCATCGGATAAAAGCTTGAAAAACTGATGTGGAAGCATAGTTAACATACTCATATATGGATATGCGTATATATTTAATTAAAAACAGTAGAACCGTCAAGGGCACTGCCGTTGCCGTCATAAAAATTTAATAGTGGAAGGAATGAAGATGCTGGAATATCCGGGAGAATAGCCTTCCTGATATTTTCAAATCCGGAAGGCGACATCGAAGTTGAACGGGCGTTATGACTTTGCCGCAGCCAAGAGTGCACCGCAGCCCATAAACATAGAGCCAAATACTTTGTTGATGTTGGCCATGATTTTATCAGAGCGAATAAAGCGCCCCATCTTTGAAGCGAGCGATGTATAACCCAGCATGACACATGAATCCACTACGACAGTCGTGACACCTAAAACCAGTAACTGAGTCAGCTGATCTTTGCCCGGGTCAATGAACTGAGGAAACAGTGCCACCAGAAAAACAATCGACTTTGGGTTAGTCAGGTTAATCAGGACCGCCTTATACATGAGTGACGTCGCTGACATCTCTTTCTGATTTTCTGTCGCTACCAATCCTGAAGTATCACGCCATTTCTGAAAGCCAAGCCAGACCAGATAAGCAGCGCCCACCCATTTAATAACAGAAAATGCCGTAGCCGATTGAGCTACCAGTGCGCCAATCCCAGCGCCAACCATAGCTATATGGATGGCTAAGCCAATTTGCAAACCGATAATCGCACCCATTGACTTACGTGTACCGTAGCTCAGACCATTACTGATCGAGTTTACGGTACCGGAGCCAGGAGCCAAACTAAAAACGATCGCAGTGACCAGATAGGCAAACCAAACATGGCTATCCATTGCATTTCCTCACTAATTCTTCGATGATACATCGCGTCTACAACGTATTTTCAGGTAATCGATTGATGGCTACTCACCATACCCCTACGATTTATACTCAAGAGAACTTATTTGAGCAAGCAATAGGTGGTCCGATTGCTGAGCTCTGGCAAAGTCGTCAAGAAGGCTTTGTGAAAGGGACAGAGAAAAAGAAAATCTACTGGTGCAAGCTCACCAATCCTGAACACAAGAAAGCCGTACTGGTGGTCAACGGACGCATCGAGTCTTCCTGGAAATACCAGGAGCTGTTTTACGACTTCTACCGCCAGGGTTACGATGTCTATTCGTTTGATCACCGCGGACAAGGCCTGTCAGAGCGCCTGCTGCCGGACTCGGATATGGGTCACGTCTACGACTTCGCAGACTATATTGACGATATGGACATTGTGATCAAAAAGCACGACCTTAGCCACTACGAACAGTGCTTTATCGTCGCGCATTCCATGGGAGGGGCGATTGCAACCCGTTATCTGCAAACTCACCCACAGCATCATTTCACCGGTCTGATTTTAACCGCGCCGATGTTCGGTATTAACTTACCGTGGTACTTATCTCCTATCGCGCTCCCTGTAACACAAATTTTATCGGCAGTGTCACCATTACCGCGCTACGCGCCGGGCCATCAACCTTATTACCCAAAACCGTTTGAAGATAATCCGCTCAGCCAGAGCTATGATCGCTATCAGTGGTTCCGCAGCCTCTACTCTGACATGCCTGAACTGCAAGTTGGCGGACCAAGTACACGCTGGGTGTGGCAAGGGCTCATGGCTGCCAGGCAGTGTTTCCTGTTAACACGTCAGGTTAAACTGCCAGTATTACTGATTCAGGCAGGTAACGATCGTATCGTCAGTAATCTCGCCCAAAAACGTTTTATCGACAAACTGAGTAAAACCAACCCACATGCAGAGCTGCTATCGGTGGAAGGTGCTCATCATGAAATCTTGTTTGAAACAGATAAGTACCGTAACCAGGCACTGGATGCAATTTTCCGCTTTATGAGCTATCCTCAATCTGCCTAAGGTTAGGGTTTGTTTGTTCTGCATCAGGTTTAAAGAGGAAATGCCATCCCGGCGATTTACCCTCTTTTTCATTCCTGTTTTGGCGTACACTGCTTAGGTCTGCTCAGCTTCCATACAAAGGTGAGCAGCCTCTTAAGTTCCCCCGCATTCGGAGCATGATCTAGTCAATCTGCTGTACTCCGTTTGCACTCCACCGATTCCATTCTATGTAAACCGTTTACGAGGGCTTCATGAGCACATCGCTACCTTGCAAAGAGATCACTAAAATCGTTGCCTCAGATCTGGATGGCACCTTACTCGCTCCAAACCATCAGCTCAGCGCATATTCAAAAATGACACTACGAACACTGCATGAAATGGGCTACACCTTTATCTTTGCAACCGGCCGCCACCACGTAGATGTTGCAGGTATCCGCGGGCAAGTAGGTATTCCGGCTTACATGATCACCTCAAACGGTGCGCGCGTTCATGACCAGGAAGATAAACTTACATACAGTGAAGACATCCCGCAACATCTGGTTCAGGGAGTGATCGACACGATCAAACACGATCATGAGATACTTATCCACATGTATCAGCACGATGACTGGCTGCTGAATAAAGATGATGAGTCGCTGCGCGAGTTCCATGACGAGTTCAGCTACAAACTGTTCGATGAACATCAGGCCCCCACAGACGGCATCGCGAAAATATTTTTTACCCATGAAGGGAAAGATCATGAACGTTTAGCAGCATTCGAAACTAAGCTGCGTGAACAGTTTGGTGATCAGCTCAACATTGCCTTCTCGACTCCCTGGTGCCTGGAAGTGATGAACGGAGAAGTCTCTAAAGGTCACGCCCTGCAAGCCATCGCTGAATCGCTTGGTCTGACTCTGGAAAACTGCCTGGCATTTGGTGACGGTATGAACGATGTTGAAATGTTATCAATGGCAGGCAAAGGCTTAATCATGGGCACTGCACATGAGAAAGTGATGCAAGCGCTACCGGATAATGAAGTGATTGGCAGCAATGCCGAAGACGCAGTTGCACGTTACCTGCAAAAACATTTACTGCTGGACGAGCAATAAACAAACTACTTAAAGGGCTGCATAACGCAGCCCTTTCTATTATCTGGTTGCACACTGACCAGACAGTTTTTCTCGTCCCAGTATCGCTTCCCACTCATCTTCTGTAACTGGCATAACCGATAAACGATTGCCGCGTTTAACTAAAGGCATGTTCTCTAACTCGGGCATCGCCTTCATCACTGATAACGGAATTACGCGTTCTGTTTTTCGCACGAACTCAACATCGACCATGATCCAACGCGGATTTTCAGAATCTGATTTCGGGTCGTAATAATCGCTTTCAGGATCGAACTGGAAATGATCCGGATACGCTTCACGTACCACTTTTGCAATCCCGGCAACGCCGACATGCTTGCATGAAGAGTGGTAAATCAGGACTAAATCACCAAGCTTAACCTGGTCACGCATCATGTTACGTGCCTGATAATTACGAACTCCCTCCCAACATGAAACCTTTTGTGTCCTGAGCGTGTCAATAGAAAAGGTATCTGGTTCAGTTTTAAACAACCAATATGCCATAATGCCATCCGATGCCAATGAGTAACAATAATAAGGAAGATATAACATGAAGGCTTTAAAAAACCCAGTGACCCTCGCCACTCTGCTGGTTCTGCAGGCATGTAGCTCGCAACCGCCACAATCCGGCGCAGAAGCTCCGGTCTCGCCACCGGCCTCACTGGATAAGCCTGAAACTATTCAACCTCAAACCTTTATGTTACGTGGCACAGTGGTTATCGGCAATGAAAGTCAGTACATCATGCCTTGTGGCAGTGATAAACAATACTGGCTGCAACTGTCTCCGTCGCAAATTCAGCGCGCAATGTCACTGAGTCATCAGCCTTATCAACACATGTATGGTGAAATCATTGGCTATCTGAATCCACCCGGTAGCACGGGGTTCTCTGCTGACTTCGATGCCAACTTTGTCGTCGAACAGATAAACCACCTTACCAGCGAGAACCCTGACCGTTGCAATCAAACAAGCAAACCGACCCGGGTGTTTGGCAACGAGCCATTCTGGTCCGCGAGCTTTGAATCCGATGCTCTACAGTTGCAACAACCGGGCAAACCCACTGAAACGTTGGTCATTGAAGGTAACCATTTGCAACCTCGTCAGCGCACATATCAGCTTGCGGATGGCGAACTGCGTATGACAGAGAACCTCTGCTCTGACACCATGAGTGACGCCATCTATGGCTGGAAAGCGACGCTTACGCATAATGGGACAACGTATGAGGGATGCGGTGTGACAGCGAATGTCGACTCAACACTCGAGTGGGCAAAGACTTATGTAGCAACCTCAACCCGCTCACAGGGGTTTGAAGTGCAGATGACCTTAAACCCTGACCACAGCGCGACCACCCAGTACAGTTACACGGATGGTCAGGCACCGCTGACAGAGCGCGGTTACTGGCAACAACTTAGTCCGTCTCAAGTTCAGGTTGTTATGACTCACCACCAGCAACAGCGTTTACAGTCAGAGCGACTTTTCAGCCGCGAAGGCAACCAGCTTAAAGCCACTAAAGAGAAAGTCGGTAACCTGGTTTACCCGATTGCAGACGGTGGTCTGGTGTTATACCCGGCTACCGTGCGCCAGACTGACGCTCAGCAAATGGCTCCGGAACGTGCCAGCAAGCCTATCGGCAGCGCCGACATTCCGTCCAGTGCAGACTTCGATTCCAAAGTTGATGCCGCTGTGCGCAATTACTTCTTTATAAATAAAACCAATCCAAGCAACAACCAGTACCGCTGGCTGACTTACGACCTGAATAGTGACGGCAATGAAGAGCTGCTAGTACAGCTCGACTGGTGTGGCTCTGGCGGTTGTACTCTGCTGGTGTTTGAAAACCACCAGCAAGCATGGCGCTTCAATAGCCGCATTACCTTAGTAAAGAGCCCGGTTATGCTGGGTCAGCAAACCTCACACGGTTGGCGTGACCTGGTTTTCAGCGTCAGTGGTGGCGGAGCAACCCCAGCTCAGCATGTCATGCAGTACACCAGTGTCAGCTATCCGATTAACCCGAGCATGGCACCAACGGCAACACCCGGACAAGTAAGTGGTGTGCGTCTGTTCTCTGATGGTATCAGCCCTGTCCGCGAAGGAGTGCGCCTGTAATGTCGCAGCCGTGTCCGGATTGTAGTTTTCACTTTAACTGTATCTGCTCACTGTTGCCAAAGCTCACCAGTGAGCATGCAATGATACTGCTGATGCACCCAAATGAAGTCTCGCGGGATACCAACACGGGTAAATTACTACAGCAATGCAGGCTCAATGTCGAACAAATCATTTGGGACCGAAAACAGCCTCCTCAAGAGTTAATGGAACGGCTTGAAGACTCGGAGCTTTATCCTGTATTGCTGTTTCCTGGAGAAGAAAGTCTGACATTAGAAAACGTGAAGCAGCTGAGCAAGCAACAAAACAGACAGCCACTGTTTATTATTCTGGATGCCACCTGGCAGGAAGCGCGCAAGATGATTAACAAGAGCCACTGGCTGAAAAACGTTCCGCTCATGGGGCTGGTCACGCAAGGTGAATCGGATTACCAGTTACGCCGCAATCAGCAACAAGGCAACCTGTGTACGTTTGAAGTTGCTGCACAGTTGCTTGGGCAGTTAGGTGAGGAAGATAACCAGCGGCAGATGCAAAGCTTCTTCGACCATTATATTGCGGCCTTTCAAGCCGAGAAGAGCGGACATCCACTCAAACGGTGATGGGAAACAGGCCTGAAAAAAGCGCAACCCAAAGGAACTGCGTTTTTTTACACGCGTTTCACGTGAAACAACAACGGATATTGTTTAAGCAGATTCGATTAAACAAGAGTCAGCAAAGGTGGTAAGTGATGGATTTCCAAATCTGGAAGAGTACGTACTCTTGGTGACTGCGCGACATTGTTGTGCACATCGTTAAACCAACATGCTGCAAACCCGGCCAGCTTAGCGCCATGAACATCAGTAACAATGTGGTCACCGACATGCAGAATATTTTCTGCCGGCAAACCCAGAATCTGCTGTGCTTTAGTGAACATATCTCCGGCTGGCTTGGCTAAACCATCAGGCCCCGCCTTCAGCACAGTGTGAAAGTATGGCGTCAAACCGACTTTATCTAAGTCAACATTGCCATTGGTGATCGCCACCAGCGGGATCTTCTCGCCAAGTTTAGTCAGCACATCAAGGCTTGGTTGTGGCACTTCAAACCGGCTCCGCCAATCCAGAGCTATCTGTAAGCCCTCTTCCGCTGCTGATTGTGCTTGTTTCGTATCATAGCCCGCTTCGAGAAACCCCTGTTTGAGCTGTACCAGGCGGCAAAGAGTGACATCACTTTTTAACTCAGGAGACTGGCGTAAAACGCGCTTTTTCACCTCAAGCCAATCCGGCCTTTCCATATGAGCGACCGCCGGATGCATGTGCTGCAACCAGGACAAGAGTTCACGTTCCATGCGGACAATGACCGGATAGTTGTTATAGAGGGTGTCATCAAGGTCAAACGTCATGGCCTTGACTGGTGCGATACGGCGGTAAAACTTCATTCTTTAGTCTCCGCTCTTTTTACGTGCCCGCGGGTGTGCCTGATCATAAGCCTGCGCTAAATGCTGGAAGTCCAAATGAGTATAGATCTGAGTGGTCGAAATATTTTCGTGCCCCAGCAGCTCCTGCACCGCCCTTAAGTTATTACTGGATTCCAGCATATGAGTGGCAAAGGAGTGACGCAGCTTGTGCGGACTGATGTGGCTGGCCACCGACTGCTTTTGTCCCCACTCCGCCATGCGCTTTTGCACACTGCGGTGAGAAATACGCGTCCCTAGCTTGGAAACAAACAATGCGGGTTCACCCGCTTCAGCAAGACTGCCACGGATTTTGAGCCATTTACCTACCCACTTAGTCGCCATGCCGGAAAATGGCACCTTACGCTCTTTGTCACCTTTACCGATGACACGCAATTCGCCACTGCGCAGATGCACGTCCCGGACATCGACACTGACCAGCTCAGCCAGGCGTAAACCCGCACCGTACATCAACTCCATCATCGCACGATCACGTACCGCCAGCGGATCGTCTTCATTCACTTCCAGTAACTGGTTTACTTCATCAACGTCGAGGTTTTTGGGCAACGGTCGCTTTTTACGTGGAGCGGAAACACCTTTGGCCGGATTTGCTGACATCTCACCACGCAGGATAAGAAAATCAAAGAAACTGCGCAGTGACGATAACCGGGTAGCCAGGCTACTCGCTTTCATCCCTTCGCGCATCCCCTTACCCGCTAACTGACGAACCCAGCCAGCATCAACCTGGGACCAGTCTTTCAGGCCCATTTCAGTTAAGTGCTGCGCCATGGTTTCCAGTTGTTGCTTGTAGTTGCGCTGAGTGTGCAGGCTCAGCCCCTTCTCGCTTCGCAGAAACTCATAAAAACGCTCAAGAGGCTTTTGCAGGCTATTTGGCAGAGGAGTGTTTGGAGTTGTCATCATCGTAACGTTGCCATACCAGTGTTTGAGCAAGATGCGCGACCACTAAGGATAAATGACGCAAAAACAAGGTATCCATATCAGGCTGGAAATGGCCGCCATCCTCGCTTGAGAAGACTAGCACGCCGAGCGTCTGCTTCTTCACCAGCGGCAACACGACATAAGAGCCCATTTCAGGGACCTCGATGTCACCAAACAGGGCTTCGCGATCGACTTTACGTAATCGGCCGAGATACGCCTCTTTACCGTTAAGGTGTGTGGTAGCAAAACGCTGATAGTTTCCCGTACTCAGCTGAACCGACGCATCACACTGACTAAAAAGACGAACGTAAGCACGTAAACCCAAATCATGGGCTTTCTGCTCAATGGCATAAATCACTTGCTTAAAGTCAACGCACTTAAGGATCTGCCCCTGCAGGTCCATGAACTCATAGAAGGTTCTGTCATTGCTGGCAGCCAGCGACATCAGTGTCGTAATCTCTTCTTCAAGTTCTTCGATACGCTGACGCTGGCGGTTCATCTGAACATGCACCAGCGAAACCGCCCCCAAGTCCGCGTGCGGAAACGAGAGACGGTCAACCAGCTCCGGACGCTGAACAAAGAAATCCGGATGATCTTTAAGATACTCTGCAACAACCTCGGCCGTCAGCGTATCGGCTTCAACCTGAGACAACACGTTTTCTTTCTCTTCTATTAGCACGACAGCTGCCCATCAAATACGTGAGTGGTCGGGCCAGTCATAAACAACGGCTTACCCGGACCCTGCCAGGAAATATTCAGCTCGCCGCCTGGCAGAGATACTTTGACATTCTCATCCAGCAGCCCCTGCAGAATTCCGACTGCAACTGCGCCACACGCACCACTGCCACACGCCTGGGTTTCACCAGCACCGCGTTCATACACGCGCAGACGGATATTGTTCCGGTCGACTACCTGCATAAAGCCGGCATTCACCCGTTCAGGGAAACGTTCGTGCGATTCTAAAAGCGGCCCGAGTGTCTCGACATCAGCAGTATCGACATCATCCACCACAGTGACAACATGCGGGTTACCCATGCTGACAGCGCCACAAAACAGAGTCTTGTCACCGGCACGCATGATATAGGTTTTCTCTTTTTGTTTCGCTTTGAAGGGAATCTTGTTCGGTTCGAATTCTGGTACGCCCATATTGACCGTGACTTCATCATCTTCTTCAACGTTGAGGACCATCTTTCCTTTCTTAGTACTGACGCTGATACTGTACTTGTTAGTCAGACCTTTCAGGCGGACAAAACGTGCAAAACAGCGTGCGCCATTTCCGCACTGCTCCACCTCACTACCATCCGCATTAAAAATGCGGTAATGGAAGTCTGTCTCAGGATCGTATGGTGCTTCAACTACCAGAAGCTGGTCAAACCCGACTCCGGTATGACGATTCGCCAGTCGGCGGATCAACTCTTGCGAGAAAAACACGTTCTGGGTGATACAGTCAACGACCATAAAGTCGTTACCCAAACCGTGCATTTTGGAAAAATGGAAATGCATGTGTTGTGTGTTACTCCGGTAGAATCTGTTCCAGCTGCCACAAACTGGTCAGCTCTTCACGCTGGCGTACTAAATGGCTTTGCTTGCCGTCTACCATTACTTCCGCCGCTCGGGTACGGGTATTGTAATTCGAAGACATAACAAAACCATAGGCGCCAGCAGAACGAACCGCGAGTAGATCACCTTCTTGTAAAACTAATGCGCGATCTTTACCCAGGAAATCACCCGTTTCACAAATTGGGCCCACTAAATCGTAAGTTTGCGATTCGCCTTCACGTGGTGAAACCGGCACAATATCTTGCCACGCCTGGTAAAGTGCAGGACGCATCAAGTCATTCATCGCGGCATCAATGATGGCAAAGTTTTTGTGTTCGGTGTGTTTTAAGAACTCAACACGTGTCAGTAAGATACCTGCATTCGCAGCAATCGCACGGCCCGGTTCAAAAATCAGTTCCAGTTCTTGATGATTTTCCAGACGGCCTAACAGCGCTTTAGCGTAATCAGATGGCTGAGGAGGCAGTTCATCACGGTAGACAACCCCCAGACCACCACCAACATCAAGGTGACGAATATTGATACCTTGCGCCTTCAGGTCATCAATCAGAGTCAGCAGACGATCAGTCGCATCAATAAACGGCTCAATATCCGTTAACTGTGAACCGATATGACAGTCGATACCCTGTACGTTTAAGTTCGGCAGACTTTGTGCGAACTTGTACACCTCTGGTGCACGGTCGAAAGCGATACCAAACTTGTTGTCACGCAGACCAGTCGAAATATAAGGGTGCGTTTTCGCATCGACATCAGGGTTAATACGCAACGAAATTGGTGCAATTACGCCAAGCTCTCCCGCAACTTTGTCAAGACGTTCCAGTTCTGGCTCAGACTCAACGTTAAAACACTTGATACCAAGTTCCAGTGCACGTTTCATTTCTGCAGGCGTTTTACCAACACCTGAAAACACAACCTTCTTCGCATCACCACCAGCAGCAATAACACGTTCCAGTTCACCACCAGAGACAATGTCAAAGCCTGACCCTAATCGAGCTAATGTATTGAGTACACCTAAGTTTGAATTTGCTTTTACCGCATAACAAACCAGATGTGGATGCTGACCCACAGCACTATCAAACGCCTTCCAGTGGCGTTCCAGCGTAGCTCGAGAGTAGACATAAAGAGGAGTGCCATATTGCTCGGCCAGAGCTTGAAGTGAGACATCTTCGGCCCAAAGTTGGCCATCATCCTGATAGTTGAAGTAATCCAAAATTCGCTTCCCTTATTTTATTCGACTGCAGAACCCTAATTTCACCCTAAGGGGTGGCTATTTATTGTGATTGTTCATTTTGCTGAGTGTCGTCCGGGATGTAGAGAGAACCTGTCTGACCACACCCTGCCAAGGTCGCGGCAACCATCACAAACAACACAGTAACTATTTTTTTCATTTGGCATATCGTGATTATTAAATCAATGCCCCCTATAATCGCACCACATTCAGGAAAAGCAATAGGACAGACGGATGAACGACACTGAATTTCATCAACTGGTGGATGAACAGATACAAATCATCGAAGAATCCATCGATGATTCAGGCGCAGACATTGATTATGAAGTGTCTGGTAACGTAATGACTCTAGAGTTTGAAGATCGCAGCCAGATTATTATTAACCGCCAGGAGCCGATGCATGAGATTTGGTTAGCATCGAAATCAGGTGGTTTTCACTTCAAGCTTATCGAAGACAAATGGACCTGCTCAAAAACCGGCATGGAACTGTTTGAGATGGTGAAGCAAGAGTGTGAAAAACACTCAGGCGAAGCGATCGACTGGGAATAAGCCTGTTAGATACCAATACTAAAAAAGAGCACCAAGGTGCTCTTTTTATTTGTCAGTTTGTCAGCTATCAGGCATTCACTGCACTATTCGGACGGTTCGGAGAACAGTCATTACGGTAAGGAATAATATACGCGTGCCCCTCTTCAGGATGAACTATCTGATAGTACTGCGGCAGATTAAAATTGATGAACTTGGAAGCGACACGGGTATCATCTTTTACTGACGTATAGAAACTGTTTACCGAAGCAATCATCTCATCTTTAGAACCGCTGAACTGGTGATAAACTTCCACCTGATTCGATTCATCCAAAACATAGATGTTAAAGCCTTTCTCACTGTCTTCGAAGAAGAACTGCACCAGACCTTCACTGGCGAACCCGTCCACCGCATCAGGCATCTGATATTCCTGTTCACGACCGAGCATTAACAGAGGTGAACCTTTAAGCTTGTTGGTTGAGATACTGCGGTAAAAATCGACCGAGTTTTCTAGTTTCTGTACAGAAACACCGCGGCGTTCGAAGAATAAACCGTATGTCTGATCCCCAAGGCGCATTGCCTTGAAGCGGCGACGTCTTTCCTGCTCGACCGGTTTCAGGCGCAAATCGATACATTCCGCTAATAACTGATACACTTTATTGCGCATCACACCGCGCATATTTTTCGCGTAACAGAACACATCGACAGACTCTGGCGGAACCGCATCCTGATGCATCTTACCCAGAATGGTTTTAAGAGCATCCAGCATAGCCGTTTCACCTTTAAAGTGCAGCGTACGCACTTCATGCCAGGAATTACGGTAAACCAGATCGACACTGCCAACCAGGTTCTTATGCTCAGGTCCGAAGCTGAATATATCGGTATTCTTTACATCAACTTTCAACGAACGACCCGACAGTTCTGAGGTTGGATCGCTTTCAAAGTTGATGAACATGGCAAGTTGACTGATTTCACAAGGACTTGCCAATGCCTGCATCGTTGGGCGGCGTTTACGCAGGGCAAAGGTATTTCGTAAATCACTCACCATCTGGTAGAACTTATCAATATCTAATTGCGCTTCGCGCACGACTGCATGCAGACGGGTCGATTCAGTGATCAGGCCGTTAAAAAAGGCCCATGAAACCAGTTTGCTAAGATATTCATGATGCTCTAGGTATGGCTGGCCTAGAATCCGGTGCGCAACAAGCGGCTGTTTGTACAAATACCAGCCAGATTTATTCACCCCGCCATTTTTCACTTCGATAAAGCTCAGATCCGGCTCATGTAAATCCGGTGAAATCTGTGGATTAAGCAGTGTTACTTTACCCGGCAGTACTTCAAAGGCAGCATACAGCTTACGTGCCAGAATACTGATGTCCTGCGGGCTGATCGCCGAAGTGATGTCATTACGACGCGCAAACTGAATAAGGTGACGATAGCTTTGCATCAGCGCATCTAACAGCGCATGGTGCACCACTTTTACCTGCTCAACCTTCCAGTTACGGCGGTTGTCGAGCTCAATTACGACGCTCTCATCCCAGTTCCACTTTGTCACCATGTCGCTCAGAGCTTCACGGCGCCAGGCTACCGAACCTATGTCAGGCTGACGGGAAAGTTTTTCATGGGTTTTGAGATAGAAACAACGGCGGACCAAATCAAGGCGCGTGTCATCCTGTATACGTTCAAGGTAACGAGTAACCTTTTCCAGCATTAAGTAGTACGCGTCCATGCCGTAGAGATCCGGCTCATCAGCGAAGAAGCGACGTTTAGTATCAATACTTAACAGTTGAGTGTGAGGGTATTCCCACGAGTAAGCTTCAAGCAGAATGGCTTTCAGTACCGATTTGTAAGGTGAATCGATACTTTTGTACAACTGCCACAAATTCGAGCCGAAATACTCTTCTGCCGGAATTCGGTTTAGTTTGCCAAAGTTAATCCACTCTTTACAATCGATGTAGCCATCGCGGCAAAGTTGCAAAACGTACTCGTCGTAAGACTCTTCCATCTCTGGTGGCACAATCTGCCACAATAATCGTTGCCCTGCGATACGAACTGCGCTGCGATAGAATTCATCAAGTAACAGTAAATGCTGAGAAGAACCGCAGTTATCGCCTGTCATCTCTTCGGAATGGTTACTTCTGAAACGCTCTTCATCCATAAGGAAGAAGTTCGCTTCAACGCCCTTGCTCTGCGCCCAGTCAGTAATCAACAAGCATTTGTTGGTCAGTAACTCACGTTCATCACTGTCCATATCAGGTGATATACATACCCAGATGTCCAGGTCACTTGATGTGCTCTGGCCGATAGACGATGTGCTGCCCATGGTATACAGGCCAAGAATCGCAGGTTGCGCAGACTCATCAAGACACTCACTAAGGGCAAGCTGAGTATCGTCAATAAATTGCTGCTGGACATCATTGGGCTTGAGGCCATACACGCCGAATGGTACATCGGCATCGTAATAACCGGGAATGATAGGATGGTTGTAGTTCAACAAGACAGGAATCAAGTGAAAAACTTGCTGGCTTTGCGAGTCCATAAGTGCCAGCGCACGCTCAACGCGCTGCTGATTCAAATTGTCTAATCGCTGAATTATTTTTTGGGTGTAAGCCTGCAAGGGTAATTCCTTGGTTGAACATTCACAGAAACCTGATGATATTTTAAGCCCAAAAAGCTTAAAAACGTGATCAATTTAACACTTTTATTCAGCATGGTAAAGTTTCAGGTCTCTATATCGTTGCATAAAAAAAAACCATACTCTAGTCACAAAATTGACCGCGAGCTAGTGTCGCTGTAATCGGCTCGAACTAATAATAGTCCTTAGTCTAATTGAGAATCCAGTCACACTATTTTCATAACATCATGTAATTCCATTCATCGCTCCGCCAGTTAACCAACTAACAGTAAGAATTTCTTGGTGAGAATGATAGGATATCCGCAAATCCAAACAGCATTGAGAAGATCATGACCCAATCCACACCTATTCGCATTGCAACTCGAAAAAGCCCACTTGCCCTGTGGCAAGCTTACTTTGTCAAAGATGCCCTTCAAGCCGCACACCCTGGTTTAGAAGTCGAGTTAGTAACCATGGTGACCAAAGGTGACGTGATTCTGGATACACCACTGGCCAAAGTTGGCGGTAAAGGATTATTCGTTAAAGAGCTGGAAGTTGCGATGTTAGAAGGACGCGCGGATCTGGCTGTGCATTCTATGAAAGACGTACCTGTCGATTTTCCTGAGGGACTCGGCCTGGTCACCATCTGTGAGCGAGAAGACCCACGCGATGCCTTTGTATCTAATATTTATAGCAATATAGATGAGTTACCTCAAGGTGCCGTAGTCGGTACATGCAGCCTCCGCCGCCAGTGTCAGCTGAAGGAATACCGTCCGGATCTTATTATCAAAGAGCTACGAGGCAACGTTGGTACACGCCTTGGTAAACTGGATGCTGGCGAATACGACGCGATCATTCTTGCGGCGGCTGGCCTGAAACGCCTGGAGCTGGAAGAGCGTATCCGTAGCTTTATTGAACCAGAACAGTCACTCCCAGCTGTTGGTCAGGGTGCTGTCGGCATCGAATGTCGATTAGATGATGAAAGACTGCGTAAGTTACTTGAACCGCTGAATCATAAAGACACCCAAGATCGAGTGCTGTGTGAACGTGCGATGAACCTGACTTTGGAAGGAGGCTGCCAGGTCCCTATCGGCAGTTACGCATTACTGAACGGAGATGAAGTTTGGCTGCGAGCTTTGGTCGGTGAACCAGACGGCAGCGAGATTATCCGTGGAGAAATCCGTGGTCACCGTAAAGATGGTGAAGCACTTGGTGTCCAGTTAGCAAACGAATTGCTTGATAACGGCGCCCGCGACATTCTGACTAAGCTGTACGCAGAACACGACTAGCTATGGCAGTGTTGGTCACTCGGCCGGGAGAGCAAGGCGCTGAGCTTTGCTCTCTGCTCGAAAGGCACGGCATTTCCTCTTACCATCACCCTCTGATCGACATCGTCGCCGATCTATCGGATACACATTTCTCCGATCATCTCGTCCACGCTCAAATCATCATTGCTGTCAGCCGACATGCAGTGCAGTGTGCGCAGCAAATATTATCAAACAACGGTATATCGTGGCCTAAACACGCCATATACCTTGCCGTTGGTCAAAAAACAGCACACTATTTAAGCAAATGTACCCAACTGAAAGTACACTATCCTCAAGTCAGTGATAGTGAACACTTGTTACGACTTCCCGTGTTAAACAATGTACACCACAAAAACGTTCTAATCCTTCGTGGAAACGGAGGAAGAGAGCTGATTAAAGATACATTGATAAAACGTGGAGCAAAAGTTCACTATAGTGAGACTTACAAGAGAGAATTTATCCCGTTCGATCCAGTAAGCTGTGTCTCACTATGGAAGGCCAGACAAATCAATCAGATCATCGTAACCAGCGGTGAACAACTGGAGTATTTGTGTAGCCAATTATCGTCAGAACAATTGGCTTGGCTCAATCAACAAGAGTTGTATATCCCCAGTCAGCGTATCGCCGACATTGCAATTCAAGAGGGGTTCACTCAGGTAAGGTGCACAGGAAGCGCATCCAACCAAGAATTACTGGCTGCTCTCCAGCCCTAGCTACACAGGATAAAGGCATGACAAGTAAAAATAACGACCAAAAAAATAACGAGAAAAACCTTGCCGAAGAAACCCCTTCGGTACCGCTAGCTGAAAAAGACGCCCCTAAGCAGGATGCTGAACCTACCAAGGAACCATCACAACCTGCCAGTGCAGCTAAGCCAGCAGCACCAAAAAAAGCCGAACCCCAACAGAAGCCAGGAAACAGCGGGGTCAAACTCGCTACTGCAGCTATTATCCTGGCTCTACTTTCTGGCGGTGGTTTGTTTTATAAACTTAATGAGCAACAAGCGGATTACCGCGCACAAATCGCCCAGCTTAAAAACCAGCTGGAGCAAGCTCAGTCTTCAATGCAGCAAGAACTGACCCAAGTAAAAGAAGAAACTATCGAAAAAGCGACTACTGCAACTCATAAAGCGGAAGTTGTCCTTGGCCAGCAGCATAAAAGCATCGAAAGCCTACAACTCGCAGTCGCTGACATAAAGGGCCGTCGTCCAAATGATTGGTTGTTGGCAGAAGCCGATTACTTAGTCAAACTGGCGGGACGTAAACTGTTCTTAGAGCACGATGTAGAAAGCGCTACTCAATTAATGGAAAGCGCAGATCAGCGTGTCGCTTCGCTTAATGACCCTAGCCTGGTAAATCTGCGCAAATCAATGGCCAACGACATTACTAAACTGCGCACCGTGCCTTTGATTGACCGTGACGGTTTAGTGTTACGCCTGACTGCGCTGCAACAGCAAGTCGACAAACTCCCTCTGGCTAACGCCCTGCTTCCGGAAGCACAAGCTGTCGAGTCACACGAGGTCTCTGAAGATATTACGAACTGGCAAAATAACCTGATGACGTCTTTGAAAGATTTCTCAGAGAACTTTATCACTTTCCGTACCCGAGATGGCAACGTCATACCATTGCTTTCACCAGAGCAACATTTCTACCTGAAAGAGAATATTAAAGCCAAACTGGAAACAGCAATAAAAGCGGTATATCAAGAGCAGGGGGAAATCTATACCACTTCACTTGAAACAGCCGATAAGTGGGCTCTAGCGTTCTTTAATCAGGATGACAACTCGGTAAAAGAGTTTAATAAAACAGTAACCCAGTTAAGCAAACAAAACATTCAGGTTGAGTATCCAAATAAGCTGGAAAGCCAATCTCAGCTATCGGATGTTATTCGTGAGCGACTACGTCGTGAAGTGACCACTATGACAGGTACGGAGGATAAGTAATGTTTCGTCTTATTTTCCTATTTGCCATTTTAGGCGCAGGCTTGTTTGTTGGTACCCAATACTCCGGTCAGCAGGGTTATGCGCTGATCTCAATTGCTGACAAAACAATTGAGATGAGTGTAACCACTTTGGTTATTTTTATTATCGCCGCTCTTGCTGCTCTGTTCCTTTTAGAATACCTGATCAAGAAGTTGCTCAATGCAGGATCAAGTACCTGGAACTTTTTCAGCGTTCGCAAAGTACGACGTTCCCGCCGCTTTACCAACGAAGGCATCATCAAGTTATTAGAGGGTGACTGGAAAGGCGCTGAGAAGAAGGTAACACGCTGGGCGAATCATCACGACATGCCACTATTATGCTATTTAGTCGCTTCAGAAGCAGCTCAGGGACAAGGTGACAAAGAGAAGCGTGATAAGTACCTGCAACTGGCAAGTCAGCAAGAAAATGCTCATCTGGCTGTTGAACTGACACGAGCCAAACAGTTTATGCGCAACAATGAGTTTGAATCTGCATTTGACACACTATCGACGCTAAAAGGCGAATACGCTACCAATCCGATAGTACTCAATCTACTGAAAACCACTTATATAAACTTGAAGCTATGGCAACCATTGATTGACTTAATGCCACAGTTGAGCAAAGCTAAACTGGTCTCCGATGATGAGAAAATTGAGCTAATCAAAACAGCACAGTGTGGATTACTCAACGAAGTTGCTCAACAACAAGGTAGTGAGGGACTGATTTCTCATTGGAACAGCCTGCCTCGAAAAGTAAAACAAGATCCACATTTGATTGCTTGTTTTGCTCGTGAACTGATCAGTCGTAAAGCGGATAACGAAGCATTTACTGTACTAAAAGAAGCATTGAAAAAGACACCTTCACCAGAGCTCTACGATCTTCTGCCTGAGTTAAATGTTCCGGATATCCATCCATTAGTTGTTTTCCTTGAAGACGTGGTGAAGAAAGAGTCGGATAATGCGGCTGCGCACAGCGCTCTGGGACATTTCTACTTCCGTCAGGAAAAGTGGCATGAATCCCAAGAACAATTTGAAGCAGCGCTAAAGCTTCGCTCGGACGTTTCTGATTACGCCTACTTAGCAGATACACTAGAGAAGCAAAATCTGACTAAAGCAGCACACGAAGTCTCTCGCAAGGCGTTAACTCTGGTTCAAAACGACTAATTAAAAAGTTTACGATATCTAAAGCCGACAATAATTGTCGGCTTTTTTATTATCGATATCCGTCATTACTCTTCGCCAAACCTATCAATTAACACTTTCAAAGCCGTTTTATAAGCGCACTCTCGTTCTTCTGGCGACAGTCAGTTATCCCCAAAAGGGAGTACCACTGATGACTATAGATCTCTATTAGAGAGATACAGGCAGCTCAGGTGGTCATTTTTACTTTCGACATCAGTGTAAAGTCTATCCAGACAGCGAAGTAGTTAACCCGGGAGGATATGGAATATTAGCTACTTTAAAAGCCGACTATGCAGTTTATTTAAAAACAATTGATTCTCGCTAGAAGCTCGTGAAGATACTTTTATGCGATAAAGGAAAAAGCTCGTCCTATCTATAAACGCAACGTTAACTAATAGCGTACCAGAGCCTTATTTAATGGCTATGGGTACAAGGACGCCAACAATAAGGATTAAAAGCCAAAGGCGTGGCGATGATTGACGGACGGATACAGATATCTATCGCCAATAAGATATAAGACCTCAAACGTAAAAAAGCCCGAGTCTTTCGACTCGGGCTTAGTATAAGTGGCGGAGTGGACGGGACTCGAACCCGCGACCCCCGGCGTGACAGGCCGGTATTCTAACCAACTGAACTACCACTCCGCAGTGGTATCACCCGTTATTACAACGAATGTCCATAATTTAAAGCCTGGCGATGTCCTACTCTCACATGGGGAAACCCCACACTACCATCGGCGCTGTTTTGTTTCACTTCTGAGTTCGGAATGGAATCAGGTGGGTCCAAAACGCTATGGCCGCCAAGCAAATTCTTTAATTCGGAAAGCTGTTTTTAATTCTCGTTCTTACACATTCAATGTTCTTTCATTGAGTCCATCAAAACCCCTTGGGTGTTGTATGGTTAAGCCTCACGGGCAATTAGTACAGGTTAGCTCAACGCCTCACAACGCTTACACACCCTGCCTATCAACGTCGTAGTCTACGACAACCCTTTAGGATACTTAAAGTATCAGGGAGAACTCATCTCAAGGCTTGCTTCCCGCTTAGATGCTTTCAGCGGTTATCAATTCCGAACTTAGCTACCGGGCAATGCGTCTGGCGACACAACCCGAACACCAGAGGTTCGTCCACTCCGGTCCTCTCGTACTAGGAGCAGCCCCTTTCAATTCTCCAACGCCCACGGCAGATAGGGACCGAACTGTCTCACGACGTTCTAAACCCAGCTCGCGTACCACTTTAAATGGCGAACAGCCATACCCTTGGGACCGACTTCAGCCCCAGGATGTGATGAGCCGACATCGAGGTGCCAAACACCGCCGTCGATATGAACTCTTGGGCGGTATCAGCCTGTTATCCCCGGAGTACCTTTTATCCGTTGAGCGATGGCCCTTCCATTCAGAACCACCGGATCACTATGACCTGCTTTCGCACCTGCTCGAATTGTCATTCTCGCAGTCAAGCGGGCTTATGCCATTGCACTAACCTCACGATGTCCAACCGTGATTAGCCCACCTTCGTGCTCCTCCGTTACTCTTTGGGAGGAGACCGCCCCAGTCAAACTACCCACCAGGCACTGTCCGTAACCCCGATAAGGGGTCAACGTTAGAACATCAACACTACAAGGGTGGTATTTCAAGGACGGCTCCAACGATACTGGCGTACCGTCTTCAAAGCCTCCCACCTATCCTACACATGTAGGGTCAATGTTCAGTGCCAAGCTGTAGTAAAGGTTCACGGGGTCTTTCCGTCTAGCCGCGGGTACACTGCATCTTCACAGCGATTTCAATTTCACTGAGTCTCGGGTGGAGACAGCGTGGCCATCATTACGCCATTCGTGCAGGTCGGAACTTACCCGACAAGGAATTTCGCTACCTTAGGACCGTTATAGTTACGGCCGCCGTTTACCGGGGCTTCGATCAAGAGCTTCGACCGAAGTCTAACCCCATCAATTAACCTTCCGGCACCGGGCAGGCGTCACACCGTATACGTCATCTTACGATTTTGCACAGTGCTGTGTTTTTAATAAACAGTTGCAGCCACCTGGTATCTGCGACTCTCAATAGCTCCATCCGCGAGGGACTTCACCGTCGAGAGCGTACCTTCTCCCGAAGTTACGGTACCATTTTGCCTAGTTCCTTCACCCGAGTTCTCTCAAGCGCCTTGGTATTCTCTACCCGACCACCTGTGTCGGTTTGGGGTACGATTCCTTACAATCTGAAGCTTAGAGGCTTTTCCTGGAAGCATGGCATCAATGACTTCACTACCGTAGTAGCTCGACGTCGTGTCTCAGCCTTAAAAAGAGCCGGATTTACCTAACTCTTAAGCCTACGCACTTGAACCTGGACAACCGTCGCCAGGCCCACCTAGCCTTCTCCGTCCCCCCATCGCAATTGTAAGAAGTACGGGAATATTAACCCGTTTCCCATCGACTACGCCTTTCGGCCTCGCCTTAGGGGTCGACTTACCCTGCCCCGATTAACGTTGGACAGGAACCCTTGGTCTTCCGGCGAGGAGGTTTTTCACCCCCTTTATCGTTACTCATGTCAGCATTCGCACTTCTGATACGTCCAGCATGCGTTACCACACACCTTCAACCGCTTACAGAACGCTCCCCTACCCAATATACAAAAGTATATTGCCGCAGCTTCGGTTTACTACTTAGCCCCGTTACATCTTCCGCGCAGGCCGACTCGACCAGTGAGCTATTACGCTTTCTTTAAATGATGGCTGCTTCTAAGCCAACATCCTGGCTGTCTGAGCCTTCCCACATCGTTTCCCACTTAGTAGTAATTTGGGACCTTAGCTGGCGGTCTGGGTTGTTTCCCTCTCCACGACGGACGTTAGCACCCGCCGTGTGTCTCCCGGATAGTACTTACTGGTATTCGGAGTTTGCAAAGGGTTGGTAAGTCGGGATGACCCCCTAGCCTTAACAGTGCTCTACCCCCAGTAGTATTCGTCCGAGGCGCTACCTAAATAGCTTTCGGGGAGAACCAGCTATCTCCAGGTTTGATTGGCCTTTCACCCCTAGCCACAAGTCATCCGCTAATTTTTCAACATTAGTCGGTTCGGTCCTCCAGTTGATGTTACTCAACCTTCAACCTGCCCATGGCTAGATCACCTGGTTTCGGGTCTATATCCAGAGACTAAAACGCCCAGTTAAGACTCGGTTTCCCTACGGCTCCCCTAGATGGTTAACCTTGCCACTGAATATAAGTCGCTGACCCATTATACAAAAGGTACGCAGTCACAGGACAAAGCCTGCTCCTACTGCTTGTACGTACACGGTTTCAGGTTCTATTTCACTCCCCTCACAGGGGTTCTTTTCGCCTTTCCCTCACGGTACTGGTTCACTATCGGTCAGTCAGTAGTATTTAGCCTTGGAGGATGGTCCCCCCATATTCAGACAGGATATCACGTGTCCCGCCCTACTCGATTTCACTGAATGTGCGTTGTCAACTACGGGGCTATCACCCTGTATCGCCGGACTTTCCAGACCGTTCGTCTAACGCATATAAAGCTTAAGGGCTAGTCCAATTTCGCTCGCCGCTACTTTCGGAATCTCGGTTGATTTCTTTTCCTCGGGGTACTTAGATGTTTCAGTTCCCCCGGTTCGCCTCGCTGCGCTATGTATTCACGCAGCGATACTAGCTTATGCTAGTGGGTTTCCCCATTCGGAAATCCCAGACTCAAGTGGCTTTTACTGCCTAATCTGGGCTTATCGCAAGTTAATACGTCCTTCATCGCCTCTGACTGCCAAGGCATCCACCGTGTACGCTTAGTCACTTAACCATACAACCCGAAGGAGTTTCGAATTGAAGTTAAACAACCAAAGTTGCTGTCTCATTATTTGAATGAGCGAGACAGCTTTCGATTTTGCCGGACTCAAATTCCAAGAACACTTGAATGTGTTGTTAGTTGTATTCCATCAGGAATACTTTGAGAACTTTACAAATAATCTTAAAGATTATTTTGTCAGCTTTCCAAATTGTTAAAGAGCTAATCACTTCAATGAAGTAACCATTTTTAAAAGCACTATCGCTAATGCGCTTAAAGATGGTGGAGCTATGCGGGATCGAACCGCAGACCTCCTGCGTGCAAGGCAGGCGCTCTCCCAGCTGAGCTATAGCCCCATCAAGGTGTCGATACTGTATGCCAACTCCCTAAAAGGAATTGGTGGGTCTGAGTGGACTCGAACCACCGACCTCTCGCTTATCAGGCGAACGCTCTAACCACCTGAGCTACAGACCCAGTATCGTCTCTTTTACATAAACCGTATCAATCTGTGTGGACACTCATCGTGAGTAATCATCGTATAAGGAGGTGATCCAGCGCCAGGTTCCCCTAGCGCTACCTTGTTACGACTTCACCCCAGTCATGAACCACAAAGTGGTAAGCGTCCCCCCGAAGGTTAAACTACCTACTTCTTTTGCAGCCCACTCCCATGGTGTGACGGGCGGTGTGTACAAGGCCCGGGAACGTATTCACCGTGGCATTCTGATCCACGATTACTAGCGATTCCGACTTCATGGAGTCGAGTTGCAGACTCCAATCCGGACTACGACGCACTTTTTGGGATTCGCTCACTTTCGCAAGTTGGCCGCCCTCTGTATGCGCCATTGTAGCACGTGTGTAGCCCTACTCGTAAGGGCCATGATGACTTGACGTCGTCCCCACCTTCCTCCGGTTTATCACCGGCAGTCTCCCTGGAGTTCCCGACATTACTCGCTGGCAAACAAGGATAAGGGTTGCGCTCGTTGCGGGACTTAACCCAACATTTCACAACACGAGCTGACGACAGCCATGCAGCACCTGTCTCAGAGTTCCCGAAGGCACCAATCCATCTCTGGAAAGTTCTCTGGATGTCAAGAGTAGGTAAGGTTCTTCGCGTTGCATCGAATTAAACCACATGCTCCACCGCTTGTGCGGGCCCCCGTCAATTCATTTGAGTTTTAATCTTGCGACCGTACTCCCCAGGCGGTCTACTTAACGCGTTAGCTCCGAAAGCCACGGCTCAAGGCCACAACCTCCAAGTAGACATCGTTTACGGCGTGGACTACCAGGGTATCTAATCCTGTTTGCTCCCCACGCTTTCGCATCTGAGTGTCAGTATCTGTCCAGGGGGCCGCCTTCGCCACCGGTATTCCTTCAGATCTCTACGCATTTCACCGCTACACCTGAAATTCTACCCCCCTCTACAGTACTCTAGTCTGCCAGTTTCAAATGCAATTCCGAGGTTGAGCCCCGGGCTTTCACATCTGACTTAACAAACCACCTGCATGCGCTTTACGCCCAGTAATTCCGATTAACGCTCGCACCCTCCGTATTACCGCGGCTGCTGGCACGGAGTTAGCCGGTGCTTCTTCTGTCGCTAACGTCAAATAATGCAGCTATTAACTACACTACCTTCCTCACGACTGAAAGTGCTTTACAACCCGAAGGCCTTCTTCACACACGCGGCATGGCTGCATCAGGCTTGCGCCCATTGTGCAATATTCCCCACTGCTGCCTCCCGTAGGAGTCTGGACCGTGTCTCAGTTCCAGTGTGGCTGATCATCCTCTCAGACCAGCTAGGGATCGTCGCCTTGGTGAGCCCTTACCTCACCAACTAGCTAATCCCACCTAGGCATATCCTGACGCGAGAGGCCCGAAGGTCCCCCTCTTTGGCCCGTAGGCATCATGCGGTATTAGCCATCGTTTCCAATGGTTATCCCCCACATCAGGGCAATTTCCTAGGCATTACTCACCCGTCCGCCGCTCGACGCCGTTATCGTCCCCCGAAGGTTCAGATAACTCGTTTCCGCTCGACTTGCATGTGTTAGGCCTGCCGCCAGCGTTCAATCTGAGCCATGATCAAACTCTTCAATTTAAGATTTTGTTCGGCTCAATGAATACTGACTTCAAAACTACAAAAGTAATTTTAAAGCTATTATCGTTCCAACAGAACGATAATGAATTGACTGTGCTGAATCCGAAGATTCAATGGTCACTTCGTATCATTGAAACCTAATTTGAAACCGAAGTTTCGAATTGGATTATCATCAACGAGCGCCCACACAGATTGATAGGTCTATATTGTTAAAGAGCTTGCTTTTCGAAAATCTTTTCTCTCAAAGCGGAGGTGCATTCTAGCTATTTCATTGAAAGTGTCAAACACTTTTTCAACTAATTTTCGTAGAAGCTTTTATCCTCTCCGACTTGCCGAAGCCTTATCGCGTCTGCCGTGTCGGTGGATGCGCATTATAGGGAGTTACACTTAGAGCGCAACCCATTTTATGAAAAAAATTCAAAAAACTTGCTGTTCGCTGGCTATTTCATCAGAAATGTAAAAAAGAGGGTAAAAAACCCTCATTTTTGACTGAAAAGCCCTAACTAAATAAACGAATACGCATCTGCGAACATACGTCCGCTTTTGGCTTTTTTATTTTGAGTAAACATTTCTCTTGCTGCACCCGCCATTTCAAATCGACCAGCAATATAGATATCGTAGTTTTCCAGGCTTTCAAAATCGTTACACACCGCTTGCAGTACATTACCAACTTTGCCTTGCCAGTCAGAAGGAGCGTTCTCTACTACAGGAATAAAGTGAACGTTAGAAAACTTTGCTGAGATATTGGTAAGTTCATCTTTGGCGTAAAGCTGGCTTTCGTCACGAGCTCCCCAGTACAAATAGATAGGATTAGTTTTATTCTGCGCAACGCAGTGATCTAATATCGAACGTACATAACTGAATCCAGTACCACCAGCAATAAGTAGCAGAGGGCGCTCACTGTCTTCCTGAACCCAGGCATCGCCGTGAGGTGCATCAATTTCAATATCACCACCCGTTTCTAGCGCCTCTTTCATTGCTTCAACGACTTCAATAGCGTAAGCGTTATGTTCAGCAGCGCCAATGTGCAATTCCAGTTCACCTTCATGTCGGCAAGGGCTGCTCGCAATAGAGAACGGGCGCTTGTCTTTCTCTCCCATAACAACCATCAGGTATTGGCCAGCTTTGAATGCGACCGGTGATTCTGGGTGAAGTAGGATTTGGTAAGTATTACAAGCTAACGGCTGAATAGACTTTACTTTACATTGGATGGTCATGGTGTTCCTCTAGCTTACTCATCAAAAGTAAGCACTAAATTACTTTCTGTATGGGCCTGGCAAGGGAATATCCAACCTTGCTGCTGTTCTTTATCGGTTAGCATGGGTTCGAGGTGATAACTCACCTCGCCCGATAGCTTTTTACACATGCACATGGCGCAAGCGCCAACTTGGCAACGGTGAGGGAAGCGAATATTGTTGTTGAGCGCAGCTTCCAACACCGTCTCCCCTTCTTTGACGTCAAATGTTACGTTAATAGGAAGGAGGAGTACTTGATGGCTCATAGAATACCTAACTGATTCCAAATCGCATCGATTTTAGCCACAAGTTTCAGATCTTTTTTAATCGGCGTTCCCCATTCACGAGTGACCTCTGACTCAAACTTATTGGTTGCATCGAGGCCTAATTTAGAACCGCTATTTCCGTTACCTCGAACTTGAATAGTATCTCTGTCAGGATCCATACGGGTCGTCACCGCCCAGATAATGTCATTCCAGTCACGGGCATTAACGTCGTCATCACACAATATAATGAATTTGTTATTGGTGTAGTCACCAAAGAACGTCCATAAATGCTCCATCAACTCTTGAGACTGGCCGGGCTGGTCTTTCTTCATAGTGACAACCGTAAACTGATCGTTTGTCGTAGGTGGCAGGTAGATATCGACGATTTCCGGGCGCTGAATTTTTAACTTATCTAAGTCATCTGGTGTAATTACTTGACACTCTTTTGCATTTACTTGCACGCGAGTAGCAAGTTCCGCATCCCACTTAATAGTCGCATCCAGCCCCATCTTGGAGCCCAATCCAACTACCGGAGAGGCAAAATCAAGTGAGTCGATCGGGGTGTTATCAATCATTAATGTATCACGCACCGGATCCATATGTTCGGACATGGCTTTAACCACATCATTCCAGTCACGTGCATTAACCGACTCATCGCACACAATCACAAATTTGGTGTACATGAACTGGCGTAGAAAAGACCATACCCCCATCATCACTCGCTTGGCGTGCCCCGGATATTGCTTCTTCATCGTAACTACCGCCATGCGGTACGAACAACCCTCTGGTGGCAAATAGAAGTCCTCAATCTCAGGAAACTGCTTTTGCAGAATAGGAACAAACACTTCGTTGAGTGCGACGCCCAGTACGGCAGGTTCATCTGGCGGACGGCCAGTGTAGGTACTATGGTAGATAGGGTCTTTACGCATAGTGATATGAGTAATGGTAAAGACGTGATGTTTTTCTTTTTCGTTGTAGTAGCCGGTATGGTCTCCGTAAGGCCCCTCATCGGCAAACTCATTCGGGTCAATATAACCTTCCATCACAATCTCAGCGCTCGCCGGCACTTCCAGATCGTTACTGATGGATTTGACGACTTCAGTTTTACTGCCGCGTAACAGGCCAGCAAAAGCATACTCAGACAATGTATCCGGTACCGGTGTTACCGCGCCAAGAATGGTTGCAGGGTCAGCACCGAATGCTACTGATACCGGGAAAGGTTTACCCGGATTGGTTTCCATCCAATCACGAAGATCAAGAGCACCACCTCGGTGCGCCAGCCAGCGCATGATGATTTTGTTTTTCGCGATTTTTTGCTGACGGTAAATACCAAGGTTCTGACGTTTTTTGTTCGGTCCTTTGGTAACTGTTAATCCCCAGGTCAAAAGAGGAGCGACATCATCAGCCCAGCAGCTCATAACCGGAATCCTGTCCAAATCAACCTCTTCCCCCTGCCAAACAATCTCTTGGCACGGCGCTTTTCGAAGACGTTTAGCTGGCATATTCAGAACCTGCTTAAAGACCGGCAGCTTCTCGATCGCGTCTTTAAACCCCTTTGGCGGCTCTGGCTCTTTAAGATAAGCCAACAATTTTCCGACTTCACGGAGTTCTTTTACATTTTCACGCCCCATACCAATAGCGACACGCTCCGGGGTACCAAATAAATTGGTTAAAACCGGAACGTCGTAACCGATAGGGTTTTCGAATAACAATGCAGGACCACCCGCTCGCAATGTGCGATCGCTGATTTCTGTCATTTCATAAGCGGGATCGACAGGGTGCGTAATGCGTTTTAGTCGACCTTTCTGCTCCAGGTAGTCGATAAATTCGCGTAAATCCTTAAAACTCATAGGGCTTCATGACTGGCTGATTAAATTTTTCGCAGTATAACAAATAGGAGGACACTAAGATCCTCCTATTTTGTGTGGTTATCCGGATTAGTTTAGTTCAGCACTTGTTCAATTTGACGAGTTTTAACTTGATGATTGCCCGCGACCAACTCTTTAAGCCAGTCTTTGTGGCCCTGCTGAGCTAGCTCTCTGGCCACTATGGTTGCCTCTTCTGACAATGCCATCTTGGTGATTAAGAACTGCTTAACATCAGGACTTAACGGGTTAGCTTTGCTCAAAAGCCCGATAGCATGTGGTTTTAATGTCGGGTTCACCGTAGAGTTCATTAACTGCTGTAATGAAAACTCATTACCTGATTTTGCAAGTCGCTCCAGCTCTGCATGGCTGTTGTAGTCAGCACGCATCCGCCACAATAAATCATACATTTCTGTATCCTGACTTACCTGAGCTAAACGAGCGATCACTGCGGTAGAAGGTAACCAACTGGTGACGTCGGCCTTAGTAAACTGCACGGTTAACGCCTGTAATGCACTTGGAGACAAACTGTCCAGCTCGCGGATTAATAGTGCTTCACGGGCTTGTGCTTGCTGTGAGGTACCGCTTGATAGCCACTGGCTAAGGTCTAGTTCTTTACGCTCGGCCTTAAGAACAAAATCCAGACTACTCTGGTCTTGTTTCCATCGTTTTATCAGACGGCTCGCAACTGCAGGAAAGTTAAATGCAGGAACAGTGAATTCGTAGCCATTGCCACGTTCGAGTACTTGATATGTAGGGGTTATGCGGGCCTGTGACTCGACAAATATCGCCATTCTTGGTGTAAGAATGACATCTTGCCGTTCCAGTTTCTCGAGTAAATGAAAACGCACTACCTCTTGCTGAGGTAAAGCCAGCCGATCAAGAGAAAATTTAAGCGAGTCAACTTCATCTCTGACAACGTATTCCAGCAGTTCAGAGACTTTCGTCTTTATTTGAGTATCCTGAAGCCACTGCTCTACCACAGACTCCTGCATTTCCTTTGCAGATACCATCATGGGCGTGCTTATCAGTGACAAACTTAGGAGTAATGACGACAACATTCCTTGTTGCATGTTAACCTCCCGATAACATTTTCTCCATTTTGATGCTTCTATCGATAGAAAGCAACAAAAAAGCCACCGTTTTGCGGTGGCTTTTCTATAAAAAATTCAGTACTCAGTGGTTACTGACGGCGCATTGCGTCGAAGAACTCATCGTTAGTCTTAGTCATGGCCAGTTTATCAATGAGGAATTCCATTGCGTCAGTCTCGCCCATCGGGTGAACGATCTTACGCAGAATCCACATCTTCTGTAGCTCATCTGCCTTCGTCAGCAGTTCCTCACGACGAGTGCCTGAGCGGTTAAAGTCGATAGCCGGGAAAACACGTTTCTCTGCAATCTTACGATTCAGGTGCAGTTCCATGTTACCTGTACCCTTAAACTCTTCGTAGATAACTTCGTCCATCTTAGAGCCGGTATCAACCAGTGCTGTTGCGATGATAGTCAAGCTACCGCCTTCTTCTACATTACGTGCAGCACCGAAGAAACGCTTGGGACGGTGCAGAGCATTCGCATCCACACCACCAGTTAGTACTTTACCTGATGAAGGTACTACCGTGTTGTAGGCGCGTGCCAGACGAGTAATTGAATCCAGAAGGATAACCACGTCTTTCTTGTGCTCAACCAGGCGCTTCGCTTTCTCGATAACCATTTCAGCAACCTGAACGTGACGTGATGCTGGCTCGTCAAACGTAGACGCTACCACTTCACCTTTAACCAGGCGCTGCATCTCTGTTACTTCTTCCGGACGTTCGTCGATAAGAAGAACCATCAGCTCACACTCAGGATGATTGTAAGCAATGCTCTGTGCAATATTTTGCAGAAGCATTGTCTTACCTGCTTTTGGCGGAGCTACAATCAAACCACGCTGCCCTTTACCGATTGGCGAAGCCAAATCGAGAACACGTGCAGTAATGTCTTCTGTTGAACCGTTACCACGCTCCATTACCATGCGTTCATTCGCATGCAGAGGAGTTAAGTTCTCAAATAGGATCTTGTTACGAGCGTTGTCTGGTTTGTCGGCATTAACCGTGTTGACTTTTAGCAGGGCAAAGTAACGCTCGCCGTCTTTTGGCGGACGAATTTTACCGGCAATCGAGTCACCCGTACGCAGGTTGAAACGACGAATCTGACTTGGCGATACGTAAATATCGTCCGGACCAGCAAGGTATGAACTATCTGCACTGCGTAGGAAACCAAAGCCGTCTTGCAGAATTTCCAGAACCCCATCGCCAAAGATGTCTTCGCCGCCTTTCGCATGCGCTTTTAAAATCGCGAAGATGATGTCTTGTTTTCTTAAGCGAGCTAGGTTCTCTAATCCTAAGCTTTCGCCCAGTTTTACAAGGTCAGACACAGGTCTGTTCTTCAGTTCGGTCAGGTTCATGGTAGTGGATTCTTGTTTAGTCAAAATAAGATCTGTTTTCTAGTTAAGATGGATTTGGTCACAGGATCGACCAAGAAGAGAAATTTGTTCAATTAACGCGCGATAAGTTAGCACTAATTAATATTCTAGTCCAGAGTTAGAAAAACAAAACCGCGCATTGATCATTGCACGGTTTTGTCTGTAATCACTTGGTGATTATAGGTTTGCGTCCAAAAACTCTTTAAGTTGAGTTTTTGACAGAGCACCAACTTTCGTTGCCGCTACGTTGCCGTCTTTGAATAGTAGTAGCGTTGGAATGCCGCGAATACCAAACTTAGGCGGTGTGCCAGCGTTATGGTCGATGTTTAGTTTACCGATAGTGAGTTTGCCTTCGTACTCTTCAGCGACTTCGTCCAGAATCGGGGCAATCATCTTACAAGGACCACACCATTCTGCCCAAAAATCAACTAATACAGGGCCTGCAGCGTTGATCACATCATTTTCAAAACCGTCATCAGTTAGCTGCAAAATCTTATCACTCATCTTCCACTCCAATGTGTTTTTCGAAACTGGTTGGATGATAACCAGTAATTTGATGCCCTATTGGAATGTATTTACTTTCGTATTGCAAGCTTTAGCTGATATTCTATAGCGATGAAAAAGACGCATATCACAGAGCAAAAGTTCGCCGATTTGGGATTAGAGTCCCAAGTTATTGATGGATTGGATAAAAAAGGGTTTGAATTTTGTACCCCTATCCAAGCATTGGCGTTGCCGGTACTGCTCACCGGCCAAGATATCGCAGGCCAGGCCCAAACGGGCACTGGTAAAACGCTCGCGTTTCTTACTGCAACGTTCAACCATCTTATGACCACACCTGAACATGAAGGTCGTAAACCAACTCAGCCACGTGCCATTATTATGGCTCCGACGCGTGAGCTAGCGATTCAGATTTTTAACGATGCTGAGCCTTTGATTGCCAGCACCGGTCTAAAAGCTGCACTGGCTTACGGTGGCGAGAGCTACGACAAGCAGTTAGGTAAGCTACAAGAAGGTGTCGATATTCTGATCGGCACTACCGGTCGTATCATCGATTTCTACAAGCAGCGTGTATTTAACCTGAACAACATTCAAGCGGTTGTGTTAGATGAAGCTGATCGTATGTTTGATCTGGGCTTTATTAAAGATATCCGTTTCCTGTTCCGCCGTATGCCAGAGCCGAAAGAGCGCCTGAACATGCTGTTTTCAGCAACACTGTCTTACCGCGTACAAGAGCTGGCGTTTGAGCACATGCACAACCCGGAACATGTTGTAGTAGAGCCGGAGCAAAAAACAGGTCACCGTATTCAGGAAGAACTGTTCTACCCATCTAACGAAGATAAAATGGCTCTTCTTCAGACACTTATTGAAGAAGAGTGGCCGGATCGCGCCATTGTATTTGCTAATACCAAGCACAAATGTGAATCGGTTTGGGGCCACTTAGCTGCTGACGGCCATCGCGTTGGTCTGTTGACTGGTGATGTTCCGCAGAAGAAACGTGAAAAGATTCTTGAGCAGTTCACCAAAGGTGATGTTGATATCCTGGTAGCCACTGATGTAGCTGCTCGTGGTCTGCATATTCCGCAAGTAACACACGTGTTCAACTACGACCTGCCGGATGATTGTGAAGACTACGTACACCGTATCGGTCGTACCGGTCGTGCAGGTGCCAGCGGTCACTCAATCAGCTTTGCTTGTGAAGATTACGCAATCAACTTGCCACCAATTGAAGAATACATCGAACACACCATCCCTGTATCAGATTACGATGCTTCGGCTCTGATTCAGGACCTGCCAGCTCCTGTCCGTATGCGTGCACCGCGTGTTCAGCAACGTCGAACTAATACAGGTGGTACTCGCTCTGGTAACCGTAAGCAGCAAGGACGCCGTCCTCGCCAGCCACGCCAGTCAGCGCCAAAACAATCTTAACAGGAATCTGAAGCCGTATATGAGTCAAGCAGGATCATCACCGCTATACGCCGCCATCGACCTCGGGTCGAACAGTTTTCACATGCTCGTTGTGCGTCATATCGATGGCAGCGTTCAGACAATGGCTAAAATTAAGCGTAAAGTTCGTCTGGCAGCGGGTTTAGATGAACATAATTCTCTTAGTATGGAAGCTATGCAGCGAGGATGGGACTGCTTAAGTCTATTTGCGGAACGCTTGCAAGATATTCCTAAACAGAACATTCGTATCGTCGGTACCGCGACATTACGTACCGCGACGAATGTAGATGTATTTCTCGACAAAGCACGTCAGATACTCGGCCATCCTATCGAGGTCATCTCCGGTGAAGAAGAAGCGGCGACAATTTATAAAGGCGTCGCTCATACTTCTGGTGGTAGCGGTCGTCGACTTGTGGTCGATATTGGCGGAGCCAGTACTGAGCTGATCATCGGCGAAGGATTCGAAGCCAAAGCTCTCACCAGTTTAAAAATGGGCTGTGTTACCTGGCTGGAAAACTTCTTTAAAGACCGTCAGCTAAACGCGCGTAATTTCGAAGCTGCTATTGAAGGCGCAAAACTGACCATCACGCCGATTCTGGAGCAATACACCGACTTAGGCTGGGATGTTTGTGTCGGGGCTTCTGGCACTGTCCAGGCACTTCAGGAAATAATGCTGGCGCAGGGAATGGACGAAGTAATTACTCACTCCAAACTCAAACGCCTACAAAAGCAAGCCATGCTCGCCAATCACTTGGAAGAGCTGGAAATCGAAGGTTTAACGCTCGAGCGTGCGCTGGTCTTCCCTAGTGGTTTATCTATCCTGATTGCAGTATTTGAACTGCTTAAAATCGATGCCATGACACTGGCAGGTGGTGCACTACGTGAAGGGCTGGCTTACGAGATGGTCGATGAGTTACGCCAGAGTGACATTCGCTCACGTACCATATGCAGTATTCAGAGCCGCTATCAGCTCGATTGCCAGTATGGTGAACAGGTAGCGAACCTTGCGAGTAAGCTTTTGCAACAAGCTGGCGGGAGTGAGTGGATTGCAGAGCCTCAGGGCGAAATGCTACTGGAAACCACCGCCAAGCTACATGAAATTGGCCTGACCATCGACTTTAAGAAAGGTGGTGAGCACAGTGCTTACCTGCTACAGAATCTGGACTTACCCGGCTTTACCCGCGCGCAAAAGCTGTTTATCGGTGAGGTTGCCCGTCGTTACCGGGAACAACTGACATCTCTGCCCGAGCAACATGCGCTATCTGGTAACAGTGCAAAACGCTTACTGCGGTTGTTGCGTCTGGCGGTCTTACTTACCCACCGCCGTAATCCAAGTCTGGAACCACAGGTTACGCTCTTGGCAGAAGGTGACAACCTAACATTAAGCATTGATGCGCAGTGGCTGGATGCCAATCCTCTCACCGCAGCTGAACTCGAACTTGAGTCTAACCGCCAGACCGACATTGGCTGGCCATTAAACATCGTAGCAAAATAAGCGAACATCACTGCCTTACAATATTAAAGCTCAGGCGTTCGCTTGGGCTTTTTGCTTCTAACTTCCCCTACAAAATGTGCTGCCCTGCAAAAATCTCAGCTTCTAAGCTCTACATCGAAAAACAGCCATGTTTTATTGAGCACCAACATTCAGCTAACCAAGATGCCCCATCATGAAAACCGTTTTAATGACTGGCTTAACTGGCACCCTCGCCCCGAAAGTCGCTCATCAGTTCCAACTTCGCGGCTGGAACATATTAGAGTGGAATCACCATCAAATCTCACCGGACAATCTACAACAAAGTGAACAGTTTTGGCAGCAGCACCAAATCGATGCGGTGTGCCATATGGCGATGGGTAGCGACGCATGGGCAGCGTGGCTTGGTGAACATTGCAAACAACGAAACATTCCATACCTCTTCGTCAGTACAGCAATGGTATTTGATGCCACGAAAAGCGGCCCTTATGGCATCTTTGAAGAACGAAACACCCAAGATGAATACGGTAAATACAAAGTTCGCTGTGAAGATGCAATCTGGCAAGTTAACCCGGATTCGATGATTGCACGAATTGGTTGGCAGTTTCATCACCAAGCAGAGGGTAATAACATGTTGGCGCATCTCGACCGCCAATATAAAGAGAGCGACGTTATTACCGCCAGTACCGCTTGGTATCCGGCTACTTCACATATGGACGATACCGCTTTCGCCTTTTTGCAGCTTATCGAGCGTAACGAAGCCGGTTTATATCACCTTGATAGCAACTTAAAGGATAAGTGGAACTTCTACGAATTAGTTTGCGCGCTCAAGCAGCATTATAATAAACCGTGGCAAGTTATCCCAAACAACGACTATCATCATGACCAACGCCTAGCGGATGAACGCATTGCCTTGCCGCCATTGAGTGAACGTTTCAACAAGCCAGAGCAAATCAAACAAGCTGGCATCATAGGAATTAACTGGGGACGCACCCACATTCCCCACTATCATAACAATGGTGTTGCGGTCTCGACATTATGTGCCAACCACATAGAGCCTCTTCAGCAAGTTTGTAGCGAAGAAGCAATCCCAAACGCAGAAACGGACATCAACGCACTCAAGCAACTCGACGTCGTGACAATAGCGACACCTGCGTATACTCATGCTGAGATCATAAAGACGCTGAGTTCTACCAAACTGATTTGTGAAAAGCCATTGGTGGGATTGAATACCGATATCACCCATTGGCAGCAACCGACGTCTAGTCTATTGGTCAATTATGCCTTTGCTCAGCTAGACACCGCCAAAGCGATAGAGAATTGGCTCACCTCACAAACCCAACCTTGTGTGGTCAACCTAGTAACCCAAGTTAACTTGCCAGGCACCTTCACGCTCAAAGAATGGTTTCTTGAAACTGCCAGCCACCCTATCTCTTGGTTGTTGCACTGCTTCGGAGACTATTCTCACTCGACACTGATTGAAGAAAACGGTCAACTTATCGTTGAGCTGAAATGTGGTGCCCACCAGTTAAGGTTCGTATTTGAATTAACAGGCGAACCGGGCATCGAGCACAACCTGACGATTCAATCCAACCAAACCTTAACCAACAGAGGCTACTACCATGTCGGCGAAAAATGGCGCTTCGAGCCTATTCTCGTTGATAGCAACGCGATAAATGATGGAGAGTACAGCGAGTCTGATTGCTGGCAGGATGCCAACCAGCGCAGCGTTGGTTTGATGCTGGCGATGTTCAACCAAAGCATAAGTTGGGAGAAAGGACTGCAGCTTGGCGCGTTCGACGCTCAAAAAGCCATTTTGATTGAGAAGATGCTCCGCTAATCATTCCACCAACAAGCTTCCTCTTCTCAATACTCTCGACGAAACGGTCTCACTCGGGACCTTTTATATTGCTCGTTTTTATCTTCGTACAGCTTAGGGAGCTTTTGGACACCCATGATCTAAATGCTTCCAATGCTGTACATCGCACATCAAAAAAACAAAAAAGCCGCTGTTGTTAACAGCGGCTTTTTAAAATGTTGATTATTAATCAGTAACCTAAGCAGTCGTAGTCACTTTAAAGTTCGGGTTCACTGCAGTCAGTTTTTTAATTAGGTAGTTCAGTAATACACCGTACATTGGGACAAACAAGCCAAGGCTGATCACAAGCTTAAAGCCATAGTCCACCAGCGCGATTTCAGTCCAGTGTTCCGCCATAAATGGATCCGGGCTTTGGTAAAACGCAATCGCAAAGAACGCAATGGTATCTAGCGCATTACCAAATAACGTTGAACAGGTCGGTGCTACCCACCACTGTTTCATCTGACGAAGACGGTTAAATACGTGCACATCCAGAATCTGACCCAGTAAGTAAGCCATAAAACTCGCAACCGCGATACGCGCGACAAATAAGTTGAACTCACTCAGTTGGCTAAATCCCTGGAACTGTCCTTCAAAGAACACCACTGACAAGAAGTACGACACAGCTAGCGCAGGTAACATCACTAAGAAAATAATTTTACGCGCCAGTCCCGCGCCAAAGATACGCACAGTCAGGTCGGTTGCCAAAAAGATAAATGGAAAGGTAAATGCACCCCATGTGGTATGCAGGCCAAAAATAGTAAACGGAAGCTGAACCAGGTAATTGCTCGATGCAATAATAATCAGGTGGAATAAAGCCAGATAGATAAGGGCGTTGCGCTGCTGCGCAGGGGTAAAGTTACTCATGCGATACCTTTTTAGTTTGGTTTGGGGGCGAGGGAACCCAAATCGAGTGTTCTGAATAAAAACAACCCGTACCAACAATGTAAAATGAAAAAATAAACTAGCTAAGCCCGTAACGAGCAAAGCGGTGGGCGATTATACATTAACCAAACCCACTCGCAAGCGATGGTTTTTACGCAAACTTTTTTGTACAAAAAAGGGGTGTTTCATGTGAAACACCCTCAACAATATTATAAAGTTACGTCAGAATCCGCGTTGAAATAATCCAGCAAGATAATCAAGTTCTTCCCTGCTTTCTTCCACCGTCAGTGCTTCAAACCATATCGCTTCACTGTAGTGTTCGGCTTTCATAAACAGGCGACAACCTTCAAAATCGATAAGCCAGGAATGAATATCAGCATCCCACTGTTTTTCTACTACTGAAGCCGATAACAAATCAACGATACGTTCACCCAGTACCGGAAACGTATCTAAATCAAAGCTTGGTGCAGTAATGAGTAATCGGCCCTGATCAGCGATATATTCAGTGAGGCCAAATTCCTTGTGCATGCAATCTCCTTATCCGTGATGGGTAATGTGTTCCTGAATAAGATCCAAGAACGGGTCGGCATATTTCTCTAGTTTGCGTTGACCTACCCCGCTGACTGCCAGCATTTCACCATAAGAGGTTGGCAGAATCTCCGCCATATCAATAAGTGTAGCATCACTGAAAACCACATATGGTGGCAGGCCATCTTCATCCGCAATCGACTTACGCAGCTTGCGTAGTTTGGCAAACAGCTTCTTATCATAGTTTTTACTGGTTAATTTATCGGACTTCGCCGCACGAGCAGCCGTATCTAAACGTGGCACGGCCAACTCCAGTGCCACATCTCCACGCAACAGAGGACGGGCCTCTTCGGTTAATTGCAGAGTCGAGTTGCGGGTTATATTTTGAAACAGCATCCCTTTATGAATCAGCTGACGGAAAATACTTATCCAATAGTCGTGGCTGTGATCACGACCTATTCCGTAAGTTGATATTTTATCGTGGCCATTTTCACGCACGCGGATATTTTGCATACCACGCAACACTTCAACCACATAGCCCATACCGAAGCTTTGATTGACTCGATACACACAAGACAGCGCTTTACGCGCCTCTTCAGTGGCGTCAAAGTGTTTTGGAGGATCAAGGCAGATATCGCAGTTGCCACAAGGCTTTTCCCGATATTCACCAAAGTAATTGAGCAGCACCTGACGACGACAAGTTTGTGCTTCAGCAAATGCACTCATCGCATTCAGTTTGTGACTTTCAACCTGCTTCTGCGGACCGTCGTCTTTTTCGTCCAGCATGCGGCGTAGCCAGCTGATGTCGGCTGGGTCATAGAGCATCATCGCTTCGGCAGGCAGGCCATCCCGACCCGCCCGGCCCGTTTCCTGATAATAGGACTCGATATTACGCGGGATATCAAAATGCACCACAAAGCGCACGTTAGGTTTGTTAATGCCCATACCAAACGCAACCGTTGCCACCACTATCTGGATATCATCACGCTGAAATGCTTCCTGAACATAAGCACGCTCATCTGCATCCATCCCCGCATGATAACCTGCTGCTCGGATATGGTTGTTGCACAGCTTCTCCGTGACCATTTCGACTTTCTTACGGCTACCGCAATAGATGATGCCGCAATTCCCCTTCTGAGTGTCCAAATAGCGCATAATCTGAGAAATCGGCTTGTGCTTTTCTACCAAGTTATAGCGAATGTTCGGGCGGTCAAAACTGCCGAGATAAGCCTGTGGCTCTTGTAAACGCAGACGCTCCAATATATCCCTGCGGGTAGCGTCATCGGCCGTCGCCGTTAATGCCATGAATGGCACTTGGGAAAAGTGTAGCTTGAGCTGACCAAGTGATGCGTACTCAGGGCGGAAATCATGACCCCACTGAGAGATACAGTGCGCTTCATCGACCGCTATCATAGCTAAAGGCAAGTTTTCCAGTCGTTCGATAAAATCGCGCATAAGAACGCGCTCTGGCGAAACATAAACGAGCTTTAGCTGCCCGCTATGCATGCGGTTATACACGCTGAGCAACTCTTCTCTGCTCATGGTTGAGTTTACGCACTCTGCTGCGACACCATTGGCTTTAAGCTGATCCACCTGGTCTTTCATTAATGAAATCAGCGGTGAAATAACTAGGGTAATACCACTTCTAACCAGAGCAGGGATTTGATAACAGAGAGACTTACCACCACCTGTTGGCATGATAACTAAGCTGTCTTTGCCCTCAACTGCCGCTTCAATGACTTGTTGTTGGCCATCACGGAAAGTCTGATAACCGAATACGTCCTCCAACACACGTTGAGGCGTTACAGGCGAGTCTGATGGTTCGGCTAACAAGGTCGAGGTCATGAATAATCTCAGATTGGGTGTTCACAGAAATGCTTTTGCCTGCCGCCGGCAAACAAAAAGAGGGCACATTGTAATGGGGTTTCGTGGTGAATAAAACCGCAAATTGCTAGCTGTTTCCCAAAGCCGCTCGTATACTGCTTTTCTGCTTAACAAACATAAAACAAATACAATTAGAAGACACGTCATGACAACAGAAGAACAACAACGTGCACGACAAGGCGTCCTGCTTGCAATTGGCGCTTACACTATGTGGGGTATCGCCCCGATATACTTTAAATCAGTTACCGAAGTATCAGCACTGGAAATCCTCAGTCACCGAGTAGTCTGGTCTTTCGTTTTACTTGCTGCACTGCTCCACTTTGGCCGCCGCTGGCGCTCGGTGAGCGAAATCATCACCAATAAGACTAAAATGATGTATTTGGTGACGACAGCACTTCTAGTTGGTGGTAACTGGCTTATTTTCATTTGGGCGGTTAACGATAATCACATGCTTGATGCCAGTCTTGGTTATTACATCAACCCACTGTTAAACGTTCTACTCGGTATGATATTCCTCGGAGAGAGGCTGCGTAAATTGCAGTGGTTTGCTGTCGCTCTTGCTGCGTGCGGTGTGTTAGTGCAGCTGTTTGTGTTTGGCTCTGTCCCTGTGGTCGCCTTGGCATTAGCGATTAGCTTTGGCATCTATGGCTTACTGCGTAAAAAAGTCAGTGTCGAGGCGCAAACAGGGTTATTTATAGAGACTTTGGTCATGCTACCGGCTGCGGTGATTTACCTGCTCTTTATCGCCGACTCATCAACCTCGAACATGGCTGACAACACCTGGCAGTTGAATACTTTGCTGATAGCAGCAGGTATAGTGACAACAATGCCACTACTTTGCTTCACTGGTGCAGCTACAAGACTGAAGCTATCTACATTAGGCTTCTTCCAGTACATAGGTCCGAGCCTGATGTTCATGCTTGCGGTACTGGTTTACGGTGAAGCCTTTACTATCGATAAAGCCATTACCTTCGCCTTTATCTGGGGTGCACTCGTCGTCTTCAGCTTCGATGGGTTGCGCAGCAGTCGTCGTTCTCGTCGGGCAATCCAGGCTCAGTGATCGTTTTTTACAAGACAACTTAGAAATTGGACGATAAGCTTGGTCAGATAATGACCAAGCTTTTTTATGTAATGGAACAAATTCACTACTACGCAACCGACCATGACCAACTGAGTCTGATTGAGGCGAAATATCAGAATTTTGCTTTTCGAAAGCACTACCATCTGGATTTTCACCTTGGTCTGATCACTCATGGCGAACAAAAGTTCCACTACCGAGGATGCAATCACCAGGTCGGATACGGGCAAATCGTTATTATGCCGCCAGATGAGCTTCATGATGGCCAATCCAGACTTGCTGACGGATATGAAGTGAATGTCTTTTCGATCGAGCCGCACATGCTCAGCGATCTGGCCGATCTTAAACAAAACGGTCAAATAATCAGCTTTAATGAGTTGATCATCTCTGATCCACAGATATTTTCACAACTTAGTAACTTACACCGCCATCTTCGACGTAAAAGCCTCAGCCAGCTGACTAGGGATTGCCTTCCGTTTGAAGGATTTAACCCGCTTTTTGATCGTTATGGTTCGCTTGCCAGACAGAAGGTAATACCGCTAGGGAAACAATCTCTCAATACCCTAAAAGACTACTTGATGGCTAATCTCGATCAGGCCGTGCGGCTGGAATCATTATCTGAACTCTGTCAGTTAAGCCCTACCCAGTTTCAGCGTCACTTCAAAGCACAGACAGGAATGACACCTTACGCCTGGTTCGCGAGGCTTCGTCTCGAACAAGGTATGAAGCTACTCCAGGCAGGACAATGCGGAACAGATGTAGCGCATCAAATTGGCTTTTACGATCAGGCTCATTTTAGTAAAGCGTTTAAGCAGACTTATGGCATTTCCCCTTCGCAAATCGCACGCTGAAGAACTTCAGGAGCATCCGTGTCAGTTTTTTACAAGCTCATCATGTCACTCACGGCGACAATGAACCCTATTCAAACTGTTTTGAGATCTGTTTATGAATGAATCCACCATATTAATCACGCTGGCCAGCATTCACTTTATTGCTCTAATGAGTCCGGGACCTGATTTCGCTTTGGTTGTACAAAATGCCACACGTCATGGCCGTCAAACCGGAATGTATATCGCACTGGGTTTATCAGTTGGCATCCTGCTTCATTCACTGTTTAGTCTTACTGGGGTGAGCTACTTAGTTCATCAGCATCCCCTGCTGTATTCAGCAATGCAACTACTCGGTGGCAGTTACTTACTTTACTTAGGTATCGGGGCGCTTCGTGCTGTGATCGACATGATCAAAAAACCGCAACTGGATCAACCTGACAAAGCGAATAATCTGGTGATCAGTAATAAGCGGCAAGCATTCGCCAAGGGTTTTGCAACCAATATTCTTAACCCAAAAGCTTTAGTGTTTTTCGTCAGCCTGATGTCGAGTTTAGTTCCGGCAGGGATGTCTTTGACAGGTAAAGGAATAGCATTAGTGATTTTGTTTAGCCTGTCACTGCTTTGGTTTTCCAGCCTGGCCTGGATGCTATCCACGAAAAAACTACAACGTCGTTTACAACAGGCAGGCATCTATATCGATGGTCTGTGCGGCGTAGTATTTACGCTGGTCGGTAGCAGTATCTTACTGCAGACCATCCACACCTTCGTTGTGTAACTGGCTGATTTAAAAGCGTCGTACATCCGACAATTATAACAATGGTAACTCGACGCTTCTCTTCATGGCTGCCAAGCTGAATATTCAACTGGCAATATGGAGAGTCATCATGCAATGGACGTTCAACCGGCTCATAACAACCGGGCTTTTTCTTACTTCCTCTTTCACCTTTGCTAACCATGCCATCGCGAATCAGGCTACAGATGCCATCGCGCCCGAGCAAAGCACTGGCTCTGAGCACAAGCAGCTGGTAAAGACTAAAAACTACATGGTGACGGCAGCCAACCCTATTGCAGCTCAAGCTGGCACAGATGTAATAGAGCAAGGCGGAAATGCCATTGATGCCATGGTCGCTGTCCAACTGATGCTCGGCTTAGTAGAACCACAATCTTCCGGGATAGGTGGTGGTGCCTTTTTAGTGTACTGGGATAGCGATGAGCAAAAGCTCACGACTTATGATGGCCGGGAAACCGCCCCGTTAGTAGCGACTCCACAGCTGTTTCAGGATGACAAAGGTCAGCCACTGCAGTTTTACGATGCCGTTGTCGGTGGCCGTTCAGTAGGTACACCGGGAACGGTCAAACTGTTATGGGATACGCACCAGAAGTATGGCAAGCTGAAATGGAAAAAGATAATTGAGCCTGTCATCCAGCTTGCTGAACAAGGCTTTACTATCAGCCCTCGCCTCGCCAGTTTGGTTGAGGGCGATTCTGAGCGTCTGTCACGCTTTCCTGCCACCAAAGCCTACTTCTTTAATCCGGATGGCTCAGCAAAAGCTGCGGGAATGATTCTAAAAAATCCTCAGTATGCTCAAACGTTGTCGGCAATTGCAGAGCAAGGCGCTGCAGTCTTTTATCAAGGTGACATCGCCAGGAACATCATCGATACGGTACAAAATGCTCCGGGAAATCCGGGAGTACTCGCACAATCAGACTTTGATAGCTACCAGATCAAACAGCGTGAGCCCGTGTGTACCGCGTATCAAAGTTATGAAGTATGCGGAATGGGACCACCCAGCTCCGGGGCACTTACAATAGGTCAGATTCTGACCATCAGCGAGCATTATGATCTTAAAGGCTGGGGCCCGGAAAGTACCAAATCATGGCAAGTAATTGCAGATGCCTCTCGCCTCGCCTTTGCTGACCGTGGTAAATACATGGCAGATCAAGACTATGTACCAATGCCAACAGAAGGATTGCTGGATACCGACTACCTGAAGCAACGAGCGAGTTTGATATCAATTGGTAAAGCACTACAAGAGGTGGCAGCCGGAAACCCACCATGGTCGCACGCGATGAGTCTTGGCATGGATGATTCGATCGAACTGCCTTCCACCAGCCACTTTAATATTGTCGACAAACAAGGAAATGTGGTCTCTATGACAACAACGATTGAGAACGCTTTTGGTTCACGATTAATGGTGGGTGGTTTCTTGCTCAATAACGAACTGACCGATTTCTCGTTCAGCACCCATCAAAATGGTATCCCTATTGCTAACCGCTTAGAACCGGGAAAGCGTCCTCGCTCCTCAATGGCCCCGACCATCATTCTCAAAGGTGGCAAGCCGTACATGGCCATTGGCTCTCCTGGTGGCAGTCGCATTATTGGCTATGTCGCCCAAACCATTATCGCACACACCCAATGGGACTTGGATATCCAGCAAGCTATCAATCAGCCTCGGTTGTTAAACCGCTTTGGTACGTTAGATATTGAGCAAGGTACAGACGCAACTCGCTTAAAGTCAGAGCTGGAGAAAACCGGTTTTACGACTGAAGTGCGTGATCTCAATTCAGGATTACATGCCATCCGTATTACGCCAGAAGGGTTAGAGGGTGCGGCAGATCCACGCCGTGAAGGTACCGCGATCGGTAACTAATAGTTTTTCGCCCGATCCTTTGTGCGAGATCTCTCACAAAGGGTTGGGTAAAACACGCTTTCTTAGTGGAAAAAGCACCACGCAATACTCATAAGTGATTGAATTATGATGAAATGTGGTTTTTTAACTGAATTAAATCAACAAAAATGTGAATTTCCACCATTGTGGAGAGGGCTGAAAAACGTCATATTAAACCTGTCGGAAGGATGCTGACACGGAACAGGAATTACCAAGGATTTGGTAGACTTCAGGAAGAAGAAACGGTTACTCAGGATGAGTAGTCGGGCATGGAATGCAAAACTGGACATTGAACGGAATCAATAGTAGCTAGGATGGTTACTACTAAGGACGGGAAATGGACACCTCTGGACGAGGCATGGATTGAACATCAGGATGATGTCAGGGACACCGCTCAGGGAACAAGTGATGAGAGCTAACGAGGATTGTTAGCAGACCAGGATAAGGTCAGGGACACCGCTAGGAAGGCGACGTAAGGAATAAGCTGAAGGAATCAGCACACTATCATGGATTTGATGCATGGAGCACTTTTAGTAGCTGGATTGCTGCGAGTAAGACTATAACCCCGACGGGCGCAAGCCCTCGGGGTTTTTCTTTGCCATTTATCTGCATTATTAAACTCACTACTTCATTAACCACACTCGCTCACCCCATCACATAAGAATTTTTTCTTTGGCAGAGATTCTCAGCAGGTGTCCATATCGTATCAAAACGCTTATTACCCAAACGCCAGATACAAAAAGAGCTACCAACGGCAGCTCTTACTATTAATTTTCAAGCAGATGTTTTAAAGCTTCTCTAATCTGGCGTAAGCCGTGACTAACCACTTAATCCCTTCACCATTAAAGGCGATTTGTACCCGGCTTTGCGGGCCACTGCCTTCAAAGTTAATAATGGTACCTTCACCAAACTTCGGATGCATCACACGGGAACCCAGTGAAAAACCTGTCTCATTGAAGTTCTCTTTTACTACGGTCTGGCTAAAACGACCGCGACTTGCAGGGCGACTGACTTGAGCTTTCATACGCACTTCATCCAGACAGCCCTCTGGCAGCTCGCGAATAAAGCGCGATGGTTTGTGATACTTATCCTGACCATACAAGCGACGCATTTCTGCATAGGTGATGTAGAGTTTCTCCATTGCGCGAGTCATACCGACATAGCACAGGCGACGCTCTTCTTCTAAACGCCCAGCCTCTTCAGCAGACATCTGGCTTGGGAACATGCCTTCTTCCACACCGACCATAAACACTAACGGGAACTCCAGACCTTTTGCACTGTGCAGCGTCATCAACTGAACCGCATCGTCAAACTCATCTGCCTGCCCTTCACCGGCTTCAAGTGCAGCATGCGTCAGGAATGCCGTAAGCAGAGACATATCTTCGGCTTCTTCCGGTTTTTCGAACTGACGGGTTGCGGTTACCAATTCTTCTAAGTTCTCTATACGTGCTTTGGACTTTTCGCCCTTTTCTTGCTCGTACATAGCAAACAGACCGGAATACTTGATCACATGGTCGGTTTGCTCGTGCAGCGGCATCTCAAGGGTATCGTCTTCCAAAGCAGTAACCAGTTCGATAAAACGACTCAATGCTCCGGCAGCACGCCCGGCAAGTACCTGCTCATCCAACATTGCGATACTCGCTTCCCACATAGTGCAGCCGCGATCACGAGCAGCACGACGAATCGTCTCTAAGGTTTTATCACCTAAACCGCGGGTTGGCGTATTCACCACACGCTCAAAGGCCGCATCATCATTCCGGTTAGAGATCAGACGCATGTAGCTCAATGCATCTCTGATTTCCTGACGTTCGAAGAATCGCATCCCACCGTAAATGCGGTAAGGCAGACCCGCCTGAATTAATGCTTCTTCCAATACGCGTGACTGGGCGTTGTTACGATACAGCATCGCAGCATCATTCAGTACGCCACCCTTGTCTTGCCATTCTTTGATTTTGTTTACTGCGAATCGAGCTTCATCTAATTCATTGTAAGCACTATAAACAGAAATTGGCTCACCAACGTCACCATCAGTCCACAGCTCTTTACCCATACGCTCAGTATTGTTGGCAATGAGGGTATTCGAAGCCTCCAGAATCGTTTTGGTTGAGCGATAGTTTTGCTCGAGACGAATAGTATTAACGCTTGGGAACTCTAAAGTGAATTTCTCAATGTTTTCCACTTTGGCACCGCGCCAGCCGTATATAGACTGATCGTCATCACCCACAATCATTACATGGCAATCACGCCCTGCCATCATGCGCAGCCAAGCATACTGAATGTTGTTGGTATCTTGGAACTCGTCGACCAGAATGTGTTTAAAGCGTGCCTGGTAGTGCTCACGGACAAATTTGTTATCGCGCAGTAGCTCATGTGCGCGAAGCAAAATTTCCGCAAAATCGACCAGCCCTGCACGATCACACGCTTCCTGATAAGCGGTATACAACTGCAGGTAAGTTTTAGTAACGGGATCATGATAGGCATCGATGTGCGCTGGGCGCAGGCCTTCGTCTTTCTTGCCATTGATCCACCAGGCAACCTGGCGTGCAGGCCACTGCTTTTCATCCAGATTTTGCGCCTTAATCAGTCGCTTAAGCAGACGCTGCTGGTCATCACTGTCGATGATCTGAAAATCTTCCGGTAGCTTGGCATCAAGATAGTGCGCCCGCAGAATACGGTGACAGATACCATGGAACGTACCATTCCACATACCCGACGCACTGCCCATCATCAACTCTTCAATACGACCACGCATCTCCGCTGCCGCTTTGTTAGTAAAGGTTACTGACATGATTGAGAATGGTGATGCCTGCTCCACTGACATTAACCAAGCGATTCGGTGAACAAGAACGCGGGTCTTACCACTCCCTGCGCCAGCAAGGACAAGTAAGTTTTCTAGAGGTGCTGCAACGGCTTCACGCTGTTTATCGTTCAAGCCGTCGAGTAATAGAGATGGATCCATCATGATGAGCTACTGGTTATTTATACATAAAAACAGATTATAACCTAAACAGCTGGGCGCTGTTTAGACAAAACTCGATAAAAAATTCGTTGTTTTTTTACCCTCCTCTTCAGTCGGTTATCTAAAAAGAGCATCTCAAGCAGAGGCTAACAGTAAAAATCACTGAAAGTTTTTCTCTCACTTTCCTATCTCATAAGTTAAGCAAGTGGACAAATACTGAACAACATAGTGTCGCATCTTCTTGCTCACTGGAAGTAAAGGAAATCACTCAGAGGAAATCATTATGAAAAATTCGAATCTTGCTATCGCTGCTGCCGTTACCGGTCTTATCGCGCTTGGCGGCACAATGCTGACAACTACTTCGGCGGTCGCTGCTGAAAAAGAAAAATGTTATGGCGTGGCTAAAGCAGGTAAGAATGACTGTGCAACAAAAACCAGCTCTTGTGCCGGAACGGCTAAGCAAGACAACCAGAAAGATGCTTTCGTGGTGGTACCAAAAGGCTTGTGCGACAAATTGGCGGGCGGAAGCACTACCTCTTCCTAACAGATCATACAGAAATTGTTTGGTGTGTGAATACTCAATCCACACACTCTTTTCTTTATATCTCGGCTCGTTTGAAAAAGGAGTTTCACGTGAAACATCAGACCTTTCATAACCTCGTAGGGGTCGGGTTACGCTTACCTCATATGGAATACTTTAGCCAGAACCAACCGAAATTATCGTGGCTTGAAATTCACAGCGAGAATTACTTTCAGCTCAATTCAGCCGAGCGCCGTCAACTTCAGTCCTTGCGAGAAATGTATCAAATCAGTTGTCATGGTGTTGGCTTATCTCTTGGCTCAGTAAGCAGAGCCAGTCGTCAACATCTAGCCCAGCTCAAAACACTCATTGATATCATCGAGCCAATGTATGTCTCCGATCATCTTAGTTGGAGCGAAAATGGCGGGCATTACTTTAACGACCTCCTACCCCTACCATATACCGAAGAAGCATTAAACGTATTCTCACGTAATGTTCTGGAAGTACAAAACTATCTGCAGCGTGAAATCTTAATTGAGAACCCTTCGAGTTATGTGAAATTTCAGCACTCCACTATCAGTGAATGGGAATTTCTGACTGAAGTACAACAACGTACTGACTGCCGGTTACTACTCGATTTAAACAATGTTTACGTATCAGCTTTCAATCATGGCTTTGATTGTGAAAGATATTTAAGCGCTATTCCAGCCAACAAAGTAGATGAGATTCACCTCGCAGGCTTTACCGTCAAACAACTTGATAAAGGCGAGATTTGGATTGATACCCACAGCTGTCCGGTCAGTGATGAAGTATGGCTGCTTTATCAAAACTGGATAACACAGCATGGCACTCGCCATACCCTGATTGAATGGGATGTAGATATTCCTGCGCCAGAAGTGTTACTTGATGAAGCATCCAAAGCCTCACGTTTGGCTTGGAACTCTGAGACTTGCTCTATTTCTGAAAACGCGAGGAAAGCGTCATGAACCTTGCAGCCCTGCAACGTCAGTTCGCCAAAGCACTTCTCTATCAATCATCGGGGGAAACATGCAGTATTGTTGGTGACCAGTTCAACGCGGATGAACGCCTGCAGATTTATCGTAACAATTTCATCATCAGCCTGAGTGAAGTTCTATCGGCAACCTATCCTATGGTTGAAGTATTAATCGGTGAAGAATGCTTTGCTCAAATTGCCCGGAAACATGTACTGAAGCACCCGTTGACCGAAGCATATGTTGCTCATTACGGTGAAGGCTTTCAGGACACGATAAAGACGTTTGACCAAGTAATGGCAAAAGCCCCCTACATCATAGAGGTAGCCCGTTTTGAATGGGCACTCGATCTGGCCCGGCAAGACCAACGCGAGAAGCTACCCAATACCAAGTTAATCCCTCTGGCTCAATTAACAGACGTGCCTGCCAACCAGCAACCTAAACTGGTTTTTCACTTAAAACCGGAATGCCGCAGTTTTGACTCTAACTACGCTGTACTTGACTTGTTTAAGGCCATACAAGCTCAAGAGTTCGGACAACTCAATATTAACCAGCCACAATGCGGGGTCATCATGGTTGATTCGAGTGGTATCGCATCGTGTCATACACTCGATATCGAAACCTTTCAACTACTGCGTTATTTTGAGCAAGAGCAACCATTAGAAAACATCCCCCCATCACTGCTCACTAATTTAAGTCAGGTCATGCAGCTGGATTTGTTTGCCGGTTTTACCTTAGAGAATAACTAGGGAGAAAGGTTTTCATGATCATCAATTATGGGGGCTAATGATACTGGTCGTGATTGTTTGGGGATCCGGTGCGTACTCCTTTGACCGACTACTGAAACGTTAGCTGACTAAATAAAAAATCCCCGCTGTCGCGGGGATCTTTTATTTTTTGTTCAGGTAAGCCAGTAAATCGTCGGCTGAGATACCTTTTTGAGCGATGTCTTTTGCCAGCAGCTCAACTTGCTCGCCCTTGCGCGACTCAATCACTTGCTGAAACTGATACACAATGTCACGCAGGATAGGCAGAGGTACTTGTTTTGCGGCACTACGAATGCGCTCGGAGCTTTGATTGCCCAGCTCATTAAGCAACTTACCATACATCACCTTCTCAGGTGATTCTTCCATTTGCTCTAAGATACGAGCCATTTCATACGTGGTTAACGACATTACGTTTTGATTTCCATTATGGTTTTAGGAAAAGTGTGTGCGACAAATATACACTCGTTACTCATATTGGAAAATACTAAATTACACTGATTTACGCTTTTGCCAAGTTCGTATGCCAACTCTTGCCAGATTTAGTGAACAAAATTACCAGCGCAGGCAGAATAATCCACATTTGAACCGCAATCAGTGTTTGTGAATCAAGCGATAAGCGCGAAAGCGTGCCCACGAGCAGTCCTGAACCACTCATCTGGAACAAGCCAAGCAATGCAGCCGCTGTACCCGCTTTATCTCCGAACGGCTCCAGCGCTTTACCAGCGGCTGCCCCAAGGATCATGGCGAAGCCGACAGAAGACATAAAGATTGGCAGCATAAACGAAAAAGCTGTGCCCTGGCCTTTCATTACCATCATAACAACGCCAGCAAGACCTAACGTCGAGATACCGACAACCAGTGTATTATGCGTACCAAAGCGTTCCATAAACTTAGGTGCCAGCATACAAGCCGCGATATTGATCAGTGCATTCACGCCAAACCAGAAAGTAAACTCGTTCATGGATAAGCCCATTCCGGTCATTAATACCGAAGGCGCAGAGGTAACATAAGCAAGAATCACCGCCATCGCCATCAGACACAATGATGCATGGAAAACGAAAGACGGAGTGCTCAGTACTGCCCAGTAACGGCTGAGTTTAAAGACCGATTGTTTCTCTATTGCCGGGTTAGTTTCTTTCAGCATCAGGAACATCAACGTACCTGATACTACTGCAAAACCAGCCATAAAACTAAAGTTTGCACGCCAGTCAAATTGCTGGGTTAACCAGCTGCCTAAAATAGGCGCTAGCGCCGGAATAAAGCAGATCGCACCATTGAGGTAGCTGATCATCTTACCGCTTTTATCCGGACCAAAAATATCGCGAACTGTTGCAAAGGCTGCCACCGATGTCGCACACGCACCTAAGCCTTGTAGCAGTCGGGACATCAGCATCCACTCAATGTTTTGAGCGCTCCACGCCAATAAAGCGCTCATTGCGTAAATGGCGATGCCGCCCAATGCAACAGTTCGACGTCCGAGTTTATCTGCTAACGGCCCCGCAAAAAGCTGCCCGACGCCCATAGCAAACAAAAACCAAGTGATCGTGTCTTGTGCTAACGCATTATCAACCTGAAAAGCAGAAGCAATAAGTGGTAAAGCAGGCAGATAAATATCTATTGCAAGCGGACTGAAAAGAACCAACAGGGTCAATAAAGCCATCTGCTTTTTACTTTTAGAAATATGGCTAGACACACAATACTCCGAATTGAGAAAGAACGATTCGTGCAGCTTAATCATCTGATGATATGAATGGAAATGATGTATAATCATGAGCAATATTCCTTGAGGGAAATTCACATGTATATAGAGAAGTTGGCTCGTTTCGACCTGAATTTACTGGTTTGTTTCAAAGTTTTGATGGAAGAGTTGAATGTCACCCGAGCGGCAAACCGTCTGTGTCTAAGCCAGTCTGCGGTAAGTAAGTCCCTGGCGAAGTTGCGCATTCAGTTTGACGACCCGCTTTTTACGAGAAACTCACATGGACTCACACCAACCCCCCGAGCCTTGTTCCTCAAACCGAAACTCGATCTGTTGATTAATCATCTCGAAGTTCTGACCCAGCCAGAAGAGTTTTCACCACAAAGCAGCGAGTACCGTTTTCAGATTGCTGCAGTGGAAAGTGTCTACCCATTAATCCTGCCACATTTTTTACCGGCTATATTTCAGCAGGCCCCGGGCGTGACCATCAGTACTCACCCATGGACAGATAACACCTTTAAGATGCTGCAACGTGGTGAGTTAGATTTGGGCTTAACCGGCAAGGATATCGATATCAATGATGCCAAGCTGACGCTGTTGCCACCGGAAGACATCTGCGAACAAGAAATCTATCGCGATCATCAAATGTGCATAATTCGCAAGAACCATCCGGCACTGAATCAAAAATGGAATCTGGAAGCCTACCTATCAATGCGTCATGTTCAGGTTCGTTGTGATGGTAACGATCGCTGGTTACTCGACTATCGTCTTGCCGACATTGGCGCAGAGCGAGACATTGCTGTCACGGTTCCGGATTTTAACAGTGCCGCCAGTCTGTGTTCATATACCGACTTTATCTTCACTGCACCAAGTCATTTTGTTCAGCTTGCAGCAAAGCAGCTCGACTTAGCAGTACTGCCTTTGCCCTTAGAGTTTCCTCCGATGGCATACACTTTGTTCTGGCACAGGGACAGAGAAAATGACCCAGCATTGAATTGGCTGCGTACTATGATCACGCAAAAAACCGATCATCTCAGATAAAAATGTTGCTCTCAATTTGCGCTTAGCAGATAAAATGAGTAGCTTAACAGTCGATAGTCCTTTTGGCTCACCTATGGCCTGTTGTACCAGACTTAAATAATTAAACGTTTTACTCTTTCACTGCGTGAAGCAGAAGGAAACAGCTTCCAAAACTGAGCATGAAGGAGTCGTAATTGAAGGAATAATAAAGATGCATGACGATACACAAAGCCGCGTGAATGCAATTCGCGAATGGCTTGCTCAACACAACATTGATGCCCTGCTTGTCCCACACGAAGATGAATATTTGGGTGAATACGTTCCGGCTCATAACGAACGCCTTCATTGGCTAACCGGTTTTACCGGTTCAGCGGGCGCTGCCGTGATCACTAAAGATAAGGCAGCAATGTTTGTTGATGGCCGCTACACAGTCCAGGTGACTAAAGAAGTTCCAGCCGATCTATTTGAATACCGCCACTTAATTGAAGAGCCTGCATTGGATTGGATTAAAGACAATCTATCCACAGGGGCGACTGTAGCCATTGACCCACGTATGCACAGCTCTGCTTGGCTAGATTCAGCGCAAGCAAAACTGGCTAGCAAATTCGAACTCAGCATCCTGACCAGCAATCCAATTGACGAACTATGGCATGACCGCCCTGCGCCAGTAGTTTCTGATGTACGCCTGATGCCAACTGAATCGGTTGGTCAATCTAGCGAAAGTAAGCGCCAGGAGATCGCTCAGTTGGTTTCCAAAGCCGGTGCCGATAGCGCGGTTATTACTGCACTTGATTCTATCTGTTGGTTACTCAACGTACGCGGTCTAGATGTATCACGCTTACCGGTATTGTTATCTCATGCGATTCTTCATTCAGATTCCAGCGTCGAGTACTTCCTCGACCCAGCGCGCTTACCTGCGGAATTTACCGAACATGTAGGTTCTGGTGTAACCGTACATCACCCTGAGGCACTTCAGTCTCGTCTCGAGGCAATGACGGGTAAGAAAGTATTGCTCGACCCTGCGATCAGCAATGCCTGGTTTAAACTGGTTCTGCAAAACTCTGGTGCATCAGTTATCGCAGCAGCAGATCCATGCTTAATGCCAAAGGCAGCTAAAAATGCTGTAGAAATTGCAGGGATGAAAGCTTGTCATATTCGTGATGGCGCTGCGATGAGCAAGTTCCTGTGCTGGTTAGACTCAGAAGTAGCAGCTGGCAATCTTCATGATGAAGCGACGCTTTCTGAGCGACTAGAAGCATTTCGTAAAGAAGACCCAACATTAATGGATCTAAGCTTTGATACGATTTCTGCGGCAGGCAGTAACGCGGCTATGTGTCACTACAACCATGAGAACCAACCAGAGCCAGGCAAGCTGGAAATGAATACGCTTTATCTGGTTGATTCAGGCGGTCAGTACCTAGATGGCACCACTGATATCACGCGTACCATTGCCATTGGTCAGCCATCAGAAGAAATGATCAAGCAGTTCACTCTGGCACTAAAAGGTCATATCGGTGTGGCTCGTGCACGCTTCCCGAAGGGTACTTGTGGTTACCAGATCGATACCTTAGCGCGACAACACCTGTGGGCTGAAGGTTACGATTACGACCACGGCACTGGCCACGGTGTTGGTCACTTCCTGAGTGTGCATGAAGGTCCTGCGAGCATTTCTAAGAGACAAATCAACGTACCTCTTACAGAAGGTATGGTGCTCTCTAATGAGCCGGGTTACTACCGTGCAGACGCATTTGGTATTCGTATCGAGAACCTAGAGTTAGTTGTGGAAACACCAACCAATGGTGACTTCCCTGTACTGTCCTTTGAGTCACTAACGCGCTGCCCAATCGACAAACGTAACGTCAACGTTGATATGCTGACTCGTCCTGAGCTTGCGTGGCTAAATGACTACCACCAAAAAGTGTGGGATCAAATCAGCCCTCTTGTTGATGGAGAAGTTAAAGAGTGGCTACGCGAAGCAACTTTGCCGTTAGCTCACTCATAAGTAAAAGCACAATTATCACTTCGATATAAAACAAAAAGGCTCTCCAAACGGAGAGCCTTTTTTGTAATAACTTTGTATGCGAGCCGTAATGTTTCACGTGAAACACTCAGCGTCATCTTCAATTTCTCAGCTAACCAGAATAAGCAGAGTGCCAATCACGCCAAACGGGATCGAACCCTTTGGCTCTAATCATGCCTTCTACTGAAGCTGCGCTTCTTTCATCACTGATTTCAAACTGCTCTAGTTCTGCCGTCTCAGAAGCATAACCGCCAGGTTGTGTTTTAGATGCCGCGGACATGCTCGTAATGCCCAAAGGTAACACATTATCCCGGAACTGAGGTGACTCTCGGGTCGACAGCGATAGCTCAACTTCTGGATTGAGTAGCCGGTACGCACAAATCAACTGTACTAACTGCTTATCCGTCATCAGCGATTTTGGTTGCAGAGTAGAACTTGGTGAGCTGCCTGCACAAGGACGTAAACGAGGGAATGAAATAGAATAACGCGATTGCCAGTAAGTATGTTCGAGATAATCCAGATGAACAGCAGTAAAGAAACAATCTGTTCGCCACTCTTGCAAACCAATCAAGGCGCCGATACCGATTTTGTCTATCCCTGCCCTGGCTAACCTGTCAGGAGTCTCAAGACGATAGCGGAAATCCGTTTTATTACCGCGCAAGTGATGCTCAGCATAAGTCGATGGATGATAAGTTTCCTGATAGACCATTACCGCATCCAGGCCCAACGTTTTCAGTTCCGCATAGTCGTCCTGAGCCAAAGGTTGAACTTCCATCGCCAGGTAATTGAATCGTTGCTTTATCACCGGCAGCATTTCCCGAAAGTACTTCATCCCGACTTTGGTTTCATGCTCGCCCGTAACCAGTAACACACTGTCGAACTTCATTTGCTTGATCGCATTAATCTCCGCATGCACCTCGTCTTTGGTCAGCGTTCTGCGCTTAATACGGTTTTCCATCGAAAAGCCGCAATAAGTACAAGCATTGGCGCAAAGGTTAGAAAGGTACAGCGGTATATAAAGCGACATCGTATTACCAAACCGCTTTCGCGTCAGCGTATAAGACAGCTTTGCCATCTGCTCCAGATAGGGCTCTGCCGCGGGCGAAATGAGCGCTTTGAAATCTTCTAAATCTCGTTTGGGGTTTGCCAGCGCCCTTTCCACATCCTGCGCCGTTTTGGCATATATCGACATGGTAATGTCATCCCAGTTAAACTGCTTAAAGTGGTCGTAAAAACTCATGTTTGGACCTCTCTTTTACAGCTCATCGAGAAAAGCGGTTAGCGGACTCGAAGCAACGGCATGAGAAACTTGCCCTGCAAGCCCCGCTTCATAAGCCATACGCCCCGACTCTACAGCCATCTTGAAGGCTTTTGCCATAGCAACGGGATCGCTTGCTGCAGCAATCGCCGTGTTAACCAATACTGCATCTGCGCCCATTTCCATTGCTCGCGCAGCATGTGAAGGCGCACCAATCCCCGCATCAACGACAACTGGCACAGTGGCTTGATCGATGATGATTTGTAAAAAGTCATGTGAGGCGATGCCCTTGTTTGAACCGATAGGTGCACCTAACGGCATAACAGCTGCACAGCCAACTTCTTCTAGTCGCTTACACAACACAGGGTCGGCATGGCAATATGGCAAAACAATAAAGCCTTCACAAACCAGTTGTTCTGCTGCAGCTAAAGTTTCAATCGGGTCTGGCATCAAATATTTCGGATCAGGGTGAATCTCCAGTTTGACCCAATTGGTGCCTAACGCTTCACGCGCAAGTTGAGCGGAAAACACTGCATCTTTAGCATTTTTAGCACCAGAAGTGTTCGGTAGCAGATTCACTCCAGCATGAATCAGAGGTCGCAAAATGTCATCTTGCTGATCATTTACGTCAATGCGTTTGAGTGCCATCGTTGCGAGTTGAGAGCCGGAAATCTGAATGGCTTCGGCCATCAAACGGCTATTGGAAAACTTGCCTGTTCCGGTGAACAAGCGCGATTGAAATTCTTTATCACCTATTTTCAGCATCGACATTATCCCCCTGCGATAGCTTGAAACAGAGAGATAGTATCTCCCTCAGAAAGTATCGTGCTTGCCCACTCGCTGCGCGGCACAACTTGATTATTTATGGCAAAAACACAGCCTACTTCCGGTAGAGAAAACTGTGTGATGATTTGCTGCAGATTCACGTTGGACTCGACTTGTTGTGGTTGGTCATTAATAGCGATGACGACCAATTTTCCTTTGCCACATGAAGCGTCAAGTTCAGTGATTGCATCATGTTTTGATGATGTCATAACTAGCTCCTCTCCTAACTCAGTGCTGTGGTTCATGCGCTTCACTGCAAACCTGGCACTCTTGGTCCTTATTGATACTCATGGTTTGCCAGTTAAGACAAATCCCATCAAATAGGTGCAACTGCCCACTAGCGACATGAAACTTATCTGTCGCCAGTTTTTGAATTGCCGCTAAAGCTTGGTAGTTTCCTAATGTTCCAACCACCGGCCCTACAACGCCCATTTCACTGCAGTTCATCCCCTGTTTTAATTCGCCAAATGGATAAAGGCATCGGTAACACCCCGAACTGTGTTTCTCATCTGAGTAATCAAATACAGCAAACTGACCCTGCCAACCAATAGCAGCCGCAGATATCAACGGTGTACTTTGCTCAAAACAGACTTGATTAATCAGCTGCCGAGTGGGCATATTGTCACTACAGTCGAGTACAACATCGGCAAGCATCACTTCCAATTGCAGCTGAGATTTATCCAGACGTTTCGGAATAGTTCTAACTTGAACCAGTGAATTAAGGGCACCTAACTGTTGAGCAGTAGCTTCTGTTTTCATTAGGTTGATATCACGTTCCCGATAAACAACCTGTCGCTGTAAATTGCTGCTATCGACATGGTCATCATCAACAACCACTAACTTACCTACTCCTGCGGCTGCCAAATACAAACCTGCAGCGCTTCCCAGCCCGCCACAGCCAATGATCAAAACATGAGATTGGCTGAGTTTAGCTTGTCCTGATTCACCAATTTCAGTTAGCGCAATTTGACGCTGATAGCGAATGAATTCTTTATCAGTAAGCACTTTCGCCCTCCACTTCCTGCAATGGCTGAACGCTACCCATCAATTGATTGAAAAACTCAATCACCGATTTTGGCGACTCAGATAATGTCATGGCTCTAACCACAGCTAAACTGGATACACCGCATCGCCAAACCTGCTCTGCATTTGATTGATCAATACCGCCAATCGCGACTGTTGGGTAGCCAACTTGCTTTCCATATGGAATGCTATCGATCAGCGTTTGATACAAAGCTAAACGAATCAAACCTTGTGGCTTTGATGGCATTTGCTTAGTCGTAGTCGGAAAGATATGACCCAGTGCGATATAGCTTGGATTGATTTGTACAATTCTCAGCAGTTCATAGTAACCATGTGTTGACAGTCCTAAGTGAATCCCAGCTTCACTTAAATGCAGTAAGTTAGATGCTTCAATATCTTCTTGGCCAAGATGTACTCCGAACGCACCATGCTTAATAGCGAGTTGCCAGTAATCATTAATGAAGACCTGCGCATCATATTGACGTCCCAGTTCAATCGCTCGAATAATCTGTTGTTCGAGATCGGACTGAACGGCATCTTTGATACGCAGTTGTATAGTCTTAATACCCAACGGAAGAAGCCGCTCTATCCAACTGACGTCATCAACAACGGGATAAAGCCCTAAACTGTCTTTATCAAGGCAAGGAAAACCAACCGCTTCGCTTTGCGATGACCAACCCACTTGAATACCCAAGCGAACGTCTTCTATAACGGGAGTTGGAAAATCAACAATGTGAGATGCCCACTCGTGAAGAGTACATGTTTCACCGCTAAACTGTGTTTCACGTGAAACATTGGTCATTGCACGGGCTAATGTCAATGCGTCTTCGATCGGAAAGTCGAGAGCCAACAACGTTACTATCCAAGCTAAGTGATACTCAGCTTGGAAATTCTTTGATGCTGATACATGCACCGATAACGCCCTTACTTCATCACTAATTGGATGACGCCAGATATCAAACACCGTCATGTTGTCGTCTCTGCTTGGTGCTGGAGGAGCCTCCTCAATACCAATAAAAATAGACGAGGAACTTTGCTGATTCGTTTCCTTCAAAGGTAAATCCGATTGGTAGTAAAGCGTAAAATCACCGCTTGACGCTTCATAAAATCCATCAACAAGATCTGTGCCCACACAGACTGTTTTATTTTGGTCTGGAACAAGTTGAATCAAATGAGTTGGGCTAACGCCCAACTCAATCTCTTCAGTACTAAAACCCTGTTCTTTCGCCAATAATAAACATTGCTGAACAAAACCCGTTAGCTCAATTAATGGTGACGGAATAAGGATTTTAGTCATCAGTCATCCACCTCGGCGTGTACAGCTGGGTGATAAAGTTCAGAGCCCGTCGAACGAAATTCTTCAGACTTTCTGCGCATGCCTTCTAGCGGATCATCTAACATCTTGATAGAAATCGCCTGATCAGCAGCAACTTGTTCAGTGTCCTTTGCATACTCTCTGACTTCCTGAGAAATCTTCATCGAACAGAATTTAGGGCCGCACATCGAACAGAAGTGAGCTACTTTCCCAGATTCTTGTGGTAACGTTTCGTCGTGGAAAGCACGCGCCGTGTCTGGGTCTAGTGAGAGGTTAAATTGATCTTCCCAACGGAATTCAAAACGTGCTTTAGATAGCGCATTATCACGAACCTGCGCACCAGGGTGCCCTTTTGCCAAGTCAGCGGCATGTGCAGCCAGCTTGTAGGTGATCATGCCTGTCTTAACATCCTCCTTGTTGGGCAGCCCTAAGTGTTCTTTAGGTGTGACATAACACAACATTGCACAGCCATACCAACCAATCATCGCTGCACCAATACCGGAGGTAATGTGGTCATAGCCAGGTGCAATATCTGTTGTCAGCGGACCCAGCGTGTAAAATGGTGCTTCATGGCAATGTTCCAGCTGTTGATCCATGTTCTCTTTGATCATGTGCATTGGTATATGACCAGGGCCTTCGATAATGACCTGAACGTCATATTCCCAAGCGATCTTAGTCAGTTCACCAAGAGTACGTAATTCAGCAAACTGTGCTTCGTCATTGGCGTCTGCGACTGAGCCAGGACGTAGTCCATCACCTAATGAAAGTGCAACGTCATACTTAGCACAGATCTCACAGATTTCGCGGAAGTGGGTGTAAAGGAAACTCTCCTGATGATGCGCTAAACACCATTTAGCAATGATGGAGCCGCCACGAGAAACGATACCAGTAACACGCTTTGCCGTCATCGGGACATAACGAAGTAACAAACCTGCGTGAATGGTAAAGTAATCCACGCCTTGCTCTGCCTGCTCGATTAAAGTGTCACGCATTACTTCCCAGTTTAGATTTTCCGCAATACCATTTACTTTTTCTAGCGCCTGATACATTGGCACAGTACCAATTGGCACCGGGCTATTACGTAATATCCACTCACGGGTCTCGTGGATGTTACGTCCTGTAGAGAGATCCATAACGGTATCCCCACCCCAGCGCGTGGCCCAGACAAGTTTCTCTACCTCTTCTTCGATTGAAGATGTTACCGACGAATTACCAATGTTCGCGTTCACTTTTACTAAGAAGTTACGCCCGATAATCATTGGTTCCGATTCTGGGTGGTTGATATTTGATGGGATAATGGCACGACCTTCTGCCACTTCTTTACGGACAAACTCAGCTGTGATGTCTTTTGGTAGGTTAGCGCCGAAGCTTTGGCCCGGATGTTGCTGAGTTAATGCCTCATCGCGATATCTAGCGCGCCCCATATTCTCACGTAAAGCGATGAATTCCATTTCCGGCGTGATAATCCCGTTACGTGCGTAATGAAGTTGAGTGACGCAATGTCCCGCCTTAGCACGTCGAATATGAGGTAGATTACCGTAACGCAGTTCATCCAACGTATCATCTTCCAAGCGCTCTTTTGCGTAAACAGAGCTAACATCTTGAAGAACTTCAGTGTCGTTTCTTTCTTCAATCCAACCTGCTCTGAGCTTTGGTAAGCCGCTGAAAAGATCAATAGAGTAATCAGGGTCAGTGTATACACCAGAGGTGTCATAAACGCGTACTGACTCATTTGATTCGAAAATAGGCGCCTCTTTAGAGCCACCGATGAGGCTATCAGCTAAAGAGATCTCACGCATCGGGACACGAATATCCGGGCGTGAACCTTCGACATAGACTTTATTTGAATTTGGGTACGGCTGTACCGAAAGAGTATCTATAAACTGTTTTGCTTCCAGTCTCGCTTGCTTGCGATTCGACATAGCATTTTTCCTTGCTTGTTATGCTAGATAAAAAGTATTGGGATAAAAATGCTTGGCGGATAGATGCGACAAGAGGAGTCGAAATATAGATAGCAAGATAGAATGCTTCGTCTATAACAACAATCGACGTTTTGATAGGTTAGCCAGAACAGATCTGGTGTAGGTATCTTCTCTTGTTCCCTTCGCAGATACTAATCTGATCAGGTTCAACGGATCCCGAATTAACGGTCTCAGCCTTATGGCACTCCGACAAGTGAAATCAGTATATTAAAACGGATTGATTAAACCAATCCGATCAGATGACATTTTGTCATCTTTTACTAGCTACGTATCATTAACTGGAAGCCAATCCATGCAGCTGAAATACTCAATGTAACATTCAAAAGAATGTTTAAGCCCATTTTGAAAAAGGCACCCTGTTGCATTAATAAAACGTTATCCATAGAGAATGTAGAAAAGGTAGTTAGCGCCCCTAAAAACCCTAACCCAATGATTTGTCGCCAAGGATCTGTAGCTAACATCTCGTTTTCAAAAGCGGCGATTAATAGCCCCATAATAAGAGAACCGACAACGTTAACGGTTAGCGTACCATAAGGGAAACCACGACCTAGAAGATACACGCACAGCTCAGAAACAAGATAACGAGAACACGCACCAAATGCTCCACCCACTGCGATAAAGCCTAAAATATAAAGTTGCCCCATAACTCCCCCCAAACTCTTTATGGCGACATTGTAATCAAAATCGACCTAATATCGTTAATACAAACTTTAAATTCAACGAATTTACCTCCCCCTATCGACAAAACATTCAAAAAGTTACAGGAGTCACTTTTTGGTGATTTATACCAATCACAGTAAATAAGTGATCAGAAATAGCGTAGGAAAAAATGCTTGATAACAAGGCAAAAATTTTTGGTAAGTAGTTATTCTACAATCAAAATTTTTAACGACGTTAACGAGTATTTTAGCAAGCTAGAATGATCAGTTATTTACTACGATTGGTATTACATTCAAATTAAATAAAAAAGGCTTGGTCAACGGCGACCAAGCCTTTTCATTAGATGTTGTGTTGTTTTGTATTTATCACTCCAGTCTGCCCGGAGTTCAGTTACTGCGATTAATTATTTTTTCAAAATGCGCTGCATTAAGTTTTCAATTCTAAGAGAGGCACAGAGTTTACGGTAGTAAATGAGCACCTTCGACATCAAAATGAAAATTTATAGTAAGTAATTTAGCCACCTACCGCGATACGCTTCATATCAGTCATGTATCCACGTAGCTCTTCACCAATGTACTCTACTGGATGGTTACGGATCTTCTCGTTAACCGCGATTAGTGTTGCATTATCAACCTGGTTTGAAGTCTCGCCCAGACCTTTACCGATAACATCAGTACCTACTGAAGGCATAAACTTCTCACGTAGCAATGGAGTAGCAACGTTAGCAAACAGGTAGTTACCGTACTCAGCGGTATCTGAGATAACTACGTTCATTTCGTACAGACGCTTACGTGCAATCGTGTTCGCGATTAGTGGTAGCTCGTGCAGAGACTCGTAGTACGCTGACTCATCGATGATGCCAGATGCTGTCATCGCTTCAAATGCAAGCTCAACTCCAGCACGAACCATAGCAATCATCAGGATGCCATTGTCGAAGTATTCTTGCTCAGAAATTTCAACGTCAGTCGCTGGGTAGTTTTCAAATGCTGTTTCACCAGTCTCTTCACGCCAGCCTAATAAGTTTGCGTCATCGTTAGCCCAGTCAGCCATCATTGTACTGGAAAAATGACCAGAAATGATGTCATCCATGTGCTTGTTGTATAACGGACGCATTAAATCTTTCAGCTCTTCAGAAAGTTCAAAGGCTTTGACTTTAGCTGGGTTAGACAGGCGATCCATCATGTGCGTAATACCGCCAAATTTAAGAGCTTCAGTAACCGTCTCCCAACCGTACTGAAGTAGCTTACCTGCATAACCTGGGTCGATACCTTCTGCAACCATCTTTTCGTAACAAACGATAGAGCCAGCTTGCAACATACCACATAGGATAGTTTGCTCACCCATAAGGTCTGATTTCACTTCCGCCACGAAAGATGACTCTAGGCATCCTGCGCGGTGACCACCTGTCGCAGCTGCCCATGCTTTCGCGATTTCTAGACCATCACCTTGAGGGTCATTCTCCGGGTGAACCGCAATTAGGGTTGGAACACCAAAGCCGCGCTTGTATTCTTCACGTACTTCGGTACCAGGACACTTAGGGGCAACCATGACAACCGTTAAGTCTTTACGGATTTGCATGCCTTCTTCAACAACGTTGAAGCCGTGTGAATAACCTAAAGCAGCGCCCTCTTTCATTAGAGGCATTACTGTCTCTACAACGTTAGAGTGCTGTTTATCCGGAGTCAGGTTTACAACGAGATCGGCTTGAGGAATCAGAATCTCGTAACTGCCTACTTCAAAACCGTTGTCTTTTGCGTTTTTAAATGACTGACGTTGCTCGTCAATGGCAGCCTGGCGAAGCGCGTATGATACATCCAGACCAGAATCACGCATATTCAGGCCTTGGTTTAACCCCTGGGCACCACAACCCACGATGACTACCTTTTTACCCTTAAGGTAATCAGCTTCTGAAGCAAACTCACTGCGATCCATAAAACGACAACGACCAAGTTGATCCAATTGCTCACGCAAGTTTAGGGTATTGAAATAGTTAGCCATTAGGGTGCTCCTTTTAAATTCTTCCGTAGAGGTCGGTACTAGTCTTACCGAATGACTTCATACTAAAACAGACATTCCATTGCTTAAAGTGATATATTCACAATTAGTCATTGCGAATTTTGCAACATGGACCTAACGTACATATGAACATAAAAAGCCTGCAACTTTTCATTCATCTATGTGACAGTAAAAGCTTTGCTAAGACTGCAGCAGCAATGCACATTAGCCCCTCAGCGTTAAGCCGACAGATCCAAAAACTGGAAGAAGAAACACGTCAGCAACTGTTTATGCGCGACAATCGCAGTGTAGAACTGACCATACAAGGAAAAAGGCTCGTTCCCGTTGCCCTTAAGATATTAGGAGAGTGGCAACAGTACCAAAGTCATCTTAAAGGCAGCGAAGGGGAGCTAAAAGGAGAGATTCGCTTCTTCTGCTCAGTTACCGCAAGCTACAGCCATCTTCCTGAGCTTATTTCTGAGTTCCGGCTGCAACATCCGTTTATTGAGTTCAAACTGTCTACCGGCGACCCGGCACAAGCCATCGATAAGATTTTAGCCGACGAAGCTGACATTGCTATTTCGGCAATGCCCAACCAATTACCTAATAACATAGCATTTGAGTTGATCAGTGAGGTCCCTTTATCCGTTATTGCACCAGTAGGTGTAAGTACGTTTGCCGAAGAGTTACAAAAAGAAAGTCCTGATTGGTCAGTGATTCCGTTTATCTTGCCGGAAGCAGGTACTGCAAGGGAGAGAGCTGATGTCTGGCTGAAGAAAATGAAAATTAAGCCCAATATCTATGCGCAGACATCGGGGCATGAAGCAATTGTCAGTATGGTAGCATTAGGCTGTGGAGTGGGCATCGCACCTGATGTGGTAATAAATAATAGCCCGGTTAGAGAAAAGATAATCCGACTAAAAGTACTGCCGATTAAACCCTTCGAGTTAGGTGTGTGCTGCACAAAGAGTCAGCTAAGCAACCCATTGGTGAAAGCTTTCTGGGAGGTCGCCGAAAACAAGTACATCGCACCTTAAACAGGTCGAATATTGCTTTCTAGTTGTAATAATTTCCCAGAATACAGAACGCAAAAAAGCCCGCTCAAAGAGCGGGCTTTTCTAACTGCTGTCTTCACCTATAAAAGGTCAAAACCTAAATTTAAAGCCTGGCGATGTCCTACTCTCACATGGGGAAGCCCCACACTACCATCGGCGCTGTTTTGTTTCACTTCTGAGTTCGGAATGGAATCAGGTGGGTCCAAAACGCTATGGCCGCCAAGCAAATTCTTTAATCTGGAAAGCTGTTTTTTAATTCTCGTTCTTACACATTCAATGTTCTTTTATTGAGTCCATCAAAACCCCTTGGGTGTTGTATGGTTAAGCCTCACGGGCAATTAGTACAGGTTAGCTCAACGCCTCACAACGCTTACACACCCTGCCTATCAACGTCGTAGTCTACGACAACCCTTTAGGATACTTAAAGTATCAGGGAGAACTCATCTCAAGGCTTGCTTCCCGCTTAGATGCTTTCAGCGGTTATCAATTCCGAACTTAGCTACCGGGCAATGCGTCTGGCGACACAACCCGAACACCAGAGGTTCGTCCACTCCGGTCCTCTCGTACTAGGAGCAAGCCCCTTTCAATTCTCCAACGCCCACGGCAGATAGGGACCGAACTGTCTCACGACGTTCTAAACCCAGCTCGCGTACCACTTTAAATGGCGAACAGCCATACCCTTGGGACCGACTTCAGCCCCAGGATGTGATGAGCCGACATCGAGGTGCCAAACACCGCCGTCGATATGAACTCTTGGGCGGTATCAGCCTGTTATCCCCGGAGTACCTTTTATCCGTTGAGCGATGGCCCTTCCATTCAGAACCACCGGATCACTATGACCTGCTTTCGCACCTGCTCGAATTGTCATTCTCGCAGTCAAGCGGGCTTATGCCATTGCACTAACCTCACGATGTCCAACCGTGATTAGCCCACCTTCGTGCTCCTCCGTTACTCTTTGGGAGGAGACCGCCCCAGTCAAACTACCCACCAGGCACTGTCCGTAACCCCGATAAGGGGTCAACGTTAGAACATCAACACTACAAGGGTGGTATTTCAAGGACGGCTCCAACGATACTGGCGTACCGTCTTCAAAGCCTCCCACCTATCCTACACATGTAGGGTCAATGTTCAGTGCCAAGCTGTAGTAAAGGTTCACGGGGTCTTTCCGTCTAGCCGCGGGTACACTGCATCTTCACAGCGATTTCAATTTCACTGAGTCTCGGGTGGAGACAGCGTGGCCATCATTACGCCATTCGTGCAGGTCGGAACTTACCCGACAAGGAATTTCGCTACCTTAGGACCGTTATAGTTACGGCCGCCGTTTACCGGGGCTTCGATCAAGAGCTTCGACCGAAGTCTAACCCCATCAATTAACCTTCCGGCACCGGGCAGGCGTCACACCGTATACGTCATCTTACGATTTTGCACAGTGCTGTGTTTTTAATAAACAGTTGCAGCCACCTGGTATCTGCGACTCTCAATAGCTCCATCCGCGAGGGACTTCACCGTCGAGAGCGTACCTTCTCCCGAAGTTACGGTACCATTTTGCCTAGTTCCTTCACCCGAGTTCTCTCAAGCGCCTTGGTATTCTCTACCCGACCACCTGTGTCGGTTTGGGGTACGATTCCTTACAATCTGAAGCTTAGAGGCTTTTCCTGGAAGCATGGCATCAATGACTTCACTACCGTAGTAGCTCGACGTCGTGTCTCAGCCTTAAAAAGAGCCGGATTTACCTAACTCTTAAGCCTACGCACTTGAACCTGGACAACCGTCGCCAGGCCCACCTAGCCTTCTCCGTCCCCCATCGCAATTGTAAGAAGTACGGGAATATTAACCCGTTTCCCATCGACTACGCCTTTCGGCCTCGCCTTAGGGGTCGACTTACCCTGCCCCGATTAACGTTGGACAGGAACCCTTGGTCTTCCGGCGAGGAGGTTTTTCACCCCTTTATCGTTACTCATGTCAGCATTCGCACTTCTGATACGTCCAGCATGCGTTACCACACACCTTCAACCGCTTACAGAACGCTCCCCTACCCAATATACAAAAGTATATTGCCGCAGCTTCGGTTTACTACTTAGCCCCGTTACATCTTCCGCGCAGGCCGACTCGACCAGTGAGCTATTACGCTTTCTTTAAATGATGGCTGCTTCTAAGCCAACATCCTGGCTGTCTGAGCCTTCCCACATCGTTTCCCACTTAGTAGTAATTTGGGACCTTAGCTGGCGGTCTGGGTTGTTTCCCTCTCCACGACGGACGTTAGCACCCGCCGTGTGTCTCCCGGATAGTACTTACTGGTATTCGGAGTTTGCAAAGGGTTGGTAAGTCGGGATGACCCCTAGCCTTAACAGTGCTCTACCCCCAGTAGTATTCGTCCGAGGCGCTACCTAAATAGCTTTCGGGGAGAACCAGCTATCTCCAGGTTTGATTGGCCTTTCACCCTAGCCACAAGTCATCCGCTAATTTTTCAACATTAGTCGGTTCGGTCCTCCAGTTGATGTTACTCAACCTTCAACCTGCCCATGGCTAGATCACCTGGTTTCGGGTCTATATCCAGAGACTAAAACGCCCAGTTAAGACTCGGTTTCCCTACGGCTCCCTAGATATGGTTAACCTTGCCACTGAATATAAGTCGCTGACCCATTATACAAAAGGTACGCAGTCACAGGACAAAGCCTGCTCCTACTGCTTGTACGTACACGGTTTCAGGTTCTATTTCACTCCCCTCACAGGGGTTCTTTTCGCCTTTCCCTCACGGTACTGGTTCACTATCGGTCAGTCAGTAGTATTTAGCCTTGGAGGATGGTCCCCCATATTCAGACAGGATATCACGTGTCCCGCCCTACTCGATTTCACTGAATGTGCGTTGTCAACTACGGGGCTATCACCCTGTATCGCCGGACTTTCCAGACCGTTCGTCTAACGCATATAAAGCTTAAGGGCTAGTCCAATTTCGCTCGCCGCTACTTTCGGAATCTCGGTTGATTTCTTTTCCTCGGGGTACTTAGATGTTTCAGTTCCCCCGGTTCGCCTCGCTGCGCTATGTATTCACGCAGCGATACTAGCTTATGCTAGTGGGTTTCCCCATTCGGAAATCCCAGACTCAAGTGGCTTTTACTGCCTAATCTGGGCTTATCGCAAGTTAATACGTCCTTCATCGCCTCTGACTGCCAAGGCATCCACCGTGTACGCTTAGTCACTTAACCATACAACCCGAAGGAGTTTCGAATTGAAGTTAAACAACCAAAGTTGCTGTCTCATTATTTGAATGAGCGAGACAGCTTTCGATTTTGCCGGACTCAAATTCCAAGAACACTTGAATGTGTTGTTAGTTGTATTCCGTTAGGAATACTTTGAGAACTTTACAAATAATCTTAAAGATTATTTTGTCAGCTTTCCAAATTGTTAAAGAGCTATGTTTCTTCACGAGGAAGTACATTTTCTAAAGACTTTCGGCGTCAAAAATTCCAACCAGTATCAATTGCTTGCTCTGGTTTGGACATTATATTCCAAAAATACTTAGAGAATGGTGGGCGATACCGGGCTCGAACCAGTGACCCCCTGCTTGTAAGGCAGGTGCTCTCCCAACTGAGCTAATCGCCCACATAAGTTTTTTTGATTCTTCGTGGAGAAGAATGGTGGGTCGTGCAGGATTCGAACCTGCGACCAATTGATTAAAAGTCAACTGCTCTACCAACTGAGCTAACGACCCAATGGTATCCCGTAGGGGAGTCGAACCCCTGTTACCGCCGTGAAAGGGCGGTGTCCTAGGCCTCTAGACGAACGGGACACTAAGTGAACATCTTGGGGGATGTTCTATCTCTTAAACTTCATAAACCATATCAATCTGTGTGGACACTCATCGTGAGTAATCATCGTATAAGGAGGTGATCCAGCGCCAGGTTCCCCTAGCGCTACCTTGTTACGACTTCACCCCAGTCATGAACCACAAAGTGGTAAGCGTCCCCCGAAGGTTAAACTACCTACTTCTTTTGCAGCCCACTCCCATGGTGTGACGGGCGGTGTGTACAAGGCCCGGGAACGTATTCACCGTGGCATTCTGATCCACGATTACTAGCGATTCCGACTTCATGGAGTCGAGTTGCAGACTCCAATCCGGACTACGACGCACTTTTTGGGATTCGCTCACTTTCGCAAGTTGGCCGCCCTCTGTATGCGCCATTGTAGCACGTGTGTAGCCCTACTCGTAAGGGCCATGATGACTTGACGTCGTCCCCACCTTCCTCCGGTTTATCACCGGCAGTCTCCCTGGAGTTCCCGACATTACTCGCTGGCAAACAAGGATAAGGGTTGCGCTCGTTGCGGGACTTAACCCAACATTTCACAACACGAGCTGACGACAGCCATGCAGCACCTGTCTCAGAGTTCCCGAAGGCACCAATCCATCTCTGGAAAGTTCTCTGGATGTCAAGAGTAGGTAAGGTTCTTCGCGTTGCATCGAATTAAACCACATGCTCCACCGCTTGTGCGGGCCCCCGTCAATTCATTTGAGTTTTAATCTTGCGACCGTACTCCCCAGGCGGTCTACTTAACGCGTTAGCTCCGAAAGCCACGGCTCAAGGCCACAACCTCCAAGTAGACATCGTTTACGGCGTGGACTACCAGGGTATCTCCAATCCTGTTTGCTCCCCACGCTTTCGCATCTGAGTGTCAGTATCTGTCCAGGGGGCCGCCTTCGCCACCGGTATTCCTTCAGATCTCTACGCATTTCACCGCTACACCTGAAATTCTACCCCCTCTACAGTACTCTAGTCTGCCAGTTTCAAATGCAATTCCGAGGTTGAGCCCCGGGCTTTCACATCTGACTTAACAAACCACCTGCATGCGCTTTACGCCCAGTAATTCCGATTAACGCTCGCACCCTCCGTATTACCGCGGCTGCTGGCACGGAGTTAGCCGGTGCTTCTTCTGTCGCTAACGTCAAATAATGCAGCTATTAACTACACTACCTTCCTCACGACTGAAAGTGCTTTACAACCCGAAGGCCTTCTTCACACACGCGGCATGGCTGCATCAGGCTTGCGCCCATTGTGCAATATTCCCCACTGCTGCCTCCCGTAGGAGTCTGGACCGTGTCTCAGTTCCAGTGTGGCTGATCATCCTCTCAGACCAGCTAGGCTAGGGGATCGTCGCCTTGGTGAGCCCTTACCTCACCAACTAGCTAATCCCACCTAGGCATATCCTGACGCGAGAGGCCCGAAGGTCCCCCTCTTTGGCCCGTAGGCATCATGCGGTATTAGCCATCGTTTCCAATGGTTATCCCCCACATCAGGGCAATTTCCTAGGCATTACTCACCCGTCCGCCGCTCGACGCCGTTATCGTCCCCGAAGGTTCAGATAACTCGTTTCCGCTCGACTTGCATGTGTTAGGCCTGCCGCCAGCGTTCAATCTGAGCCATGATCAAACTCTTCAATTTAAGATTTTGTTCGGCTCAATGAATACTGACTTCAAAACTACAAAAGTAATTTTAAAGCTATTATCGTTCCAACAGAACGATAATGAATTGACTGTGCTGAATCCGAAGATTCAATGGTCACTTCGTATCATTGAAACCTAATTTGAAACCGAAGTTTCGAATTGGATTATCATCAACGAGTGCCCACACAGATTGATAGGTCTATATTGTTAAAGAGCTTTCCTGCTGAGCTTTGCTCAAACAGGACGGCCATTTTAGCGAGATAAAGTTTAGTGTCAAACACTTTTTTCAAACTTTCTTTCAGCGTTTCCGCTTAGCTAATTTGGCTTGCTAACTCAGCTTCATCTCTTTCGAAGCGTTGCCGTGTCAGCGAGGTGGCATTATAGGGATTGCGATCACATTGGCAACCCCTTTTTTAAGTTTTTTTTGATTTTTCTATCGTTTGGGTGTTTTTTATTCTAAAAGGCAAGTTTTCACTACTCTTCTATCAAGACATCCTCTTCAATCGCCCCTAATAAGGAGAAAAAATGAGTTCAATAAGAAGTTATAAAGGCATCCAACCGCAACTTGGCGAGCGAGTTTACGTCGATTCAACGTCTGTTTTAGTTGGAGACATTATCATCGGGGACGATTCTAGCATTTGGCCTTTAGTTGCAGCGCGCGGGGATGTTAATCATATCCACATCGGAAAGCGCACAAATATCCAGGATGGCAGCGTTTTACACGTTACACATAAGAATCAAGAAAATCCTAATGGCTACCCATTGGTTATTGGTAATGATGTCACTATTGGACATAAGGTAATGCTGCATGGTTGTGAGATTCACGATCGAGTATTGGTAGGGATGGGAGCAATTGTTCTCGACGGTGTGGTAATTCAGTCAGAAGTAATGATTGGCGCTGGTAGTTTGGTGCCACCAGGAAAAGTATTGGAAAGTGGTTACCTCTATGTAGGCAGCCCGGTTAAGCAAGCACGCCCTCTGTCAGAGAAAGAGCGCGCCTTTTTGCAAAAGTCTTCTGATAACTATGTACAGAACAAAAATGACTACTTAAATGAAGTTGAAGTTATTAGTTAATTGTTCGTTATTCTACTTATTCAATAACAATGTGGCCTTCTTCATCGAAGGCTTCATCTTCTATCAGTTCTTCAGCAATTTCTTCTAGATCAAACCGGCAGGCGACAAACACTTCTACTGCTTGTTGCTCGCTTTTAATATCCGAACCACTGATTTTGACTAACTTCTGTTTTGTTACGTAGCATTCTATCAGAGCTCCCGACTGCTGCGCAGGAAAGCGTACCGATTGCGAAGGCTCGTCCCACGACTGCATGTCAGGAAATAAAATAGATTGATTCATCGGTTACTGACCTTCAAGGTTTTTTCTTAATTCACGTAAGATCTGTTTGGCGCCAGGACGCAAGCCACGCCACAACATAAAACTTTCAGATGCCTGGCTGACCAACATTCCTAAACCATCATAAGCTTGAGCAGCGCCATGCTCCTTAGCCCAATGGTTAAACTTAGTATCGCCACTTCCATACATCATGTCATAGCTGACACTATCAGGCGCGAAAATAGCTGGCGATATTTCAGGAAGATCACCACTCAGCGACGCGGAAGTAGAGTTGATAATGACGTCATATTCTTCATTAATGGCGCTCATCTCTTTCGCTGTCACCGCTCCATACGCAGCGAACAGCTCCGCCAACTCTTCTGCTTTGGAAAAAGTTCTATTGGTGACCGTCAGAGTAACGGGCTTTTGCTCAAGTAACGGAAGAATTACACCACGAGAAGCACCACCAGCACCTATGATAAGGATACGGGCACCTTCTAAAGCCACTTGATGCTGGAGCAAGTCTTGTACCAAGCCAGCCCCGTCCGTGTTGTCACCTATGATCTCACCGTCATCAAGTTTTTTTAGCGTATTCACGGCACCAGCCAATTGCGCGCGTTCAGTCAAACGACTGGCAAATTGATAAGCCTCTTCTTTGAAAGGTAAGGTCACGTTACATCCTTTGCCACCTTCAGCAAAAAACATGGTCACCGCCTCGATAAACCCACCAACTGGCGCACATTCAGCCGTATAAGTCAGTGACTGATTAGTTTGGCGAGCAAAGAGTGTATGGATAAATGGCGACTTACTATGCCCGATAGGATTACCAAACACGGCGTAGCGATCAATTTGCTGAGTCATTTCCTTACCTTTATTCCTTACCTAAATACAGAGAAAAACAGGGCCATCTGATTAAAGATGACCCTATCACTATCTATCTATATAGAAAAGGAGATTCAGCGCTTACCACTCGCGTGGTTTTAGGTATCGCTCGTAAAGTTCAGCTTCAGGTGTGCCTGGTTCCGGTTGGTAGCTGTATTCCCATCGTGCTAACGGCGGCATCGACATCAGAATCGACTCAGTACGCCCGCCACTTTGTAAGCCAAATAACGTGCCACGGTCATACACTAAGTTAAACTCCACATAGCGACCACGGCGGTACAGTTGGAAATCGCGCTCACGCTCGCCGAACTCAATATCTTTACGTCGCGCAACAATAGGTAAGTAAGCCTGACAGAAGCCTTCGCCTACCGCTTTAATGTAATCGAAACACTTATCAAATTCCCAATGGTTCAAATCATCAAAGAACAAACCACCAACACCACGCGTTTCGTTTCGGTGTGGAAGGAAGAAGTACTTATCACACCATGCTTTGTGATCGGCATAAACGTCATCACCAAACGGGGCACAGATTGTCTTTGCTGTATCGTGCCACGACTGACAGTCTTCTTCAAAAGGATAGAAAGGAGTCAGGTCGAAACCACCACCAAACCACCAAATAGGGTCTTCTCCCTCTTTTTCTGCAATGAAGAAACGTACGTTAGCATGAGAAGTCGGTACATAAGGGTTTTTAGGGTGAATAACCAGAGAAACACCCATCGCTTCAAAGCGGCGACCAGCCAACTCTGGACGATGAGCTGTCGCTGACGCTGGCATTTCTTTTCCTTCAACATGAGAAAAGTTTACCCCGCCCTGCTCAAAAACATGGCCATCACGCAGGACTCGAGAACGACCACCACCACCAAGGCGCTCGCCCGGCTCACGATGCCATGCATCTTCGACAAAGACGGCCTTTCCATCTTCTTGTTCTAACTGCTGACAAATAGAATCCTGAAGCGACATCAGGAACTGCTTTACAGCATGCTTATCGATTACTGACATACGTTATTACCTATTATCCGATAACTATTGATAACTAACTGGCAGGGTTAGCCCTGTCTTAATATTTGCGAGGTTTTAGCGTCACGAATCTCACTTGGTTTATCACGGCCACTGGTTTCACCACGAAGAATCGCCACCAGTTTGTCTCCTAACTGCAGCTCAACTTCTTCTGTCGTCATGCACGGCGGTAAGCCAGAAAGATTTGCGCTGGTAGAGGTTAACGGCTTTCCGAATGCATTACACATTTTTTGCACCAAAGGATGATCAGTCACACGAACAGCAATTGAATCAAACTGCCCTGAAACCCAATTAGATACTTTATCGCTCGCAGGCATGATCCAAGTGTACGGACCCGGCCAGGTTGCATGAACTTTATCTAGTTGCTCCTGAGTAAGTTGAGATTCATCAATATAAGGCAATAACTGCTCATAACTGGCCGCAATCAGAATAAGCCCCTTCTCTACTGGACGTTGTTTCAGTTCCAGCAGTTTTTGGATGGCTTCTGGGTTGTCCGGATCGCACCCGACACCAAAAACGCCCTCTGTCGGATAGGCAATTACTTCGCCTTGCTGTAGTGCGCTCAGCACCTGTTCAAAGTTATCCACCGATTACTTCCTGATAGTCTGATTATTATGTTATGCCGCTAAGTGTACAAAGATTCATTCTCAGAGACTAAAGCTATTTTTTTATAAAATGTATCAATAACATTTACCGAGCCACGCAAACGTTTGCTTGAGACAAAAATCCCCGTATAATGCGCACAAATTTATCAGCTCACCTAATTTTGCAGCTTGAAGGAGTTTGAGATGAAAGTCGGTATCATCATGGGTTCTAAATCAGATTGGCCAACCATGAAATTAGCAGCAGACATGCTGGATCAGTTTGGTGTGTCTTACGAAACAAAAGTGGTGTCAGCTCACCGTACTCCTCAGCTGTTAGCCGATTACGCAAGCAGTGCAAAAGAACGTGGTATCAAAGTGATCATCGCTGGTGCGGGCGGCGCGGCTCACCTTCCAGGCATGGCAGCGGCATTCACCAGTGTGCCAGTACTCGGCGTTCCGGTTCAGTCTCGTGCACTGAAAGGCATGGACTCTCTGCTGTCTATCGTACAAATGCCAAAAGGTATCGCAGTCGGTACGTTGGCAATTGGCGAAGCGGGCGCAGCTAACGCAGGCATCCTGGCAGCACAGATTCTGGGTACTCATGATGAAAGCATCATGGCCAAAGTCGAAGCGTTCCGTAATGAACAGACAGAAACCGTACTGGCGAACCCAAACCCAGCTGAGGATTAATCGGATGCATGTACTGGTTCTCGGAGCAGGTCAGCTGGCTCGTATGATGTCTCTGGCTGGTGCGCCACTGAATATTCAAATCTCGGCTTACGATGTCGGTAGCGGTAACGTTGTCCATCCTCTTACTCAACACGTGCTTGGACATGGTCTAGAAAATGCCATTGAACAAGTCGATGTTATTACAGCAGAATTCGAGCATATTCCTCACGATGTACTCGACATCTGTGAAAAAAGCGGAAAGTTCCTTCCTAGTACCGAAGCCATCAAGGCTGGCGGTGACCGACGTCTTGAAAAAGCATTATTAGATAATGCTGGTGTACGTAACGCAAAGTACTACGTAATTGAAACACGGGAAGATTTTGAACGTGCCATTGAACACGTCGGCATGCCAATGGTGCTGAAAAGCGCTTTAGGCGGCTACGACGGGAAAGGACAATGGCGCTTGAAAGAAGCTTCTCAGGTAGACGCTATCTGGATGGAAATGGCCGAGTGCATCGCAACAACACCAACTCAAGCGATTGTAGCTGAGGAGTTTGTGCCATTTAACCGTGAAGTATCGTTAGTCGGCGCCCGCGGCAAAGATGGCAGTGTTGAAGTTTATCCGCTGGCAGAAAACGTGCACACCAATGGTGTGTTGAGCCTGTCGACAGCCATTGATGCACCAGAGCTGCAAGATCAAGCCAAGCAAATGTTCACCGCAGTTGCAGACAGCCTGGAGTACGTTGGCGTATTAGCTCTCGAGTTCTTTGATGTCGATGGTGCTTTGTTGGTTAATGAGATTGCTCCACGGGTACACAACTCAGGTCACTGGACACAACAAGGTGCGGAAACTTGCCAGTTTGAAAACCATCTGCGCGCAGTGTGCAGCTTGCCACTAGGCAGCACCAAACTGATTCGCGAAACCTCGATGGTAAACATTCTTGGAGAAGATACGCTCCCAGAAGCACTGCTGGCGATGGATGGTTGCCATATCCACTGGTACGGTAAAGAGAAACGCGCTGGGCGCAAAATGGGTCACATCAATGTATGTGGTGACTACCCGGGAGAACTGCAACGCAGAGTTTGTGCATTAGCAGAAGTGTTGAATCCTGTTGCTTTTCCTGCTGTGCATGAGTTTGCCAAACAATCACAGGCTTAGCATCCACATCCAGCTCAAGACAAATAAAAATGGTCGCACTTCAAATGCGACCATTTTTATTTCTATTCGATTCATTAGCCTTGCTGAGTATGCTGACACTTGCGGTTTGCACATTGCAACTTGATACCACTGGCGAGTTTCTTCTCAACCAGCAAAGTAAACCCACACTCTTCACACTGGCCTTTGACCGGAGGTAGGTTCACGGCAAACTTACACTTTGGGTAATTATCACAGGCATAAAATGTTTTACCGAAGCGCGTCTTTCGTTCAACTAAATGACCTTTGCCACAATCGGGGCAAGCATACTGCTCCTGAGACTGCTTTTCTGGTTCAGGCTGATTAATCGACTCAATATGATGGCAAGCAGGGTAATTACTGCACCCGACAAACATGCCGTAACGCCCCTGACGCAGAACCAGCTCATTCGCGCAATCAGGACACGGTACACCGAGCTCTTTTACGATGTGACCATCATTACTGTGCAACGCTTTGATATAGTCACAACTTGGATAGTGATTGCAACCGAGAAACGGGCCGTGTTTACCGTGCTTGAGGGTTAGCTCACCGCCGCATTTTGGACAAGGCTCATGAACCAGAGCGTGCTCATGCGCAGAGAAAAGGGTGTTGTCGATTTTACTACTCATAGTTACCGCTTAATTGAAGGCATGCAAAATAGACAAGCTCCGTTAGTATGATTGAACCAGAACTTGTCTAGATTGAACTTAGTGAAGAATCCCCTGCTCCTTGGTATATAACAGCTCTTCCATCAGCGTATAAGCATTTTCATTACCCGGTACATTAAACAGCACCATCAGAATGATCCATTTCAGATCATCAAGTTCAAACTCGCTTGTTTCCAGCCCCATCACGCGGTCAATGACCATTTCACGCGTTTCTGTCGTCAACACATTGATTTGCTCAAGGAATAACAAAAAGCCCCGGCTTTCTATATCCAGACGCTGCATCTCTTTTGCAGTGTAAATACGAGTCGATGACGATGCGATACACGCCGATATGGCTGAAGATGTATCACTTTGCTGCAGTGCGGCAAGCTCTTCTAACCAGACAAGGGCTTTGTAGATATCTTTTTGCTGGAAGCCTGCACGGAGCAGCTCATCTTCCAACTCGTCTTGTTCGACCTGTAACTCTGCATCGCTATGGATGTAGGTTTCGAATAGATACATCAGTATATCCATCATCATAGCTAGCCCCTCCCCTTTCGAATATAGCCACCTGAAACTGCAACAACATGCCCTGAAAGCTCAAGCTCCAAGAGCTGCATCATGACTTCCTGGACAGGTATATTGGTCCTGCTTGCAAGAATATCAACCGGTGTAGCTTCACTTCCTACGTTAGCTAACAGCTGAGGAAATGGCAATTCTTCTTCTTCATTTAACGCAGAAAATAAATCAAAAGTCTGATTAACAGACCAGTCGAGCAACGACTGTATTTCATCGAGCACGTCTTTGGTCTTTTCTACGAGACAGGCACCATTACGAATCAAATGATTGCCACCACTGGCATTAGCCGCATTGATAGAGGTAGGCAGAGCAAACACTTCTCTTCCTTGCTCAAGGGCGTAGCGTGCGGTGATCAGCGAGCCACTTTTCTCTGCAGCTTCTACCACTAAAACCCCGAGCGATAACCCGCTAATGATTCGATTCCGACGCGGAAAGTGTTCTGCCCTCGGCTTGGCATCGGGGCGAAACTCAGAAACAAGCGCACCGTTTTCTGCAGCCCGTTGAGCGAGTCCGCGATGCCGGGCCGGATAAATTTGTGCTAGGCCAGAGCCGAGTACGGCTATCGTCTTACCACCAGCCTGCAGGGCTCCGTCATGAGCGTGGCCATCTATGCCCAGAGCTAACCCACTGGTGACGACAAGATCGTTGCGAGCAAAGTCGGCAGCAAAATAACGGGCATGCTGCAATCCGTCAACACTGGCATTACGGCTTCCCACCATGGCAATCTGGGGCTGAGATAAACAGGTAGACTCTCCTTGAACAAACAGTAATGGAGGAGGAGTAACAATCTGCCTGAGTAACGGAGGGTAAAAGGGATCGTCTAAGGTCAGGATATGATGATTTGCAGAGCGTGCTTTCCAGGCCAGGCAAGCATCAACTTCTTTATCGACCGATGACCAAGCTTGAAGTTGCTTCGGGCTCAAGCCAAGTCGTTGTAGGTACTCAGGGGAAGAATTAACAATATTACGCGGGGTATCTTTGCTCAGAAGCTGATTCATTCTGACCCCGCCAATGCCTGGTAAGCAACTCAGCTTTAGCCAGGCAATAAGGTCATTTTCATTGGGACGAGTCATCTGCTGCTGGCGTTTCAGTCAGTGGTGAAACCACTGTGACTCCGTTACTGATTGGTTTGGAACTGTTCGTTATCAGGGCCAAGCTGAAATATTCATAAGGGCGAATCACCAGCAGCTCACCTACCTTACTTTGTGGCAAGGTGATTTTCTTATCAAGTAAGCCAAACTCTTTTTTATAGCCATCGCCATCCTGATAAACCGGATGAGCGTCCTCTTTTAAATCAAATACACTGCCCTGTATCAGCGCATCCGCCGTTCCCCTGTCAATAACAACAACCTGACTGGTCGAGCTAAAGCGGATACCTTCAATGTTTCCGAGCAACTTAGCTGAGGTACCTGCCGGTGAAGGCAATGGATGGAATGTCGTCGTAAACTCACTTTCTGCCATCTGGTTAGGTAACGCAATGTCATTACGAACGATTTCTTGCAGCTGTGAAGTAATCTTTAAGCCAGAATAATCTTCGGAGGCTTCAACTAACTCTCCTTTTGCAATTAAACGCAACGCTGTGATCTCCTTTGAGATGTCCTCTCGTGAGAAAGTCTCCACAGGACGGTAAATAGCCCATTGCGTCGACGTGTGCTCACCGCTGATATACAGCACATCTTCTGCGGTCAGGTATTTACTGCCCTTAGTACTGCCCATCACCTTAACGGCATTATCCAGAGTATCTTCATCTACCAACCGGTCAGAATTGAGATAAGGTATCACCAGGCCTTCAGCTACGGTTGGTACGGCTTTTCTCTCGGTGATACGCGCCTGAGGGCTCAGTTTCTTAACCGGCTTTAAACTCAGTACGGGCTGACCATTGATCCACACTAATGACAGTTTATCACCGGGGTAAATTAAATGCGGGTTGTCTATCTCCGGGTTAACTTGCCATAAACGCGGCCACAACCAAGGACTATCCAGATACATTGCCGAAATATCCCACAAGGTGTCACCTTTCACCACTACATACGTTTGTGGCGCATTAGCTTTAACAGCGAGTGGTTTGGAATCCGCACTGGCGGCTGCACTGAGAGAGAAAAATAACGGCAACATAACACTGGTAACGTTGCGAAAAATTCGATTCATGACCCTCATCCTTGGTCTGTAAAGCAGTAATCAGAGTGAAAATTAATGTTGGATGCTGTCATTTAGGTCATAAAATGTCTAGAATTGACCCAACAAGGTTTGTGCTGTTTCGGCACAGTTCAATATTTCGAGTGAATATGTCTGTATTACAAGTATTAACATTTCCAGATGATCGTCTTCGCACTGTTGCTAAACCTGTCGAAGAAGTGACCCCTGAGATTCAAAAAATCGTCGATGACATGATTGAAACCATGTACGACGAAGAAGGTATTGGCCTTGCTGCAACGCAGGTTGATATCCATAAACGTATCGTAGTGATCGATATTTCAGATACTCGTGATGAGCCTATGGTGCTTATCAATCCTGAGATTCTGGAAAAGCGTGGTGAAGATGGCATCGAAGAAGGCTGTCTATCGGTACCGGGTGCTCGCGCGCTTGTGCCTCGCGCCGCTGAAGTTACGGTAAAAGCACTGGATCGTGACGGCAAAGAATTTACCTTTGACGCTGACGACCTGCTAGCGATTTGTGTTCAGCACGAGCTGGATCACCTGCAAGGTAAGCTGTTTGTTGATTATCTGTCGCCACTGAAGCGTAAACGTATTCAGGACAAGCTAGCGAAGATCAAACGCTACAACGAGAAGCAGCTAAACGCTTAATCGCGAACCATACCAATTATAAGGAAGTCTACCTTGAGTCAGTCTTTACGTATTGTCTTTGCAGGTACTCCGGATTTCGCCGCCCGTCACTTGGCGGCGTTGTTGTCTTCGGAGCACGAAGTAATTGCCGTCTACACTCAACCTGACCGCCCTGCGGGTCGCGGTAAGAAATTGACTGCAAGCCCGGTAAAAAACATCGCCCTAGAACACGACATCCCGGTTTATCAGCCTGAGAATTTCAAATCCGATGAAGCGAAACAAGAACTTGCTGATCTGAATGCTGACATCATGGTTGTTGTTGCTTATGGCTTACTACTACCACAAGCCGTACTAGACACGCCTAAGCTAGGTTGTATTAACGTCCACGGTTCCATCCTGCCTCGCTGGCGCGGCGCGGCACCAATCCAACGTTCAATTTGGGCTGGAGACGCAGAAACTGGCGTTACTATCATGCAGATGGATATTGGTCTCGATACCGGTGATATGCTGAAAATCGCCACACTGCCAATCGAAGCGACGGATACCAGTGCATCGATGTACGAAAAGCTCGCCGAGCTTGGCCCACAAGCGTTGATTGATTGCCTTGCAGATATCGCGACAGGCAAAGCGAATCCTGTTAAGCAAGATGATGATCTCGCCAACTATGCGAAAAAGCTCAGCAAAGAGGAAGCTCGTATCGATTGGAACGATGACGCTGCGAATATAGAACGCTGCGTTCGCGCCTTTAATCCGTGGCCAATGAGTCATTTTGAAGCGGCCGAAAACAGCATCAAAGTATGGCAAAGCCATGTTTCGGAGCAAACCAGCGACAAGCCGGCGGGTACGATTGTGCAAGCAGATAAAACCGGCATTTATGTTGTGACAGGTAACGGCGTACTGGTACTGGAACAACTGCAGGTTCCAGGTAAAAAAGCCATGTCAGTTCAAGATATTCTGAACTCACGCGCGGCTTGGTTTGAAGTTGGCACCCAGCTAATTTAAGCCATACTAGGGTATATACCCTAGGGTCTGTTGACCTTTCGAGCTGATTTTTGCAGCAATTTGTGGGTTCTTTTATACAAGGCAGAGGCTTTGAAATGTAGTTATTCTACTTGATAAGCCGATAACGCAGTAGAAAGGAGCCACAAATGCTGCCCGAAGGGTTCGGCTAAAAGCGTTTTACTCTTTGTTGAGAAGTGCTTGCTTAGAATGACTAGGCTACAAATCTCTCGCCGCGATTAAAACGCTTTTATCTCGAACAAAACTTAACCACGAAAGGTCAACAGACCCTAATTATTACGAACTTTTAGAGGGCAGAGATGCCCTCCTTTACTTTAAGGTACTCATCATGAATGTTCGCGCTGCGGCTGCTAACGTCCTGTATCTTGTCGTCGACAAGGGTCACTCTCTTTCCAGCGCGCTTCCGGCGGCTCAACAAACCATCCGATCTCGTGATCATGCTCTCTTGCAAGAGATCTGTTACGGTGCGCTTCGTTACCTGCCTCGCTTGGAAACGATCGCTAATGAGCTGATGGATAAGCCCCTCAAAGGCAAACAGCGTGTCTTCCATCACCTGATTCTGGTCGGTATTTATCAACTGAGCTTTATGCGAATTCCTGCGCACGCGGCCGTTGGAGAAACGGTTGAAGGCACCAAAGATCTTAAAGGCCCTCGTCTGCGTGGCCTGATTAATGCGGTATTGCGTAATTACCAGCGTAATCAGGAAGAGCTTGACGAGATTGCAGTCAGCCACAATGCCGGAAAATATGGTCACCCGAGCTGGCTACTAAAACTGCTGCAGGACGCTTACCCAGAGCAGTGGCAAGGCATTATCGAGGCCAATAATCAGAAAGCGCCAATGTGGCTGCGGGTAAACCACCAGCACCACACACGTGATGAATACCTGAAGCTACTTGAAGATGAAGAGATTGAGAGCACGCCGCATCCGGAAGCGATGGACGCTCTGAAGTTAGCAACGCCTTGCGATGTGACCAAACTGCCTGGTTTCGAGAAAGGCTGGGTATCAGTACAAGATGCGGCAGCGCAGCTTTCAATTAACTACCTCAAGCCAAAAAATGGTGAACAGATCCTCGATTGCTGCGCCGCTCCGGGTGGTAAGACAGCCCATATTCTTGAGCGCACCTCGGGCAGCGAAGTAGTGGCAATCGACTGTGATGACACTCGCCTGAAGCGTGTGCATGAAAACCTGAAGCGTCTCAACCTTGACGCAAAAGTAATTTGCGGTGATGCCCGTACCCCTCAAGAATGGTGGCAAGGTGAACAGTTTGACCGTATTTTGCTGGATGCACCTTGTTCTGCAACAGGAGTCATTCGCCGTCATCCGGATATTAAATGGCTACGCCGGGCAGACGATATTGCCGCTTTGGCAGATCTGCAACGTGAAATTTTCGATGCTATGTGGACACAGCTAAAACCAGGCGGCACAATGGTTTACGCAACTTGCTCCATCACTCCACAAGAAAACACCGAGCAAGTGAAAGCATTTTTAGCTCGCACCGCAGATGCGATATTGCTGGATTCAGATCCCGATCAGCCTGGGCGTCAGATACTGCCAGGTGAAGACGATATGGATGGATTTTACTACGCCGTGCTCACAAAAAACCGTGCGTAACAGCAAGCTAAATAAGGCGATTGGAGTTATTCAATCGCCTTTTTCAGATAACGAGAAAAGAGTATGAAGATCATAATTCTTGGTGCTGGTCAGGTTGGCGGCACACTGGCAGAAAACCTTGTTGGTGAGAACAACGATATCACCATCGTCGACAACAACTCTGACCGCCTGCGTGAGTTGCAGGACAAATATGACCTACGTGTGGTCAACGGCCATGCAAGTCATCCGGATGTCCTGCACGAAGCAGGGGCACAAGATGCCGACATGCTGGTTGCGGTAACCAACGCTGACGAAACCAATATGGCGGCGTGTCAGGTAGCCTTTACTCTGTTTAACACCCCTAACCGTGTCGCTCGTATCCGCTCTCCAGAGTATCTGGCAGAAAAAGAAGCCCTGTTTAAATCTGGCGCAATCCCGGTCGATCACCTTATCGCACCGGAAGAACTCGTTACCAGCTATATCGAACGTCTTATTCAGTATCCGGGCGCACTTCAGGTTGTCAGCTTTGCCGAGCAGAAAGTCAGCCTGGTTGCGGTAAAAGCCTACTATGGCGGCCCGTTGGTGGGGAATGCGTTATCTGCGCTGCGTGAGCACATGCCACACATAGACACCCGCGTGGCTGCAATATTCCGTCAGGGTCGTCCGATACGTCCGCAAGGCACCACCATCATCGAAGCCGATGATGAAGTTTTCTTTGTTGCCGCAAGTAATCATATCCGCTCTGTAATGAGTGAATTGCAGCGCCTTGAGAAGCCTTACCGCCGAATTATGATAGTCGGTGGCGGTAACATCGGTGCAAGCTTAGCGAAGCGCTTAGAGCAGACCTATAGCGTGAAATTAATCGAACGTAACTACCAGCGAGCAGAAAAACTATCTGAACAGCTGGGCAACACCATTGTGTTCTGTGGAGATGCCGCGGATCAAGAGTTACTGACAGAAGAAAATATCGATCAGGTCGATGTGTTCATTGCCCTGACTAACGAAGATGAAACCAACATCATGTCCGCCATGCTGGCAAAACGCATGGGGGCGAAAAAGGTAATGGTGCTGATTCAGCGCGGTGCGTATGTCGACCTCGTACAAGGAGGCGTGATAGACGTGGCAATTTCACCACAGCAAGCGACAATCTCTGCGTTGCTGACCCACGTTCGCCGTGCCGATATTGTTAACGTCTCGTCTCTGCGCCGTGGTGCTGCTGAAGCCATTGAAGCCATCGCCCACGGTGATGAAACCACATCGAAAGTGGTTGGCCGCGCGATTGGCGACATCAAACTTCCGCCGGGCACGACCATTGGCGCAATCGTTCGTGGTGAAGAGGTCCTCATCGCTCATGATCGCACGGTTATAGAACAAGATGACCACGTCGTTATGTTCCTGGTCGACAAAAAATACGTATCAGACGTCGAAGCTCTGTTCCAGCCTAGCCCGTTTTTCCTTTAGGATTAGCCAATGGTCAACTTACGTCCCGTACTGTTTGTTATCGGGCTGGTTTTATCCAAACTGGCTCTTTTCATGTACATACCGACGTTGGTCGCGTTTTTCACAGGTACGGGCGGATTCCTCGATTTCGCCCAGGCTGTTGTCATCACCCATGTGGCTGCATTTTTCTGCCTGACTATTGGCCGGACGACCAATTTCAAACTCAGTGTACGTGATATGTTCCTGATCACCAGCCTGGTCTGGATTATCGCCAGTGCGTTCGCTGCGCTGCCTTTTGTGTTCATAAACCATATTACGTTCACTGATGCCTATTTCGAAACCATGTCAGGTATCACCACCACTGGCTCAACGGTTTTGAGCGGCCTGGACAGTATGGCACCAAGCATCCTGTTGTGGCGCTCAATTCTGCAATGGCTTGGCGGCATCGGCTTTATCGTTATGGCGGTAGCGGTTCTGCCGATGCTAAACGTTGGTGGTATGAAGCTGTTCCACACCGAGTCTTCCGACTGGTCAGACAAAAGCAGCCCGAGAGCTAAGACCGTGGCGAAGAACATCGTACTGGTTTACCTGACCCTGACCGGTTTGTGCATTGTTGGCTTTGTGCTGACGGGTATGAATGTGTTCGAAGCGATCAACCACGCTTTCACGACACTATCGACCGGCGGCTACTCGACTTCCGACAGGTCGATGAATCAGTTTTCCGATGGTGCACACTGGGTCGCAACCGCCTTTATGTTCCTAGGGGGGCTACCCTTCCTGTTGTTCATTGCCGCCCTGCGTAAACGCAGAATCAGCATTCTGCTTAAAGATGCCCAGGTCCGGGGTTTTGCCTGCCTGTTTATCCTCTCAAGTCTGGTCATTGCTGCCTGGCTGGTAATCCGTGATGGCTACACCATAGTAGATGCATTGCGTGTGTCGATGTTTAATATCGTATCTGTCGTCACCACAACCGGTTTTGGCTTAGAAGACTTCACCGCCTGGGGTGCATTGCCGACAACACTGTTTGCTTTCCTGATGATTGCAGGCGCCTGCTCAGGCTCCACATCCGGCGGTATCAAGATATTCCGCTTCCAGATCGCAATGACTCTGCTGAACAAACAAATGCTAAAACTGGTGCATCCGTCAGGTGTATTTGTCCAGCGCTACAACCAACGTCCAGTAAATGATGACATTGTGCGTTCCGTTGTCGCTTTCGTACTGATGTTTTTTATCACCATCATCTTTATTGCAGGGTGTCTGAGTGCCTTAGGCTTAGATCCGGTTACCAGTATTTCAGGCTCTATCACCGCCGTTGCTAACGTGGGGCCGGGGATGGGATCGGTGATTGGCCCGACAGGTAACTTTGCACCACTACCCGATGCGGCCAAATGGCTGCTAAGTTTTGGGATGTTAATGGGGCGCCTGGAGATTCTGACTATTCTTGTATTATTCTTCCCTGCATTCTGGCGCCGTTAGACCATCAAATAAAAGGTACAACAATGAAAACCTGGATCACTCTGGCTACACTGCTGGCCACTTCATCAGTTGATGCTGCCGAAGTCGTAAAGTTAGCCGATGGACGAGAAGTAAAGCTTAATGATGACTTTACCTGGGAGTATGTGGTGGTTAGCGCCGCAGCTGAATCCACAACGCAATCCGCATCCAAAGCGGTTACCACAACCGGAGTCGCAGCAACACCAGTCATTGCGACGATACCTGCTGTCTCAAAAACTACGGGCACAACAGTTGTGGTCAATGCAAAAAAGCCAACTATGCAGCTTTCTGATTCTGGTGTGGATATCCTTATTGGTTCCGCAAGTTATGAAGGTGGTGAACTGATATTTCCAACCTCGATTACCAACCAGAGTTCTCAGTCAGTAATCCAGATTGAAGTGGAAGTCGAGGTGTTCGATCTGTCCGGTAAGGCACTGAAAAAAGAAAAGGTTATTGTCTGGCAGTCGATCAAACGCATGGCCGATACCTACCTTCGCCCGCAACAGGCAGAGCAGGGTAAAACCATCAGGCTGGCAGTGCCGCAATCTCAGCAATACCAGTTTTCAGCTAAAGTCATAGAGGTACAGACTCGCTAAAGCCAAACCCCGTCGAACCGTTAAGGCTAAATCGGTTCGACGAAATAATAGATAGCAAAGAAATGACACACACAGCCCGCTAAAACAAAGCCATGCCAGATAGCGTGATTGAATGGTATACGTTTAGCCACATAAAAAATGACACCAAGGGAATAAATCAGGCCGCCCGCCGCAAGTAGCGTCAATCCGCCAATATCCAGGGTAATGGCCAGTTGGTAAATAACAATCAATGACAGCCATCCCATGACCAGATAAGTCGTTAGCGATAATCTCTTAAAGCGATGAATAAACGCCACTTTCATAAGAATACCAATCAAGGCAATGGTCCAGATCACGATCATTAAACCAATCGCCAAAGGGGTTCGTAAACTCACCAGCAAAAACGGGGTATAGCTGCCCGCAATCAGTAAATAAATCGCACAATGATCGAAGGTTTTCAGCCAGCGTTTAGCTTTAGGATGCGGAATTGCGTGATAGAGCGTAGAGGCAAGAAACAGCACAATAATACTGGAACCGTAGATCGCCATACTGGTGATGGTCAGGGCATCAGCCTGTTGGTCCAAAGCTCTGACTAACAGCAGAATCAGGCCAACAATACCCAATAACATCCCTATCCCGTGAGTGAGAGAGTTAGCAAACTCTTCGCCCTGACTGTATTGAGGCTTATGTGATGATGACATCGATGTACCTATACTTGAGTCGTGTATATTCGCTCTAGTATGGCACACTTAGCTTACACGTGTAAGCTAAAATTAAGGGTCGTGAATAGCAGTAGCTTGGTCAAGGTAATTAAGCACAAGCTCCCCGACTTCATCATGGTTAGTCGTCACAGGGATCGTCAGTTCCCGCTTGAGCTTGCCGCTGCCTAACAGGCTCGCCAGCATACCTCCGGACCCGCTGCGATTGCGGTCAACCTCAAACCATAGTTTCAGCTCTTTTTCACTGCGGTGCGCGACAAACTCCAGCTCACGCCACAGACCATGGTAGGGACCATCTGTCGGTACCAGTTCAAATTCCTGAACAAATGGCAGATCAAATCCCTTCACTTCTTCGCATTCAACCTTGCGAATACGTAAACCCTGCGCCTCAAATGCGGTCAGGATTGCATCCATCAGAGGATCCGGACGAATGGTAAGCATATCTTTGTCAGTCGGATCAAGCGCAGCGGCAATGTCTAAGCCTGTTTCCAGCCACACTTTCGCGTCACCGATTGTAATCGGAGTATTCCAGGGCACATCAAGTTTTAAATCGAAGGTACGTTCTTCTGCAGAGTGGATAGTAAACGCATAAGGAAGGCTCCACTCAGCCAGAACATGGGTTTGCGGTATCCGGCGCATACTGTGCCCTTCACGGGCTCCTCTGTCATCAGGCGCTTCCGCAATGTAACGACAGCAGAGTTTCAAATCGATATTATCAATCTCCTGTTCTGTCGCTCCCCCGTAAACATGGATAGACACATCCACACTCTGCCCCGGATAGAGCACATCCTGATTCAGAACCGAGTCAACCTTAGCACTGCCAATCCCAAAACTCGCAAGTGTCTTCTTTAAAAATGACATAGGCACCTCCTTTGTCGAGATCTCATACTACTACTGCCGATCACGGGGTCAAAAACAATTTTTGCATTCTTTACATTCGATAAATTGACAAAATCGAAACATTTCGATTGTTCAAGTATCGACCAATTAACACAAGGGTGCTAACCTAATCACTGATATGTATGCATATCGGTATTCCTGACTCATTATCCGGATTGGCGAGAGCCAAAAGAGCGAAGCTTTTCGCAGTTTGAGGTCAGCTCATAGTGATTCAGGCCATAACATCGGCAATGGATATGTGTGACAGTTAGGTAATTAAATGCGCCCAACAGCAGTCAGGTTCGCACACACCAATAGTAGTGCAATGCGCCGTCGCAGTGGTTTTGCTACTGCATTTAAGGCAAAGCAAGTTGCGCCTGCTATGACAATGGTTGAGAAAAACGCGGTAACGCCAGAAGCTCCGTCCAAAGTTATCAAAGCAGCTTAATAAAAAGCGCGGCACTAGCTGCGCTTTTTTCTTTTCTTGCTCCCTATTTGTATCCTCACGGCAATTTGATACCGTTATACCCAAATGACTTCAAGGTGCAGGATTCAGAGCGTTGTCACTGGCACAAGATCTAGGAAAATAACGCAGCGGAATAGCGAGCTCTTTCCAAGTTATTTGACGCGGAAATCGTGTCAGTGACACGCTCCCGAAGGGCGAGTTTCCTTGGCTCACAGTCTTTGTTAACGATTTTTGATTTAGAGCCACTAGATCATCAAATCGTTGCCTCGCCTGTAAGCCAAGTCATTCTCGCTGAACTTGGCACCTTGAGGTTATTTGGGTATATACCCAAATACCTATAAATTTTGTGGAGAAATGAATGAAGTGTCATCGAATTGAAGAATTGCTCGAACTGCTAGATCCAGAGTGGCACAAAGACCAGGACATGAACCTGCTACAGTTTATTGTGAAACTGGCCACAGAAGCGGGTTATGAAGGCAAACTGGAAGATCTCACTGATGATGTTCTGATCTACCACCTTAAAATGCGTAACAGCAGTAAAGATGAGATGATCCCGGGTTTAAAGAAAGACCAGGAAGATGATTTCAAAACGGCTATTTTACGCGCTCGCGGCGTCATCAAATAGACAATACCAGCCCTGTCTGAGCGACTCGTCCGAGTCGCTTTTTTATTGCTCTTTTTTACAACTAAAAAAGAGCAGTAAAGTAAGTGATAACTGTTCAGCCAATAATCAGGTTAACTGTACTGCTTTTTGTTGTTAAACATTGACTACGTTAAAGAAAAGGAAATGTTATTGGTTGTATAATCATCGTTTATCAGTATTAACTAAAATAGCAATGTCATCGAGCGCCATCGGTAGAAATGACGCCGTACATTAAAAAAGCCCAAGAAGGATGAGTGCATGAGTCAGGATAAGATCGACATCAAAGATGTGACTCCCAAGACTTTTAACCCGAAAACCCATAAAGGTAACGGGGATCGTTTTAACCCGAGCAATCGCATTTATGTCCGTGAAAGTAAAGGAACCTATCAAAAGCTAAGACGCTACGGCGGCTGGTTTTTATTACTCCTGTTTGCTTTGACTCCCTGGATTCCATACGGTGATCGCCAGGCCATTCTGCTTGATATTGGTAATCAGCAATTTAACTTCTTTGGCACTACACTGTATCCGCAGGATCTCACCCTGCTTGCCCTATTATTTGTGATAGCGGCATTCGGCCTGTTTTTCATTACCACATTTTTAGGCAGGGTTTGGTGTGGTTACCTCTGTCCGCAAACCGTCTGGACGTTTATGTACATCTGGTTTGAGGAGAAACTCGAAGGCAGCGCGAATAAGCGCCGCAGGCAAGATGCGAACAAGTTAACCGCCAACCTTGTGATGCGTAAAACCCTCAAACACATCGCCTGGTTTGCAATTGCGCTCGCCACTGGCTTCACTTTTGCCGGTTACTTTGTGCCTATTAAGCAACTAGTGATCGATTTCTTCACCTTTAACTCTAGCTTCTGGCCTGTTTTCTGGGTGCTGTTTTTTGCGATTTGTACTTACGGTAATGCAGGCTGGATGCGCTCAATCATGTGTATTCACATGTGCCCTTACGCACGTTTCCAGTCAGCGATGTTTGATAAAGATACCTTCATCGTTGGCTACGACACCAATCGTGGTGAACAAAGAGGCCCTCGTTCACGTAAGGCAGATCCAAAACAACTGGGGTTGGGTGACTGTATTGACTGTGATTTATGTGTCCAGGTCTGTCCGACGGGAATCGATATCCGTGATGGCTTGCAGTATGAATGTATCAACTGTGGTGCTTGTATTGATGCTTGTGACCAGACCATGGATCGCATGGGCTACGAAAAAGGGCTGATCAGCTACACCACTGAGCACCGTTTATCGGGTAAGCACACTAAAGTTCTGCGTCCTAAGCTACTTGGCTATGGTGCCGTGTTACTGATCATGGTGGGCTTATTCTTCGCGCAGATTGCATCTGTTGACCCTGCTGGTATGAGTGTAATTCGTGACCGTAACCAACTGTTCCGCGTTAACAGTTCCGGTGAAGTGGAAAATACCTACACCCTTAAACTGATCAATAAGACCCAACAGACACAAGAATACACTCTTGATGTCAGCGGCCTAAGCGATGTGAGCTGGTACGGTAAACAAACCGTACAGGTACAACCGGGTGAAGTGCTGAACTTACCATTGAGTCTTGGCGCAGATCCTGACAAGCTAAACTCTGCGATAACAACAATTCAGTTTATACTCACCGATAAGAGTAACGATTTCACTATCGAAGTGGAAAGCAGGTTTATCAAGAAACTCTGATTCCAGCTTCGATAACTAATGGAATAAGGCTCAGTAATGAGCCTTTTTATTTATATGTCCCAAGGTACGTTTAACTTTGACGCCCTAACCCCGGATTTTATGTGGTATGCGTTAGAAAGCATCGGTGTTCGCGCAGAATCTGGCTTTCTCCCTCTCAACAGCTATGAAAACCGTGTTTATCAGTTTACTGATGAAGAGCGCCGTCGCTACGTGGTGAAGTTCTATCGTCCAGAACGTTGGAGTAACGAACAAATTCAGGAAGAGCACGATTTCACTCTGGAGCTGATCGACAATGAAATCCCGGTCGCCCCACCAGTACTACTGAACGGCCAGACCTTACATCACTACCAGGGCTATAACTTTGCTCTGTTTGAAAGCGTCGGCGGGCGTCAGTTTGAAGTGGATAATTTAGATCAGCTCGAAGGCGTTGGCAGATTTCTCGGCCGCATCCATAAAGTCGGCAGTCAGAAAGCGTTTCAGCACCGGCCAAGTATCGGATTACAGGAATACCTCTACCAACCACGTGAGCTTTTGCAAAACTCAAATATGATTCCGATGCACCTGGAAAACAGTTTTTTCAATGATTTGGATATGCTAATCAAATCTATTGAGAATCACTGGCGAGAAGATTTCAATACCATTCGTCTGCATGGAGATTGTCATCCGGGCAATATCCTGTGGCGTGACGGCCCGATGTTCGTAGACTTAGACGACTCACGTAACGGACCTGCTGTACAAGATTTGTGGATGCTGCTCAGCGGAGAGCGTCAGGAGAAATTGATGCAGCTGGATACGATTCTGGAAGCATATCAGGAGTTTTGCGATTTTAATTCAGCAGAATTGAAACTTATAGAACCTCTTCGCGGTCTACGAATGGTGCACTACATGGCTTGGTTAGCAAAACGTTGGCATGATCCGGCATTTCCGCTCGCTTTTCCATGGTTTAATGAGCCAAAATACTGGGAAGGTCAAGTCCTTGCGTTTAAAGAGCAGATTGCCAGCTTAGAAGAAGCCCCCCTCTCTTTAATGCCTCAATGGTAAATCAGCCAAATAATTCAAAAAGGAGATATTTAGATGAAAAAGCTGTTCGCACTGTTTTCTATGCTAATGCTGAGCCTCACGGCAAATGCCGCTCAGTTCAAAGAAGGTGAACATTACAAAGTACTGGACTTAGAGGCATCAAGTAAGCCTGTTGTTACTGAGTTCTTCTCATTCTACTGCCCGCACTGTAATTCTTTCGAACCGGTTATTCAGCAGCTTAAAAAGCAGTTACCAGAAGGCGTAAAACTACAAAAGAACCACGTATCTTTCATGGGTGGCAAGATGGGGCCTTCTATGAGTAAAGCATTCGCCACCATGGTCGCGCTAAAGATTGAAGACAAAATGGTGCCAGTAATGTTTAACCGCATTCACAATATGCGTAAAGCACCACGTGACGACGCTGAACTGCGCCAGATATTTCTGGATGAAGGCGTAGACGCGAACAAATTTGACTCAGCATTCAAAGGCTTTGCAGTCGACTCCATGATTCGCCGCATGGATAAACAGTTTTCAGACAGCGGCCTGACAGGAGTTCCGGCGGTAATCGTCAATAACAAGTACCAGGTACAGGCACAAAGCATCAAAACCACGGACGAGTATTTTGCTTTGGTGAACTACTTACTGGAACTGAAATAAACCAGCACAAATCGCACAAAGGGGAGCTTACGCTCCCCTTTGTTTTATCTGCTGCCGTTACTTATGGATATCTTGCAGTATCTGATCTTTTTCTTGCCAGACATCACCCAACCACTGCTGGAACTGGCGTTTGTATGGCTTATCATTAAAGTAATCACCCAGTACTTGCTCATCAACCGGCAGTACCTTTACCCGCACCACGATTTTGCTCATCCGTCCCATCATCATGTCTTTGAATGGTTTATCAGTGTTCTCCGGATAAGCCAGAGTCACATCAATGATGTTATCAAACTGATCGCCCATCGCAGCCAGCGTGTAAGCGATGCCACCTGATTTTGGCTGCAGAAGATACTCATATCTTGCATTACCCGAACGCTGTTTGTCTGTGGTAAAACGTGTGCCTTCAACGTAGTTCACCACCGTTGTCGGAGTATGCTTAAACCTTGCACAAGAACGACGGGTCGTCGCCAGATCCTGACCACGCTTGTGCGGGTTACGGATAAGATATTCACGCGAATAACGGCGCATAAACGGCATATCCAGTGCCCAGCACGCCATGCCTATAAAAGGAACATACAATAGCTGCTGCTTAAGGAAAAATTTTGGCATCGGAATACGGTCTTTAAACACGCAGCACAGCACAACAATATCCGTCCAGCTAAGGTGATTGCTGATAAGCAGATACCAGCCATCCTTTTTCAGCTCCTCACCACCCTGCACATCCCACTCAACACGGTTAGACAGAGCGAGAATACCCGCATTCACCGTTGACCATACCCACATTACTTTATTAGCGGCTTCAGTACCCTTCGCTTTCAGCTGTATACCCGGAAGAAAAAACTTAATCATGGCGATAATGCAAATTGCCAGCGAGCAGATCGCCGAATTTAAGATCACAAGAGAAGCGTTAAAAAAAAAGTAACAAATATGCCAGCATGATAACCAAGTAATAATGATAAGGTGTGTAATAAAACAGCGTGTAATTATACTGTCCCACTGCTACATTGAAACACTTATCAGAATGGTCTGATTAGTCACTCGCAACGAGCACTAAACTATTCATTTGCTAATAGGGAGATCACGAATGAAAGCAAGACTAGCAGTCTTGGCTCTCGCCTTTATCGTCAGCTCAGCTCAGGCTCGGCTCGCAGAAACCGCCGGACTCAGCGGAGAGCTTTCACTTAACGCAGGATTTGTTACATCGGAATCTAACTTTAATACCGACAGCGACAAGACCATCGATTCACTGAGTCACAGTGCAGACAGTGACAGCTCCGTGGTTGCAGGCCCGCTGGGAAACATCGCTTACACCTTCGGCACACAGCTCAATCAGCAAGTGTACACAGGTACCACCCGCTCGGATGTGGCTATTGGTACACTGGCCTTTCAGCTCGGCTATCAATATCAGTTGCCGTCTGGCACCGTGCTTGACGTATCCTACTTACCAACTTTGCTGGAAGGAGAAGCGTGGCGTAACCCCTATCAGGTAGGTGTTGCCCGGCGTACAACCGATGAGATTGGCAACGCATACCGCTTACAGATAAAAGGACTGATTGATAAGAACTTCAATCTCGACTTGGCGTTTGCCGACAAACAGATAGATGACGAAGAGGTCACTGATCGCACGCTCGCCCGTGATGCTGATATTTACTACATCAAAGGCGATTACCGAATTCTCGTTAATCGCACTGCGATGTTGCAGCCTGCTTTCACTTACATTAATCACGATGCCGATGGTGACGCTGAATCGTTCGATTCATACGGGCTTGATATCAGCTGGTTTAAATTTATTAACCGTCACCGCCTGGCACTTACCGCTGGCTACAGCTACAAGGATTACCAGTCACAGAGCCTGACATTTGCCAAAACACGCAGTGATGACACGGTGAAACTGTTTGCAGCCTACGAATACCAAAATGTTTTTGACTGGCAAGACTGGTCGTTTATCTCTTTCGCAGGTTACAGTCAAACCAGCTCAAACATTACCTTCTACGACGAGAAGCAATACCTGATGTCGGTAGGTTTAAACTACCACTTTTAATCAGTTGACGGACTCATACGAACTTATTACACCGCTTGAGCCGTCAATTGTTTCAGTAACCTGTCCATTGCACGATACCCGAGTGCTTCCGCCAGATGGGAGCGCTCAATCTGATCAGCACCTTCAAGATCAGCGATGGTACGCGCGACCTTTATGATCCGGTGATAAGCCCGGATAGACAAACCAAGGCGGTGCAAAGCGGTCTCTAAGAATTCTGCATCACTTTTTTGCAGCGGACAGAACGCTTCTATCTCGCGGCTGCCGAGCAGTGCGTTAACCTTACCACTGCGATTGAGCATCTGAGAACGGGCATAGTTAACCCGCTCTTTCACCACTGCTGTAGGTTCACCCCGGTCACCGCCTTCAGACAAGGTTCCCTTTGGCAAAGCCGGGATTTCCAGTGACATATCGAATCTGTCCAGTAGTGGTCCCGACAAGCGTCCGAGGTAACGCAAAATGGCTTGCGGGTTGGTGCGCGCCTGATTTCCTTCGTAATAGCCTGTCGGGCTTGGATTAAGTGCACCCACCAGCTGAAAACGAGCGGGAAAGCGGGTTTTCCCTTGAGCACGTGAGATAATGATCTCACCGGATTCGAGCGGTTCACGCAGTGAATCCAGCACTTTACGATCAAACTCCGGCATTTCATCCAGAAACAATAAGCCATTGTGGGCCAAAGAAATCTCCCCCGGCCTTGGCACCGAACCACCGCCGACCAAAGCAGCCATCGAACTTGAGTGGTGCGGAGCACGGAATGGCCGCAACTTCCAGTTATGCTCGTTGATTTCACTCTGAGTCAGCGATGCCACCGAGGCAGTTTCCATTGCTTCTTCATCGCTCATTTCAGGCAACAAATCACACAGCCGCGATGCCAACATCGTTTTTCCGGTACCGGGCGGACCTAAAAACAGCAGATTATGATTACCTGCCGCCGCAATTTCTAAAGCGCGCTTACCCTGCTGCTGACCAATGATATCCTGCAGATCTCGACCATGGTCTTCTGTTACAACACGTTCAGGAGCCTGATGTAAATTAAGTCGATGCTGGCCGCACAACTCAGCACACACTTCCAGTAACGATTGTGCCGATTTATGCTGATCTTTACCCACCAGCGCAGCCTGATCACCATTCAAATGTGGCACAACCAAATAACGCTGAACCTTGCTTGCAGCTAAAGCAGCGGGCAGCACACCTTTCACCGGACGGAGACCGCCAGAAAGCGCTAACTCACCGACAAATTCGTAGTTTTTGAGCTTATCTGCCGTGATTTGATCCGAAGCAGCCAAAATACCCAATGCAATGGGTAAATCAAAGCGACCACCCTCCTTGGGCAGATCCGCCGGAGCTAAATTGACGGTAATACGCTTGGCCGGAAACTGAAAATTAGAGTTAATGATCGCACTGCGTACCCGGTCTTTGGATTCCTTTACTGTAGTTTCCGGCAACCCAACCAGAGTAAAGCCTGGCATGCCATTACTAATATGTACTTCCACGCTCACTGACGGCGCTTGTACCCCGACACTTGCCCTACTATGAATGATTGCCAGCCCCATATGCTCCCCGAGTTATTGAATATTATATAAACAAACGCTTTATCTGATTGGTTATGTTTTATACCGCGTCCCATTTGAGCGTTAATGTGAAAAAAGAATGACTTTTTGCTTGTCACGCAGAGGATTTGTGTGATACCACTAAAGACGCAAACAATTACGTAGAACATTACACAATACTTTTTAACGTAAATAGAACGACAGACAGATGAATCTTTTCGCTTACATTAACTCACTGCTAGCCCTGATTATCGTGGTCATTATTGGCACCGCGCGGGGTATTGTGGGCGAAAGATAACCACAAATTACAAAAAACCCCCGCACTGAAAAGTCCGGGGGTTTTTTTTACAACTACAAGTTGTCATCTGTCTAACCCTTGGACAGTTTAACGGGAAGAATGGGAGTGCACATGAAGTGCAATACAAATGGTGATAGCTACGAGCCACAACGTAGCAAAGGAGGTTTACGATGACTGGAGCACAACTTGTCGTAGCCGCTTTAAGACAGCAAGGCATCAAAACCGTGTTTGGTTACCCAGGCGGAGCCATCATGCCAATCTACGATGCCTTGTATGACGGAGGTGTAGAGCACATCCTGTGCCGTCATGAACAAGGGGCTGCCATGGCTGCTATCGGCATGGCCCGATCCACTCAAGATGTTGCCGTATGTATGGCGACTTCTGGCCCTGGGGCCACCAACCTTGTTACCGGCCTTGCCGACGCGTTCCTTGATTCAGTTCCTCTGGTAGCCATTACAGGTCAGGTTGCCAGCTCTCATATCGGTACCGACGCTTTCCAGGAAATGGATGTCATTGGTATGTCTCTCTCCTGTACCAAGCACAGCTACCTGGTTACAGAAATTGAAGATCTTGCCCCTACGCTGGCCGAAGCATTTGAAGTGGCGAAAACTGGCCGTCCTGGTCCGGTAATCGTAGATATCGCCAAAGATGTGCAGCTTGCTCAGGCCCCGACAGAACTTCTGCCTCCCTACGTTGCACCAGCCATTGAAGATGTCAGCGCTGAAGACATTCAGCGAGCCCAGGCAGTTCTGGCTGAGTCTACCCGCCCGGTGTTGTACGTCGGCGGTGGTGTTCAACTAGCAAAAGCAACTAATGCGGTACGAGAGTTCTTACGCCTGAATCCAATGCCAGCGGTAAGCACTCTGAAAGGTTTAGGTACCATTGAGCGCCATGATCCGCATTATCTTGGCATGCTGGGCATGCACGGTACCAAAGCTGCCAACCTAGTCGTTCAGGAAGCAGACTTATTGATTGTGGTGGGCGCGCGATTTGATGACCGTGTGACCGGTAAGCTCGACACCTTTGCACCGAATGCAAAAGTGATCCATATCGATATCGATGCAGCCGAAATCCATAAACTTCGCCACGCAAACGCACCACTGCGTGGTGACATTAATACCATTCTTCCTCAACTAGAACTTACCCAGGACATCTCGCCATGGGTTCAACACAGTGAAAGCTTACGCAGCGGCTTTAAGTGGCGCTACGATCACCCGGGCGAGCTTATCTATGCGCCGTTATTGCTCAAGCAACTGTCGGACATGATGCCGGACAGCTCGATCGTATCGACAGACGTTGGCCAGCACCAAATGTGGGCAGCGCAGCATATCCAGCCGCGTGAACCTCAAAACTTCATCACCTCCGCAGGTCTGGGCACCATGGGCTTTGGTCTGCCAGCAGCCATGGGCGCAGCTGTCGCCCGTCCGGATGACCAGTCTGTTCTTATCTCCGGTGACGGTTCATTTATGATGAACGTGCAGGAACTAGGGACTCTAAAGCGCCGTCAGATTCCGGTGAAAATTGTGCTGCTTAACAACCAGCGCCTGGGTATGGTTCGCCAATGGCAGTCACTGTTCTTCGATGGAAGACACAGTGAAACCATCCTAGATGACAACCCAGATTTCGTGATGCTGGCAAAAGCGTTCGATATTCCGGGTAAGACCATCACTAAGAAAGAAGAAGTCGAGCCTGCGCTAAAAGAGATGCTGGCAAGCAAAACCGCTTACATGCTTCATGTATTAATCGACGAAGAAGAAAACGTGTGGCCATTGGTGCCACCTGGCGCATCAAACAGTGATATGTTGGAAAACACCTAGGAGAGCATCACATGGACAGATATTTACTCGACATAAAAGCCGATGACAAACCGGTCCTGTTAGAGCGCGTTCTGCGTGTGATTCGTCACCGGGGGTTCGTGATAAAGCAAGTAGCGGCAACGCAAAACCATGAAAGCAAGGTCGCCAGCGTTGAAATCATCGTCGACAGTGACCGCCCGATTTCCTTTTTGATTAATCAAATTGAGAAATTATGGGATGTGCGTAAAGTAGAAGTACTAAAAATCCGCAATGATGAGCTGCCAAATCACAATTTACAGCAACAGGTAAGCGCGTAAGGATGGCAGATCGGACTACCGGTTTACTCTGATGATAAAGCCGGTAGCCAAGGACAAAAGCTGTAAATTTTTATAACCAGCAACACAATGGAAACGGGCGGCACCAGACGCGGCCTGAGAATTAAAAACAACTGCAAGCGGCCTACGATGGCCTATTAACAAGCCCACAAAGAGAAGTGGCGCTGATTAGACTGTGTGTCCCCGGAGCAGAAGTAAGAAGGAATTAATAAATGCCAAAATATAGATCAGCAACTACCACACATGGTCGTAACATGGCGGGTGCTCGTGCGCTGTGGCGCGCAACAGGTGTAAAGGATGAGGATTTCGGTAAACCAATCATCGCGGTGGTAAACTCGTTTACCCAATTTGTGCCGGGTCACGTACACCTGAAAGATATGGGTCAACTAGTCGCTCGTGAAATAGAAAAAGCGGGCGGCATCGCAAAAGAATTCAACACCATCGCCGTAGATGATGGTATCGCAATGGGTCACGGCGGCATGCTGTACTCACTGCCTTCCCGTGAACTGATTGCAGATTCTGTAGAGTACATGGTCAACGCTCACTGTGCCGATGCAATGGTGTGTATTTCTAACTGTGACAAAATCACTCCGGGAATGTTGATGGCATCTATGCGTCTAAACATCCCTGTGATCTTCGTTTCTGGTGGTCCAATGGAAGCGGGTAAAACCAAGCTTTCTGATCAGATCATTAAACTAGACCTAGTTGATGCCATGATCCAAGGCGCGGATCCAAAAGTTTCTGACGAACAAAGCGAGCAGATCGAGCGTAGTGCCTGCCCGACTTGTGGATCCTGTTCAGGAATGTTTACCGCCAACTCAATGAACTGTCTAACCGAAGCGTTGGGCTTGTCTCAGCCAGGCAATGGCTCAATGCTAGCGACTCACGCCGACCGTGAAGAGCTGTTCCTCAACGCTGGTCGACGTATTGTTGAATTGACACGTCGTTACTACGAGCAAGATGACGAATCGGCACTACCACGCAACATAGCTACCTTTGATGCATTCGAAAACGCCATGGCACTAGATATCGCCATGGGTGGTTCAACTAACACCATTCTGCACCTGTTAGCGGCAGCGCAAGAAGGTGAAGTCGACTTCGATATGGAAGATATCGATCGTCTGTCCCGCCAGGTACCGCATCTGTGTAAGGTAGCGCCATCGACTCAGAAATATCACATGGAAGATGTACACCGCGCTGGTGGTGTCATGGCTATCCTTGGTGAACTGGACCGCGCAGGTCTACTGCACAATGATGCTCGCACTGTACTTGGCCTTTCAATGAAAGAGCAGCTGGCGAAATACGACATCATTCAAACTGAAGACGAAGATGTACTCAAATTCTACCGGGCAGGCCCAGCTGGTATCCGCACCACCCAGGCATTCTCACAAGACTGCCGTTGGGATCGTCTCGATGATGACCGTGCTGAGGGTTGTATTCGTACTAAAGATAACGCCTTTAGCCAAGAAGGTGGTCTGGCCGTTCTGTCAGGCAACATCGCGCTGGATGGCTGTATTGTTAAGACGGCGGGTGTTGATGAAAGCATCCTCAAATTCACTGGACCTGCTGTGGTTTTTGAAAGCCAGGAAGACGCTGTTGAAGGCATCTTGGGCGGCAAAGTAAAGGCTGGCGATGTGGTTGTTATCCGTTACGAAGGGCCGAAAGGTGGTCCGGGCATGCAGGAAATGCTTTACCCGACGACTTACCTGAAATCGATGGGGCTGGGCAAAGAATGTGCCCTGCTTACTGATGGCCGTTTCTCTGGTGGTACATCTGGTCTTTCGATCGGTCATGCTTCTCCGGAAGCTGCAAATGGCGGTGCGATTGGTTTGGTGAAACAAGGTGATATGATCGCGATTGATATTCCAAACCGTACGATTTCACTCGAAGTTTCTGAGCAAGAACTGGCTGAACGCCGTGCAAAACAAGATGAACTGGGATGGAAACCCGTTGACCGTCAGCGTGAAGTATCGTTCGCACTAAAAGCGTACGCCAGCATGGCAACCAGTGCTGACAAAGGCGCGGTACGAGACAAATCTAAGCTAGAGGGCTAGCGATGATGGAATCTCAACCCGCTAAAAAAGTAAATCAATCCGGCGCAGACTATCTGCGCCAGATCTTGCGTGCACCTGTATATGAAGTCGCAACGGTTACACCACTTCAGGATATGCCGCGACTTTCCGCACGCATTAATAACAATGTGCAGATAAAACGTGAAGACCGCCAGCCTGTGCACTCATTCAAGCTACGTGGTGCCTATAACATGGTGGCAAGCCTGTCAGAAGAGCAAAAGGCTGCTGGCGTTATTGCCGCTTCTGCAGGGAACCACGCCCAGGGCATGGCGCTCTCCGGCACTAAGCTGGGTATCAAGACCACAATTGTAATGCCAAAGACCACGCCGGACATCAAAGTTGATGCGGTGCGAAGCTTTGGCGGCAATGTGGTGCTGCACGGCAGTAACTTTGATGAGGCAAAAGCAGAGGCAGAGCGCCTGTCAGAAGAAAACGGCTATACCTTCGTTCCTCCTTTTGATCACCCGCTGGTGATTGCCGGTCAGGGCACCATCGGCATGGAAATGCTGCAGCAAAATGGTCATCTTGATTATATCTTTGTTCCAGTCGGCGGCGGTGGCTTAGCCGCTGGTGTCGCGGTACTGGTCAAGCAACTGATGCCGGAAATCAAGGTCATAGCCGTCGAACCTGAAGACTCTTCATGTCTAAAAGCAGCCCTGGATGCCGGTGAGCCGGTGGTGCTGGATCAGGTCAGTATGTTTGCTGATGGTGTCGCTGTAAAACGTATCGGTGAAGAAACTTTCCGTCTGTGCCAGAAGTACATTGACGGGCATGTCGCGGTATCAAGCGACGAAATCTGTGCTGCTGTGAAAGACATCTTTGAGGATACCAGAGCGATAGCTGAACCTTCCGGTGCACTTGCTCTGGCTGGCCTGAAGAAGTTTGCAGAACAGAACAAACTCGAAGGTAAAAACCTCAGCACGGTGCTGTCTGGTGCCAACACCAACTTCCACGGTTTACGTTATGTCTCTGAGCGGTGCGAACTGGGTGAGAAACGAGAAGGTCTACTTGCAGTTACCATCCCGGAACGCCAGGGGGCATTCTTCGAGTTCTGTAATTTGATTGGCGGTCGTGCGGTCACTGAATTTAACTACCGTTATAACGATGATGAACTGGCGAATATCTTTGTTGGTGTACGCTTGCAGGGCGGTCAGGAAGAGCTGGAGAACATCATTCGTGATCTGCGCGAAGGCGGTTATCCGGTGGTAGATTTATCTGATGATGAAATGGCAAAGCTGCACGTTCGTTATATGATCGGTGGCAAACCATCCAAAAAGCTCAAAGAACGCCTTTACAGCTTCGAGTTCCCAGAATATCCGGGTGCCTTGCTTAAATTCTTAAGTACACTTGGTACCCACTGGAATATCAGCCTGTTTAATTACCGTAACCACGGTGCCGATTACGGGCGAGTTCTGTGTGGTTTCGAGTTAGATGAAAGCGATTTAGCCCGGTTTTCTGCGCATTTGCGTGAGCTGGGTTATCAGTGTAAGGACGAAACGGATAATCCGTCTTATAAGTTCTTCTTATCATAATAACCGACAAAACACCCCGCCGACACGGGGTGTTATTATTTTCCCAAGCTTAATTTAAGCCTGCAACCAATCCTGATGTAACTGATTCGATGATCCTAAATAATCCACCATCCATTGGATCAACTTATGGTTATCATCTTTACGCCATACTAGGCAGCAGCGACTCAACGGCTTGTCGTCCGGCAGAACCTTCTCCACCAGCACACCATCATTGATCAATGGCATCGCGATATGACGCGGCATATAACCAACACCAAGCCCCTGCTTCAGACACTCAATTGCAGCGTACCAGTTCGGCAGTAATAACCGGCGTTGCTGAGGATAGTGTCCAGTATGGCGTTTAGGCAGTACATTCGATGTATCGTCGAGACAGATAGCCGGGAACTGACTGACAAACGCTTCCGTTAACGTCTGCTGGCGGACGCAGGGATGCGCCGGAGACATAACGAATGCCCAATCCAGCGTGCCCATATCCCTGACTTCGAAGTCACCGCCGACCGGAACAGCGCTCGTCGCACCAACCACTATGTCAGCCCGCTCCTGAGCAATCGCTTCCCAGGAGCCATTAAACACTTCCATGTTGATCTGAAGCTCGGCAAACTCAAACTCACGGTAAAAATCTTCCACCAGAGGTTTCAGCTTTTCCAGTTTTACCACGTTATCTAAGGTCAGCCTGAGGGTGGTCTGCCAGCCATGTGCGGCCCGGCGGGTCTGCGCTCTTACCTCTTCCATTTGGCGTAACAGCGCGCGAGCCTCGGTTATAAATATCTCCCCTGCCGGAGTTAATTCCACTTTTCTCGGCAGGCGACGGAACAAAATCACATCTAAATCCTGTTCAACCTGACGTACTCCGTAACTGATGGCCGAAGGCACTTTATGCAGTACCTCAGCAGCTGCGGTAAAACTGCCCAACTGAGCGACAGTATCGAGCATTTCTAATGAGGACTTGGAAAACATCACCAATTACCTTTCAAATTTTTTGATTGATAACCAACAATTTTAACGTTTTATTTATTGGAAATCGAAAAATAGAATGAAAAGGTAAATAAATCAGGGTTGGCGCCAACTGATATTAGTAAAAATATAATTAAATAATTTGATTGGTTAATAATGAAAATATCAAAACTACAACTCGTTTATCTTGCAGTGTTATCAATGCTTGGCTTTGTCGCCACCGATATGTATCTGCCAGCATTTAAAGCAATGGAAATCGACTTCGCGACGGGTCCGGAACAGATTGCCCTGTCGTTAACCGTTTTTTTAGTGGGAATGGCATTTGGTCAGCTGATGTGGGGACTAGCCTCAGACAAATTTGGCCACCGCAACACGCTGGCCACAGGTTTGGTCGTATTTACGCTGGCTTCATTTGGTCTGGCATTCTGCGATCAGATCTGGCAGTTACTTACCCTGCGATTTATTCAGGCTATCGGTGTCTGCGCACCTGCCGTTATCTGGCAGGCGATGGTTATAAAACGTTATTCAAGCAGCAGTCAGCAGATCTTTGCCACGATCATGCCTTTAGTCGCACTCTCTCCGGCACTGGCTCCTCAGTTAGGCGTAGTGCTTGCAGATAACTTTGGCTGGCACAGTATTTTTATCGCATTAACGCTGCTTGGCGTGTTACTTGTCGCTGCAACCATGATGCAGAAAGATGAAAAAGCGGAGACCAAACAGACCAATATCTCGTCAGATATTAAGACCCTTCTTGGTTCGAAAACTTACCTCGGCAACGTCACCATGTTTGCCACTGCGTCTGCGGCTTTCTTCGCTTACTTAACTGGCATGCCAGAAATCATGGCGCAGCTAGGCTACGAAGCGAAAGACATCGGCCTGAGTTTTGTCCCGCAAACCATCGCATTTATGGCTGGTGGCTATTTAGGTAAAGTGGGAGTGCGCAAGTTTGGCGATAAACTGGTTCTGCGTCAGTTGATCGGTCTGTTCAGTGTCGCGTCTCTGATGGTTTTCGTCGCATCTCAGTGGACGTTAACCTCAATCTGGCCAATATTAACACCCTTCTGCTTAATTGCCGTCGCCAACGGTGCTCTTTATCCTATCGTAGTTAACCGCGCTCTGGAAAGTGCTCAGCGAAGCCCTGCTACCGCTGCTGGTTTACAGAACAGCCTGCAAATCTGTGTCAGTAGCCTAGCCAGTGCATTTGTCGCAGCGATGGCCAGTCAGGCTCAGTCAGTAACCGGTATAGCAATCATTATCTGTATGGGTGGTTTATGGATAGGCTACACACTGGCAAACCGGGAACTATCGCGACATTTCGTGGCACCGGATAACGCGCGTGTAGTGAGTGAGGAGGAGTTGTAAACTCCATTAGATTGCGGGCTACTTAACCTCAATTCGGGATAAGAAAGTCCAAGTAACTTTAATTTTCATTCACTTAATTAAACGTGTGAGTCAGTGCTGCAGTTTTAGATGGATAACAAGGCAAAATCACAAGTCAATAGCTAGTCTATTGCGGTGATTTCAACGCAGTTAGGCGCTAAAAGAGCTGTGCTGACTGGCTTAAATTATCCCGAGTTGAGGTTACTTACTCATTCAGACAGGCATTAACAACAAAGCCGCTCAGATGAGCGGCCTCTATTTAGTTCATGCTGACTAAATTAAGAATTACTTTTTCTTTACTGGACGCTGCCAGCCAGAAATTCTGCGCTCCTGAGCGCGAGTAATGACTAACTCACCTTCCGCGACATCTTTAGTCAGAGTAGTACCCGCGCCGATGGTAGAACCGTCAGCGATGCTCACCGGAGCCACCAGCTGGCTATCAGAGCCTACAAATACATCGTCACCGATAATAGTCTTGAACTTGTTCGCACCGTCGTAATTACAGGTAATAGTACCAGCACCGATATTTGTGCGCTGACCGATTTCCGCATCGCCCAGATAGGTCAGATGGTTCGCTTTAGAGCCTTCGCCAATACGGGCATTTTTCACTTCCACAAAGTTACCCACGTGAGCATCATTACGCAGCTCTGCCCCCGGACGCAGTCGGGTAAACGGACCTACCGTACACTCTTCACCAACAGTGGCACCTTCAATCACACTGTAAGGACGGATAATCGTGTTGTCATCAATCTCGCAGTCTTTCAGTACACAGCCAGCACCGATAACGACATTATCCCCTAGCGATACCGTACCTTCGATAATGACATTAACGTCGATTTCACAGTCCATGCCGCACTGCAGCTCACCACGCAGATCAAAACGAGCCGGATCGCGCAGCATCACCCCCTGCTCCAACAGTTTTTTGGCTTGCATCGCTTGGAAAGCGCGCTCTAAACGAGCAAGTTGAGCACGGTCATTAACCCCTTCAACCTCAATCGCGTTAACCGGGTGCACTGCTTCTACCGCACGGCCTTCATCGTGTGCCGCTGCGATAACATCTGTAAGGTAGTATTCGCCTTGCGCGTTATTGTTGTTCAGACCGGATAACCAGCGTTTCAGATCCCCGCCGGTTGCGACCATAACACCGGTGTTGATCTCTTTAATCAGCTTCTGTTCTTCAGTCGCATCTTTCTGTTCGACAATAGCGACCACAGGGCCGTTCTTACGTACGATACGGCCATAGCCCGTCGGGTTATCCAGAACCACTGTCAGCAGTGCGATACCACCTGTCGGCTGGGCATCAAGCAGGCTTTCAATGGTTTCTTCTGAAATCAACGGGACGTCCCCGTATAGGATCAGTACTTTCTCATCATCTTCAAACTGTGCTGAAGCCTGATCGACAGCGTGGCCAGTACCAAGCTGTTCAGCCTGAAGCACCCAGTTTACTGGCTCATCAGCCAGGACTTGCTGCATCTGATCACCACCGTGACCGTACACCAGATGAACATTTTGTGCGCCAAGACCGGTACATGTATCAATCACATGCTTTGCCATTGGCTTCCCAGCCAAAGTGTGAAGTACTTTGGGCATGTTTGAGTACATACGGGTTCCTTTACCCGCTGCAAGAATTACGGCACTGAATTTCATTGATAACCTATTGACGTTCTTTTAAGTAGTTGACAGTTATTTTAGACAGTTAGAAGGGATTAGTTAATGGTGAGAGGTCAATTTCAGACGAAAAATAATCAAAAGGCGACCATTTGGCCGCCTTTTCATGCAACGTTGCTAATTGAGCTTAGCGACGCTTTTTGGTCAGCTCGATAACTCGTAGCTGAGCAATGGCTTTAGCCAGTTCACTGGCCGCTTGTGCGAAGTCCATGTCGCCATGCTGGTTCTGGATGTTCTCCTCAGCACGACGCTTAGCTTCTTCTGCCTTCGCTGCGTCTAGATCTTCACCACGAATCGCTGTATCAGCCAGTACTGTAGCAGTACCCGGCTGAACTTCGACCATACCACCAGAGACATAAATGAACTCTTCGTGGCCGTGCTGTTTCACAATACGCACCATACCAGGCTGAATAGCGGTCAGAAGCGGAGTATGGCCATGGAAAATACCAAGCTCACCTTCGCTACCGGTCACCTGAAACGTCTCTACACGACCAGAGAAAATGCGTTTCTCAGCGCTTACTACGTCTAGGTGAAAGGTTATTGGTGCCATATCGCCTCCTAGTTAGCCTTATAGCTTCTTAGCATTCTCAATAGCATCATCGATGCTACCGCAGTACATAAATGCCTGCTCTGGAATGTCATCGTATTCACCAGCTAGTAGACCTTTAAAGCCACGTAGAGTCTCTTTAAGAGGTACGTAAACGCCTGGGTCACCTGTAAATACTTCCGCTACGTGGTAAGGCTGAGTTAGGAAACGCTCAATCTTACGTGCACGAGATACAACTTGCTTATCTGCTTCAGATAGCTCGTCCATACCTAGAATCGCGATGATATCTTTCAACTCTTTATAGCGCTGAAGTGTCTGCTGAACGCCACGAGCGATGTCGTAGTGCTCTTGACCAACAACTAGTGGATCAAGCATACGAGATGTTGAATCCAATGGGTCAATCGCTGGGTATAGACCCATCGCAGCGATGTTACGGTTAAGTACAACCGTTGCATCCAAGTGCGCGAACGTAGTTGCCGGAGACGGGTCAGTCAAGTCATCCGCTGGTACGTATACCGCCTGTACAGACGTGATAGAACCCGACTTGGTTGACGTGATACGCTCCTGAAGTACACCCATCTCTTCAGCAAGAGTTGGCTGGTAACCTACCGCTGAAGGCATACGACCTAGCAGTGCTGATACCTCAGTACCTGCCAGTGTGTAACGGTAGATGTTATCAACGAACAGTAGAACGTCACGACCTTCGTCACGGAACTTCTCTGCCATTGTTAGACCAGTCAGTGCAACACGTAGACGGTTGCCCGGTGGCTCGTTCATCTGACCGTAAACCATCGCTACTTTCGATTCTTCAGGCTTCTCAACGTTTACAACGCCCGCTTCCTGCATCTCAAAGTAGAAATCGTTACCTTCACGAGTACGCTCACCTACACCAGCAAATACTGATAGACCAGAGTGCTGAAGTGCGATGTTGTTGATAAGTTCCATCATGTTAACGGTCTTACCTACACCAGCACCACCGAATAGACCGATTTTACCACCCTTCGCGAATGGACAAACTAGGTCGATTACTTTAACACCAGTCTCTAGTAGAGCGATCTCGTTTGATTGCTCTTCGTAGCTTGGTGCTTCACGGTGAATAGAGTAAGTCTCTTCTGCACCGATCTCACCACACTCGTCAATCGCGTCTCCTAGGACGTTCATGATACGACCTAGTGTTTTAGTACCTACTGGTACTGAAATTGGAGCGCCTGTATTTACTACTTCAACTCCACGACGTAAACCATCAGAGCTACCCATTACGATACAACGAACTACGCCACCGCCTAGCTGTTGTTGAACTTCAAGAACTAGACGCTCTTTTGAGTCCGTTACGTTTAGAGCGTCATATACACTAGGTACTTCGCTCTGTGGGAACTCTACGTCGACTACCGCACCGATGATCTGTACGATCTTACCTGTAGCCATCGTTAATCCTCTAAACTATTTCGTTTTACCTAAGCTTAAACCGCAGATGCACCACCAACGATTTCCGACAGTTCTTGTGTGATCGCAGCCTGACGGGCTTTGTTGTACACAAGTTCCAGATCTTCAATCAAGTTGGTTGCGTTATCCGTTGCAGCCTTCATCGCAATCATTCGAGCCGCTTGCTCACAAGCAAGGTTCTCAACCACACCTTGGTATACCTGAGACTCTACGTAACGCACTAATAGCGTATCCAATAGAGGTTTTGGCTCAGGTTCATAGATGTAGTCCCATGAGTGCTCACGCTGCATCTCTTTGCTGTCCGATTTAGGCAAAGGTAGCAATTGATCGATCGTTGGTTGCTGAACCATAGTGTTCACAAACTTGTTGAACACTACGTATAGACGGTCCAGTTCACCTTCATCGTATTTCTTAAGCATTACGCCAACAGAACCGATTAGGTCTTCCAGACTTGGGCTGTCGCCAAGGCCAGAAACCTGTGCCGCAACTTTTGCGCCACCATGTTTAAAGAAAGCCGTTGCTTTCGAGCCAATCACTGCCAGCTCAATTTCAGCGCCTTTCTCTTTCCATGTTTGGATGTCTGTAACGGCTTTTTTGAACACGTTGATGTTCAAACCACCACACAGACCACGGTCTGTCGAAACGATGATGTAACCAACACGTTTAGCTTCACGCTCTTCTAGGTACGGATGACGGTACTCTAAATTTGCGTTTGCCACGTGACCGATCACTTTACGCATTGTTTCAGCGTATGGACGAGAAGCTTCCATTGCATCTTGAGAGCGACGCATTTTTGAAGCTGCTACCATTTCCATCGCTTTCGTAATTTTCTGCGTGCTTTTAACACTACCGATTTTATTACGTATCTCTTTTGCGCCGGCCATCGTTACTCTCCGTTAGTTGGTGGCAGAGACTGCCACCGACCTAATTACCAAGTTTGGGTTGCTACGAAGTCGTCAGTCAGTTTCTTCAACTGAGCTTCAACTTCATCGTTGTATGCACCCGTCTTGTCGATCTCAGCTGCAAATTCAGCGTATTGACCGCGAGCGTACGATAGTAGAGCCGCTTCGAAATCTAGCAGTTTGCTTAGTTCAACATCTGCTAAATAGCCGCGCTCTGCCGCGAAGATTACTAGTGCTTGGTCAAATACAGACATTGGAGCGTACTGTTTCTGCTTCATTAGCTCTGTAACTTTTTGACCATGGTCTAGCTGTTTCTTCGTCGCTTCATCAAGGTCAGAAGAGAACTGTGCGAATGCCGCTAGTTCACGGTACTGAGCTAGTGCAGTACGGATACCGCCAGATAGCTTCTTGATGATTTTCGTCTGAGCTGAACCACCTACACGAGATACTGAGATACCTGGGTCAACAGCTGGACGTACACCTGCGTTGAATAGCTCAGTTTGTAGGAAGATCTGACCATCGGTAATCGAGATTACGTTAGTCGGTACGAATGCTGAAACGTCACCAGCTTGAGTTTCAATGATAGGAAGAGCAGTCAAAGAACCAGTCTTACCTTTCACTTCACCGTTAGTGAAACGCTCTACGTACTCTTCGTTTACACGAGCTGCACGCTCTAGTAGACGCGAGTGTAAGTAGAATACGTCACCCGGGAATGCCTCACGGCCTGGTGGACGTTTTAGTAGTAGAGAGATCTGACGGTAAGCTACCGCTTGCTTAGATAGATCATCGTAAACAATCAGTGCGTCTTCGCCGCGATCACGGAAGTATTCACCCATCGCACAACCTGCGTATGGCGCAAGGTATTGCAGCGCTGCAGATTCAGAAGCAGATGCAACAACAACGATAGTGTTTGCTAGCGCGCCATGCTCTTCTAGTTTGCGAACTACGTTAGCGATAGTCGATGCTTTCTGACCGATTGCTACGTAGATTGAGAAAATACCAGAGTTTTTCTGGTTAATAATCGCATCGATCGCCATTGCTGTTTTACCAGTCTGACGGTCACCGATTACTAGCTCACGCTGACCACGACCGATTGGGATCATTGAGTCAACAGACTTGTAACCAGTTTGTACAGGTTGGTCTACCGATTTACGGTCGATTACACCTGGTGCGATTACTTCTACAGGCGAAGTTAGTTTCGCTTCGATTGGACCTTTACCATCGATAGGCTCACCCAGCGTGTTTACTACGCGGCCTAGTAGTTCCGGACCAACTGGCACTTCAAGAATGCGGCCAGTGCCTGTAACTTTCATGCCTTCCCTAAGGTCAGCATATGGGCCCATTACAACCGCACCAACCGAGTCACGCTCAAGGTTAAGTGCTAGTGCATAACGGCCACCCGGTAATTCAATCATTTCACCTTGCATCACGTCCGCTAGGCCGTGGATGCGGATGATACCATCGCTTACCGATACGATAGTACCCTCGTTGCGAGCTTCACTAACAACTTCGAAAGATTCGATACGTTGTTTGATTAGATCGCTAATTTCCGTGGAATTAAGTTGCATGCTCCAATCCCCATTAAGACTGCAATGCATCGCTCAGGCGGTTCAAACGACCACGCGCTGAGTTATCGATGACTAGGTCTCCGGCTCGAATAATAACCCCACCAAGTAGGGTCTCATCTACACTGCAATTCAGCTTCACTTTGCGTTCAAGACGCGCTTCAAGTTTGCCGCCAATATTTGCAAGCTGCTCATCAGAAAGCTCTGACGCTGAAATTACTTCAACATCGATTTCCTTCTCATGCTCTTTCTTCAGAATGAAGAATTGCTCACAAACATCAGGAAGGGCCGTCAAACGACCATTCTCAGCCATCACCTTCAGAAGGTTCTGACCATGTGCATCAACTTGTTCGCCACAAACAGCAACAAATACTTCTGCCATTTTCTCAGCAGAGAATGAACTGGTTAACAGTTCACGCATTTGTTCGTTTTTGGCAACTTCAGCAGCAAAAGACAGCATTTGACCCCATTGGTCTAACTGGCCCTTATCTACCGCAAAGTCGAAGGCTGCTTTAGCATAGGGGCGTGCGATTGTAGTCAAATCAGACATATGCGCCCCCAGACTTAAAGTTTTGCAGTAATGCTGTCGAGAATATCTTTTTGCGCATCTTTATCGATAGTACGCTCAAGGATTTTCTCAGCACCAGCTACAGCCAGAGTAGCAACTTGTTTGCGCAGGTCATCGCGTGCACGATTACGCTCAGCTTCAAGTTCTGCTTCCGCTTGCGCTAGGATTTTCTGGCGTTCTGCCTGAGCTTCCTCGCGAGCTTCATCTAGAATTTGAGACTTACGCTTATTCGCTTGATCGATGATCTCAGTTGCTGTGCGCTTCGCTTCTTTCAACTGATCAGAAGCGTTGGCTTGTGCTAGATCCAAGTCTTTAGCAGCACGTTCAGCTGCTTGAAGACCATCAGCAATTTTCTTCTGACGCTCTTCGATCGCTTGCATCAATGGCGGCCATACATACTTCATGCAGAACCACACAAATAGTGCGAACGAGATTGCTTGACCTAGCAGAGTTGCGTTTATGTTCACAACAGCTACCCCTCTATTTGGACTTAGTGTTAATCAGTGACAAGCCAAGGCTCGCCCCGAGTTAAAGGTGATTAACCTAGTTGACCAACGAATGGGTTTGCGAAAGTGAATAGTAGCGCGATTACGATACCGATCATTGGAACCGCATCAAGTAGACCTGCGATGATGAACATCTTAACTTGTAGCATAGGAGCCATTTCTGGTTGACGTGCTGCACCTTCCAGGAATTTACCACCTAGTAGTGCGAAACCAATCGCTGTACCAAGAGAAGCAAGACCGACGATAATACCTACGGCGATTGCAGAAAAGCTCAGTAAAGTTTCCATTACTATCTCCAATTTATAGTTGTTGGCTTAGTGCCCAAATAAAAAAGCTAAAAAAATTAATGATCAGGATCTTCGTGTGCCATTGACAGGTAAACAATTGTCAACATCATGAATACGAAGGCTTGAATCGTAATAACCAAGATATGGAAGATTGCCCACGGTAGTGAACCCATCCATTGTAAGTACCATGGTAGCATTGCCGCACAAAGAATGAATACAACCTCACCCGCGAACATGTTACCGAATAGACGCATACCAAGTGACAGAGGTTTCGCTAGTAGCGATACCACTTCAATCAGTAGGTTAAACGGAATCATAAGTGGGTGATTGAATGGATGTAGTGCAAGTTCTTTTGCGAATCCACCTAGACCTTTTACTTTGATGCTGTAGTAAATCATCAATGCAAACACGCCTAGAGCCATAGCCATGGTGATATTCACATCAGCAGAAGGTACAACCTTAAGGTAAGGAATACCAAGCCAATGTTCTGCTGGGTATGGTAAGAAGTCGATCGGGACTAAGTCCATCACGTTCATCAAAAATACCCAACAAAAGATAGTCAGTGCTAAAGGCGCGATCAGTGGGTTGCGTCCATGGAACGTATCTTTGACGTTATCAGCGACAAATTCAACGATCATTTCTACAGCACACTGAAGCTTACCCGGTACACCTGCTGTTGTTCTCTTCGCTACTTTGTAAAAGATTCCGAGGAAAATTAAACCAGTAAACCAAGAAAAAAACAGGCTATCGATATGTACGTTCCAGAAACTTGCTTCCTCCACTAAACCTAACTTACCTAATGATAAGTTGGAAAGGTGGTGGGCAATGTATCCGGACGATGTTAGCGCTTCACCTGGCGCAGCCATAACTCATCCTATTTTTTGTTGTTAATGAATAGCACTGGTGCAAAGATATTAATACCTAGTACCAGCAAATAGGTTAGTTTGAGGGGAACAAGTTCCACCTGCATATACATGTAGGCGACATAGAACAGTGCAACCGTGATGAGAATTTTCAGTACTTCACCCGTATAGAAGGAAGCTGCGATGCGCTTGGCAGCGCGGGCCCCACTAAACGTGAAAGCACATAGCGCGAATACTGCATTGGCAATGACAAAAATACCACCACCAATCAGCGCTGAAAGTCCCCAGTCAGGATTTACGGCTACCGCCATTCCTGCTGCCACAAAAATAACCGCGCCAGACTCGATCATTAACAATTGCCTTGCAAGCTCTCGTCCTGGTCTAGCTAACGCAGCTACCATGTATTCGTACCTCTAGTAATATCCACTTCGCACTAAACTCACTGTGCAGTGAAATTGGCAAAAATTATACGTTCAGCCAAACTGAATGCAATGAAATTGCATCAAAAACTTACAGTTTTGTTTACAAAACGACAACTTTCGCACAAAATTCGAATTATTCGGTTAATTGACCTAAATCAATTATCTCATTTAGGCCTCAAGCTTGGCAATAAGTTGCTCTAATTTGTGAGGCTCATCAAGACTTATCGTCAGTTTCGCTTTTCCGTTTGCAGAACGAACGAGAGAAACTTTTGCGTCAAGCATCTGGCTTAATTTATGCGACATTTGTAGCGCTTCGTTATCTTTTTGTGGCGCTGTTTGCTCATTTTGTGGCGCTAAGCACTTTTTTACTAACTGTTCGGTTTGACGAACGGTCATCTGCTTTTTAGCGACCTGAAGAGCGACTTCCACTTGCTGCTCACCTTCAAGTGCTAGCAATGCGCGGGCATGGCCCATTTCAAGCTTCTTATCGGCAACCAGAGCCTTGACGTCGAGTTCAAGCTGATTAAGACGCAGCAAATTACTCACAGTCGTTCTCGACTTACCAATAACATCAGCCACCTGCTGATGAGTCAGAGAAAACTCATCTTGCAGACGCTCCAGAGCCTGAGCCTCTTCAATCACGTTAAGATCTTCACGCTGGATATTCTCAATCAAAGCCATGGCAATCGCAGCTCTGTCTTCGACCTTCTTCACCAGACACGGGACACGTTTAAGTCCTGCTTGTCGGGCTGCACGCCAGCGGCGTTCACCTGCAATAATCTCATATTGCCCAGTTTCGACCTGACGAACGACAATAGGCTGAATGATGCCTTGTGACTGAATAGAAGCGGCTAACTCTTCCAATGCTTCCGGAGCCATGTCTTTACGCGGTTGGTAGACGCCTGGCTGCAATTGACCAGTCGCGAGTTCACGCAACTCGCCGTCCGCAGACAAAGCCTGGCTATTCGATGCGATATGTTGTTTTTCACGAGCAAATGAACTGGTCGACAACAACGCATCCAGTCCTTTTCCTAGACCACGCTTAGACATAGGATTGAATTCCTTAGGTTAGATAGAGGTTAAACTGCGACATCTTCGCGGCGCAGCATCTCGCCCGCAAGAGCGAGATACGCTTTGGCACCAGCAGAGTACTTATCGTAATACATTGCAGGCTTACCATGGCTTGGCGCTTCGGCCAGGCGGACATTACGCGGAATGACCGTGCGGTAAACTTTGGTACCAAAGTGCTTTTTAAGTTGGTCAGATACTTCATTTGATAAGCGGTTTCGCGGATCGTACATGGTTCGCAATAAACCTTCAATCCTGAGGTTTTCATTCACCACTGCCGCTAATTTGCTGATCGTATCCATCAGAGCTGTTAGACCTTCTAACGCAAAATATTCACATTGCATCGGCACCAGCACAGAGTCAGCTGCCGCCATAGCATTGATTGTAAGAAGGTTTAGAGAAGGGGGACAATCGATAAAGATGAAATCATAGTTATCGCGAACTGGTGTAAGAGCATTTTTCAGTCTTACCTCGCGGGCAAACACTTCCATCAACTTGATTTCTGCGGCAGTCACATCGCCATTTGCAGCGATAAGATCATACTTACCGGTTGTTTTAGTACATACCACTTGATCAAATGGGGTCTCTTCAACAAGAAGATCGTAAGCCGTGGCATCAACCATGTACTTATCTACACCACTGGCCATTGTAGCATTACCTTGCGGATCGAGATCGATAACCAAAACTTTGCGCTTTGTTGCCGCCATCGAAGCCGCTAAGTTAATGCACGTTGTTGTTTTGCCGACCCCACCTTTCTGGTTGGCGATTGCTACAATTTTACCCACGATGACCTCGCTAATTTCCCTTGCGCGATAAGATTACTAGATGACGATCACCTTCCAACTCAGGAACATTCAAAGATATGATCTTGCTCACACTACACCATTCAGGAAGCTGATCCATTTCATCTTTAGGGTGCTGCCCCTTCAAAGCAAGAAACACACCATGCTCTTGTTTTGGCAAGTGATGGCACCATTCAACCATATCCGTCATTGAAGCAAAAGCACGGCTTAGTACACCATCAAATTTTTCTTCGGGCTGGAACTCTTCAACACGACTTTGAATCGGCGTGACATTTTTCAGCCCCAGGGAATGCACCACCTGCTTAATAAAACGGATACGCTTACCTAGACTGTCCAGCAAGAAAAAGGTTTTCTCCGGATTCATAATCGCGAGTGGAATCCCCGGCAATCCTGGGCCAGTGCCAACATCAATAAAACGCTCTCCGGGTAAGTGAGTACTAACGACTATACTATCAAGAATATGTTTCACTAACATATCAAGCGGATCACGCACGGAAGTCAGGTTATAAGCCTTGTTCCACTTATCGAGCAGCTCGACATAACCGACTAACTGCTCACGTTGTCTCTCTGAAACGTCTAACTCGGTTTGAGCAATTAACGCGTCTAGTTTAGTTCGCAGGGTACTCATTCTGCTTCCTCACCTTTTTTCAGCAAGCCATGCTTTTTCAGATGAACCAGCAGAATCGAAATCGCAGCGGGTGTGATGCCCGATATACGAGATGCAATACCGATACTTTCAGGCTTCGCCTCACTCAGTTTGGCAACCACTTCGTTTGACAGACCTTTTACGTCTTTGTAATCCAAATCTGAAGGCAGTTTTGTGTGCTCGTGACGCAGTGACTTTTCAATTTCATCTTGCTGACGCTTGATGTAACCATCGTACTTCACCTGAATTTCAACTTGCTCAGCAGCTTGATGATCTTCCAGGGCAGGAGCAAACGCTTCTAACTGAGTGAGTTGAGCGTAAGAGATCTCCGGACGACGCAGAAGATCTTCACCACTAGCTTCACGAGCCATTGGCGTTTTCAGCAAACTATTCAGCGCTTCAACACCTTCGGACTTAGGATTCATCCAGGTCGACTTCAGACGCTGACGTTCTGTTTCCATATGATCGATTTTTTCATTGAATCGTGCCCATCGCGCATCATCAACCAGACCAAGTTCTCGTGCTTTTTGAGTTAAGCGCAAATCCGCATTATCTTCACGCAGCAACAGACGGTATTCCGCACGAGAGGTAAACATACGGTACGGCTCTTTGGTTCCCATGGTAGACAAGTCATCGATCAGTACGCCCATGTAAGCCTGGTCACGGCGAGGGCTCCAGCCTTCCTTATCCTGACTGTACAGGCTTGCGTTCAGGCCGGCCATCAGACCTTGTGCTGCCGCTTCTTCATAACCGGTTGTTCCGTTAATTTGACCAGCAAAGAATAAGCCGTTGATAAATTTGGTTTCGTAGGTCTGCTTCAGGTCACGGGGATCGAAGAAGTCATACTCAATTGCGTAGCCCGGGCGGACAATATGTGCGTTTTCAAAACCTTTCATCGAGCGAACAATCTGAACCTGAACATCAAACGGCAGACTGGTTGAAATACCATTCGGATAAAGTTCATTCGTTGTCAGTCCTTCCGGCTCAATAAAGATTTGGTGGCTGTTTTTATCAGCAAAACGCATAACCTTGTCTTCGATAGACGGACAGTAGCGCGGGCCGATACCTTCGATAACGCCGGCATACATCGGACTACGGTCTAAGTTGTTACGAATTACATCATGGGTCTGTTCATTGGTATGGGTAATGAAACAAGGTATTTGCTGCGGATGTTGCTCACGCTTGCCCATAAATGAAAATACTGGAGTCGGGTTATCACCATGCTGAGCTTCCAGCACAGAAAAATCGACACTGCGAGCATCAATACGCGGTGGTGTACCTGTCTTAAGACGATCAACCCTGAATGGCAGTTCACGCAGTCGATCCGCAAGTGCGATCGATGGAGGATCGCCTGCGCGGCCTCCGGAAGAGCTTTCCATACCAATATGGATCTTACCACCCAGAAAAGTACCTACAGTGAGCACTACCGCTTTAGCGTGGAACTTCAGACCCATCTGGGTCACGACACCAATCACACGATCCTGCTCAACAATCAGATCATCAACGGATTGCTGGAATAAAGTCAGGTTTGGCGCATTTTCTAATGCGCTGCGGACATAGGCTTTGTAAAGGGCGCGGTCAGCCTGAGCACGGGTTGCACGTACTGCAGGTCCTTTGGATGCATTAAGTGTACGAAACTGAATACCTGCATGGTCGATAGCTTGTGCCATCAAACCGCCCATAGCATCGACTTCTTTTACTAAGTGGCCTTTACCGATACCACCAATAGCCGGATTACAGGACATCTGGCCTAATGTATCGATGTTATGGGTAAGAAGAAGAGTTTTTTGTCCTGTGCGTGCAGAGGCGAGTGCAGCTTCCGTTCCTGCGTGTCCGCCACCAACAACAATGACGTCAAAGTTTTCGTGATAATGCATG